>NZ_JBITUB010000004.1:0-497660 GCF_044542225.1 Streptomyces sp. NPDC079020
ACTGAGCGTCAAGAACTCCATGATCACTCAGGCTCGTGCCTGCCTTGCGTTCGGGCCCGGCTGGGCAGCCCCGCCCACCATTTGCCGGTCGCTCTAAGGGACAGCCCTTAAAACGCGCTGGCCAGCGTGAGGCTTGATCCAGATGGCGAATCGCGAGCGAGGCCGGGGCGGGCGGCTTCCGGCTTGGCCTTTGGCCGTGTGGCGTGCCCTGCCGCCGAGGCGCATCCTGATGGCGAGACCGCCGCCAACGGGCCCGGCCCCGTGTCTGCCAGACACCGACTGACACCGGCCTGCGTCAGCCCGGTACGGCCGGACAGCAGCGCAGACGCTGCGCAGCCCGTCCGTCGCCCTGCGGAAGGGAGCGGGATGACAGTCCGATCGGCCGGGGATCCGGATCGCCCGGAGAGCTTCGGAGAGGGGTTGCTGGGCGGGCTCCTGGACCGGGCCCACGAGCTGCCGCCGCATCGGGTCGGGCCGGTGCTCGCCGACACGGTGGCGCGGCTGGGGGGACGGGATCCGCAGATCCTGCTCCAGGACTACGGGCAGCAGCGGCTGGTCCCCCTGCCGGGCGAAGGGCTGGCGGGCGGGGAACCGCAGCTCATCGACGGCTCCGAGGCCGGCCGGTGTTTCCTCACCTCGCGCCCGGTCGAACTCGTGCTGGCCGACGGCGTGCGGGTCCTCCTGCCGTTGCTGGACGGGGGCGACCAGGCGGGCGTTCTGGCCGTCACGCTGGACGCCGTCGATGACGACGACCGCCGCCTGCTGCGCAGGATCGCCGGTCTGATCGCCGACATGTTGCAGACCAAGAACGGCCATACCGATCTCTTCTTCCGGACCCGTCGCACCGAACCGATGAGCGTCGCCGCCGAGATCCAGTGGTCGCTGCTGCCACCGCTGACGATGGTGACGCCGCGCGTCACCGTCGCCGGCGTGCTGGAGCCCGCGTACGACGTGGCGGGCGACAGCTTCGACTACGCCCTGAACGGGGACACCTTCCACCTCGCCGTGATCGATGCCATGGGTCACGGTCTGGACGCGGCCACGATGGCCACCGTGGCCATCGGCGCCTACCGGCACGCCCGCCGGATCAGCATCGAGCTGTCCGAGATCTACCTCTTCATGGACCGGGCCGTGGACGAGCAGTTCGCACCCGACCACTTCGTGACCGCGCAGATGATGCGGCTGGACACGAACACCGGCCGCCTCCAGTGGGTCAACGCCGGACACCCCGCCCCCATTCTGATCCGCAAACACCACGTCGTAGGACGTCTGGACAGCCCCACGACCCTGCCGGTCGGCTTCGGAGGGGCGCAGCCGCAGGTCAGCGCCGTGACGCTCGAACCGGGGGATCGCGTCCTCTGCTTCACCGACGGGCTGATCGAGGAACACGCGAGCGGACAGGAGGAGTTCGGCGAGGACCAGCTGATCGACTGGGTGAACCAACTGGAGCGGGCGGACCGAGAGGTCCGCGCGGTGGTACGGGACCTCTCGCACACCCTCAAGCGGGCACGGGGCAACGCCACTTCGGACGACGCCACGCTGGTCCTGGTCGAGTGGCGCGGGTGACGGAGGGCCGTGCCGTGAGGTGCCGGTGAGGCGGCATGCAGGGCGGCAGGAGCTTCGCCGTACGGATCACGCCGGCTCCGGGCGGTGTGTCACCGGTTCGGGATGCGTGGCGACAAGGATCTCGGCGGCCCGGGTGACGTTACGGGCGTCGACCGCACGGGCCATGGCATCACGTGCCGCGTCGGGTGTCGTGTCCGGGGGCACCACCAGAAGGGCGAAGTGGTCAGTGTCGCCACGGGTGATGAGGACGGTGGCGTCTCCGACGGGGAAGGAGTCGAGGTGCACGACCCGGTCGTCGACGACCACACGAGCCGGGACCTCCTCCCAGGCGTCCGTGTCCCGGCCGACGCGCGTGACGGGGCCGAGGTGCGTGGTGAGCGCCCGGACCAGGGCGGGCAGCTCGGTCCCGACGGCACGGGAGCGGGGCCACCAGGCGCCGTCGAGGACGCCTTCGCGGGAGTGGGTCGTCCGCAGTCGGAGCAGGGCCGTGCCGGGATTCACCGCTCGGTGGATCTCGTCCGGAAGGAGCTGGGGAGGGGTGGGGGTATCGGATTCGGCCATGGTGGTCCGCCTGCCTGCGCGGGGCTGCCGACGCCTCATGGCCGGCGAGATACCGCCGTGGTCACACGGTACTCCGCGGGCCTGCGGTCATACCCGTGACCATCGGCCGGACGGCGTGCCCGGCGGGAAATCACCTGGTAAGAGTGGCTCGTCCGACCGCTGGGCGGAGTACGCTGAAAGTACCGGGAGTAAGTCGAGCACCCGCTCCCACGCGGACGTCGTTTCCGGCGATCATGACACTGGGCCGCCCTGCAGGGCGGCCCGGAGACGGGTCCGCGATCATGACCACCACTCTCGCACCCGCCCTTTCTGCGCGCCTGTCGCTGACACCGAAGACCACACTCGCCGGCCTCTTGGACGGCGCTTGGTGGCCTCGTTCGCATGACCTGGCCGCCGAACTTCCGCCTCTGGTCGACGCACTGGAGGAGCACTTCGGACGCATCACGCGCGTCGCGGTGAACCCCACCCGCTGGCCCGTCGTCCCGCACAAGGTCGCCGTCACCGGGCACACCGTGCACGTCGGCTGGTTCACCGAACAGGATCCCGACAAGATGATCCTGCTCTCCTACACCGTCGGCCGCTGCGACCTGCTGGTGATTCCGCCCGACACCGAACCCGCCGCAGCCGCCCGGCTCATGGCCGCCGCAGCGATCCCCGGCAGCGTCCTGGCCGCCGGTGCCCTGATGTCCGACGAGGTCGAGACCGGCCGCCGTATGCGGGACGCCCGCAGCAGCGAGGACGGCTGGGAGGCCGATGGCGGGGCCGCCCCCGGCGCCCCTGCGGCACCCACTCATCGGCGCGCGGATGATCCCCATGCCGAGGCACCTGCGGAGGTGACCCCATGGAAACCCTGATCACGATCGCCGTCATCGCCCTGCTGATCGCGCTCGGCACGCGCCTGATCCACCGGCTCAACGCCCAGCACGACGCCCGCATCGCGGCCCACCACTTCGGCGACCCCTTCCCGGCCATTCGCCGGCCGCCCGGCCACAGCCACCCCACGCCGACGGAGCAAGACACCTCGGCAGGGCAAGCCTCCCGCCGCAGGCTCACGGGCACCTGGCCCTGACCACCCCAGACCATTCCTCCGGCCGAAGGCCGCGGGTGGGGCACCCGACACCCGGGACAACCCACCCGCCGGCCCCTCGCTCGCCCTCCGAAGGGACCAGGCACCTTGTACCCCACCGACACCACGACCCTGCCCTCGGCCGGACACGCCGAGATCCGTATCGTCGCCGCCACCCCCGAAGCCGCCCGCGCGGTCGCCCAAGTGATCCGCCGCTCCTTCGCCGGGCCGGAACAGCGCAGCTACCCCGGGCCCGAAGGCGGCACACGGCTCCACCTCACCGTCGACACCGGATCAGGCGCGGAACCCGCCCTCTCCTGGCTCGCCACCAGCGGACCGTCCTCTCGCACCGGCACCCACGTCGACGAGGTGTGAGGAGCGCCTGCCGCTCCTCACCCGCATGAAAGGACTCGGTCATGGCGACACTCCGCGAGCGACAGGTCTACCGCGAACGGGTCCTGGCCGCCCTCTACGAAGCCACCGAAGGCAACCGTCTCCTGGGAATCCCGGGGCGGAAGCTGCGGAACGACCTTCGCATTCCGGAGGAGGACCTGGCCGCCGCCTGCACCTACCTCGCCGGCGAGGAACTGATCACCGTCGACTGGGAACCGGGCAACACCCCCGCGATGGTCTCCCTCACCCACCAGGGAATCCGGCGCATGGAGGCCGAGGAGGAAGAACGCGGCTGAGCCGGACCGCCCACGGGCCCGCTCTCCCTCTCGTCCTGTCCGGCCCGCGGTCGTAGAATTGAAGTGGATCGAGCACGCTCACGTGTGGCGATCCGGAAGGGCGGCCTCGGCGGAGTGAATGCGCTGGGGCCGTTGTGACGACCGCCGCCACGAGGCCCGCGCACCCGACGTCATGTCGCCGCCCAGTGCTGGTGACCCACCTCGCGCGCGAGGTCCAGTCCGAGGACGCGGTCGAGGAAGGCGAACGTCTCGAACTTGGCACCGGCCGGTACGTCGGCGCGCCTCGCCACGGTGACCAGCGCGTCCAGGACGGCGGGGACGCCGAGATCGTCCGCCAGCACGTCATGGGCGTGCCGCAGCACATCGGCAGGGATCGGCCGGGACGGCTCCTGTGCCCAGTCGGCCACCAGCTGCCGCCAGTCCCCCAGCGTCCGCCGGGCCCCTTCGAGCGCCGTACCGGTGACCGTGACCGGCGTGCGGTAGGCGTGGCCGAGCATCAGCAACCTCACGGCCAGTGGATCGGTCCCCTCCGGGGCGGCGGCGTCCAGGAGGTGGGCACGGTCCTGGGCGCCCCGAACCGGGCTCACCTCGATGAGGACCCCGCCGACCGCGTCCTGTGCCGCGGTCCCGTACGCGTGGACGTGTACGTCGGCAGCGGCGCAGAGCGTTCCGTTCAGATGGTGAACATCGACGGTGGCGGGCGGGTGGACGCCGAGAGCGGACATGGCGCGCTCAAGTGCCTCGGCCTGCTCGGGCGGCAGGTCCGGCGTGGTGAGGGACGTACGGGACTGCAGGCCGTGCAGCTCCGCTGTGCGCGCCAGTACGTCACCGACCAGGAGCGCCCGCAGGTCCCCCAGGCCGAACCCGACGTCGCCGGCCAACAGGTGGACGCAGATGCTCAGCAGATGACGGCGTACGGAGGGAATCTCCACGAGGCCGCCGGTACGGGTGTCGACGATACGCAGCATGATGCGGAGGCTAGTCGCGGAAACCGCCAGCACCGGGGAGGACCTGACCGGGCGCCCGACATCGGCAAGGCATCGGGCAGAAACGTGCCCCATCCGTGCCCTCAGCAGCGGATAACAGCGGTCGACACCGGTGTCCACGAGCCTGCGAGATGAGGTCGCCAGGGCATGTTTCCGCAGGTCAGACCTCATACGATCGAGGTGGGCGGCGGTGATTCCCAAGCTCAGAGCGCGAGTTCGATTCTCGTCACCCGCTCCATGAAGAAGCCCCAGGCCGACGACCCGGGGCTTCTTTGCTGCCTGGACCGGTCCAAGCATCGCGCACCACCTACGCACCACCTTGCCCCTCTTTCGGCGGCTCAGAGACCCCCACAAGCCGCCGAGGGAAGCGCTCGGCCATACCCAGGAGCTCAGCCACTTCCGGGACGGACAGACGCCTCTCACGCACGTCGCTCTCCTCGCTATGCCGCGCCGCGCCGCGCCGTGCCGGAACCCGACAGTCGGAACACTTCTGGCGTGGTCCCGCGTCCGGGTCTCGGTGTCCAGGAGGTACCAACCACTGCCGCCCCTGATGACCTGTCCGTCAGCATCGCCAGGCAGCTGATGACACTGCGACGGACCCGGACATGTTCACTCGGCTGTCCATCAGACCTCATCCGTCCAGGGGAAGAGAAACGATTCTGACCGTGGGGAAGGACTATGCCGTGCGGTGGGGTGGCACGGTCCGGTCATGAAGATGATCAAGATTCTCACCGCAGTTGTCGCGAGCGCCTGCCTCGCAGGCGCCCCCGTGGGCGAGGCGTCAGCGGCGCAGCACTGGAACAAGAGCGTGAAGTGTGAGGAGACCGACCCCGAGGGACGGGTGATCCCTACGCGTTACGGCAACGCCGATCTCGGCTGGAACCACTTCTCCGGCAAACACAACATCAAGAGGTGCCGGGTGGTCGACGCAGCTCTGGCCGGGAGGGTCGACAAGAAGAACGGAGGCAGACTCGAGTACTACGGGGTCGCCCGCAACCAGACCAAGCTGGTCACGATCGTGGTCATCGTGCAATACGCCCGCCGCACGTCCGATGGTGAGTACGACGCGGGCAGGGGCAAGAAGATCGGTGTCATCACGGCCTACTGCAAGGGCATGAACAGGTGCCCGGACTGGATCAACGAGTGAACAACCCCGCCGGGGAAACGGTCGAGCAGCAGGCATACATCACGCGCTTCCTCCTCGACTACACAGCGATGCCCCTTGCCAGGGGGACCTTCCTGCGCGGTGTGCTGCCGGCGCGGGATGCGGTTCGGGTCGTAACCGGAGCCGCCGGCACAGTGGCGCCACACGAACTGGTCGCCTATGAAGTCCCGTTGTCGGACGAGGACGAGGAGCCGGTGACCGCCCCACTGGTACTTGGCTGGACACGCACGCTCACATCCGGCCCTCTCCCCCACACGGACGCGACCGTGATGGGCATGCCCCTGGTCCCGGTGGATACCACCGTCCTCGACCCCGCCGACGCGACCAGCACGGATCAAGCGCTGCGCGTGCTGCGCACGCTGGCCTGGCCGTTCGTCGAGACCCCGCCCAGCCCAGCACTCTGCGGGTTCCTCTTCACCGGCCAGGACACCATGCGCCTCTACCTCGCAGTCGAGAGGGCCGACGGCCTGATCGCGGCCGACGTACAGCTCACCGGCGCGTTGACCGCCCTGCTGGCCGCCCTGCCCTCGCTCATCGGCGAAGAGGAACGCTGGGTGACAGACGCATCCGACCCCCACTGTGTCCACGTAGTCGACCTGACCACGTGGTAGCGACTGGACACACCGCACCAGGGCGCCCCGAGAGCTGGCCTGCTGCGTCCGAACAGCCGCATTCTGATGGTGCTCACTCGGCAATCATCATCGGCCACGCAGCCCGGACCGGGCAGCTTCGTCCGAGCGGTCGCACGTACGGGAGGCCGTGCCACAGCGTGCCAGAAGCGGCGGTAAACAGCGGTCACCAAGGGTGCCGACGGAGCAGCCTGGACGATGTCACCGGTGCGCGTTCCCACAGGTCAGACGCTATACACGGGACCAAGTACCGGGTGATTCCCAAGCTCAGAGCGCGAGTTCGATTCTCGTCACCCGCTCCAGGACCTCAAGCCCGGTCGGGGACATCGCCCCAGAGCCGGGCCTTGTGTTGTCCAGACCAATTCAGACGTCGCGCACCACGTCCGCACCACGTCGCCAAGACGCCCCTGACCCGCCCGGTCAGCTGTGTCCGTAAGTCCGAGCGAGTACGCACACGGCCTCAGCCATGACCCGGCGCAGTTCGTCCGGCGCGATGACCTCGACATCGATGCCGAGCCGCAGCAGCTCGCCACAGGCATGCTCAGTGCTCTCGGTCGGGATGACGGCCTCGGTCCAGCCGTCACCGCCAACCGCGGTTGCGGTAGCGTCGAATGCCCGCACCACCTCAGGGGGAACGTTGGCAGCCAGCCGCTCGCGCCCCCTCGGAGACAGCCTGATGGTGGCAGTACCCGTATAGCGCCGCGCTTGGAAGTCGTCCAAGTAGGACGACCAGTAATCACCCAGGACGAAGCCCTCCGGCCGTTCGAAGCGCTCGTCGCTCAACATCGCGTCGAGGACCTGAGTGATCCGGAAGGTGGCGGTCCTGCCGTTGACCGCAGCCACGAGGTACCAGGTACCCGACTTGAGCACCAGGCCGTAGGGATGCAGCCGACGGTCCACCTCCTGCGGTTCGCGCCAACGGCGGTATCGGACGTCCACCGCACGCCGGCTGAACACCGCGTCCACGAGCAGGGGCAGGTACGGAGTCGCCTCGGCTTCCCGGTACCAGCCCGGAGCGTCCAGGTGGAACACCGCGTCGGTGCGCGTCGCCTCTTCGCGCAGGGCTGTCGGCAGAGCGGCCAGCAACTTCAGTCTCGCTGCCGCCACTTCCGCGGCCAGCCCCAGGTCGGCGGCGGGCGTGGGCAGCCCGGCGAGGAACAGCACCCTGGCCTCGCTCTCACTCATCCCGGTGAGGTGAGTGTGGTAGCCGTCGAGCAGCTGATAGCCGCCGGTGCGGCCCTGCTCGGCGTAGACCGGGACCCCGGAGGCCTGCAGGCGATCAAGATCGCGGTAGGCGGTACGCACGGAGACCCCGAGTTCATCGGCAAGCCGCCGCGCCGACATGCGACCGCGGGTCTGGAGCAGCAACAGCATCGACAGCAACCGGTCGGCAGTCATACGAGGATTCTGCTCCAGAACACTGACAGGTTCTGGCACACATGGGCCCTACCGTCGGTCCAGGTCGGTCCACACGGCCCGAAGAACGCGAACGAGGAGTCCGCTGTGCCCAGAACCGACCCTGTCGGCCACCCTGCTGTAATCGAGCTTCGCCAGTACACCCTGCGCCCCGGCCGCCGGGACGAGCTCATCGACCTGTTCGACCGGGAGTTCGTCGAAACCCAGGAGGAGACCGGGATGATCGTCCTCGGTCAGTTCCGGGACCTCGACGATCCAGACCGTTTCATCTGGCTGCGCGGCTTCACGGACATGGAGGCCCGGCGGGAGGCTCTGTCGGCCTTCTACGACGGGCCGGTCTGGACCAAGCACGGCCCTCAGGCCAACGCCACCATGGCCGATTCCGACGATGTCCTGTTGCTGCGGCCCCTGGTGGCCCGGAGCGGCTTCGCAGTGTCCCCGTCCGAACGGCCGCAGGAAGGCGCCGCGGCCCCGGATCGGTTCGTGGCCGCTGCCTTGTGGCACTCCCCTCCGGGCCACCAGGACGGCGCCGCACTGATCCACAACGGTCTCGTCCCGGCGCTGCGGGAGACGGGGCCCGCGCCCCTCGCCGTACTCGCGACCGAGCCGGCGGACAACACATTCCCCCGGCTCCCGGTCCGCACCGGGGAGAACATCGTCTCGGTCTTCACCTCTTACGCGGACGAGGACGCTCACCGTCGCCACATCGCCGAGGCGATGGACCATCCCCTCGTACGGGACGAGATACTTCCGGGCATCGAGCGAGCGCAGGCCGCAGCTCCCCGGCTCCTCCGGCTGACGCCCACAGGCCGCTCACTCATCCGCTGAGAGACGGGGCGTCCTCTCTCCCCGTGGGACATCCCTCAGACCTCCTGAATGGTGCGTGCCATTCGCGTGGCACAAGAGCCCTTCCGGCCTGCACTAATGACACGCAGGGTGGCCCCGCCGACAAGAGCACCGCCACCACCGCCCTCCTTCTCACCATTCATCTCACGTGGCCTGCGTCACATGCGCGGTCGGGATGCTCTGCGCCCTTACACGTCAAAGGCTCAGAGCGATGCCTCGACTACGAGGCTCCGAGGCTTCCGGCACTGATGGCTCCCCGTAGGACGTGGGCGATTTCCTCGGGCTTGAGGTCGATGCCGTCGAGCCCCGCCATGGTCAGCGGAATCTCCTCCAGCGCGTATTCACCGCGGCCTTCGGCGCTGAACTCGGGACCGGTGCGGTCGTCGAAGGACCAGGTCGAGATGCGGGCGAGGTAGAAGATCTGGCGCTCGTCGTCGGACTCCATCGTGTGGAGGAGGCGGATGATGTCGGCTTTCCCCGTGATTTCCTCGTGGATCTCCCGGTGGAGGGCGGCCTCCCGGGACGCGTCGCTGGGTTCGACGCCGCCACCGGGCAGGACCCAGTATTCGGGGATGCCGGGCCGGGTACGGCGGATGACCAGCACCGTGTCGTCTGCGGTGACGAGGACGGCGCGGACTCGTTCCATCATTTCGGTTTGTCTCCTTGCTTGTTGGTGTTCTCAGTGCAGCAGCCAGCCGCCGTCGACGTGGACGGACTGCCCCGTGATGAACGAGGCGGAGGGGCCCACGAGAAACGCCACCAGGGCCGCGACATCCTCGGGCCGTCCACGGCGCGGAACACACTGGCGCTTGATCTGGTCCTCCGGCCGCGCACGGTGCTGGACGGGGAGGGTGTTCTCGGCCTCGACCTGGATGGCCCCGGGCATGACGGTGTTGACGCAGATCCCGTACGGGCCCAGTTCGCGGGCGAGGGAGCGGGTCAGTCCCAGCAGCCCTGCCTTCGCGGTGCTGTACGCGACGAGGTTCGTCCGGCCGGCGCGGGCGTTGACACTTGCCGATGTTCACGATCCGGCCCCAGCGGCGTTCGATCATGCCGGGGGTGAGCACGTGGCAGGCGCGGTAGTGAGTGGTGAGGTTCACGTCGAGGGAGTAGTTCCAGGCGGTCTCGTCGGTGTCCTGCCAGGCAACGCGGGGGTAGGAGCCGGCGTTGTTCACCAGGATGTCGACGGGTCCGATCTCGGCGCGGACGAGGCCGGCCATTGTCTGGACGCTGCCCGGATCAGTCAGGTCGGCGTTCACCGCGACCCCGGGGCTGTCCGCACGCTCGAAGGCTGCGAGGAGGGCGTGGGCGTCGGGGTCCTGGCCGAGGTGGTTGACCGCGACGGTTGCTCCGGCGGTGGCGAGGGCCCGTCCGATCTCGGCGCCGATGCCGGTGGCCCCGCCGGTGACGAGGGCGGTGCGCCCCTGGAGCGGCCGGGTCTGGAGAGGAGTCTCGAGAAGGGGCAGGGACATTGCTGCTCCGTTCGCCGGGGTGGGGGTGAGGGGCCGGTGTGGTGGTGAAGAAGGTGTCGAGCGTCGTGTGCGGGTCCTGGCTCTCGGCGAGTTTGATCAGGACGAGCAGGAGGTCGTGTCCGGTGAGCCGGGAGGGAGGGATGACGCCGAGGACGCGCAGGGCGAGAAAGGCACGGATCTCCTCCAGGCCGCAGCCGTTCTCCCTGCGAAGGCCGTCCAGGGCACGGGTGATGGCCGCAGCGCGGCCGGGGCCGGTGTTCCAGGAGTACCGGACGTCAATGTGGCGACTGCTCCGGTGCAGTTCCAGGTGCTCGATGCGCGGGCGGTCAGGGGCGACAGGGCGAGGCGGAGGGTGCGGGCGTACACGTCGGGCTGGTAGTGGGGGACGAGCCAGCCGCCCAGGGCCATCAGGTACCAGAGCAGGTTGGCGGCCTCGCCCGCGACGGTGTTGCGCCCGGCGAACTCGAAGTCGAGCCAGCACAGCGGGTCGGCGATGTTCGGTTCCGTAGGGTCGCCCTGCGTCAGGCCGGCGAACCTGCGGCGGTCGGGAGCCAGGGCATGGCGGAGGTTGTCGATGGTGTCGGCCACGTTCAACGTCAGCGGTCTGCCGTTGGCAGTGAGGGTGAAGTCCGCCAGCTCCCGGAGGGTGAGGGTCGTATCGGTTTGAGGCAGGGCGAGCGGCAGGCCACGGCGCAGGTACCAGCGGTCCAGCCGGCCACCGGGGCGGATGCGGTCGAGATAGAGGTCCGGGACGCACTCGGCCAGCGGCACGCTCTTCCCGGTCTCCTCAGCCGCTGCCCGCAGGTCGGTGCAGACGCCGTCCACGAGGCGGTCCAGGCGGGGCTGGACGGTCGGTTCGCGGTCGGCGAGGGCGATCACGTCGCCCATGAGCAGCTCACACCGGCCGGTGGCGAAGACATCCTCGTAGACGAGGAGTTGCCTGCCCGGTATCGCGATCTGTCCGTGAAGGGCCGGAACCGCGATGCGGGAGGCGAGCCGCACCCATCCCTTCGCCTCGGCTTCGGCCCGCTCCCGGGTCGCCACCGGCTTGTGGAAGACACCCGTTGCTGCCATGGACCGCCGGACGTTCGCGCTCACCGCGTCTCCCCAGGGAGGGTGTCCAGCCAAGCCCGGAGAACGCGGAGTGCGAGCGCTTCGGCAGCGAGCGGCTCGGTGCGGGCGGTGGTGATCAGGCTCGTGTCCTGCCGCGTGGCGTCGAGGAGGACGGCGAGGGCGTCGCTGTCGGAGGGGCACTCGATCCCACTGAGGCGGAGCTGGATCTTCGCGAGCAGCGCGGCGACCTTGTAGAGGGCGCGGAGGTCGGGGCTTCCCTTGAGGAGTTGGCGGCGGATCTCGATAGCGGCCTGGATGCCGTCGCGCAGGCTTACAGCGACGTCGGTGGCCGCGTCCGGAGCGGGCAGAGCCAGGCCGGGGGTGGACCACAAGGGGACCAGCGCCCCGCTGCCGATGAGAGCGAGAACGTGAAGGAGTCGAGAGGTGATGGCGCCGGCCCGGCACTCGGCCCGGGTCAGTACGGGGGTGCCGGGAGCGTTCCAGGTAGGAGGTGGCGAGGACGTCGGCGACCTCCTCGAACGGACCGGTGTCGAACCACTTCCTCTCGCACGCTCACGAGTGTGGGGTGCTCGACGTGTCCTACGGTCCGCGGGGGAACCCTGGAGTCAACGGGCTCGGCCTGGTGGTGCGGGTGCAGGAGGCCGCCGACGGCGTGGTGACCAGGCCAGTCATGGTGGGCCGTGCCTGGGCCGACCGGTGCACCGATGACTGGGAAGGCGCGATCCCGGAGTGTGAATGGGCGGGCCGCCAGTGGCCCTGTCCGGGCGGGACCGAATCCTGGCCCCCCGCCCGGCCACACGTACCAGGGCGGCTGGCGACCGCCCTTCTCACCTCGGCCCGACAGCCTTGGCCATGAGCACTCCCATGAACGGGGTGACCATGCAGCTGCCGAGAGCGACGACGGAAAAGGGCCGGTCAGGCCTTGAGGCCGGGCGGCAGGCCGCTGAACGTCCGCCATTTCGCGGTGAGCCCGCCACCTCGACGTCCGCCCCTGGTCACAGAGGCTGGCTCTCGCCGGTGGCCACCTGCCGGCCGGACGGCAGACCCCACTCGCTCCACGAGCCGTCGTACACGGCCAGGTCGCGGTACCCGGCCAGAGCCGCCCCGAGCGCAAGTACGCAGGCGGTGACTCCGGAGCCACAGCTGAAGCGCAGCCGCTCACGGCCCCCGGCCGCGGCGTCGAAGGCCGCGCGCAACTCGTTCACCGGACGCAATACGAATCCGTCGGCCAGGAGTTCCCCGAAGGGCAGGCTGGCAGAGCCGGGCATGTGGCCGCTTCGCAGGCCCGGCCGCGGCTCGGGAGCGGTCCCGGCGTACCGCTCGCGGGTGCGTGCGTCCAGAACGGCGGCGGCCGGGTCGGCGAGGGCCACGGTGACGGCTTCCGCGTCAACGATCAGGCCGGGCCGGGGCCGAGCGGTGAAGTCGCCTCGCGGACCGTCGTACGCGGCGGGCACGGGTTCGACCGGGTGGCCGCCCCCGGTCCAGGCGGGCAGGCCGCCGTCGAGCACGGCGGCCCGGTCGAAGCCCATGGCGCGCAGCATCCACCAGGCCCGTGCGCTGGAGTAGACGCCCTGTGCGTCGTAGACGACGACCGTGTCGGTGTCGTTCAGTCCGAGCGCGCGCAGCACCTCCATGAACTCCCGGGCACCGGGCATGGTGTGGGGCGCGGCGGAGGTGTGGTCGGACAGGTCGCCGTCGAGGTCGAACGGCCGGGCCCCCGGAATGCGCGCGGCCGCGCCCCGGTGGGCGCCGACCGAGGCGTCGAAGAGGACCAGGCCCTTCCCCCGCCGTGCGGCCACCCAGTCGGCGCCGACCAGCGGGCCGGGCAGTCCGACGGCAGGAGCGGTGGTGGTGGGTGTTGTCGCGCTCACGCTGTACCTCCGGAGGAATCGGCGGTCCGCCACCGGGTGTTGTCGGGGAACCAGGCCGCCACAGGTTCGGGGTTGGCCGCCATATCCTCCTCCGTGTCGCCGTCGACCACGAACCCGGCCAGGAACAGGCCGGGCTAGACCCCGTCGCGGAACTCCGGACCGACCTCCCCTGTCAGCGTCGCCTCGCGGGCGCACCGGACCGCCCGGTGCCGGTAACGAGCGCCGGTATCTCTTCCAAGAACACCCTTCCGTGGTGGGATGCGGAGCGCCCCAGTGAGCCGGTATGCGGTGGTCCCGAGCGTCGAGGGCCGGCCGCATTCCGCGTACAACCACTCCTCGTCCAGGTTGATCCCCAACGCGTGCCGAACCATCGAGCTGATCGTTCCACCGCCGGTGCGGCCAGCTGTCCCGCAGAAAGCCGGCCGGTCGTCGGGCGTAATCCAGAACTCGGCGTGGAAGGCGACTGCGGCATGGTCGGCATCTCCGCGAGGACCGCCCACGCCGACTTCACCAAACGGTCGTACGACGGGCCCTGCGGGGTGAGCCAGGGGTTGGCCACCCAGTCGCCGTTTGTTGTCCGGACCTCTTTGGCGCGTGCCATTCGTGTGCCGTCACTGCCTTTACCGAGGCTCGACCTTGAAATTTCGTGACGGGTGGGCCGATGGGCCGGCTGTCGCGTAGGTGTACGACGGGTTCCACGGATCTGGTGCTCATGCCGTCGGTGTGCTCGCGACCACTGACCACACCTGCGGCTGCGGCTGCCCGGTAGCGTCCGTCTGGACCCGCGCCGGGCGCGCGGCGACCATCGGCGGATGCCGACGGGTGCCAGCGGGTGCCGACGGGTGCCGACGGAGGTGAGGTTCCCGGAGGGGAACGCCTGACCCGGGCGCTCGCCGAAAGCCCGGCCGG
Organism: Streptomyces sp. NPDC079020; assembly: GCF_044542225.1. Lineage (NCBI taxonomy): Bacteria > Bacillati > Actinomycetota > Actinomycetes > Kitasatosporales > Streptomycetaceae > Streptomyces > Streptomyces sp. NPDC079020. The sequence continues at coordinate 14,251 of NZ_JBITUB010000004.1, forward strand.
CGCCGGGGCGGCGAAAGGCCTGGCGTGCGGGGTCGGCGGAACCGGGTAACGTCTTTGTCATGTTCTTCCAGACGCCGATTTACGAGTGAGAGCGTGATGGGCCCCTGCTGACGTCCCTCGATGTCGCCGCGCCCGTCCCCCACCGATGAATCCGTAGATCACTTCACATCATCCCGGGAGAACCCATGACCGTGAGCAAGAACATCAACAACCCCGTGGGCATGGGCGGCGGCCAGCGCAAGCGGCTGTCCCGCGCCGAACGGCAGAACAACGGTCCGCACCGCAACCTCGACCGTCAGGGTGCCAGCGACCGGAAGGCGGAGCTGGTGCGCAAGATGCGCGAGAAGGCAGGCGCGCCCGAGGGCACCGGGCAGACGGGCGACGACACCGCACAGAGCTGACGCGCCGCCGCCGCAGGGCGGCACCACGCGGGGCAGGGCCCGGACCGTCACGCACGGTCCGGGCCCTGCCGTCGTACCGGGGGCCCGCGTACGACTTGGCTACGTTCGTGGCGGCCCCGGTGGAGCACAGCACCGAAGCGCCGGCGGCTTCCCTCCGCGTTCCCCCACAGGCGGCCCGTCGGTAGCGGGAGCGACGATGGCGGACGGGCCGGACGGGCCGGACGGTGGTGCCCTCGACGCACGCCATCACGTCATCAGGACGCTTTCCTTGATGCTGACGTGGCTGCCGACCTTGCCGAACGCGATGGGGCGTTCGGCGATGAGGTTCCGTAATGCCGGTCCCGCCGCCGAAGGCGCGGGGGGGGCGTATAGGGCGTATAGGGCGGAAATCGAGCTGGGTGCCCCGGCGGGGAAGGCGGGCGGCTCCTGGCGATCCGCCGGGCGGGCGACGGAAAGTGGGAACTGCCGGGCGGGAATGCCGGAGTTGGAGGAGCCACCGGAGCACGGCGTCAGGCGTGAGGTCGGGAAAAGACCGGAATTCAGTTGAGGCCGACCGGCTCACGGGCGTCTGCGAGAACACGGCCGGAGACAGCGTCGCCATGGTCTCCCAGTGTTCTCATCTCCCCTGGCATGGAGTGGATATCGCCAGTCAGCACGGCACTTGGTGCGGTGATCGGGGTGGGATCGACACTGTTCACCGATCGGTTCAGGTGGCGCAGGGAGCGGGACGGCCAGCATCTCGACCTGCGGAGGCAGATGTACGGCGACTACACCGCCGCGCTCTCGCGGATACGAACGGCCCTCAACGAGTGTGCGCAGATGGACATCCCCGCGGAGGAGCGCTCTCAAAGGGTGCGTGAGCTGTTCCTGGCACCTGGGGCGTACGAGATCCGCCACCAGCTGGCCATCGTGGCACCACAAGAGGTGGTGGATGCCGCTCGCTCCGCGTTCGTGGTCCTGAGGGATACACGAGACCTGCTCGTGGCAGGATCCACGGTCGACAGCCCGGCTTACGGAGACCTTGAGGACAGGTTCGACGCGGCAGTGATCGAGCTCCGCAACGTGATGCGCCGAGACCTCGGCACAGTCGATTCCCTCACCGGGCGATGAGGCGCCGGTGACCGGCGCAGCAGAAGGCTGCACCGGGAGCGCACCGGCCGGCACGGCGAGCAACAGTCAGTGACGCCTGCCAACAGCTGGACCGTAGCCGCTGGTTGACCATCCTGACCCGGGGCGGACCTCTGAACGGAGCGCTCAGTCGCACGAGTGGTGATCGCGCGGCTCCTGCGAGGTTCCAGCTTCGGATCACCGGGGCGTGGAGTCGAGGTCAGGGCCGGCTCGCAGGCACGGTGTCCTTCGCCACCAGCGTGTTGGCGGACCAGCAGAGCCGGTAGAAGTCGACCTGGTCCAACAGGTCGCGGCCCGACCGGTAGAAGTCGCAGGTGGTGCCGGGAGGCCGGGGCAGGGAACGGGCGTGGCCGGGCGGGAAGGGGTAGGGGCGGGCCGGGAGCAGAGAGGCGAGTTCGGCGCGCGGGCGGCCTGTGGTCAGCTCGTCGTAGCGGGACGGCGGCAGCACGCTCGTGGTCAGTAGCCAGGCCAGGAAGACGGCGGCGGGCACGAAGAAGGCGGCTGCGGCGACGGGCGCGACGGCGGCGGCGACGGAGCGGCGGCGGGCGGCGCTGCGTACGTCGGCGAGCCGTCTGGCAGACTCCGGGGCGGTGGCGGTGTCCGTGTACGGAGCCGGGTGGGGAACCGGGTGGGGAGCAGCGGTATCGGAGGGCGGCGCGGACCCGTCGTACTGCCCTCGGGTCCAGGCCCGCGTTCCGGTCGCCGTCCCGGTCGCCGTCCCGGGCCCCGACGCCGGTGTCCCGGCCCCCCGTCGTCGGGGGCGGGCCGGGACCTGGTGCGGGAGCACGGCGGCGACGCGAAAGCCGCCTTGGTACGGGCCGGTCCGCACGGAGCCCCCGAGGACCGTCACCCGCTCCCGGAGCCCCGCCAGTCCCCTGCCGCCGCCGGCCGCCGGGCCTTCGGCCCCGTACGCCGGTCCGCCTGCCGGCGGGGCGGCGTTCACGACGCTCACGCGGGTACGGTCGGCCTGGTGCGTGATCCGTACCCGGATCACACTGCCCGGCGCGTGCTTCACGGCGTTGGTGAGCGCCTCCTGCACGATCCGGTACATCCCGCGCTCCACCAGGGGGGACAGCGTGGGCACCGCCCCGCACCGCTCCCACCGGACCGGCGCGCCGAAGGCGGCCGCCCGTCCGAGGAGGTCCTCGACCGTGTCCTTGGTGTGCAGGCCCGTACCCGTTCCCGGTCCTGGCGGATCGTGCAGGACGGCGATGGTCTCCCGCAGTTGCTCCACGGCGTCCGCGATCGTCCCGCGCAGCTCGGCCAGGTCGGTGCGGTCGCGGTCGGTGAGGTCGGGGGAGAGTTCCAGGGCCCCGGCGCGCAGGGCGACCAGGCTCAGCGCGTGGCCGAGGAAGTCGTGCATGTCGGCGGCGATGTCCGCGCGCTCGGTCAGCCGCGCCCGCTCCGCGACCAGGTGCTGCCGCTCCTCCAGCTTCCGGGCCAGCCGCCAGCCCTCCCGCACGAGTTCGCGCCGGCCACGCCAGTGCCGTCCGGCCAGCCACGGCAGCAGAAGGGCGGCGGGCAGCACGGTCAGCGCGTAGAACCACCACACCGCCTGTACCCGCAGCACGGCGCATGTCGCGACATCGGCCGCGAGGCACCAGACCAGCACCAGGAGCGGGCCCCGGGCCGCGGCGACCCGGGCACCCAGCAGACAGCTCAGGGCGGCGAGCGACAGTACGTGGGCGTTGGCGGGGGTCGCGGAGTCGGCCAGGCCCAGCACACACAGCCCGTTGGTGAGGACGGTCGCGGCCCCCGGCCGGCGGCGGGACAGCGGTACGGCGACCGCCAGGACCGCCAACGGGAGGAGCAGGTCCAGGACCGGTGAGGCCGCGCCCGCGTCCCGGAACCCGTAGCCGGTCGCTGCGGCGAGCACACCCCACAGCGCCACGTCGCCGAGCACGGTCCTGGCCGGGAGCAAGGGCATACGCGGGTGCGGCATGGTGCGTCGACCGTCCTTCCGAGGGATCTCCTGACCTGCTCGGTCGATTCTGTGGGACGGGCCCGGACGCCCGACGACGCGGTGGGCGCCGGACGGGCGCCGGGCGGGCGCCGGGCGGTGTCCGGTTCAGGCGGGGAGCCGGGCGGTGTCCGGTCCCGTTCCGGCGCGGGGTCGGGCATCGGGTCCTGTTCGGGCGCGGGCCCCGTCGAGGGCCGTGACCTCGGGCTTGAGTTTGGGCGTCCGGGCCGGTTCCGGCAGGGGCTCACGCGTGCGGTCCCGTTCCGGCGCGGGCGCGGGCGGCAACCGGTCCCGTACAGGCGCGGGCGCGGGCGGCGGGACCCGTTCCGGCGTGAGGGTCAGGCGTCCCGGCGGCGTAGCACGTACAGGCCGATCAGGTGTGCCGCGGAAGCCCACGCCACCACGATCATCATCGCCGTCGCCGGTGCGTACGGGGCCCCGGCTCCGACGCGCACGAAGTGATCCCCCGCACCGTGCGGCAGGTAGTCGTTGACGGCTGCGAGCGCCGGGCCTCCGAGCCCCAGGAGCATGCTCGGCAGCGCCCACAGCAGAGTGACGAGGATCGACAGTGCGCCGGCCGGATGTCGAGCGGCGAAGGCGGCCCCGACAGCCAGCGCGGCGACGAGCGCCTGGTAGAGACCGACGGACAGGATCTGCCGGAGGGCCGTTCCGGCCTCGAACGAGGCCCGTCCGTCGAACGCCCCCCACGCCACCGCCGCACCCACGACCGCGTAGACGACGCCGGCGGCGAACGAGACGCCGGCCACCACCAGCACCTTCGCCATCTGGACCCGTTGCCGCCGGGGCACCCACAGCAGGGAGGCCCGGACAGTCCCCGTCGCGTACTCGGAGGTCACCACGAGCGTGGCCAGGACGGCGACGGCGAATTGGGTGAGGACGACGGAGGAGGCCGCCGCGTTCCCGACGGGCTCGATCGGATGATCGTTGATGCGGGCGATCGAGGCGTAGTAGAAGGTGTAGACGCCCGTGATCGCGAGGCCCGCCAGGAGACAGAGCCAGGGGGCCCGGACGGACCACAGTTTGGTCCACTCGCAGGCGATGGCCCCGGCGAAGCCGCCGGGTGCGCCGCGGCCAGGAGTGTCGCGCACAGCTTGGAGCGGGTCCGTCCGCTCGCCGGGTGTCGTCGTGGTCACTGTGCTCCCCCTTCGTTCGGCGCAACGGCCGCGTCGGTCGTGTCCGTGCCGCTGCCGCCGGTCGTGTCCGTGCCGCTGCCGCCGGTGGTGTCCGTGCCGCTGCCGCCGGTCGCGTACTCGGTGCTGCCGCCGGTCACGTACTCGACGCTGCGCGCGGTCAGGTCCATGTACGCCTGCTCCAGCGAGACCCTGACGTCGCTCAACTGGTGCAACCGGACCCGGCAGTGGTGGGCGAGGTCGCCGATCTCGGCGGCTGTGCGGCCCTCGACGGCGAGTTCGCCGGACGCGGACGTCTCGACGCTCACCCCGTCGGCCTCCCGCAGACGGCGGACCAGTGTCGCCCGCTCCTCGGGATCGGGTACCAGGGTGCGCGCCGATACGGGAGAGGCGGCGGCGAGGAACTCGGTCATGGAGGTGTCGCTCAGCAGCCGGCCCCGTCCGATGACGACGAGGTGATCGGCCGTCAGCTGCATCTCGCTCATCAGATGGCTCGAAAGGAACACCGTGCGTCCTTCCGCAGCCTGGTCACGGACGAGCCGGCGGATCCACCGCACACCGTCCGGGTCGAGACCGTTGACCGGCTCGTCCAGGACGAGCACCGGCGGATCGCCGAGCAGCGCGCCCGCGACCCCGAGCCGCCCGCTCATGCCGAGGGAGTACGCGCCCGCCGGCCGCCGGGCCGCCCTGGTCAGGCCCACCGCCTCCAGCACCTCGTCCACGCGGCGTACGGGGATGCCGTTGGCCCGGGCCTGGGCTACGAGGTGGGCACGGCCGGAACGGGCCGGGTGGACGGCTCGGGCGTCCAGCATCGCGCCGACCGCGCACAGCGGCCGCCGCAGGGCCGCGTAAGGCCGGCCGGCGATCAGGGCCCGCCCCCGGGTGGGATGGTCCAGGCCCAGGATCATGCGCATCGTGGTGGACTTCCCGGCGCCGTTGGGGCCGAGGAAACCGGTCACGCGGCCGGCCTTGATGTCGAGTGTCAGCCCGTCCACGGCAAGGGTGTCGCCATAGCGTTTCGTGAGTCCTTGGAGGGTGATCACGGAGTTCCTTCGCTGTCGGTCGCGGAGTACGGAACGCGAAACGCGGAATACGGAACGCGGAATACGGAACGCGGAGTGCGGAACGCGGAAGATGCTGCGGCGCGCTCCCACCGGTGCGAGTACGCCGCCTTTCTCCACGGAAGCGACGCTAGGAGTCCGCGGCACCGGCGCCCATCGGTCGAACGGCAGTGGCGGCCTGCCTTTCGTCGGGGGTGCGCCCCGCCCCGGGGTGGATCCGCGGGGCTTGCCGTTCGCACGGTGGTGCGTCGGCCGTAGGCTCGCCTCGTGGAAGAGACGACGCCGGGCAGCCGGCCGGTCCGGGTCCTGGTGGCCGACGACGAGGCGATGGTCCGGGCGGGTGTGCGGGCCATCCTGGCCAGGGACCCGCACGTCGAGGTGGTCGCCGAGGCGGGTGATGGACACGAGGCCATCGCGCTCACCCGCCTGCACCGGCCGGACGTGGTCCTGTTGGATATTCAGATGCCCGGCCTGGACGGTCTGACGGCGGTGGCGCGGCTCCACCGGGAACTGCCGGCGGTCGGTGTGATCATGCTGACGACCTTCGGCCAGGACGAGTACGTCACCCGCGCCCTGGAGGAGGGCGCCGACGGATTCCTGCTGAAGGCGGACGACCCGAGAGAACTGCTGAACGGGGTACGGGCGGTGGGAGCCGGCGGGGCCTACCTGTCCCCGCGGGTCGCCGGCCGGGTCATCGCCGGGCTGCGCGCGCACCGAGCGGCGCATCCCCACCGCTCGCTGGAACGGCTCACGGAACGGGAGCGCGAGGTGCTGGCCGGACTCGGGGCGGGGTTGTCCAACGCGGAGATCGCGGGGCGGCTGCACCTGGTCGAGGGGACGGTGAAGGCGCACGTCAGCGCGGTGCTCACGAAGCTGGGCGTGCGCAACCGGGTGGAGGCGGCCATCTCCGCGTACGAGGCCGGTCTGGTCCCGCCGGGGCAGGATCCACTCACCCCGGGGCATCTCACCCAGGGGCGGCCCGCCCCGGGGCGGCTCAGGCCCGGCGGAACGTGAACCGCCGGGCGGCTTCCGCGGGCGCGACTCCTTGTCCCCGGCCGGGGACGTCATACACGAACGCGGCACCTTCCGCGCGCAGTTGGGCAGCGCTCGCATCCCGCCTCATGAGGGCGGCGTAGGCGCTCACGTCCGCGGCGGAGACGTCGCTCCTCCCCCGCTCCTCGTTCTGTCCGAGCAGGTCCGCTTCGTCCTGGGGGAAGCGCAGCACGGTCACCGGCACACAGAATCGTCCGGCGATGGCCACGAGGCGTGCGCGTGCCCGCGGGGTGACGTTCGTCGATTCGGCGACCGCGGTCCGGCCCGCGGCGAGCCTGTCGGTGATCCGGCGGTCGCGCTCGTCGAAGACCCGTGCATCAGCCGTGTCGGACACGGCGTCCGCCGCCTCGCCCCCGAAGAACTCCGCACGGATGTCGTCACTGGAGACAACGGCATCCGGTTCGAGACTCCCTTGAGCGACCAGCTCACGAACGAAGGTGGTCTTGCCCGAGGCCGGCGGTCCGACGAGTACGACGAGTCCTGCGGGGACCACCCTCGGCCCGGAGCTCATCACGCCTGGTCCGACAGGGAGGACAGGCTCGCGCGGGCTGCGGTCATGAAGGCGGCCTTGCGCTCCTCCAGGTGCTCGTTGACCTCGGTGTCGCCGATGTCCCGCCAGACCGCTTGGTTGAGCGCGCGACCATACGCGTGGACAGCGGCGTGCAGGTCCGGATCGCAGAGCAGCACGAGGTGCCGTTCGGCGACCCAGAGCGCGGTCATGGTGCCGCCGGCAGGTGCACTCCAGCCGTCGTCGCCGCCCCATGGATCGGGGCGGCTGTAGGCCGCTCGTTCGGCCGCCTGGGCGCACGCGATGAACTCCTTGATCGCCTGGAGCTGTTCGGCCCTGCGCGCCTCGCCGGTGGCCGCCCTCAGCCGTCGTTCCTCGGCCCGGTCCGCGGACCGCTGGGTGGCGCGCTGGGAGAGGGCCGTCAGCCCGCCGCCGAGCGCGACACCCGTGAGCGAGAGGACCGAAGTCCACACTTCCGAGGCCATGTTGTCCCCCTACGACACGTCCTTGCACATCAGCGTGCACATGGTCTCGCACCGGCCCGGCGAACCGCCCGGCGCCTCCACGTCCCGGGCGCCCGGCCTGCCTGGGCCACGTACCTCCGGCGTGGGCCACGTGCCCCCGGCGTGGGCCACGTACTCCCGGCGTTCGTACAGCGTCCGGCGCGGCCGGCGTTCGTACGGCGTCCTGGCGCGTAAACCGCTCTCCTCCACCCCGAGTTCCGCACGCCAGAAGCCCTAGACCGCAGACCGCAGACCGCAGCACGGACCGCCGGGTGGCCCGGAGGGGAGCTCGGTCAGAGGCGGCAGCTGATTTCGAGGCCGTCCTCGACGGGGAATGTGACGCTGTGGTAGCCGTTGGCGGTGTCGCGTACGTGGTCGAGATAGGGGCCGAGGCCGGGGCGGTCCACGTCGTCGGCGACGACGAGGGTTCCGGGGGCGATGTGGGGTTCGAGGAGCCGAAGGACGGGCAGGCAGAGGTTCTTCCACCCGTCCAGGAACAGGAAGTCGACCGGCTGCCGCAGTGCGGCGAGCGTCTGCAGGGCGTCCCCCTCCAGCACGGTGATCACGTCGTCGAGGCCGGTGGTGGCGAAGGTGCCGCGGGCCGAGGCCGCCTTGATCCGGCTCATCTCCGTGGTGATGACCTGGCCTGCGCCGTTGTCGCGGACAGCGGCGGCGAGGTGCAGGGTGGAGATGCCGTACGAGGTGCCGAACTCGACGACCGTGGTCGGCCCGGTGGCGCGGATGAGGTTGTACAGGAGCTTGCCGCCGTCGGCGGAGACCGGCATGTAGATCTCCTGCGCCGCGTCGGCGAGTTCCTGCGCCGACAGCGACTCCCGGTCGTCGATCGGGATGCTCCACAGACGTGCCGCGGTCTCGTCGTCACGGGCCGCGGCTCCGAACATGCGGGTCAGGGCGGCGGAGACACGGGGTTCCGCGAGGGTGCAGGGTTGCGTGGGCACAGTACGGGCTCCTTCGGGCGGTGCGAGGGGTGGATGGGCCGTCCCCTCAGGCGTGCGGGTGCCTGGATCGATGTCCGCGCGCAGGGACGGCCCGGTGGGCTCCCGGGAGAGAAGCTGCCTGGTCGCGTGGGTGGACGCGGTCATGGCGGGTGCGGGGAAGGTGAGGGAGGAGAGGGAAGGCGGGGAAGGCGGGGACGAAGCCGAAAGGGGCCCCCCACTACCGCGGGACGGTCCGCGGGGCAGCCCGCTGGGCGGTTCACTGGACGGTCCGCTGGGCGGTCCGCTGGGCGGTCCGCTGGGCTCGGCGGGCGCCGGTGACGACCAGGGCTCCGGCCAGGAGTACGACGAGGGCCGCGGCGCGCAGCGCGGTGTTGGCGCCCTGGGTGAACGCTTCGGTGACGGCGGTGTGTTCGGCCGGGGCCGGTGTGAGCGCTTCCCGCACCGTACGCGGGAGCGGCGTGCCGGCTCAGGCCGTCGGGCAGCTGGTGGGTGAACCCGGCTGCGAGGATGGTGCCGACGACGGCCACGCCCAGAGCGCTGCCCAGTTCGCGGGTCGCGGACTGCAGACCTCCGGCGATGCCCGCCCTCTCCACGGGCAGGGCCGCGGCGATCTGAGCGGTCAGGCAGGGCGCTGCCAGCGTGATGCCCAGCCCGATGACGAACAGGGCGGCCGCGTACACGGGGTAGGCCATGGTCGAGGCATACGAGAGGCCGAGCAGGCCGGCACCGGTGAGCGCGAAGGCCGCGGAGAGCGTCGCGGGGACACCGATGCGGCTGATGAGCCCGGGAACGTAACGGGTGCCCACCAGGAGCGGGACGGTCATCGGGATGATCCCGAGCCCTGCCTGCAGGACGGAGAAGCCGCGCCCGTACTGCAGGAGTGAGGCGTTCACGTAGAAGAGCCCGAAGCCTCCGAAGAAGGTGATGGTCATGCCGAGCGCGGCGCTGCTGAGTGCCGCGCTGCGGAACAGCCGCAGGTCGAGCATGGGATGGGGGGCGCGCAGTTCGGTACGCACCCACCACAGGCTCAGCAGAACGCTGCAGGCGAAGGCGATGAGGACGACCGTGCTGCCCCAGCCCTGTTCGGGCCCTTCGATGATGCCGATGAGCAGGGCCACGAAGGCCGCCACGAACAACAGCGTGCCGGGCAGGTCGAGGGTGCGTTCGAGCCGGGCGCTGCGCGGCACGGACCGTGCCACCCACACCAGGCAGCAGGCCGCGATCAGGGCGACCGCTTCGAACAACGCGCGCCAGGAGCCCGCGCTCAGCACCGCGCCGCCGCCGACGTTGCCGACGAGCCCCCGATACCGGTGGCCGCCGCCCAGAGTGAACTCGCGGCCAGCTGCGGCACCGCCAGGTTGATCGCCGCAACGAATCCGACGACCAGGGCAGTGCACACACTCACGCAGGCGAGCACCGGGCCGGACCGCTGCGCCGGGCGCGGAGCGCCCTCCGGTATGCGAGCCATCGCTCTCGATTCCTTCTGGGATTGCCGTACACGGAGCACGGCCGGACACCCACTTACGAGTCACCGTGCCCCGCAAAGGTAACACATACGAGACACTGTGCCTCGTATAGAGTGGCGACATGGTGGATGGAAGCGGTCGCGGACGGCCCCGCAGTGAAAGCGCACGCGCCGCCGTGCTGCACGCCGTCGACGACCTGCTGGTCGAAGTCGGGTACGCGGCCCTGACCATGAAGGGCATCGCCGAGCGGGCGGGCGTGGGCCGTCAGACCGTGTACCGCTGGTGGTCGAACAAGGCGGAGGTCCTCTACGAGGCCAGCGCCATCGATGCCCGGCACGAGCTGTCCGTGTCCGGCAGCGGCGACCCCCGCGAGGACCTCACGGCGTATCTCGACGCGCTCGTCGCCTTCCTGTCCCGCTCCCACGCGGGCGCGGCCTACCGTGCCCTCATGGGGGAGGCCCAGCACGACGCGGACGTCGCCGCGCTGCTCGCCTCCCGCGACATCCTCGGGGAGAGCGCCGCGGAGGTCGTGGAGGCGGCGCGGAGGTCGAGCGGCACCCCCCTCTCGCTCGAACAGGCGACCGCGCTCCTGATCGGCCCGCCCTTCTTCCACATCCTGTCCGGGCACAGCGCGGACGACATCGACACCGAGCAGCTCTCGGAGCAGTTCGTGCGCACCCTGAACCATCCGGGGGCATGAGCCGCCCCGGCACCCCGACCCGCCTGCCGTCGCGCCGGCAGTGGAACCGGGCCGCCCGCCGTCACGTTGGTGGTGCGCGCTTCCTCCGGCTCCACCGCGAGGAACAGAAGCCGCTCCGGGCGTACGGGGGTGGATCCGGCGCCGCTTGCGGAGCGCTGCGCGGATGGTGGACCATGTGCGGGGTCCGAGTGGGAGGTACGGGGGGATGAGCTTTCGGCTGGCGGCGTACGCCGTGTGTATGGAGGACGGACAGGTGCTGCTCGCCCGTCACGTGCCACCGGTGGGCGAGAGCGTCTGGACTCTTCCGGGCGGTAAAGTCGAGCCCGGCGAAGATCCGTTCGATGCGGTGATCCGGGAGGTCGCCGAGGAGACGGGCTGCACCGCGGTGGTGGAGCGCCTGCTGGGCGTGGACTCACGGGTGATCCCGGTGGCCGAGGCCCGTGGAGGAATCGAGCATCAGAACGTCGGCGTCTTCTACCGGGTCCGTATCACCGGCGGCCGGCTCCGGCCCGAGCCGAACGGCGAAATCGCCGAGTCGGTCTGGACGCCGATCCCCGACGTCACCGGTCTCCGCCGGTCGGGGCTGGTCGACAATGGCCTCTCCCTGGCACTGGCCCTTCCGGAAACCGGCCACGTCGCCCCTGTTCCGGTCGGCGGCCTGATCCAGCACTGAGCCGTCCCCGGCATCGCGTCCTTCGGCTCCGCCGCGAGCGGCAGTTGACCGATCCGCTCACCGGGGCCGAGCTCCACGCCCGGCACCTCGCCCCGCTCGCCAGTTCCACCGGTCCCGCCAGTTCCACCGGTCCCACTGTCCGCGGACCGGTCCCCGGCAATACCGTTCTCCGGCCCTGCGGTTGCTCCCAGAGCCGTGAAGAAGTGACGTCACAGGTGCTCGACACGGCCACGGCCAGGGCCTCGTGGCTGTCGCGCATAGCGCGTTCCTACCGCGCAACCGCCGCGGAACGCGTGCGGCTCCTGTCGGTCCGGCGCTCACGCGTCCTGTCGGCGTGAGCGCCCGCTCGCGGTCCATGCCGCCCCGTCGGCCCGCGAGTTCGAGGGGGATCGGTCCCGGTGGGCTACTCGACGGTCTCGAAGCCCATCCCGTATCCCTGGGCGCCCATCTTGAGCCGCAGGGTCGTATAGCCCGGCTGGCCCTTGTTGGCGAACTTGGTCCAGTACTGGCAGGTGAAGCCCGTGTCCTTGCCCAGGGGGACCGCCTTGGCCGCAGGCATCTTCTCGCACGCCGGCTTGCTGGCGTCGGTGCGACCGGACTCGGAACCGTAGCTCTCGTTCATCGAGTCGTAGACCGCCTTCGCCACCAGCAGGCCCTTCTTGGGGGTGGTGTCGAAGAAGACGAGGGAGCTGCCTGCCTTGGCCGAATCGCTGATCTTCACCTCGTAGGGAATTTCGGCTCCCTCGTAGGTGGCGATGCACTGGCTGACCGCGCCGGCCTTCTCGTCCACGCCGTCGGGGCACTCGGCACTGGTCTCGCCGGGTACCCGGGCGGAGCGGAGTACGGCCTGGCGCAGGTGGTGTTCCACCTTCTCGACGAAGGGCGCGTCCATCGCGGGGAGCGGCTTGATCTTGAGTTTCTCGCCCGCTTCGCGCTGGGGAACCACGTCCTTCTGGGGGCCGTCGATGGCGACCGGCAGAGCCTTCTGTGCGGCGCCGCCCGCACCCCCGTCGGCATCGGAAGAGCCGCAACCGGTGGCGAGGAGTCCGGCCGCGATCAGGACGACAATCATCTTTGAGTTCTGCATTGGGTGAAGGTACAGGCCGCCTCTGACAGTGCATGGCCAAGGAGGCCCAAGGCATGTTCGGCCCTGACCCCTCGGCGGCTTCCGAGTTCGGGGACCGGCAGGGTTCCGGCCTCGTGACGAACCGGCAGGACGACGGGTGTGCGAGGGTCCGGCCCACCTCCCGGCATGGAGGGGATATCCCTGGTCAGCACGGCGCGTGGGGCACGGAATCCCGCCGGCCAGCACGGCACGCGGCGCACGGAATCCCGCCGGCCAGCACGGCACGCGGCGCACGGAATCCCGCCGGCCAGCACGGCGCGTGGCGCACGGAATCCCGCCGGCCAGCACGGTCACGTGGGGCACGGAATCCCGCCGGCCAGCACGGCGCGTGGGGCACGGAATCCCGCCGGCCAGCACGGCGCGTGGGGCGGTGAGCGGGGTGGGGCCGACTCGGTCACCGGGCTTGATGGCCGTGCGTGCGGCCCTCGTTCACCGGACCGGGAAGCCGAAGGAGTACCCCTGCTCCCTCAGCCAGGGCAGGATCTCGCGCAGAGCGGCCAGGGTCTGGGAGCGGTCGCCGCCCGCGTCGTGGAAGAGGATGGTCGGTCCGTTGGAGATCTCTCTCTTGACGGTGGCGACCATGGTGTCCGCGCCGGGGCGCTCGAAGTCCTTGGTGTCGACGTTCCAGCCCAGCGGCCGCATCCCCCGGGACGCGGCGAGCTGACGGCTGTACGGGGTGAAGGCGCCGCCCGGGGCCCGGTAGTACTGCGACCGGACGCCGCCGGACGCCTTGGTGATCATGCGTTCGGCATCCAGGATCTGCTGGGACTGGTAGGCCTCGGACTTGGTGTCCATGGCGGTGTCGTGCGAGACGGTGTGGTTGCACAGCCGGTGCCCGTCCGCCACGACCGCCTTGACCAGGTCCGGGTATGCCTGGGCCTGCGTGCCCACCATGCAGAACGTGGCCTTCACGCCGCTGTCCTTCAGCAGTCGCAACACCTGCGGCGTCCAGGACGGGTCCGGTCCGTCGTCGATCGTGATGTTGACGCCCCGCTTGCCGCGGTCCGAGGCGTGCACGATGTCCGCCGCCACGGGCCGGGAGTCCGGCGCTGCGACACGGGCCTCCGGCTGCCGGTTCCCGGTGGGCTCGGCCTGCGCGGTCCACACCGAGGCGCCGGCGGCCACCACCGTCACCCCGAGTGCCGCCGAGAGAAGCCGGCCGTGCCATCCCTTTCCCTTGTGCTTCGCCATGTCGCCCGCCCCTTTGCCGTTTCCGCCGATGCCCTGCCCCCATCTAGACATACGAAAGCCCGCACAAGATCCCCCTGTTACCGATCGCGGACGAATCCGCAGGGGACCGGCGACAATCACCGGAGCCCCGGGACGGACGAGGGGCCGCGCGGCGCCCCGCAAACGGCGAAGAGCCCGTCAGCAAGCTGACGGGCTCCCGCGAAAGGCCGGGGCAGAAGGGTGTCCCGTGATCCGTGGTGGATCAGCGCGCGGCGTCGGATGCGGTGCGTCGCAAGGCCGAGGGGCATCCGCAGACTGGATGCATGCGGACGGTGTGACAACGCCGCGAGGTGCCGTGGCGGTCGTCGCGCGCCCGTCAGGGATGACGGGACAGCCTTTGACCTGCCATCAGGTCAGATCGTCGGGGTTTCGTCGACGATCTCCTTGTGCGGCTCGATGATGAACTTCCAGCCCTCGCTGGGCTCCAGGAACCGCACGCGGGTCGGGTAGATGTCCAGGGCGCGGCGGTCACGGTTCTGGCTGTTGCCCTTCCGCCCCCGGGCCGGCTCCTCGTAGAGGTCGACCTTGACGTCGGGAACCGCGACGGTTTCCTCGCTCCAGCGCTGAACGACCCCCGCGCCGAACGCGTCCCGCGCGGCGGAGTAGAGCGCGTCCAGGGCTTCCTTGTTCCCGCCGGGAACGAAGAGGGCGAGGTTCAGGAGGACGCCGGCACTCTGGAGGACCTCGATCTCCTCCCCCGCCTTGTCGGCGATCCAGATCCCGGCCTCTTCGGCGTTCTCCGGGAGGACGTGAATCTCCTCACCGAACACCGTCCTCGCGACGAAGGCCCCTCCCTCAAAATTCTTGCCCGGCTCCGTGAGGAATGCCGGTGCATAGCAGTCGAGAGGAAGGCCATCCATCCCTGCCGAAACGAAGATGGCGTCCTGGAGACCCAAGCCTGAAATCTCCTCGGCCGTAAGACGTCGAGCCGTAACCTTCTCGGTATTCACGCCATTCCCCTTTTAATCGCGGCGTCCTGTGAATTCATCAAGACTCTACCACGAAAAGGACCGGCCACTTCCCCTTACGCGCGCCCTCAGCTCACGGTAATTGCGGCCACACCCAAGAAGACTTCACCAAGCTTCCGCTCCGTTTTCGGTAACGGAAGCGGCCGCCCGGACACGTCGTCAAGAACTTCGATACGAGGATCGCGTGAGCGAGGAACAAAGCAAGCAAATTACCCATTCACAGCATTCTGCCTCCACATCCGGGCAAAGCAGCGAACCGCACGTACGGAACGGGAAACCCCGTCGATCGAAATCGCACGGGTTTCCCGTTCCCAGCCGAGTTTTCTCGCCATCCATTTCCCCGGTACATGCCCGGGAACAGTGGCGGTGCGGCTCCTCCGCAGTCAGCCCATGTACGGCCACATCTGAGACCCGCAGACACCGTCCACGATAATCTCCGGCGCGCCCGTGGTCTAAAATTCCTTCAGCGCCGCGGTCGTCTCAGGACCGAAGATGCCGCTTATGGGTCCGGGATTGTACCCCTGCCGTCTCAGGCACCGCTGAAGCAGCGCCACGGCCCCACCCGCGTCTCCTTCGCTGATGGTGGGTATACCTTGCAGGTCTTCCGCCGGGAGCGCTTCCCACGTCGCCGGTCCAACGACACCGTCAGGGGCAATTCCCCGCGCGGCCTGGAAACTCTTGACCGCCGTGCCCGTCTCGGCCGTGAAACCTCCATTGACGGGCCGCCGTACACCCCTTCCCTCCGAAGCGCTCTCTGGAGCAGCTCCACGAGGGAATTGGGGCCCGGTTGCTCGATTCCTGGTATTCCCCCAGGGAGGGTGGCATACGGCAGCATCTCTCCTCCAATATGGCCGCAGGTTTCACCTGCGTCCAGCGTGGCACTCGGAGCATGGAAGCGCATGCCGTAAGAAACGGCCCGTGCGCGGCTGCGTCCCCCGGACGACGCGCCTGTGCCACCTCCGGTCCGGATGTGTGGTCGTCCTCCGTGCGACACGCTGGACGTACAGCGTTTCGCTTCTCCCGTGAGAGGGATGATCAGTCATATCCTCACCCGGCCGGACCAAGCAGGAGTTGGCAGTCAGCCAGGTCCCCGACGAGATCGGCACGCCCGACCACTTCGGCCGTGCCCTGCTCTCCGCAATTCTTCGTGACGCCACGGAAAAGCTGCGCGCCGGCGACGGCGACAGTGATCATGTGGAGCTGTCCGCAAAGATCGCTGTCTCCTTCTCGGAGCCGACAGCGCGTTCCGGCGGCTTCTGCTTCCACACGGATCATGTGTGGGTCTGCGTTTTCCCGGAGTAGCCGCCGACGGAACACGGGCCTGATGCGGAACGTGCCCGCGGCGGTGCATCAGCCCTGGTTTCGGCCCCGGTTCACTCGACCGAGAGCGCTTTATCGGCCATAGCTGCCCGGTGGGGAAATGCCCCGAGAAGTCCCCCGGCCTCACCGGCCCCTGCCGCTCCGGAACACCGGAACTCCGGTCGTGTCCCGGCCGGGCCCGCGTAGCCGGGCGGGAGCCGGACGGAAGCCGGGCCGTTCCGGCCGGTCGCGGCCACCTCGCGAATGACCGGATTTGGGTGCCCCGCACGGCGGACACGGTGTCCTGGCGGGAACGCCGGTCCGTCGAAGTGGCCGGCTCGACGAGCCCGGACGCTGTTCGCCGTTCCGCAGACGGTTCGCCGTCGCCAACTGCCTCCGAAACGCGGGCGCTTGCCCTGCTTGCGACGCCCGGGTGAAGAGGGAGATCGAGCACATGTCCACAGTCACGGCGTCCGGAACCTGGACGGCTGTCAGCCCTGCCCCGCCCAACCTCTCGGGTCTCTCCAGCGACAACGTCACCTGGGGTGTTCCCGTCGGCGGAGGCAAGAGCGGTTACCGGTTCGCCGGTGGCACGACCGAAGTGAAGGTCGGCGGCACGGAATTCACTCTGGGGACCTTCACCCACCAGAATTTCCCGATCCAGGGCGGGGCGAACAACCAATTCGATGTGGATCTCGCGGTAGGTATTCGGTTCGAGGAGGACGACTCCGACCGTGCCTTCAGCTTCCGGTTCCACCACTTCGAGACGCCCAACGACGGCCCGACCCCCGACGACGAGGTCGACCTGCCCACCCGGGTGTCCCCGGAGAGCGTGACCATCGACGGCGAGGAGTACGCCGTCGTGATCACCGGTTTCAAGCAGAACGGCCAGATCGTCAACAAGTTCATCAGCCCGGAGAACGGTGCCAACAGCGCCGACATCGTCGCGGTGCTGTCCCGCGTGGGTGCGCCGGACGTGGTCATCGCCGATGTCCACGCCAAGGGCCGGGTCAAGCGGACCCAGGCGGACGAGTACGTCGAGATCGTGAACCAGGGCACGGCATCCGCCGACATCTCCGGCTGGACGCTCTTCGCCGACGACCCCGGCCAGAACTTCACCTTCCCGCCGGGCACCGTGCTCCGGCCCGGTCAGCGGATCCGCATCCACACCAATGAAGTCCACCCCGAATGGGGCGGCTACACCTACGGCAGCGGACGTCCCCTCTGGAACGACAAGGGCGACACTGCCCACCTCCGCGACGCCGATGACACGGTCGTCTCCGACTACAGCTACGGCGCCGGCAACCCCTGATCCCCTGCCCGAAGCCCCTTCCCCGGACGACCCGGGTGATCCGGACGACCCGGACGACCCGGGTGATCCGGACGACCCGGACGACCCGGGTGATCCGGAGGGTCCCAGTGACCGGGTGACCCGCTGACCCGCTGACCCGGACGGCCCCGGCGATCCGGCGGATCCCGGCGATCCGGGGAGGGGGTGTCCCGTGACTCGTCGTCAGACCCCGATGCCCGCCGGGGCCCGGCCCGTCGCCGTGGTCACCGCCGCTCCGGCCGCCAGGGCCGCGCCCAGCCACATCGCCGCTGTGGTGCCGAGGGCGTCCGTCGCCAGGCCGCCCAGCAGCGCGCCCAGGGCGATGGCGCCGTTGAACGCTCCGACGAACAGGGAGGACGCGCCCTCGCGGGCTTCGGGGGACGCGGCCAGGATCCAGGTCTGGGTGCTCACCGAGACCCCACCGTAGGTGAGGCCCCACACGGCCATCAGGGTGCCCGCGGCAAGGAGTGATCCGCCCAGGGCCGGCAGAAGGGCGACGGTGGGCACCATGGCCGTGGCGATCACCAGAAGGGTCCTGCGGGGTGAGCGGGCCGCACCGGCGCCCGCGAGGAAGTTTCCGGCGATGCCCGCGGCCCCGTAGACCAGGAGCAGCGTGCCGATCAGGCCCTCGCCCGACCCGGAGACGTCCTCCAGGACCGGCCGGACATAGGTGTACGCGGCGAAGTGGCCGGTGACCAGGAGGACGACGACGGCCAGGCCGGTGCGTATACGGGGGTCGCCGAGCAGCCGCAGCACGTCGCCCAGCGGCGCGGGCCGCTCCGCCGGCAGCGGCGGCAGGAGGACGGCCAGCGCGACGAGCACCAGGAGTGCCAGGGCGGCGGCCGCGACGAAGGCGGTGCGCCAGCCTGCGAGGGCTCCGGCGTACGCCCCGGCCGGGATGCCCAGCACGGAGGCCACGGCGATGCCGCTGAAGACCAGCGAGGTCGCGGCGGCGACCGACCTCTCCGGCACCAGGCGTACCGCCAGTCCCGCCGCTATCGCCCAGAACCCGCCCATCGCGATACCGACCAGCACCCGCGCGGCGACCATGACGCCGAAGCCCGGGGCCCAGGCCGCGCCCAGGTTCCCGATCACCAGCACGGCCGCCAGGGCGCAGAGCGCCACGCGCCGGTCGAGCCGGCCCCCGGCCGAGATCAGCAGGGGCGCGGAGACCGCCGCGACGAGCCCCGTGATCGTCAGCGTGAGGCCGGCCGTGCCCTCCGACACCCCGAGCGAGCCGCTCATCGGGGTGAGCAGCCCCACGGGCAGCATCTCGGAGGTGACCACGGTGAACGTGCCGACGGCCAGCGCCACCACCCCCAGCCGGCCCCGCACCCCGGCACGTTCCCGTGTGTCCGCTGTCCGTACGGATTCCTCTGCCTGCGTCATGCCCCCAGACAACAGACCGCCGGCCGCCCGAACAACAGCGAATCCCTCATCGATTCATTAGCCGGGCTCATGGATCGATAGGCTGGCGACGCAGGACATACCGGTCCGCCGTCCGAGGGGAGGAGACCCGTGGGCACTCCGGAGACCCGCGAGCTGGAGGCGTTCCTCGCCCTCGCCGAAGAACTCCATTTCGGCCGGGCCGGGGAACGTCTCTACGTATCGCAGAGCCGCGTGAGCCAGTTGCTGCGCACCCTGGAGCACCGGGTCGGCGCCCGGCTCGTGGAGCGCACCAGCCGTCGCGTCCGGCTCACCCCTCTCGGCGAGCAGCTGTACAGGGGCCTGCGGCCCGCTTTCGACGCCATCAACACCACGCTCGACGACGTCCGCGCGGTGGCCGCGGGCGGCGGCGGGCTCCTGCGCATCGGTTTCCAGGGCACGGTCAACACTGACGTAATGGAGGCCATGGCGCTGTTCCAGAAGGAACACCCGGACTGCGCCACCGAGTTGGTGGAGATCGCCTTCTCCGACCCGTTCGGCCCGCTGCTGCGGCGCGAGGTCGACACGGCGGTCGTCCTCATGCCGGCCGAGGAGAGCGAACTCGTCGTCGGGCAGGTCTTCTCCGCGCAGCCGCAGGCTCTCGCGGTCTCCCCCCGGCACCCCTTCGCGGCACGCGACGGCCTGAGCGCCGAGGAACTCGCCGCCTGCCCGCTCATCAGCGTCCGAGGCGCGGCGCCGGAGTACTGGCGCCGCGCGCAGGCCCCGGACACCACCCCCGAGGGGCTCGCCATCCCCGTCGGGCCCACGGTGGCCACCTTGCAGGAGGGCCTCGCCCTGGTGCGGGCGGACCGCGGTTCCCTGCTGCTCTGCCACCCCACCGCCGACTACTACGGCCGCAGCGGGGTCACCTTCGTGCCCGTCACCGGGCTCCCCGACTCCTTGCTCGGCCTGGTCTGGCACCGGGGTCATGAGACCGCTCGCGTACGCGGCTTCGCGCAGGCCCTCGCCACCGTCACCGGCCGCCTTCGGGACACGCCTCGAAGGGTGTCCCGTAACCGGGTCGCATACTCGTACGAGGACGGCGTACGGAGATGACGTACGGAGATGACGTACGCAGACCGGTACGGGGAAACGGGGGAACAGATGGGCAACTGGGCGCGGCAGCACCGCGGGTGGCTGTGGGGTTCGGGCTGTGTGCTGGCCGTACTGGTCATCGTGGCGTTCTCCGTCCGGGCACCGGTGAAGCAGTGGTGGCTGGCGCGTGAGGCGTGCGGGGGCGAGCTGACCGGCGCCGATCTGGAGACCGTACGCGCGGGCGTCCGCCTCGGGGCGGAGGAGGAGTCCTTCGACGAGGAGCGCGGCGGGTACCACTGCGTGCTGACGAGCGACAAGGGCAAGGTCGTGGTCGCCGTCGACGCCTATCCGGGCGGGCGGGACCGGGACGAGGAGCTGTCCTTCGTCGCCCGCTCCTATCCGCCGCACGCGGTGCTGCCGGGCGGGCTGCCCGGCTTCGAGACCGAGCACAGCCTCGTCTATCTGATGCCCGAGTGCCCGGCCAGGAGCGAGGGAGCCTCCGGGGAGGACCGTCGCCTTCTGGTGGGCACCTGGGCCTACTTCGCCAAGAGCCCCGCGGAGAAGGCGGCCATGCTGCGGATCGCGGTGCGGCTGACGAACGCGGTGACCGAGAAGCTCGGCTGCGGTGGCGAGCCGCTGCCCGCGCCGAAGGACGGGGCGGTGCCGGACACGGGCGGACATGTGCCGCTCGCCGAGGCCAAGGGCACCGCCTGCGACGCCCTCGCCACCACACGGGTCCCGGCGGAGGGCCGTGGCGGAAGGGTGCGTATCGCCTTCGCCGACGGGGGAGTTGTCGGCCGCTGCACCCTGTACGCACCGGCGGCGGACGGCGAGCGCACGGCGCGGAGCGACGGTGAGCCACTGGGCAGGCCCGTCGTCGAACTCACCGGCTGGCGCGGCGACTGGGGCACGGGGCTGCCCGCGAGCAGCTGGGGACCCGACATGCCGCCGGAGGACACCGGTGCCACCTGGCGGCCCGCGCTGAACGAGAGCCGGGCGTGGGCCGTCGCCGAGTGCGGCGGTGAGCAGGCCGGCTTCGCCGCGCACTGGGGCGAGGGCTACCCCCACCGGGCCGAGGGCGAGAAGCCCGAGCCCCCGACAGCCGCCGAGCGGAAGGAGCGGAGCGCGCTGCTGAGCACGTACGTAACCGCGTTCGCGAAGGACCAGGTGCGGCGCGGGAACTGCACGGGGCTCCGGTTGCCGAACGGGCCGTAGCCCCTGCGCCGTGTCCTCGTCGCCCACGGTCGCCGGGAAGACCTCCCCCCCACAGCCGGTCCCCGGTCAGCTCCGCGCCCGCGGAGGCCCGCGCACGGGCCAGGGCGAGTTCCCGCAGGGCCTGTGGTGTCCACACGATCCGCAGTTCGTCGCCGTGGAACTTGTCGCCCTCGCCGAAGGAGAGCGAGTCATAGATGTCCGCGCGCAGGAACAGCAGGAACCGCACGGACCGTCCGTAGAGGCCGGCGGCGTGTTTCGCCGCCAACAGCAGCCCGCTCACCAGGGAGTTGCTGTCCGGCTCGGCCGACTACACCTGCTCCAGCTGGTCGACCATGAGCAGCAGCGGTCCGTGCGCGCCGTCGCAGGCCGGCTCGTCGAGCGCGGCGGCCACGCCCTGCTCGACCACCTCCAGCTGCGCCGCCGCGCGGGCGCCCTCCGACGGCGAGCGGGCCATGTCCATGCTCGCCTTGACGCCGAACGCCTCCAGGGACAGGGACGTCTGCAGACCCCGGGCCCCTTGCGCCAGCCGGTCGGCCAGCCGTCCGCCGGGCAGCTCGTCGTTCTGCTTCAGGAACCGGGCCAGCGCCTTCACCGCGTCGGGCCTGCGGCCGTGCGCCTCCTTGGCATGGTTCACCAGGTGGCGTGCCGCGTGCACGGCGAACACGTACCGCCAGATCAGCGCCTTGGCCGAGTCCCCGGGCAGCCCCTGGAGCTCGAAGCGCCGGATCTCCTCCCCGGCCGCCTCGTCCGGAGTGATGAGGGCCTTGCCGACGTGGTGCGCCCCGTCGGCCGCCAGCCGCATGCAGATGGCGCTCTTGCCGGAACCCTTGCGGCCGATGATCAGCATCTTCCGGCCGCTCAGCGCCACGCGCGGTAGGCCGCGTTGGGCAGGAACCCGCCGCGCAGCAACAGCCCATCCGTCACGTCCCGTTCGGCGTCCTCGCGCCCGAAATGCAGGTCCGCGAGGACCGGCCCCTCAGCCATCCGCACTCCTTACGCCCACCCGTTTCACCCGCACCCGTCAGACCCCCAGGTGGAGATGGGCGGACCACAGCGTCGGGAACCGGGGGTAGCGGTCCCGCATCAGCCGCGTCGCCCGATGGACGCACTCCCCGGCGCGCGCGGAGTCGAACCCGTCCGCCGCGAGACCCGTATAGATGTGCTCGGCGATCCCGGCGGCGATCGTGTCGTCGACCTGCCACAGGGTGCCGACGACGTTCGGGAAGCCGGCGAGCTGGAACGCGGTCGCCACATGGATCGACTCGTCCGCCAGCTCGGGCGCGGTCGCCGCGGTGCTGCACGCGGAGAGGTAGGCGAACTCGGAGGATTCCAGGCGCAGTCGGGAGATGTCCAGGACGGTCAGCGGGTGGCGGGCGTGGTCGTGGACCAGCAGATGGCTGCGGTACGGGTCGGCGGGATCGGTACCGGCGTGGCAGGCGAAGTGCACCCACGGGTGGGTGGGGAGCCGGGACAGCACGGACGCGCGGGTGGCGTCGTGTGCGACCAGTTCGTCGACGGCGGGCAGCAGCCGGGCCAGATGCTCGTACTCGCGCTCGGCGCCCGGCAGTTCCGCCGCGCCGGGGGTGTGCGGCATGGCGACCGCCAGTGCGCGCAGCGGGCCGCGCGGCTCCCCGGCCGCCGACGCCCGCCGGCCGGCGCGCAGGGACCGGGCGTGGGCCAGGGCCCGTACCGTCGGGGTGTACGAGGACACCGCCCGGTCCATGACCGTACGCCGGGGCACGCCCTCTGCCGGCGCCTCCAGGTGGTGGCCCGCCGCATGGAGCGGGAAGTGTGCCAGCGGACCGCAGGGGACCCACCACAGGCGGCGCGGGCTGTCCTCGTCCAGGGGCCCGGTGAAGCCGACGTGGTCGAGCACCGGACCGGCGACGGCGTCCCACAGCCAGGGCAGCGTCCCGGCCGCCAGGCCGTGCTCCGCCTCCCGGCGCTGCGGGGCGTCGAGCCCGCCGATTCCGCCCAGCAGGCTCTGGAGGGCGCCGAGCCGGCTGTGGATCTCGTCGGGGTCCAGCCGGGGCAGTTCGCAGACCTGGACGCCCTCCGTGGTCACGATGAGCGCGTCGCAGCGGTGGTGGCTGACGTTGACCACGGCCACGGGGCCGTCGCACGCCTCGGCGGTCAGCGCGGCGGCCCGGGGCGGCAGCAGGAACCGTTCCAGGCCCGGCAGGGCCCGGATGTCGGCGACCAGGGCGTCCAGCTCCTGGGCGAGGGCGCGGCGGCGGTCCGGGTCGTCCTCGGCGGGAGTGCCCGCCGCGATGTCCAGGACCGCGTCGGGGGAGCCGTCGCCGTCGAGCCGGGCGCAGAGGCGGTCGAAGCCGGAGGCCAGGTCCGGGGCGCGCTCGCGCAGTTCCGTGAGGTCCGTGCGGGACTCCAGCACCTGGGCCAGCAGGACACCGCGGCCCACTTCGAGCAGCTCGACGGCCTGCTCCGGGCGGCCCGCGGTCAGCGCGCAGGCCGCGGCGTCCCCGGCCAGCCGCCCGTACTCGGCCATCCACCGGGCCGCGTCGGCGCGCGGCAGACCGCGGGCGGCCAGACGCGGCAGCAGCCCCACCCCCAGTGCGAGGCCGCGGGCGGCGTCCTCGTGGTCGCCGCCGCGGGCGGCGAGAGCGCCCCACTCCCGGGCGGCCGACACCCGGACCCCGGTCGGGGCGGTGCTCCGGGACGCGGCGCTCTCCAGCAGCCGCACGGCCTCCTCGACCGGGCCCGCGTCGCCGGTGCGCCGGCCGTGCTCGCTCAGCACCATGGCGAGGTTGAACTCGCACTGCGACCTGTAGGCGTGGTCCTCGCCGGTCCCGGCGACCGCCGCGCGGCAGACCGGGACCGCCTCCTCCAGCGCGGCGGCGTCGCCGGTGCGGTGGTGGAGGAGACGGAGCGCGTTGCCGAGGTTCGAGAGTGCGGCGGCCCCGTGACGGCCCGTTCCGGTGGCCGCCTCGGCCGCCCGGCGTCCCGTCCCGATGGCGAGGCGCAGGGCGCCGACGTCGTCGGTGCGCTCGGCCCTGGCCTTCAGACAGACCGCGAGGTTCGCCAGGTGCATCCACCGCTGGGGATGGTCCGGCGGAGTCGCCTCCACCGCCTGCCGGCCCAGATCGACGGCTTCGTCCAGGGCCGCCGGGTCCCCGGCCCCCAGGAAGCGCTCGTACAGCTGTCCGACGAGGGTCGAGCGGTAGAGCGGGCCGTCCGGATGGCTGGGGAGCGTGTCGTGGACGACGGCCCGTACGTTCCCGATGGCCTCGTCGAGCGCGTCCAGGTCACCGGTACGGCCCGCGAGGACCTGGAGCAGGGAGCCGAGGTTGTACTGGCTGATCCGACGACCCGGTGTGCCGGGCGGCGCCGACCGGACCGCGCGCCGCGCCATGGCGAGGGCGTCGTGCAGCACGGCCGTGTCCCCCGTGCTCTCGAATGTGCACCGCAGCAGGATGGAGGAGTTCACCAGCACGGCCGCCGGGGGCTCCTCGTGCTCCGCCACGGAGTCCAGGGCGGCGGCGCCGACCGCGAGGGCCTCGTCCAGGACGGCGGCGTCGTCCGTGCGCTCGTACAGCATCCGCAGCGAGTCGGCGTGCCCGGTGAGGGCGAGGTAGGGCTTGTCCCCGGCCACCGCCCGGTCCTGGTGGGTGACGACCTCCCGCCCGATGGTGACGGCCTCGCGGAGATGGGCGATGTCACCGGTCCGCTCGTACCGGACGCGCAGCGCGCCGGCCAGGTTGTGCAGGGCCATCGTCCGGTCCCCGCTCTCCGGGGACGCCTGTGCCGCGGCGCCGCGGGCGACCGAGACGGCCTGTTCCAGCGCGGCCGGTTCGCCGGTCTGCTCGAAGAGGCGCTGCCACGCGATGCCGAGGACGCGCAGGCGCCCCGACAGCCGGGCGGGATCGCCGAGCGCGTCGGCCACCGCGTTGCGGCCGGCGGCGACCGCGATCCGGGCGGTGTGCGCGTCCGTCCCCTCCTCCAACAGCAGGCCCAGGGCCTCCAGAAGGTCCTCCCAGGTGGGTTCGCCGCCCCGGATCATCAGACGCGGCGGGAACACCGGCACCTGGTCCGGGAGCGGAAGGCCGGTCCCGGCCCGGCTGACCAGGACCAGCAGCGCCATGGCGGTCCGGACCTCGGGCATCGACCGCTCGTCGGCGAGGGCCATCGCACGCTGCCAGTGCAGCATCCCCGCGAGGTGGCAGGTCTCGACGATGTCGTACGTCTCCGTCGTCGCGGCGAAGAGCTCCACCGCCTCGGTCAGGGCGCCCGGATCGAGGAGACCGTACGGCCCTCCGGAACCGGCGGTCCTGGACCGCAGCGCCCTCGTCCACCGCTCCCGCACGCGCGGCTCCCCTCTCACCGATCACCCGGCCAACAACCCCTGCACACACCTAAACTGATCTTATGTCAGCTACCGCTTTCCTCTTTGACAGTCTTCTCAATGTCAGCGACACGCTGCTGCGCGACCACGGGATGTGCCTCCCGCCGCAGGTGCACATGGTGGCCGAGGACATGGATAAGCCGTACGTGGGTTTCGTCTCCTGCCGGCCCTTCTACCGGGGCGCCGACGCCGTCACGGCGGTCGCGGACCTCGGGCAGCTCCCGTCGGTGCTCATGGCGACCCATCTCCTCGTCGCCTGGGAGGACTGCGACATGCGCACCGCGCTGGAACTTCCGGGCGAGCACTTCGCGACGGGCATCGCCCTGCTCGACGCGGACTTCGAGCAGCACACGCTGCACTGGCACCCGTACGACATCGAATGGGGCCCCGCCGGTGAGTCCGGCGTGCCCACCGTCATTCCGCACTGGGGCGCCCCGGCCCACTACAAGAACCCGCCGCTCCTCGCCCCGTTCCAGGCCCTGCTCGACACCTGGCGCGAACTGCGGAACGACGACATCCAGCAGACGGCCGTCCGGCTCCAACAGGCGGGCTACGAACTGAACATGATCGAGCACTGACCCGTCCCGGCCACGCGCCGGCCGACGGGATCCACGCGCCGGCCGGCGGGATCTACGCGTCGGAGCCCTCCGGCGCCGACGGCGGGTCCGGCAGCGCGGACGGACCCGCCGCGCCGGACGGCGGCGCGGCGGGCTCCCGGGGCACATCGCCCGCCGCCCTGGGCTGATAGCCGCGCGGCTCGGACCCGCCTTCGAGGAAGTCCCGCTCCCACGGCGTCAGTTCGTCATCCTGTGCCGTCATGACCGCTCCCTCCGGGGGCATTGACCAGTTCCACCACATCAACGTCCGCCATCCGCAGATAGATCCCGTCCGTGCCCTCGACCCGCGGCCCGAACGAGCCGTCCGTCCCCATCCGGTAGGACGACTGGAGATAGAGGTCCGCCTCGCTCGGATAGCCGGAGGCGTAGGACCGCTCCCCGAACCAGCCGCCGACCCAGGTCCCGTCCTTCAGCCGCGCACGCACATAGCGCGGCCCGCTGTCGGCCCGGACACCGAAGGCGTAGTCCCACGCGCTGGGCACCGGCCGGTACACGGAACGGGCGCGCCGCCGCTCCCCGTACGACACGGCGGCCGCCGCTGCCGCCGGTACGACGAGGAAGAGCAGCAGCGCGCACAGCCCCGCCGTCCGGGGCCGTTCGGCCACCGCACCGCCGATCCCCGCGCGCTCCGCCCTCCGCCACGCGCCGACGAGCGCGGGCCCGGCGATCACGGCGTACACGCCGTTCAGTGCCACGCCCGCCGTGACGGCCCGCAGGATCCGCGCCCCGAGTTCCGCCTCGCCGGGCACGGGGCCGCGCCATCGCTCGCGCAGGAACTGATACGTCATCCCCGGCACGAGGAACAGTACGAGCCCCAGCAGTTGGTTCACCGTGGACGGTGCCTGCACATCGTCTCCTCCCCTGCGCCCGGCCGGCCCTCCCGCTGCCGGAGCCGCGCGAACTCCCCCGTGGACGGCCGGTGTTACCGGTCCCATTCTGGCCGGACGCGCGGGCCCGCGCCCGCCGGGGCGCAGGAGCCGGTCCGTCCTCGGACGGCGGGGTCCAGGTCGAGGGTGGCGACCGCGCCCCCGTCCGGGGCGTTCGCGAAGGTGAGCCGGGCCCCGAGGACCCCGGCCTGCCCCTGCGCGACGGTCAGCCCGAGACCGTGGCCGTACCTGCGCTCGCTCGCGCCGGTACGGAAGCGCTGCGGGCCCTGGTCGAGCAGCGCGGCGGGGAAGCCCGGCCCGTGGTCGCGCACGACGATCCGCGCGCCGGTGACGGTGACCTCGACGGGCGCGGCACCGTGCCGGTGGGCGTTGGTGACCAGGTTGACCACGACACGCTCCACCCGGCGCGGGTCGGTCTCCACCACCCGGGCGTCCCCGGCGGTGACCCGGGTGTCCGTCGCCGTGCGGCGCACCACGTCGGCGACCAGTTCGCCCAGCGGCACCGGGTCGAGCCGGGCACGCTCGGCACCGGCGTCGAGGCGGGAGATCTCCAGCAGGTCCTCGATCAGCCCGTGCAGCGCCCGCACCCGGTCCCGTACCAGCTCCGTCGCCTCGTCGTCCTCCGGGAGCAGCCCGGCGGCGGTGACCAGGCCCATCAGCGGGGTGCGCAGCTCGTGCGCGACATCGGCGGTGAAACGCTGCTCGTTCTCCAGCCTGCGTTGCAGGGCCCCGGCCATCGCGTCGACGGCCGCCGACATCTCGGTGATCTCGTCATGGGTCCGTCCGGTGCGGCCGATGCGGGCGTCCAGGTCGCCGTCGGCGATCAGCCGGGCGGTGCGGGCGCCGTGCCGCAGGCGCCGGTTGACCGGCTCGGCCGCCAGCGCGGCGAGCGGGACGACGACGGCGAGGGCGGCGAGCACGGACGTGAGGATGCTGCGGTCCAGGAGCTGGAGGCCGCGCACCTCGCCGCTCATGTCCGTCCGTACGACCAGCACCTCGTCCCCGACGGCCACGGCCCCCCACATCCAGTACCAGTCGGGGTCCTCGGCGTCGTACCAGATGCCGTAGGCCCCGCCCTCCCGCGCCTGGGCGGCCAGGTCCCGCGCCAGCGGCCCGGGGAGCGCGTCGGGCGCCCTGAGATCGGCGCTGGGCGGCCTCTCCCCCGTCCGGGCGTACTCCCGCTCCGCGGCGGACAGCGCGGCCGAGACCCGTTCCTTCCCCACCCTCATCCCCCGCTCCCGGGTCTCGTCGTGGACGAGGAGACCGATCACGGCGGCGACCGCGCAGCAGGCGGCGGCGGTCAGCGCGGCGGTCTTCCAGCGCAGGGAGAGGGGGTTGAGGAAGCGCACGGCGGTCAGCCGCGGACGAGTTTGTAGCCGAAGCCGCGGACGGTCTCGATCCGGGCGCTGCCGATCTTCTTGCGCAGGCGGAGCACGCACAGGTCCACGACGCGGGTATCGCCCTCCCAGCCGTAGTCCCACACCTCGCGGAGCAGGTGGCGGCGGTCCAGCACCGTGCCGGGGGCGGCGGCGAACTCCAGCAGCAGGCGCAGTTCGGTGGGGGCCAGCGGCACGGTCTCACCCGCCCGGCGCACCTCCATGCCGAGGGTGTCCACGCTGAGGTCGCCGAAGACCAGCAGCCCCTCGGGGACCCGGGCGCCGCTGCCGCCCCCGCCGGTCCGGGCCGGGCCCCCGGCGGGCGGCTCGAAGGTGGCGCGGCGCAGCAGGGCGCGGATCCGGGCGACCAGGACGGCGGTGTCGACGGGCTTGATCACATAGTCGTCGGCGCCCGCCTCCAGACCGGCGACCACGTCGAGGGCGTCGCCGCGCGCCGACATCATCAGGACCGGGACGAGGCTCGCCTCCCGGATCCGGTAGCACAGACCGATCCCGTCGAGCTCGGGCAGCATCACATCGAGGATCAGCAGATCGTGCCCGCCCGCGCGGAAGGCCTCCAGCCCGCTGAGCCCGTCGGCGGCGACCGTGACCCGGTAGCCGTAGCGTTCCAGGGCGAGCTGGACGGCCCGGCGGATGGTGGCGTCGTCCTCGACGACGAGCACGCTGACTGGGTCCGGGACCCGGGCTTCCGACACCGCACCTACCTGGCCGTCCTGGGTCATCTGTCGCTCGTATCGTAGTCAGTCGGGCGTCCGGGGCGCGGGGCGGTGTCCGCCGTCCCCCGGCCGGTGCGGGGCGTCACAGGCGCAGGGAGGCCGCCACGGGGAGGTGATCGCTGCCGGTGGCGGGCAGGTTCCAGGAGGAGACCGGCTTCATCCCCCTCACCAGGATGTCGTCGATGCGGACCACCGGGAACGCGGCGGGCCAGCTGAAGCCGAACCCGTCACCGGCCTCCCGCTGCGCGGAGCGCAGCCGCGAGGTCACCGGGGCCAGCGCCCGGTCCTGGAACGTGCCGTTGAAGTCGCCGGCCACCACGACCCGGGGCGAGCGCTCCGCCCGCAGCGCCGCGGCCAGCTCCCGGGCCGCCTCGTCGCGCCGGCCCGCGGTGAACCCGGCCACCGGGTGGACGCGTACCGACGCGAGATGGGCGGCGTAGACGGCGACGGACCCCTTCGGCGTCAGGGCCGTGGCCCGTATCGCGCGGGTCCACGGCATGATCGGCACCTCCGCCACGTCCTTGAGCGGGTACTTGCTCCACAGGCCGACCCCGCCGATCACCGCGTGGTGCGGGTAGGCGGGGGCCAGCTCGCGCCGGTAGACGTCCGCGGCCTCCTGCGACAGCTCCTCCAATGCCAGCAGGTCCGCGTCCGCGGCGGCGAGGCCGCGGGCGGTCCCCACCGGGTCCGTGTTGCCCTCGTCCACGTTGTGGCTGACCACTGTGAGGTCACCGCCGCCGGAGCCCTTGTCGGTGAGCATGCCGCCGAAGAGCGTCACCCACACCGCGGCGGGCGCGAGCACCGCCACGGCCGCGAGCCGGGAGCGGCGCAGGACCGCCGGTACCAGCAGGACCGGGACGATCAGCCCGGTCCAGGGCAGCAGCGTCTGGAAGAGGCTGCCGAGATGGCCGACGGTGTTCGGGATCTGCCCGTGCAGCGCCATCAGCGCCGCGCACAGCAGCGCGGTGGCGGCGAGCAGTACGCCGTCCCGCCAGGGGCCGGGGATGCGGCGCCCGGCGGGTGCGGGCCCGGCATCCGTGACGGGTGTGGCATCCGTGACGGGTGCGGTATCCGTGACGGGTGCGCCTTCCGTGGCAGGTGCGGCTTTCGTGACGGGTGCGGAAGCCTCCGGAGAACTCAGCACGGCATGTGCCTCCCAACCTCTCGTACGCCGGGGGTCGGGTACGTCCCCCAGCCTCCGGGAGGCGCGCTTCCGGCCGGTCAGGGGAAGGCATCGGGTATCGCGCGGCTGTGTATCAGGTGGGTATCGGCGCGCACATGGTCCGGAGCTGGTCGGTCCGGGGACGGCCGGTACGGGGACGGCCGGTACGGAGCCGGCCGGTCCAGGAGCGCGCCCCCCCGCACGCGCCCCCGGGCCGTCAGACCCTCACGCCGTCCGGTAGGCGTCGATGATCGTCTGGGTGAGGGTGTTCCCCCGGTCGTCGGTCAGCTCGGCGCGCAGCGAAACGCCCCTGCCCGCACGCGGACTGCGGATCGTGACCGCACCGCGCTCCACCGGCACCCGGGTCCAGGTGGTTCCGCCGTCCACGGAGACCGAGACCGCCGGAGCGCCGGCGTGGCCGTCCGCCCCGGCGCCCAGCACGGTGACCGGAACACGCAGTGCCGCGCCCGCCGGCGCCGTACCGGCCGGGTCGAGCGCGGGCGAGAACCGCACGGCGCTCACCGGCACCGGGACCGGTCCGGCCGTCGTGCGCGAGGTGAAGGTCCACTCGGCGGTCACCCGGGTGGAGGTGCCGGGCGCGCCCTCGCGGTCCACCGTGCTGGTGAGGCGGTACGCCGCGTTCCCCGGCGGCACGGTGAACGCGGCCTTCCCGGGGGCGTCCGTCCGGGAGCCGACGCGCACGCCGTTGCGGTGGAGCGTGGTGCGGGCCGTGACGTACGACGGTGCCGAGGGCACATGGCCGTCGCCGTCGGCGAGCAGCGGGACATCGAGGGTGAGGCGGTCGCCCTGGCGTACGACACCGGGGCGTCCGGTGAGGTCGGGGCCGAAGACGGCGTTGTCGAAGGTGTGGGTGGTCGTGCGCCCCGCGCGTACGGCGATGCCGTCGGCGGCGTAGCGGTTCGGCCGCGCGCCGGGCGCACCCGGGGTGGTGTAGGCGAGGTCCCAGGTGCCGCGTTCCGGTGTCACGTAGTAGGTGGCCGTGCCGGGGACCGCCAGCCGCCGGGCGAGCCCGACGGTCGGTCCGGCGCTCGGCTGAAGGTCGAGGGAGGCGCCTCCCTCCGTACCCGGCCGGGCCGCGCCGCGCGCCCGCAGTGTGGCCAGGTCCCGCCGCGCGGGGTGCCGGGTGAGCCCGGTCAGGGCACGGGGGCCGGTGAAGGTGTAGCCGAGCGCGTAGTCGGCGGCGCCGGCGCTCCAGTACGCGTCGAACCACTGCCGGACCGAGCCGGGTTCGCTGTCGGGGCCCAGGTGCGCGACGCGCAGGTCGGGCGAGGAGCTGACCAGGTTGGCGTCCCGGGTGACACCGTCGTGCGTGACCCGGACGAACATCGCGCTGTGCAGGAAGCCCGCCGAGCGGTCGGGCGGCCGTACGTCGACGGGGGCGGTGGTCCGCGCGTCGACGGTGACCGCGGTGTCGCGGTCGAGGTCCAGGCGCGGCTGGACGATCCAGTCCGTACCGTCCCCCTCCTTCCCCGTGGTCAGGGAGCTGTCCAGCAGG
The DNA here is from genome assembly GCF_044542225.1 of Streptomyces sp. NPDC079020. Classification (NCBI taxonomy): domain Bacteria; kingdom Bacillati; phylum Actinomycetota; class Actinomycetes; order Kitasatosporales; family Streptomycetaceae; genus Streptomyces; species Streptomyces sp. NPDC079020. Next base: position 46,097 of record NZ_JBITUB010000004.1, read on the forward strand.
TACCGGCCCCGGGGCAGCCGCACGGTGGTCGTGCCGGAGGCGTCGTACGGATGGACCGTCTCCTCGGCACCCGGACCGGAGATTCCCGTGACGTGGGTGGTGTAGTCCGCCGTTCGGGCACCGGCGCGGTCGAGGTGGGTGATCGTCAGGGTGTACGTCGTCGGCTCCGCGGCGGACGCTGCGGAGGCGGTGGCCTCCCAGAGCGGGGCGGCGCCGGCGGTCAACGCGACGGCGACGGCGAGGGTCCGCAGGGCGCTCCGGCGGGATACGGATGAACTGTTCATGCTCTGCACTGCACCGCCGGGCCCCGGAGTTCCTGTGAGCCGCGCCACACCACCGGCAGGGTCCACGGCGTTCCGTCCGGCCCCTGTGGCCCACGTCACGGGAACTCCCGCAACGCAGGTGGCAGTGCAGAGTGTGGAATCACTCATGAGGAACCGTTTCCGCCGCGGGGACCGCGACGCCCTGGCAGAGCTGTACGACGAGCACGCCCAAGTGCTGTACCGCTATGCCCTGCGGGTGACCGGCGACTGGGCGGAAGCCGAGGACGTCGTCTCGGCGACCTTCCTGGAGGCATGGCGCGGACGGGAGAAACTCCGCCCCGACGGGGACAGTCTGCGCCCGTGGCTGCTGGGAATCGCCACCAACATCATGCGCCGCAGCGCCCGTGCACGGCGGCGCCGCGAGATCGCGCTCGCCCGCGCCCCGGAACGGGACGCGGTCCCGGACTTCGCCGACGATCTCGTCACGCATCTCGCCGACACCGAGCAGCTGCGCGCCGCGCACGCCGCGCTCGCCCGCCTGCGACGCCGTGACCGGGAGGTCTTCACCCTCGTGGTGTGGGCCGGTCTGGACTACGCGGCCGCCGCCGACGCGCTCGGCGTACCGGTCGGCACCGTCCGCTCACGGCTGTCCCGCGCCCGGACCCGGCTGCGCGAACTCGCCGCCGAGGAGACCCGCGCCGCCAGATCCGGGGGCCGTGCCACCGGATCCGAGGCCCGCGCCACCGGGTCCGGAGCCGGCCGGCCGCCCGCGGCAGGGGGCAGAGCCCCCTCCGCCACCCCCGACAGGCCGGGACCGGGCCGCTTCCCGGCCGTCCCCCCGTTGACCCAGGAGAACCTCGGATGAACAACCCCTCGCGGCCCCGTCCGGACCACCGGTCCGAGGAGGCCGAGCGCCTCGGCCTCACCGCCCTGCTGCCCGCGCCGCCGGTCCCCGGCCTGCGCGCCGACCGTGAACTGATGCTGAAGGAAGCCATGCTGCGCGAGACCGCCCGTACCGAAGAGTCCTCCGCCACCGCCACCGCCCGCGCCCCGCGCCCGCGTCGGCGTACGGTCCGGTTCCTGGTACCGGCCATCGCCTGCGCGCTGGCGGTCGGCGGCGTCGTGGCCGTGAACCTCACGGACACCCCCGGCCGCGGCACCCCCGGCACCGTGAGCGCCACCCCCGCCACGCCGGAGGCGGCCCAGCTCCTCGACCGCATCGCGCTCGCCGCCGGCGGGGAGAAGCGGCAGGCCGTCGCCGACGACCAGTTCGTGTACATCGAGAGCAAGGTCGCCTACGCCGGACAGAGCGCGGGCGGCGGCCCCGTGACCCTGCCTTCCGCGCACTCCCGGCAGGTGTGGCTGTCCGCCGACGGCAGTCGTCCCGGACTGCTGCGCGAGGAGGGCGAGCCCGACAGCCGCCTCGGCGCCGAGGCGGACACCCCGGTCCAGTCCCTCGACCGCCCCGGAGCGAAGCCCCGGCCGAGCACGCTGTCCGGGAGCGGGCCGTCGGTCGGCGACCCGACCCACGCGTACGTCGCGTCGCTGCCCACCGACCCCGACGCCCTGCTGAAGCTGATCCGCGAGGAGACCAGCGGATCGGGCCAGGACCCGGACCAGCGGGCGTTCACCGCGATCGGTGACCTGCTGGCCGAGACCTGGGCGCCGCCGCGGGTCGGCGCCGCGCTCTACGCCGCCGCCGGGAAGATCCCCGGGGTCACGGTGGTCGACACGGCCACCGACGCCGCGGGCCGCAAGGGCGTCGCCGTCGCCCGTACGTCGCACGGGCAGCAGACGCAGTGGATCTTCGACCGGACCACCTACGCGTTCCTCGGGGAGCGCACGGTCCTCACCGAGGCGGGCGACGCCGGACCGGCCGGGACCGTGGTCGGCTCCTCCGCCGTCCTGACCAGGGCCGCGGTCGGCCGCGCCGGCGAGACCCCGGCGCCGACGACGGCGTAACGGCCGAGGAACGCGGGAGGCCGGGAGCCCCGGTGGTCATGGGGCGTTCCCGGCGTCACCGCCCGGACAGTTCGGCCGGTCGGTGACGCCGGGGCCCGCCGGCCGTGCTGACGCCCGCACGTCCCCCGGACCCAGCGGCCGGAAGTAGTGGGCCAGCGCCCAGCTGCCGATACGGTCGCCGGCCCGGCATCCGGTGATGTCCGACGTACGGAGGTGGATCCCGCCGAACACGCGGGCGTCGATCATGTCCGCGTTGAGCTGATCGGCGTACTCGTAGTGCCGTGTGGTTCCGGTGGTCTCGGAGGGGACGTCGAGGTCGACCCGTGAGGTGCCGAGGACTCCGGTGACCGCCCGCATCACCGCGCCCGCGACCGTCGCGTGACCGCTGATGTACTCGGGGTGCGGGGGCGTGACGAGCAGCGGCTCCCACTGCGGGTCCGCCTCCGTCGCGGGGTTGCCGTCGGTCCCGGCGAGCTGGATCGCGGTGACCGGCCGCCAGAAGCCGTACTGGAGCTTGGAGTCCCACGCGGTGATGGCGGCGTCGGCCGCCGCGGTGTTCGCCGCGGCGAACAGCCGTGCCGTCTCCGCGATGCCGAGGCGGTGCCGGGCCGCGTGGTCGCGAAGGGCCGACTGGACCTGGACCAGCAGATTGCCCCCGAAGAAGAGGGCGGTCTCGGTCTGCCGCGCCGTTCGGCCCGAGCCGGTCTTCGCTCCCATGCTCTTCGCCTCGTTCACGTCCCGCGCGTAGCGGGCCGAGGGCAGGGCGGGCGGCGGTCCGGGGCGGAACTGACCGGGCGAGGTGAGCAGGAGCGGCCGGAGCCTGCCGAGCCAGGTGTCGATGAACGGCAGCCGGGCGGGCGCGGTGGGACGCCAGACGCCGGGTGCGGGCGGCATCGTGAAGGGCACGTCCGCAAAGCGGCCGTCGCCCTCGCGCAGCTCCATGAGGTGGGCCGCGGCCCGTTCCCCGAAGGCCACGCCCCGGTCCTTCGCCGGGCCCGCGGGGATCTTGTCCAGGGAGGCGGCGTACGCGGTGTCGAGGCCGGCCCGTGAGGCCGGGAAGCAGGTGAGCAGGACGTGGTGCGCGGCGGTCACGGCCGCCGCTTCGGGGGACGCCTTGGCGGGCCCGCGTTCGTTCCACTTGTACGGGGCGTAGGTGCCGGTGATGCCGACCACGGCGTTGTAGACGGCGGCGGAGACGAACCCGTGCCAGATCGCCACCTGCCCGGAGGGGCGGGTGGTGCCGAGGTTGGCGCTGATCGTCCCGGTGGCGATGACGTTCCAGTCGCGGATCGCCGCGGGGTCCGCGGCGGCGGGCGGAGGATGTCCCCCGCGGCCGCGGCCGCGGGGGCCTGCACGGGGACGGTGACGACCGCGAGGACCGCGAGGCCGCCGAGGGCGGCCCGTAGCCGCGTACGGACGGAACGCGGCGTACGGGGAGGACGGACGGTGGCGGAGGAGAACAAGGAGAAGGAGGGGAAACAGCGGAACGAAAGGGGGTGAAGCTGGCGCACGGCGCTCTCCCTTGATTCGGTAGGCCCGAATTAGCACCGCCAGGAGTGCGGGATCAAGATCAACCGCCATGGCCCGGACTCCATGAGCCGGACGCCGCAGCGCGTCGCTCCCCTGCCCGCGCCCCTCCCGTGCGCCGCCGTGCGCACCGGTGACACGTCGCACGCCTCGTCGCACGCCTCGTCGCACGGTGCCGGAACGGGAGGAACGCGGCCATTCCACCACCGGCACGACCCGGCATGAAGAACGCGTAAAGATTGCCGGACTCCGGCAATGCGAACAATCGTGCCCCTTTGCCAGGATGATCGCGGGGAGCGCGAGGGACAGTCCCACTGCCGGAACACGGCAGCGGTGACATCCGGAGCGGGGCCGCACCGGCGTCCCCGCCGACGGGAGTCACGGACGTAGGGGGCGCAACAGTGAGCGAATTCCTTGATGCCGCGTTCGGATTTCCCGCCTCACTCTTCAGCGCCGCGCTCGTCGTGGTCGTGGCCTTCTGGCTGCTGGTCCTGTTCGGTGCTGTCGAGCACGACAGTTTCGACGGGGACCTGTCCGGCACCGCGCTGGGCATCGCCGACGGGGTGCCGGTCACGGTCGGGGCCTCCCTGATGACCGCCATCGCCTGGTTCACCGGCCTGGCCGGGACGCTGGCCCTGCATCGCGCCGGACCCGCCGGACCGGTCCACTCCGCCCTCGCCGCCGGGGTCCTCCTCGGCTCGCTGCTCCTGTCCTGGTGGCTCACCCGGCAGCTCGTACGGCCACTGGCCAGGCTCTTCCCCGATGAACCCGGGCCGTCCCGGGAGGACTTCATCGGGCAGACGTGCACCATTCGCACGGGGCGGGTGGACGGTGCGTTCGGCCAGGCGGAGGTCGCCGCGACGGACGGCTCCACGGCCCTCGTCCAGGTCCGCCGCCTCGGCGAGGACCTGGCGGCCACGCTGACGCGGGGCAGTACGGGGCTGTTGTACGCCTACGACGACGACGGCGAGTTCTTCTGGGTCGCGCCCTACGACGCGGCGCTCGATCCACGTACCGCCGCCTGAGCGTCCGCCCCGGCCGGAGCACCGCGGGCCGTCCGGCCCCGGCGTCCTCTCCCCCTTCTCCGGCGATCCTCGCCGCACCTCCACCGCTAGGACTTCACCATGGAAGCCATCTCCTTGGGCGTCGGCGTGCTCATCGCCGTTGTCCTGCTCATCGCCGTCGTCCTGCTCCTCGTCGTCAGCCGGCTCTTCCGGAAGGTCGAGCAGGGCAAGGCGCTGATCGTCTCCAAGATGCGGAAGGTCGACGTCACCTTCACCGGGCAGGTCGTGCTCCCCGTGCTGCACAAGGCCGAGACGATGGACATCGCGGTCAAGACCATCGACATCAGCCGGACCGGACGGGACGGGCTGATCTGCCGCGACAACATCCGTGCCGACATCCGGATCTCGTTCTTCGTCCGCGTCAACAAGACCGTCGAGGACGTCATCAAGGTCGCCCAGGCCATCGGCACGGCGCGGGCGAGCGACAAGGAGACGCTGCAGGAGCTGTTCAACGCCAAGTTCTCCGAGGCTCTCAAGACCGTGGGCAAGCAGCTCGACTTCACGGATCTGTACACCAAGCGCGACGAGTTCAGGGACCGGATCATCCAGGTCATCGGCACCGATCTGAACGGCTACAGCCTGGAGGACGCGGCCATCGACTACCTGGAGCAGACACCGCTCCAGCAGCTGGACGCCACCAACATCCTGGACGCCCAGGGCATCCGCAAGATCACCGAGCTGACGGCGATCGAGCATGTGCGCACCAACGAGTTCCAGCGCACGGAGGAGAAGGAGATCACCCGGCAGAACGTCGACGCCCGGGAGGCCATCCTGGAGCTGGAGCGGCGTCAGGCCGATGCCGAGATCAGGCAGCGCCGCGAGATCGAGACCGTCCGGGCCCGTGAGGAGGCCGAGACCTCGCAGGTGCAGGAGGAGCAGCGGCTGCGGGCGCAGGCCGCCTTCCTCAAGACCGAGGAGCAGCTCGGTGTCCAGCGGGAGAACCAGGCCCGTGAGGTCGCGGTCGCCGAGAAGAACCGCGAGCGGGTCATCGCCATCGAGAGCGAGCGCATCGAGAAGGACCGGCTGCTGGAGGTCATCGCCCGGGAACGGGAGACCCAACTGAGCCGTATCTCCGCCGAGAAGGAGCTGGAGGCGGAGCGCCGGGACATCGCCGAGGTGATCCGGGAGCGGGTCGCGGTGGACCGTACGGTCGCCGAGCAGGAGGAGTCGATCAAGAAGCTGCGGGCCGTGGAGGAGGCCGAGCGCAACCGTCAGGCGATCGTCATCGCCGCCGAGGCCGAGGCGCAGGAACTGCTGGTCAAGGACATCAAGGCGGCGGAGGCGGCGGAGCAGGCGGCCGTGCACCGGGCCGCCGAGGAACTCACCCTCGCCGAGGCCCGGGTGAAGTCGGCGGAACTGGACGCGCGGGCCAAGCTGCGGCTGGCCGAGGGCACCCAGGCGGAGGCGGCGGCCCCCGGACTCGCCGCCGTACAGGTGCGGGAGAAGGAGGCCGACGTCATCGAGAAGGCGGGCCTCGCGGAGGCCGAGGCCACGTCCGCCCGGCTGCGGGCGGAGGCCGAGGGGGCCAGGCTCAAGGCGCTGGCGGTCGCCGAGGGCACGCTGGCGCAGGCGGCGGCCGACGCGGCGGTCATCGGCGAGAAGCTGAAGGCCGAGGCGGCGGGGCTCACCGAGAAGGCGGCCGCGATGGCGGCGCTGGACGAGGCCTCGCGCGGTCACGAGGAGTACCGGCTGCGGCTGGACGCGGAGAAGGAGATCCGGCTGGCCGGGCTCGACACCCAGCGCCAGGTCGCCGAGGCGCAGGCCACGATGATCGCGACCGGCCTGGAGAGCGCCGACATCAGCATCGTCGGCGGCGAGTCCGTCTTCTTCGACCGGCTCGTCTCCTCCATCTCGCACGGCAGGAGCGTCGACGCCTTCGTCCAGAACTCCGACACCGCGCAGGCGCTGGGGAGGAGCTGGCTGGACGGCACGTCCGACTTCACCGAGGACATCACCCGTGTGCTCGGCTCCGTGTCCACCGCCGACGTACGGAATCTGACGGTGTCGGCCCTGCTGATGAAGCTGATGAAGTCCGGTGGCGCCCAGTCCGGGCCGCTGCGTGAGCTGCTGGAGAAGGCCGGGCAGCTGGGGCTGGCCGACGTACCGCTGGCCGAGCTGGGAGTCGGTCTCAACGGGGCCGGAGCGGGGGCCGGGGCCAAGGGGGTCTGAGGCCGGGGGTCCGGGCCGCGGCCACCGCGGCCGGGCGGCCACCACGGCCCCTCACGGCTCGGTGCGGCCGCACACACGGTAACCGGCCGCACCGCCCCGCCCCGCACAACCCCGCCTGGTCCGACCGTCCGGGCACCGTACGTATCCGCAGGGAGCCATCACCATGAACAGCACGTCCGCCATGGACGCGGGCACCTACGAGGTGCTGCGGGACCGGCTCGGCGCGCAGGCCGGCGAGCTGGCCCGCCGGGCCGAGGCGCTCAACGCCCGCCGCACCGAGGAGTTCGGCTCCACCGGGCTGACCCTGGCGGGCACCGAGAACCTGCGCACCGGGCAGCCGTCCGTGCCCCGTGACATCGTCGCCGTGGGGGACCGGCTGCTCCTCGGCCACAACGTGTCCCCGGGCCTGCGGCCCGAGACGGCGGTGGGCGATGTCTTCGCCCTGCACGACCGTGAGCTGGAGCGGCTTCCCGAGGACGCCGTCCCCGGTCTGCTCGACGACCCCGCGTTCCGGCGGGAGTTCGCCGCGCTGTACCGCTACTTCCGCGAGGCCCGGCTCCTGAGGCTCCGGCACATCGACGGGAAACTCCTCGCCGTCTTCCGGACCGGGGAGAAGAGCGACGACATCCGCGTCCTGCGGTGGACCCTGGACGCGGACGGCAGGGCCGCGTTCCTGGACGCCCGTGGTGAGCGGGACCATGTCCTGCCGCCCTCGCACGACGTCGAGTGGACCGCCGCCACCCGTGAGGACCATGTCCTGGGCCGCCACCCGCATGTGTCCATCGGCGGCGAGGTGTTCGTCGCCGCGGTCGGCGGCACGCTCACCGTGAAGACCGTGGACGACACCGAGTCGGGGACGGGGATCCACTCGGAGCCGGTCGAGGACCCTCTCCAGTCGCTGGCCGACGCCGAGATCGAGTACGCGCGGGTGGGGCCGCTGGTCCTGCTGCGCGTGCGCCCCTACAAGGAGGAGCGGCGGCGCCACCTCGTCTTCAACGGCGTCACCGGGACCGTGACGCGGCTCGACGGCATCGGCCAGGCCTGCCGTCGTCTCCCCGAGGACCAGGGGGTCGTCTTCCCCGGCGGCTACTACCTCACCTCCGGCGAGTCGAAGACGTTCGACACCGGGGACCACGCCGACGACGCGTCCGGCGACGAGGCCATGGAGTTCGAGCGGACGGTGCGCTCGCCGAACGGCGAGGACGTGCTGTACGAGTTCCGCGCACGGACCGCGGGCCGCAGCCTTCTCCTCCCGTACAACATCATCCGCAAGGCCGTCGCCACGCCGGTTGCCTGCCACGGCCACGCGCTCTTCGACGACGGCACCCTCCTGGTGCTGCGCGGCGGGTCCGACGAGCCGTCCCGGGTGCACCCCGTCCAGCGGTGGCGGTCCCCGTACGTCTCCGACACCCACGCCGCCGCGCGGGCCCCCGGCACCGGCGCCCTGTCCCGCATCGGCAACGCGGACCTGGTGCGGGGCATCTCCGACTGCCTCTCGATCGCCCGCGGCGTCTCGGGGACGGAACCCACCACCGGCGTGTACGGGACGCTCGTCGCCGCCTGTGTCCGGGCCCAGGACCGCTACCACTGGCTCGGTGACCCGGAGGCCGGTGATCTGCGCACGCCGCTGGACCAGGTGCGGGCCACGGCCGAGCAGGTGCTGTCCGAGTTCGAGACCGTGACGGCGCTGACCCGCCGGGCCGCCGAGGCACTGGACGAATCCGCCGAGGCCCTCGCGTCGCTGGTGCGCCGCGTGCGCGGGGAGGTGCCCGACGGCGCCGCCGGCTGGGTGGAACGGCTGACCGCGCTGCGGCGGGCGCAGGGACATCTGCTCACCCTCAAGGAGATGCGGTACGCGGACACCGGGCGCATCGACGGACTGGCCGCCTCGGCCGACGCCGACATCGCGTCCTTCGCCCGGCGCGCCGTCGCGTTCCTGGAGCGGGAGGACGCCTTCGCCGACTTCCACGAGGACATCGGCCGGCTCGCCGAGGAGGCCGGGGCCATCGGCACCGTCGCCGCGGCGGAGCCGATCGCCGCCCGGCTGGACGAACGGGCTGCGGGGCTGCGGACCGTCACCGAGGTGGTGGCCGGGCTCGACATCGGCGATGCCACCCTGCGCACCTCCGTCCTGGAGCGGATCGCCGAGGTGCTCGGCGGGGTCAACCGGTCCCGGGCCCTGCTCGACGCCCGCCGCCGTGAACTCCGTGTCCATGAGGGCCGGGCCGAATTCGCCGCGGAATTCAGCCTGTTCGGCCAGTCGGTCACCGGTGCGCTCGCCGCCGCGGACACGCCGGACGGCTGCGAGCAGCAGCTCGCCGGGCTGCTGCTCCAGCTGGAGAACCTGGAGTCCCGGTTCGCGGACTCCGATGCCTTCCTCGCCGAACTGGGTGCCAAGCGCACCGAGGTGTACGAAGCGTTCTCGGCGCGCCGGCAGACGCTTCAGGACGACCGCTCCCGCCGCGCCGAGCGGCTGGCGGCCTCGGCCGTCCGGGTGCTGGAGACGGTCACCCGCCGGGCGGCGACGCTGGCCGACGCCGACGCGGTCAGCACCTACTTCGCCTCCGACCCCATGACCGCGCGGATCCGCCGGATCGCCGAGGAGCTGCGCGGGCTGGGCGAGGAGGTGCGGGCCGGGGAGCTCGAAGGCCGGCTCAAGGCGGCCCGGCAGGAGGCCGCCCGCGCGCTGCGCGACCGCACCGAGCTGTACGCGGACGGCGGCCGGACGGTGCGTCTGGGCCGGCACCGGTTCGCCGTCAACGCCCAGTCCCTGGAACTCACCCTGGTCCCGCAGGACGACGGGCTCGCCTTCGCCCTCACCGGCACCGACTACCGCTCCCCCATCACCGACCCGGAGTTCGCCGCCACCCGCCCCTACTGGGGCCGGTCGCTGCCGTCCGAGAACGCCGAGGTCTACCGCGCCGAATACCTCGCCGTACGCCTGCTCACCGAGCACGGGCCCGAGGCCCTGGCCGGGGCCGACCTGCCCGCCCTCGTGCGCGGCGCCGCCGAGGCGGCCTACGACGAGGGCTACGAGCGGGGTGTCCACGACCACGACGCCACCGCGGTCCTCGGAGCGCTGCTGCGCCTGCACCAGGGTGCGGGTCTGCTGCGCTACCCGCCCTCGGCACGCGCCGAGGCCCAGCTGTTCTGGGCGCACGGCACGACCGGTCCGGGCCGCGCGGCCTGGCTGCGGCGCATGACCTCGCTGGCCCGCGCCCGCGCCGCGTTCGGGCCCTCCCCCGCGATCGCCGGGCTGCGGGCCGAGCTGGCCACCGCCATGGGCGGTCCCGCCGGGGACCTCGCCGCCGAGTACCTCTTCGAGGAGCTGACCCGCGGGCCGGACGGCTTCGCCACGAGCGCGGCCGCCCGTACCCTGCTGGGCGCGTTCCGCCGTGCGGCGGGCAGCGCCTACGACGAGGACCTGGCGGCGCTGGACTCCCTGGCCGACCGGCGTCAGCTCGTCGAGGCCTGGCTGGCCTCGTTCAGCGCCGCGACCGGCGGGCCCGCCGCGCCCGAGGACCTCGCGGAGGCGGTGGCCCTCGAACTCTGCCCGGGGCTCGACCGGTACGAGGCACAGGCGCCCCTGTCCGAGACGGTCGACGGGCTGCTCGGCACCCACCCGCGCGTCACCGGCCGCCGGCTCACCCTCCGTATCGACGAAGTACTGGCCCGGACTCGGGACTTCACCACCCGTGACGCGGCCGGTTTCCGTGACTACCAGCGACGGCGCGCCGCGCTCGTCGCCGCCGAGCACGCCCGTCTGCGCCTCGACGAGTACCGCCCCCGGGTGATGTCCGCCTTCGTCCGCAACCGTCTCCTCGACGAGGTCTTCCTCCCCCTCATCGGCGACAACCTCGCCAAACAGCTCGGCACCACCGGCGAGAGCAGGCGGACCGACACCCATGGCCTGCTGCTGCTCATCTCACCGCCCGGCTACGGCAAGACGACGCTCATGGAGTACGTCGCCGACCGGCTCGGACTGGTCCTGGTCACGGTCAACGGCCCGGCCCTGGGGCACACGGTGACCTCGCTGGACCCCGCCGAGGCCCCCAACGCCACCGCCCGCCGGGAGGTCGAGAAGATCAACTTCGCGCTGGAGACCGGCAGCAACACCCTGCTCCACATCGACGACATCCAGCACACCTCGCCCGAACTGCTCCAGAAGTTCATCTCGCTGTGCGACACCACCCGCCGGATGGAAGGCGTCCGCGACGGCCGGAGCCACACCTACGACCTGCGGGGCAAGCGCTTCGCCGTCTGCATGGCGGGCAACCCCTACACCGAGGCCGGCCGGCGCTTCCGTATCCCCGACATGCTCGCCAACCGGGCCGATGTGTGGAATCTCGGCGATGTCCTCACCGGGAAGGAGGACGCCTTCGCGTTCAGCTTCATCGAGAACGCCCTGACCTCCAACGCCGTCCTCGCGCCGCTCGCCGGGCGGGACCGCGCCGACCTCGACCTGTTCGTACGCCTCGCGGAGGGCGACCCCACCGCACGCGCCGACCGGCTCGGCCACCAGGGCACCCCGGCCGAGCGGGAGCGCGTGCTCGCCGTGCTGCGGCACCTGCTCACCGCACGGACCACCGTCCTGGCGGTCAACGCGGCCTACATCGCCTCCGCCGCGCAGCCCGACGCCACGCGCACCGAACCCCCGTTCCAGCTCCAGGGCTCCTACCGCAACATGAACAGGATCGCCGCACGCATCGACCCCGTGATGAACGACGCGGAACTCGCCGCGCTCATCGACGACCACTACACCGGCGAGGCCCAGACCCTCACCACCGGCGCCGAGGCCAACCTCCTCAAGCTCGCCGAACTGCGCGCCACGCTCACCCCGGCGCAGTCCGCCCGCTGGGCCGAGGTCAAGGCCGCCCATGTGCGCGCCAGGACGCTCGGCGGCCCGGAGGGCGACCCGCTCACCCGCGCCGTCGCGGCGCTCGGTCTGCTGGCCGACCGGATCGCCGCCGTCGAGTCGGCGATCGACCGGGCCGGGGACCCCCGCCACGCGCTCGCCAACCCCGCCGCCCGGCACGCGGTACGGCCGGTGGAGCCGCCGCCCGGTCCCGGTTTCCGGGCCGCCTCCGGGGGCGCTCCGGGCCCGGGACACGGCTCCGGAGATGCCCCTGTTTCCCCGTGAGAAATGGGCTGTGACCGCGTTGTCCGCCTTGTCGGACGCCATGTGAACATTCCGCGTGGAACGCAACTGGCGTGGCTGTCTTGACATTTAGCCATCACCCCAATGGTAAGATCATCTTACTTCCAGTGGGCTGACGGCGTATGGGGGCATTCCGGGAGGAATGAATTCCTCGGCCCCACGTTCGGAGGGGCCTTCCCAAGAGGTGCACCACCGCGACTCGGCGAGTCCGGACCCGTGCGCCGCCTGAGGAAGTGTCACACCGTCTTCCAGCCATGGCACTTGAAGTGAGTCTCATGACATTTCCGCAGGGCCCCGTCACCTGGGCACTGGTTGTCGTAGCACTGGTCGCTGTGGGTGCCGTTCTGCGGGCTCGCACGACCAACATCAGACTGCGCAGACACAACTCCGAACTCCGCAAGGAACGCGACACGCTGCTCCGGCAGCGCGACGAGCTCCATGTCGCCCACAACAGCCTGCTCCACCGGCACGCCTCGGAGCTCTCCGAGGTCCGCAAGGACGCCGAGGAGGAGACCAAGGCCGTCCTCAAGGCCGCCGTGCGTACCCTCCAGGGTCTCGCGGACGAGCAGCAGGTGGTTCTGGAGAAGGCGCAGCACAAGTACGGCGACGACCCCGGGATGCTCGCCGACCTGATGGCCATCGACCACGCCAACAGCCAGTTCGGGCGGCGCGCCCAGGGCATCGCCGTGCTGTGCGGCGGCTGGCTCGGCCGCCGGGAGACCGTCGCCTCGGTCTTCGACGTGGCCCGCAGCGCCCAGGGGCGGATCCGGCAGTTCGACCGGGTGCGGGTCAACGGACAGGTGAACTTCTCGGTCGTCAGCAAGGCCGTCGAGCCGGTGGCCGTGGTGCTCGCCGAGCTGCTGGCCAACGCCACCAACTACTCCGCCCCCGGCACCCCGGTGGAGATCAACATCCAGGCCGTCCCCACCGGTGTCTGCCTCATCGTGGACGACGCCGGACTCGGCATGGGCCAGGAGGAGAAGGACCGCGCGGCGGCCCTCCTCTCGCCCCGGGCGGCGATCAGCGTCTCCAGCCTGGGCATCCCGCCGCAGTTCGGGTTCGCCGTCTCCGGCATGCTGGCCGCCCGCTACGGGTTCAAGATCTCGGTGGACTCCGTTTCCCCCTATGGAGGCGTACGCGCGGTGGTTCTTCTGCCCGACGAGCTTCTCACCAGCGAGGTTCCCCCGGCCCCCGACGCCCCCGCGCACGACGCGTCGGAGTTCTCCCGGCACCAGACCCCCACGCCGCCGCCCACTCCGCTGTTCCCGCCGGCCGCCCCGCTGACGGAGGCCGCCCCGCAGTACGGGGGCCTGGTCACCACCGCCGGCGGTCTGCCCAAGCGTCGCCGCAAGAGCCCCGTGTCAGCGGTGCCGTCGACCGACTCCGGGCCGGCGCGCAGCAACGAGGAGTCCGCTTCCCGGCTGGGCGCGTTCCAGCGCGGTACGCGGTCCGGGCGTGACACGACGACGATGGAAGGACCCGAGATCCAGTGAACCCCGATCTCTCGTGGGTACTGAACGACGTACTCCAGGTACCCGGCGCACGGCACGCGATCCTCGTGTCCGCCGACGGCCTGTTGCTGGCCAACTCCAGTGAGATCGGCCGGGACGACGCGGAGACCGTCGCGGCGGCCATGAGCTCCATGCAGTCGCTCAGCCGGGCCGTCGCCCCGTTCATCGGGACCCAGTCCCCCGGGCGCTGGCGGCAGACGCTCCTGGAGTACGAGGACGGCTGGATCTTCCTGATCGCGGCGGGCGCCGGTGCCTACCTGGCGGCGACCGCGGCGGCCGACGTGGACATGGAGGCCATGTCCTTCCGTATGCAGCAGCAGGTCACCGCGCTGGGGAAGGCGATGACCACTCCTCCCCGCCAGAACGCGGGAAGCGACGTATGACGGCGCCGGGCGAGGAGCAGCAGGTCAGCAGCGGGTTCGTCCGGTCCTACGTCATCACCGGCGGGCGCGGTCTGCCCGCCGCGGAGGACCTCTCCCTCGTCACCCTGGTCACGCTCGCCCCGGAGGCGGAGGCGCCGCCGAACCAGAGCCCCGAGGTCCGGGCGATCTGGGAGCTGTGCTCGGGCGGCTATCTGTCGGTGGCCGAGGTGGCGGGGCATCTGGAGCTGCCCGTCGGAGTGGCGCGCCTGCTGCTGAAGGATTTAGCGGAACAGGGGCACCTGCTCCGCCGCAAGGCCCCGCCACCGGCCCAACTCGTTGACAGGAAGATCCTCGAAGAGGTGTTGCATGGACTCCAGGTCCGGTTCGGCTGAGAACATGTATGTGCCGGACGCGGTGCAGCGTGCGGCGAAGATCCTCGTCGTCGGACACTTCGCCGTGGGCAAGACGACGCTCATCGGCACCCTCTCCGAGATCACCCCGCTGCGCACCGAGGAACGGATGACGCAGGCCGGGGCGCACATCGACGATCTCCGGGGCGCGCCCGACAAGAAGACCACCACGGTCGCGCTGGACTTCGGCAGGCTGACCCTGAGCGACGAGCTGGTCCTGTACCTGTTCGGTACGCCCGGCCAGCAGCGCTTCGTGGAGCTGTGGGAGGACATGGCGCGGGGCTCGCTCGGCGCCCTGCTCCTGGTCGACCCGGCCCGTCTGGCGGACACCTTCCCGGTCATCGACCTGGTCGAGACGTACGGACTGGAGTACGCGGTCGCGGTCAACAGCTTCGACCAGTCCCAGCACGCCGAGGCCGAACTGCGCGAGGCCCTCGACCTGCTGCCCGACACCCCGGTCGTCTACTGCGACGCCCGGGACCGGAACTCGTCAGCACAGGCACTGATCACCCTGGTCCGGCACCTTCTCGCGCACGCGGCCTGACCTCCCTTCCGCCCGGGGCTCCGCGGAGCCCCGCGATCACACCGAGGAATCACACATGGACTCTCAGCCGGGAGCCACCCCGTACAGCGCCCCCGCTGGGTGCCCCATGCACCAGGAGGGGCAGACCTCGCTCTACGGGCCGGAGTTCGCGTCCGACCCGCACCGGGTGTACGACGCGTTCCGCGCGAACGGGCCCGCCTCGCCGATCGAGCTGGCCCCCGGGGTGGAGGCCACGCTCGTCGTGCAGCACGAGGCCGCGCTCCGGGTTCTGCAGAACCCGGCGGTCTTCCCGCGCGACTCGCGCCGGTGGGCCGCGCTGCGGGAGGGCCGGGTGCCGCTCGACAGCCCGGTGCTGCCGATGATGGCGTACCGGCCCAACTGCCTGTTCACGGACGGCGCCGAGCATCTGCGGCTGCGCAAGGCGGTGACCGAGAGCCTCGGGCGCCTGAACTCCAGCCGCCTCAGCCGGGACGTCGAGCGCATCGGTGACTATCTCATCGACCAGTTCATCGAGCGCGGCAGCGCCGACCTGCTGGGCGAGTACGCCAAGCTCCTGCCGCTCCTGCTGTTCAACCAGCTGTTCGGCTGCCCCGGTGACATCGGTGACCGGCTGACCCGCAGCATGTCCGCCATCTTCGACGGCGAGGACGTCCTGCGGGCCAACGCGGAACTGACGGAATGCCTGATGGAGCTGGTCGCGCTCAAGCGCCGCCAGCCGGGCGAGGACATCACCTCCTGGCTCATCCAGCACCCGGCGGGCCTGCGCGACGAGGAACTCAAGGACCAGCTCGTCATGCTGATGGGCGCGGGCGTGGAGCCGGAGCGCAATCTCATCGCCAACGCGCTGCTGCTCCTGCTGGCCGGGGACGCCTCCGGCCCGGGGGTGGAGCGGCGCGGTACGGGGATGCTCGTCGAGGACGCGCTCGACGACGTGCTGTGGAACAACCCGCCCATCGCCAACTACGCGACGCACTACCCGATCCAGGACATCGACCTGGACGGGGTGACCCTGCGGGCCGACACCCCGGTGCTGATCAGTTTCGCCGCCGCGAACAGCGACCCCGCGCTCACCGGCGCCCGCCAGACCCTGAGCAAGGGCGCCCATCTGGCCTGGGGCGCGGGCCCCCATGTCTGCCCGGCCAAGTCGCCCGCGCAGCTCATCGCCCTCACCGCGATCGAGAAGATCCTCAACACGGTGCCGGACCTCACCCTGGCCGTGCAGGCCTCGGGAGTCGAGTGGCGGCCGGGCCCGTTCCACCGCGCCCTGGTCTCCCTGCCGGTGCGCTTCAGCCCGACCGCCGCACGCGGCACCGCCACCGGCGCACGGGCCGCCGCGCAGCCGGCCGCGCAGCCGGCGCCCAACTCCTCGGTTCCGCATCATCACGCTGCGGAGTCGCACAAGAAGTCAAAGGGCTGGTGGAGCTCGTTCCTCGACGTCTTCCGGGTGTGAGCGGGCGGCCGACACGCAATTGAGCGCACATATGCGTGCGCGTTTGAGTAAGGGCGTACACGGATGAGTGCGTACGCCATCGATAAGTGAGTGCCCATATCGCTATTCGGATATGACACAGGGCATTCACGACTTTTGCATGTGACGGGGGCAACAAAGATCGACGCTTGGCGGAGATATGCGGAGGGGTAGGTTCAGGCGGTAACCCGGAGCCTAGGTCAAGGAACTCTGCGTGAGCGCTATCAGTGGCATAGAAACGCCCACCGCCGACCGCCGCGCCCTCATCTCGCTCCTGCGACGCCTGCACTCCCCCCAGGGCCAGGCCGACCCGTACCCCCTCCTGGCCGAACTGCGCGCCATGGGGGACGTCGTGCGCGCTCCGTGGAACGGCTATTTCGTCACCGGTTTCGAAGCGTGCAGCCAGGTGCTGCGCGGCCGGCACTGGCTGGCGCCGGACTTCGCCTGGCAGGAACGCCAGGACGACACCGGCCGCTGGGACGCGGTCGCCACGCAGGAGATGACCAAGACCCTCTCCCGCCTCAACGCCCCCGCGCACACCTGCCAGCGCCGCAGCCTCGGCAACCTCTTCGACCGCTCGACCATCGCGCGGCTGGCCCCGCAGGTCGAGGGGCATGTCACCCGCCTCCTCGACGAGCTGGCCGACAAGCTCCGGTGGGGCGAGGCGGACCTCGTCAGCACCGTCAGCGAACAGCTCCCGATCAGCACCATCGGCTCCTGGCTGGGCATCCCGCCCGAGGACCATCCGCACATCCTGGAGATCACCCACAACCAGGTGCACGCCCAGGAGCTGCTGCCCACCCGGAGCCAGCTCGCCGTGTCCGCCGAGGCGACGCTGCAACTGCGCTCGTACTTCACCGACCTGGTCGCGCGGCGCCGTGCCGCTCCCGGCGATGACGTCCTGACCGGCTGGATCCACACCTGGGACGGGCTCGAACCCGACCGGGAGACGGCGGACGAGATCCTCTACCGCCTCACCATGTTCGTCACCATCGCCTCGCTGGAGACCACCGCGACCCTGCTGTCGTCCATGGTGGCGCTGCTGCTGGAGGAGCCCGGCCGGTGGGCCTGGCTGCGGGAGCACCCCGAGCACATCGACGCGGCGATCGACGAGGTCCTGCGGTACGACCCGCCCATCCACATCAACAGCCGGATCGCCGCCGAGGACACCGTTCTGGCCGGGGTCCCGATCGCGAAGGACAGCATGGTCCACGTCCTGTACGGGGCCGCCAACCACGACCCCCGGCACAACGAGGACCCCGACACCTTCGACATCCTGCGCGGCGGGGGCCACCTCACCTTCGGCGGCGGTGTGCACTACTGCCTGGGCGCGGCGCTCGCCCGCCTGGAGGCCCGTACGCTGCTGACCGCGCTGCTGGACCGCTTCCCGGCCCTGCGCGCCGCCGCTCCACCGGATTACGCGTCGCGCATGGTCTTCCGCCGGGTGACCTCGATGAGCGTGACGGCATGAGGCTCTCCCTCCCCGACTTCCTGACCCCCTACGGCCGCCCGGGCACCGTACGCACCGTGCGCGAGGGCCCCGTCCTGCACGTGGAGCTGAACAGCCCCGCCACCGGCAACGCGGTCACCGAGGCGATGCTGGACGACCTCCTGGAGGCCGTGGCCGCGCCGGACCCCGACGTACGGGTGCTGGTGCTCAGCGGTGCCGGGGACGACTTCTGCCTGGGCGGGGACCGGAGCGAGTTCGCCGACTGGCTGGAGGAGGACCCGACCGGGCGCGGCATCCGAATCGCCGGGGACAAGGCCCGCCGCGTCTGCGAGGCGATCTCCGGGAGCCGGGCCGTCACCATCGCCCGGGTCCAGGGCAAGGCCATCGGCGCCGGGCTGGCCCTGGCCCTCGCCTGCGACCTGCGCGTCGGCGCCGACACCGCCGGATTCCGGCTGCCGGAGCTGGCGCTCGGGCTGCCCACCGCCTGGGGCGGCGTGCTGCCCCGGCTGATCCACGAGATCGGCGCCGCCCGCGCCCGCGAGCTGATCCTCACCGGACGGGCCTTCGACGCCGCCGAGGCGCACAGCCTGTCGATCCTCCAGCGCGTCGTGCCCGAGGACGCCCTCGACGAGGCCGTCAGCGCCTGGGCCAGGCCCGTCGTCCGCCGCCCCGAGGCCGCCCTGCGCGTCACCAAGGCCCTGCTCAGCTCCTACGCCTCCGCGACCCGGCTGGCCGACCCGTCCTTCCTGGACGCCGAACTCATGGCCTCCGTCGCCGCCGCGACCCGGCGCCCCCGTGACACCGGCGGGACCGGGGCCGGGGTCGTACCGATGCGCTGAGAGCCTCCGACGGACCGACCGGACAACGGCCCGGTGCGGAGTTGCGGAACGGCCGCGAACGGGGTTGCGTCGAGGTAGGCGACGTACTGCGTGGTGTGTACGTACGTGGCCTCCGACCGCCCTCACTGGGGGTGACCCATCGTGCTGTTCACCGATCGCACGGATGCCGGACTGCGGCTCGCCCAGGCCCTCCGGCGGTGGAAGGAAGAACGTCCCGTCGTCCTGGGGCTGCCCCGCGGCGGAGTCCCGGTGGCGTACGAGGTGGCCCGGGAGCTCGGCGCACCGCTCGATGTGATCGTCGTCCGCAAGCTCGGCGTCCCGTACCACCGGGAGCTGGGATTCGGCGCGATCGGCGAGGACGGGGTACGGGTCGTCGACGAGGACATCGTCCGCCGCGCGGGCGTCACCCAGGAGGATCTCGCCGCGGTCGAGCGCACCGAGTCGGCGGAGCTCGTACGGCGGGCGCACCGGTTCCGTGACGGCCGTCCGCGCCGGGCGCTGGAGGGCCGGACGGTGATCGTGGTCGACGACGGGATCGCGACCGGCTCCACCGCTCGGGCCGCGTGCGCGGTCGTACGGGCGCAGGGCGCGGCACGCGTCGTCCTGGCCGTCCCGGTGGCCCCGCCGGACGCCGTCGCCCGGCTGCGCGAGGGGGCGGACGAGGTGATGTGCCTGGCGGCGCCGCAGCCGTTCTCGTCCGTCGGCGAGTGGTACCGCGACTTCTCCCAGACCTCGGACGACGAGGTCGTCGCCCTGCTGGCACGGGCGGCGGCGGACCGGCCCGCACAGCCCGGGTCCACGCAGCCGCCGGCCGTTCGTACGGAGGAGCTGCGCCTGGCCGTGGGCGGTGCGCACAGCTCCGGCGGGCCGGGCGGGGCGGGCGGCATCGAGCTGACCGGGGACCTCGTCCTGCCGGAGGGCGCGGGCGCGGTCGTGATGTTCGCCCACGGCTCGGGCAGCAGCCGCCACAGCCCGCGCAACAGGTCGGTCGCGGCCTCCCTCAACGAAGCGGGCCTGGGCACGCTCCTCTTCGATCTGCTGACCCCCGTGGAGGCGGCCGATCACGGGCATGTCTTCGACATCGGGACCCTGGCCCGGCGCCTGACGGAGGCCACCCGCCTGCTGCGCGGCCGGGTGGCGCTGCCGATCGGCTACTTCGGGGCGAGCACCGGAGCGGCGGCGGCGCTGCGGGCCGCCTCGGAGCCGGACGCGGACATCGGCGCGGTGGTCTCGCGGGGCGGCCGGCCCGACCTCGCCGGGAGCCGGCTCGATGACGTACGCGCCCCGACACTCCTTGTCGTGGGTGGCCTCGACACCACGGTGATCGCGCTCAACCAGCAGGCCCGCGCACTGCTGACCTGCGAGAACCGGCTGGAGATCGTCCCGGGGGCGAGCCATCTCTTCGAGGAGCCGGGTGCGCTGGACCGGGTCGCGGACCTGGCCCGGGACTGGTTCACCGGGCACCTTCTCCCGGCACCGGTGGGAGACGGCTGAGGCCCGCGGCCCCGGAGCCGGGAGCGGTCCGCCGCCGCGCGGGACGCGGGAGCGCGGTGCACACTCGTAGAACAGGACCCCATCCACCTCTCGCGACCGATCCGGGGTCGCCCACATGCCCGACGTACCGCTGTGGCTGTGGGGGGCGTTCGCCACGACCGTGGTCGTGGCGCTGGTGACCGACCTCCTGGCACACCGCGACACCCATGTCATCGGCTTCAGGGAAGCAGCCCTCTGGAGCGGGCTGTGGGTGAGCCTCGCGCTCGCGTTCGGCGGGGTGGTGTTCCTGGTCCTCGGGCCGACCGCCGGAACGGAATACACCACCGCCTGGCTGCTGGAGAAAAGTCTCTCGGTCGACAACCTGTTTGTCTTCGCCCTGATCTTCGCGTACTTCCGGGTTCCCCGCGCCTATCAGCACCGCGTCCTTTTCTTCGGCGTCTTCGGTGCGCTCGTATTTCGCGGAATATTCCTTTCCCTCGGCGTCGCGGTGGTCGGCCGATTCACGGCCGTGCTCTTCGTCTTCGCGGCCATCCTTTTCTACAGCACCTACAAGATCCTCCGGGGGGAGGAAGAAAGCTTCGACCCGGGCAGGAGCCTCGCCGTACGCCTGCTGCGGAAAGTGATTCCGGTCCGGGACGAATACGCCGGTGCGAAATTCACCGTCAAGGAGGCGGGCCGGCGGGTCGGCACGCCCCTGCTCGCCGTCGTCGCCGCGATCGAGGCCGCCGACCTGGTCTTCGCCGTCGACAGCGTGCCGGCGGTGCTCGCGGTCAGCAACGACATTTTCATCGTCTACACCAGCAACGCCTTCGCCATTCTGGGGCTCCGGGCGCTGTACTTCCTGCTCGCGGGCCTGCTGGACAGGTTCCACTACCTGACCCACGGGCTCGGGATCATCCTCTCCTTCATCGGCGTCAAACTGATCCTCCAGGCGTCCCACAAGATGATCAGCGAAGGCGTCCCGGAGATTCCCTCGCCGCTGAGCCTGGCCGTCATCGTCGTGATCCTGACGGTGTCGGTGGTACTGAGCCTGCGCCGTCCACCCAAAAGGAACTCCCGTGCGAATCCAGCACCCTGAGAGTGCCCGCCCGGCGGACGAAACACCTGCGTCGGCAAAGGTGAGGGAATAACTTTTCAAACAATCCAGCCAGGTTTATGGTGAGGACATGGCCAGCAATGAGCGTGAGATCCAGCGGCAGGCCGCCTTCATGTGTCCGACCTGCAAGCAGCCCGTCGCGACCGAACTGAAACGGCACAAGACCCTCGGGATCTTCGTCCCCGTCTGGGGCCCCGGACCCTGCCGGAACCCGGACTGCGCCGACCACGTCGTGGACGACGCGCACACGGAGCACCCGACCCACCGGTGAGAGGCCGGCCGGGACGGGCCGTCCGCCCGGTGGCCCGCACACCCCTCGCTCCGGCGTGCCTTCGTCGCGCCGGCCGAAACCGACCGATCCCCCCGACGGAGGCGTGAAGCCGTCGGGGGGATCGTGCGCTACGGGGCGACCGTACCGCGGCCCTCCGCGCTCCCGTCCCCGTAGAGGCGCGCGACGAGGCGGGCCTTGGCGGCGGGCCACTCCTCGGCGAGCAGCGAGAAGTAGACGGTGTCCCGCCAGGTCCCGTCGTGGCGGAGCCGGTGGCGGCGCAGGACCCCCTCCCGGCTGGCACCGAGGCGGGCGATCGCGGCCTGCGAGCGCTCGTTGAGGTGGTCGGTCTTCAACTGCACGCGGCCCATTCCCAGTTCCTCGAAGGCATGGGTCAGCAGGAGCAGCTTCGTCTCGGTGTTGACCGGCGACCTCCAGTACGCGCGCCCGTACCAGGTCCAGCCGATCTCCAGGCGCTCGTGCTGCTCCTCGACCTCCATGTACGTCGTCCAGCCGACCGCCCGGCCGCTCTCGCGGTGGATGACGGCGAACGGGACGTACGTACCCCGGTCCGCGGCTTCGAGCAGGTCCGCGAGCTTGGCACCGAGCTCGCCCGGCGTCAGCGGCGTCGGCGGGCCCTGCCAGCGCCACACCTCCTCGTCGCGGCCACCGGCCGCGAAGAGGTCGTCGAGGTGGTCCATCGTCAACGGCACGAGGCCGACATGGCGCCCGGTCAGGGTCACGGGCCGGGGAGTTGTCGCAGGCATGGCGAGAGTGTAGACCACTTTGAACTAGCGTCATTATTTTATGCACTAGTGCAATAACGCCGGGAAGGCTTCTCGGCGCGCGGCGGGGCGGGTGGCTGGCTAGCGTGGCAGTGCGGGGGCGGGACCACCCGACCGACGGAAGAGAGTCAGAACCATGGCTGTACAACCTGAGGGCACACCGTGCTGGGCGGACGCGATGTTCGCGGATGTCGAAGGCGCGAAGAGCTTCTACGGAGACGTGCTGGGCTGGACGTTCGGCGAGTCCGCGTCGGAGTACGGCAACTACACGCAGGCGTACGCCGACGGCAAGGCGGTGGCCGCCGTCGTATCCCCGATGCCCGGCGCGGAGGGCCACTCCGCCTGGTGTCTGTATCTCGCGTCGCCCGACGCGGCGGCGACCGCCGGAAAGATCCGCGCGCAGGGGGGCGAGGTGCTGATGGAGCCGATGAAGGTCGGCGACTTCGGCACGATGGCGCTCGCCCGCGACCCGAGCGGGGTCGTCTTCGGTGTGTGGCAGGCCGGCACCCACGAGGGGTTCGAGGCGACCGCCGTGCCCGGTGCCTACTGCTGGGCCGAGGTCTTCACCCGGGAGCCCGAGAAGTCGGACGCGTTCCTCAGCGGTGTCTTCCCCTACCGGATGAAGCAGATGAAGGACGCCGCGGTCGACTACCGGGTGTTCGACCTCGGTGCCGAGCCGGTCCTGGGGCGGATGAAGATGGGCGACGAGTTCCCGCCCGAGGCTCCGCCGTACGTGAGCGTGTACTTCACCGTCGAGAACTGCGACGCGGCGGTGGCGAAGGCGACCGAGCGCGGCGGAGTACTGCGGTTCGGGCCGATGGACAGCCCCTTCGGCCGGTTCGCCGCAGTCAGCGACCCGCAGGGCGCGACCTTCGCCGTGATCGACATCACGACGGTCGCGGGCGAGATGCCCGAGCTCGCGCCGGTGACCTGAGGGGCGTACGGGAGGACGGCGCACCGGTTCGGGGGGCCGGGCGCCGTTCCGCGTGTTCCGGCGGTCTTCCGGGGCGCCCCCGGCGCCGGGGTACGCCGGCCGGGAGGCGGTGACACACGGCGGGACCGTCTGCCCCGGCGTGCGCCCGGGGACCCGGCGCCGCGGACTTCGTCGGTTCCACCGAACTGGACCGCATCTGCCATGGAAAATCGTCTGGACAATTGCGCATGCGAGCCATATCGCCCTAGCGTGTCGCACATGCAGTCCTACACAATCGGCCAGGCGGCACGCCTCCTCGGCGTCAGCCCCGACACCGCCCGACGCTGGGCGGACGCCGGACGGGTCGCGACCCACCGCGACGAAGCGGGCCGGCGTCTGATCGACGGCCGGGATCTGGCCGCCTTCTCCATCGAGGTCGGCCAGAGCGGCAGCGGCGAGGAGGAGGCTCCGTACACCTCGGCCCGCAACGCCTTCCCCGGCATCGTCACCGCCGTCAAGCTCGGCGATGTGGCGGCCCAGGTCGAGATCCAGGCCGGACCGCACCGGCTCGTCTCGCTCCTCACCCGGGAAGCCGTCGAGGAACTGGGCCTCGAAGTCGGCATGCGGGCCACCGCCCGCGTGAAGTCGACCAACGTGCACATCGACCGCACCTGACACAGGCGCGCACCGCCCACCGGCGCCCGCGCGCACGCCCGGCCCGCGCGCCGCCCGCACCACCCGCACGCCAGCACCGCACTGCACCACCCGCACGCCCGCACCACCCGCGCCGCGCACCGCACTGCACCGCCAGCACGCCCGCACCGCCACCGCACCACCCGCACCCGCTCGCCGTCCCGCGTCCGCCGCGCCGTCCCCGTCCGGAAGGCGTCCGTCATCCGCCGACCGCGTACGGCACCTCCGCACGCACCCAAGGAGCCCGACCTCATGTCTCCCCTGTTCACCGGACGGCGCGGCGCCGTCGCCGCCGCCGCGACCGCCGCCCTGCTGCTGCCGCTGACGGCCTGCGGCAGTGACGACAAGGCCGCGGACGACAGCCCCAAGGCCACCGGTTCCGCCCCGGGCACTCCGAGGGCCGACCTGACGGTGCTGGCGGCGTCCTCGCTGACCGATGTCTTCACGACGGCCGGCGCCGCGTACGAGAAGTCCCACCCCGGCACGAAGATCACGTTCTCCTTCGCCGGTTCCCAGGAGCTCGCCGCCCAGGTCCGGCAGGGTGCCCCCGCCGACGCGCTGGTCACCGCGGACACCAGGACGATGGACACGCTGGCCTCCGACACCGGTACCCCGACCGTGATCGCCAAGAACCGCCTGGTCATCGCCACCGGCGAGGGCAACCCGGAGAAGATCGAGAACCTCAAGGACCTCGCCGACACCGACCTGAAGGTCGTCCTCGCCGCCCCCGAGGTGCCCGTCGGCCGGTACAGCAAGCAGATCCTGGACGCCCAGAAGATCGACGTGAAGCCGGTCTCCCAGGAGCCCAACGTCCGCGCCGTCCTCAGCAAGGTCGAGCTGGGCGAGGCCGACGCGGGGCTCGTCTACCGGACGGACGCCGCCACGGTCACCGGCAAGGTCGACGCGATCGAGATCCCCGACGGGCAGAACGCCGTCGCCTCCTACCCGGCCGCCACCCTGAAGGCCTCCGAGCACACGGAGGCGGCGGCGGCGTTCGTCGCCTGGCTGTCCACGCCGGAGGCCCAGAAGATCCTCCAGGGTGCGGGCTTCCAGCAGCCGTGACCGCCGTCGCGGGCTGCCCGGCCACCGGCGACGGGCGGCCCGCACCACGCACGTCGAGGACCGGACCAGGGGTCAGCCAGTCATGAAACGTCTCCGCGGCCGCGCGCCGGGCTCCCGCGCCCCGCTCGTCCTGGCCGTGCCCGCGCTGCTCGCCGTGGCGTTCCTGATGATGCCGCTGATCGGCATCCTGGCCCGCACGTCCTGGGGCGACCTCGGCGCACATCTGACCGCCGGGGGGACCACGCAGGCGCTCAGGCTGTCGCTCCTCGTGTCGCTGTGGGCGCTCGGCCTCTCGCTCGTGCTCGGGGTGCCGCTGGCGTGGCTGCTGGCCCGGGTGCCCTTCCCCGGCAAGGCGTTCGTCCGCTCGCTGGTCCTGCTGCCGATGGTCCTGCCGCCCACGGTCGGCGGGGTGGCGCTGCTCCTGGCCTTCGGCCGGCGCGGGCTGCTCGGCCCCTGGCTGGAGGACACCTTCGGCATCACGCTGCCCTTCCACACCTCGGGGGCGGTGCTCGCCGCCACGTTCGTCGCGATGCCGTTCCTCGTCATCAGCCTCGAAGGCGCGCTGGGCGGTCTGCGCCCCCGGTACGAGGAGACCGCGGCGTCCCTCGGCGCCTCGCCGGTACGGGTGTTCCTCACCGTCACGCTGCCCATGGTCGCCCCCGGACTGATCGCCGGAGCCGCGCTGACCTGGGCGCGGGCGCTCGGCGAGTTCGGCGCCACCATCACGTTCGCCGGGAATCTCCCCGGCACCACGCAGACGCTGCCGCTCCAGGTGTATCTGCTGCTCCAGGACTCCCCCGAGGCCGCCACCTCCGTCTCCCTGCTGCTGCTCGCCATCGCCATGGCCGTCCTCGTCGCGCTGCGCGGCCGCTGGACCGGTACGCCGGGCGGCGGCGACCGCCCGCGTCCGCCGAAGGCCGTACCCGCCACGCACGATGCCCCCGGTCCGCTCCCCGGTCCCGCGCCCGGCCGGCTCCCCGCCGCGGTCCCCGCGCCGCCCCCCGGACC
Source organism: Streptomyces sp. NPDC079020 (assembly GCF_044542225.1). Lineage (NCBI taxonomy): Bacteria > Bacillati > Actinomycetota > Actinomycetes > Kitasatosporales > Streptomycetaceae > Streptomyces > Streptomyces sp. NPDC079020. The sequence goes on from NZ_JBITUB010000004.1 coordinate 72,143, forward strand.
GCGGGAGCGCTGGCCGCTCCGGGCCGAGGTCACCGGTTTCACCCGGCTGACCCTGGACGCCGGACCGGGTACCACCATCGCGGTCGTCGGGCCCAACGGCGCGGGCAAGACCACACTGCTGCGGGCCCTCCTCGGGCTCACCCCCCGCGCCCACGCCGAACTGCGCCTGGGGGGTGCCGATGTCACGGCCCTGCCCCCGCACCGCCGGGGCGTCGCCTGGGTCCCCCAGGACGGGGCCCTCTTCCCGCACCTGAACGCCCTGACGAACACGGCGTACGGGCTCCGTGCCCGCGGCGTCGCCCGGGGCGAGGCCCGGCGCGAGGCACAGGCCTGGCTCGACCGGCTCGGCGTCGGCCACCTCGCCCACCGCAAGCCCGCCCAGCTCTCCGGCGGCCAGGCCCAACGCGTCGCCCTGGCAAGGGCGTTGGCGGCACGCCCCCGGCTGCTGCTGCTGGACGAACCGCTCGCCGCCCTCGACCAGACCACCCGCGCCCACGTACGCCACACCCTGCGCGGCCATCTCGCGGACTTCGGCGGTGTCTGCCTGATCGTCACCCACGACCCGGTCGAGGCGGTCTCGCTGGCCGACCGGGTCCTCGTCCTCGAAGAGGGCCGTGCGCTCCAGGACGAGCCGCCCGGCGAGGTGGCCCGCAACCCCCGTTCCCCGTGGGTCGCGCGCATGCTCGGCCGCAACGCCTGGCCCGGCACCGCCACCGCCGACGGCCTCGCCCTGCCCGGCGGTGGGCTCCTCGTCGTCGCCGACCCGCTCCCCGCGGGCACCGAGGCGCTCGCGATCATCGCGCCGGAAGCCGTCTCCGTACACCGGGACCGGCCCGGCGGCAGCCCCCGCAACGTCTGGTCCGGCACCGTCCGCGAGATCACCGGCAGCGGCAGCCGGCTGCGCCTGCTGATCACCTCGCCCGAGGCACCGGACCTGGTCGCGGAGATCACCCCGCAGGCCGCCGCCGAACTCGCGATCGCCGACGGCACGGAGGTCTGGACGAGCGTCAAGGCGACCGAGGTGACGATCGTGACGCTCTGACGGCACCGGCACCGGCACCGGCACCAGTACGGGAAGAGGTGCGGGAACGGGTGCTCGTGCCGGACGGGAACCAGGACCCCCGACAAGTGCGTAATAACGTAGGAAGATCGTCCGACTCGGACACCTGAGACAGAGGAAGACGGGGGCCTCCATGGCACTGTTCGGCAACGCGCACACGGTCAACCAGGGCAAGGCGCAGCAGGATTACGCACGGCTCCTGGGCCAGGGCGAGCAGGTGCACGCCGCGTATCAGCTGATACGGGACACCATCCTGTTCACCGACCGGCGGCTCCTTCTCGTCGACAAGCAGGGGATCACCGGCAAGAAGGTGGAGTACCACTCCGTCCCGTACCGCAGCATCACGCACTTCGCGGTGGAGACGGCCGGGACGTTCGACCTGGACGCGGAGCTGAAGATCTGGATCTCGGGGAGTGCCACGCCGATCCAGAAGACGTTCACCAAGGGGGTCGACATCTACGAGGTGCAGGCGATCCTGACCCAGTTCGTGGCCCGGTAGACCCGTGCCCGCCCGTCACGTGCCCGGCCGTCACGCACCCCGTCAGAGCGTGGGCCGCAGCCGGGCCGTGGCGGCCTGCCGCCCGGTCTTCGCACGCAGCGTGGCCACCTTCTCCCGCAGCACGGGCAGCAGCTCGTACAGCACCTCACCGGGACAGCTGGTCCCGTAGCTGTCCCGGTGCCCCGAGATGACCGTCAGCCGGGCCGCCTCGCCCTTGTCGTACAGGCTCTCGTCGTTCGTCGAGACGAGTTCCACCGTCCCGCGCGGATCGATGCCGGGCCGCAGCTTCCAGGCGGCCACCTTGGCGATCCCGTCGGCGAGCGCCTTCGGCACCGTCGTCCCGGGCCCGAAACTGCCGAGGGCGGCGATGCCCACGGTGTCGGCGTTGAACCCCTTGGTGTGCGCCCCGCGCACCGGCCGCCCGACGCCGCCCGCGCGCCCCTCGTAGATGGTTCCGCACCGGTCGACGACGAAGTTGTAGCCGATGTCGTCCCAGCCCTCGCCCCGGATGTGTTCCGCCTGCACGGCCCGGATCAGGTCCGGGGCGTCGGCGCAGTCGTACCCGTTGGAGTTCCCGGTGTGGTGGACGAACACCGCCTTCGCCGCCCCCGTGTAGTGCGGCCGCTCCTTGACCATGGCCTCGTCCGCGTGCCAGGCCGCCCGGCTCACGATCGCCGGCTGCGGCAGCCCGCGCGGTGGCACCGGGCCGATCGCGCTCTGCGCGGGCGGGACGAGCCCCGCCGGGGCGTCCCGGAACACCAGGAAGGCCAGCGGCAGGAGCAGGACGCCCGGGGCGAGTCGGCGGGACCACATGGTTTCCAGCCTGCGCTCTGGCCTCACGCTTCGCAGAGCGGTGTGCCAACCGGGTGAGAGCACCCCGCACACCCGCGCCCCGCACACCCCCACCCCCGCACCACCCGTCACACTCCCCGCGCCCCGCGCCGCTCACCAGGGGTCGGCCGCCTCCGCCGACGGGGACGGCGCGCCGGGCCCCGCGCCGGGCCTGCCCCGGCGCAGCAGCCGGAAGGCCAGCAGGGGAATGTCAGCACGGACACCATCGCGGCACCGACCAGCGCGGCGCCCTCGCCCGCCCCGAGCACCTTCTCGTCCAGGCCGATCGTGGTGATCGCGACGACGAGCGGCAGACAGGTCGACGCGAACAGCGCCAGCGCCGGCCGAGTGGGTCCGCCCACCAGGTCACGCGGCGCGAGCAGATACGCCGGACCACCCCTGACCACCAGGAAGAGCAGCAGGAAGACCGGCAGGAGCAGCAGCGGACGGCCGCCGGCCAGGAGCGCGGCGAGGTCGAAGTCGATGCCGGTGACGATGTAGAAGAACGGCACGAGGAAGCCGAAGCCCATCGCCTCGATCCGGCCGAGGATCTCCTCACTGCTGTCGGGCACCGCCCCCTGGAGCACCAGCCGGGTCAGCATCCCGGCGGCGAAGGCGCCGAGCAGGGTGTCCAGGCCGAAGACATGGGACAGGCCGAGCATCCCGGCGAGCACCAGCATCACGAAGCGGACGGCGAACTGTCCACTGCTGTACAGGGTGTTGGCGATGATCCGGGCGAACCACGGCGGCCGGGGCCGCATCGCCCAGAACACCGCCCCGGCGGTGACCACGGCGAACGCGGCCAGCACCGCCCCGGCCGCCCCGGGGCTGCGGCCGCTGAACAGCAGGGCCATCGCGATGATCGGGCCGAATTCACCGACCGCGCCGAACGCCATCACCACCGTGCCGAAGCGGCCCTCCAGGCGCCCCGAGTCACGCAGGATCGGCAGGACGGCGCCGAGAGCGGTGCTGGTGAGCGCGGTGCCGATGACGAGGCTCTTCGCGAGGTCCGCCCCGGACAGCGCCAGGGCGGCACCGAGCCCGGCCACGAACGAGACCGCCCACGCCCACCCCGAGCGCCGCAGGGTGTCACCGCGGACGGCGCCGAACTGGATCTCGTACCCGGCCAGGAAGATCAGCATGGACAGGCCCAGGTCGGAGAGCGCGTCGATGACCGCGTCGTGATGGGCCCAGCCGAGCACATCGGGTCCGATGACGATGCCCAGCGTGATCTCGAAGATGACCATGGGGACGGCGATCCTGCGCCCGACCGCGTAGGAGAGCAGCGGCGCGAGGACCGCCATGGCCATGATCAGGATGAGGGTCCCGGGGTGCTCCATCGCTCGTGTATAGCAAGAAAGTATCCCGAATCACCCGATTACCACCCCTCCGCGTCCGGCCCGGTCGGACCCGGACGGCCCCGGCCCCGGTCCCGCCCGGTCCGGCTCGATCCGGTCCCGCCCGGTCCCGCTCCTTCCCGCCCGGTCCCGCCGGGTCCCGTCCTGCCCGGTTCAGTTCGGCCCCGCCCGGTCCCGCCCGGTTCAGTTCGCGCAGTGCGTGTCCTGGGCCGGGCGCCGCCCGGTGACCAGGAATTCGCTGACCGCGCGGTCCCCGCACGCGTTCCCGCCGCCCAGGTACATGCCGTGCCCGCCCCGGCCCACCGTGACCATCCTGGCCCGCTCCCCGAGCGCGCCGCGCATCTTCAGGGCGCCGCTGTACGGGGTGGCGGGGTCGCGCAGGCTCTGGATCATCAGGATGTTGGACGGGCCCTCGTCGGTGATCCGGGTGGGGCTGTCGGCCGGAGCGTCCTTCCAGAACGCGCACGGCGTGATGTTCGCGGGCATCCCGGCCGTCAGCGGGTACCGCTGCCGGTCGGCGGCCACCGCCCGCCGGTACCCCGCGACGGACCCCGGCCGGCGCACGTCGTTGCAGACCACCGCGACCATCACCGCCGCGTCCTCGTCGGGGACCACCTGGACCAGGTCCGGCGTCAGGACCGGAGTCCCCCGCAGGTCGAGCGCCGCCCGGATCATCCCGGCCAGCGGAGCGAAGGAGGCGTCGCCGAACAGGGCGCTCTGGACCCCCTGGCGCAGCCGGTTGCCGGTCAGCGGGAGGCCGGGCACGTCCGACTCCCTCGGCTCCCGGTCCAGCTTCCGGGCCAGCGCGAGGACCAACGGCTCCACGTCCTCGGCCCGTTCGGCCAGCCGCAGCCCCGCCTGCTCACGGGCCGGGTCCGACGCCCAGGCCGCGAAGTCCGGGAAGCGGTCGGCGGCGCCCACGGCCATGTTCCGCATCCAGCTGTGGCCGACCCGCGCCGGGTCCGGGTCGCCGTTGGAGTCCAGGACCCAACGGTCCGTGTGCCGCGGGTACTTCTGGGCGTAGACCGCGCCGACATAGGTCCCGTACGAGCTGCCCCAGGCCGACAGCTTGTCCTCGCCCAGCGCCTGCCGGAACCGGTCGATGTCGCGGACCTCGTTCCGCGTGGAGAAGGAGCGCAGGACCTCGCCCCCGTTGCGGGCGCAGGCCTCGGCGACACGCCGGGACCGGTCGACGTTCGCCGTGATGTCCCCGTCCGCCCCAGGCCAGGCCCGCAGCGTCACCAACTGGCGGTCCGCGTCCGCGGTTCCGCAGCCGGCCCGGGTGCTGCCCCCGACACCGCGCGGATCCAGGCCCACCAGGTCGTACGCCCCCTCCGTGGCCGCCCGCAGCGCCTCGCCCTTCCGCGCCAGACGCTCCACGCCCGAACCGCCCGGCCCGCCGGCGATCACGATCAGCGTCCCGCGCCGTGCCCGGGGCCGGTCGCTGCGCAGCCGGGTCACGGCGACGGTGAGCGTACGGCCGTCCGGGTTCCGGTAGTCCAGCGGCACGGGCAGCTCCGCGCACTGCTGCCCCTCGGCACCGGTGGTGCCGTCGGGCAGCTCGCACCCGTGCCAGACGAGGGAGGGCGGAGCGGAGGCCGGGGACGCCCGGGGCCCGGCCTGGGCCACCGGAGTGACGGAGGCGGCCAGCGTCGAGGCGACGGCGGTGGCGGAGAGGGCCAGCAGAAGGGTCTTTCGCGTACAAGTCGTCATGGGGAAAGGGTTGTTGACGGTGTTTCCGTTTCCCATGCGGCAGGCCCGACAGCCGGGGTGGGGCTAACCCGTCAGGGTTCCCGTCGGGGTGGGGCTAACCCGTCAGGGTTCCCGTCGGGGTGGGGCTAACCCGTCAGGGTTCCCGTCGGGGCGGGGTGTCCCTCCGGCCCCGTCCGGCGCCCGTCACCCGTTCCCCCGCACCGGGGTGCCGCATCCCGGCGGCCGTCCTTGAATACGGAGTGTCCGGGGCGCCGCGCGAGGTGCCCCTCTCCGGGAGCGGGAGCCCCCTCCATGCCGTCGACACAGGCCCGCGGGCCCCGGTCACCGGGCCCCTCCGCCCACCGCCGTACCGGTGTACTGCGGCGGACCGGCGAATGGTGCGCCCGGCACTTCGTGACCGTCCTCGTGCTATGGCTGGCCGCCCTCGCCGGGCTCCAGGTCCTCCAGCACACCTACGGCGGTGACTACTCCGACGACTTCTCGCTCCCCGGAACCCAGTCGCAGGACGGAATCGACGTCCTCAGGGCGCACGCGCCCAGCGCCGGCGGCTACAGCAGCCAGGTGGTGCTGCACGACGGGACCAAGGCGCTCAGCGAGGTCGGCGGCCAGGTCTCCACGGCCGTCGCCGACCTCCAGAAGCTCCCCGATGTGCTCTCGGTCCAGAATCCGCTCCCGCCGTCCGGCTCGACCCCGCCCCCGCCGCCCACCGGCACACCGAACACCGGGCCGCTCTCCACCGACGGGAAAACGGCGTACATCACCATCCGGTTCAGCGTGCAGCCGTCCACCCTCGGCCCCTCGTACCTGGACGGGGTCGACGACGCCGTCCAGCCGCTGCGGGCCGCGGGCGTCGAGGTGGAGTACGGCGGGCCGCTCGGCGAACTGGCCCGGCCCGAGCCCGACGACCGCACCAGCGAGGGCATCGGCTTCGGCGTGGCGGTCCTGGTGCTCCTGATCGGCTTCGGCAGTCTGCTCGCCGCCGTGCTCCCGCTGGTGACCGCGCTGGTCTGCGCCCTGTGCGGGCTGGCCCTGCTGGGGCTGCTGGCCGCCCAGGCCACCTTCGCCACCGTCTCACCGACGCTCGCCACGATGATCGGCATCGGCGTCGGCATCGACTACGCGCTGTTCCTCGTCACCCGGCACCGGCAGAACCTCATCGACGGCGAGGACCCGGTGACCGCCGCCGGGAACGCCGCCGCCACCAGCGGGCGGGCCGTCCTGCTCTCCGGCTGCACAGTGATCATCGCCCTGTCCGGGCTGTGGGTCTCCGGCATCGGCTTCATCGGCAAGCTCGGCGTCGCCGCGGCGGTCACCGTGGTCACCGCCGTGATCGGGGCGCTCACCCTGGTGCCGGGCATCCTGGGGCTGATCGGGCGGCACATCGACCGGCTGCGGGTGCGGACCCCCGTCGCGGAGACCGACGCGGCACCCGGCGAGGAGGCGCACGGCGGCTGGCACCGGTACGCGCAGCGGGTGGAGCGGCGCCCGTGGTGGTTCCTGGGCGCCGGTGTGGTCGTCCTGGCCGTCCTCGCCTTCCCGGTCTTCTTCATCCAGCTCGGCCATATCGGGGACGGCGCCGACCCGAAGTCCTTCACCGACCGGCGCGCCTTCGACCTGATGTCCACCGCCTTCGGCCCCGGTTCGAACGGCCCGCTGACGCTGGTGATCGACCAGAGCCAGGTCCCGCAGTCCGACCGCTCCGCGCTGGCGGACCAGGCCCAGAAGGCGCTCACCGGGGTACCGGACGCCGCCGTGATCACCCCGCTCACCGCCACCTCGGACGGCGACGTGCTGACCGGCACCGCGTACTCGGTGGCCGCCCCGCAGGACGCGCGCACCACCGGCCTGGTGAACCGGCTGGCCGACGACGTCCTCCCGCAGGCCGTCTCCGGCACCGGGGCGAGCACCTATGTGACCGGCACGACCGCCGCCCAGGTCGACTTCCTGGACATCGTCTCCAGCAGGCTGCCCCTGATCATCGCGGTCGTCGTCGCCCTGGCCTTCCTCGTCATCCTGGTCGTGTTCCGCGGACTGCTCGTCGCCGTCAAGGCCGCCGTACTGAACGTCCTGTCGATCGCGGCCTCGTACGGGGTCGTGGTGGCCGTCTTCCAGTGGGGCTGGGGCGGCCCGGCGCTGGGGGTCTCGGGGGACGTCCCGATCGAGAGCTACGTACCGATGATGATGTTCGCCATCGTCTTCGGGCTCAGCATGGACTACGAGATCTTCCTGCTCTCCCGCATCCACGAGGCGTGGCTGCGCACCGGGGACCCCAGGGCGAGCGTGGCGCACGCGCTGGAGATCACCGCCCGCGTCATCACCTGTGCGGCGCTCATCATGGTCAGCGTCTTCGCGGCGTTCATCATCAGCGACAACATCGTGGTGAAAATGCTCGGCCTCGGGCTGGCCGCCAGCGTGCTGATCGACGCCACCGTCGTCCGGCTGCTGCTGGTGCCCGCCGTGATGACCCTGCTGGGCCGGGCCGCCTGGTGGACCCCGCGCCCGCTGGACCGGCTCCTGCCGCATCTGGAAGCGGAGGGGAAAGGGGAGGGGAAAGAGGCCCGGGACAGGCCCTGAAGGTGCCCCGGGGCACCCTCTAGGGTGTCGGGGTGCCCTCGCTGACCTCGCCGACCTCACCGGCCCCCGAACCGCCGCGCCCCGCCGCTCCCGGTACCGGGGAAGGGGGCGGACGTCCGGCCGGGCGGGACCACTTCTTCGACAACGCGAAGTACCTGGCCATCGTGCTGGTGGCGATGGGCCACGCCTGGGAGCCGCTGCCGGACAGCGGCCGGCTGGTGGAGACGGCGTACACCTTCGTCTACACCTTCCACATGCCGGTGTTCATCATGATCGCGGGCTACTTCTCCCGCGGCTTCGAACTGCGGCCCGAACGGGTGTGGAAGCTGGTCACCGGGATCCTCGTCCCGTACGCCGTCTTCGACATCGTCTTCGCGTACTTCCACCGCGCCGTGGGAGACCCCGCCGTCTCGGTGTTCCCGTCGCTGTTCGCCCCGTACTGGCTGCTGTGGTTCCTGCCCGCGCTGTTCTTCTGGCGCCTGTCCGCACCGCTCTGGCAGGCCGTCCGCGCTCCGGTGGCCGTGGCCCTGGGGGTCGCGGCCCTGGCCTCGATGTCCGTGGGCATCGACCAGGGGATGCAGGTGCAGCGCATGCTCCAGTTCCTGCCGTTCTACGTGCTCGGCCTGCGGCTGCGGCCCCACCACTTCGACCTGGTGCGCGGCACCCGGGCGCGCGTCCTGTCCGTCCCGGTGTCCGCGCTCGCCCTGCTCGCGGCGTACTGGGCGGTGCCGCGGGTGTCGACGCTGTGGTTCTACCGGCAGTACAGCGCGCAGGAGCTCGGATCGCCCGCGTGGGCGGGGCCGCTCGCGACGCTGATCCTGTTCGGCTGTGCCGTGGTGCTCGGCGCGTGCTTCCTGGCCTGGGTGCCGAACCGCCGGAGCTGGATGAGCGCGCTGGGGGCGTGCACCCTCTACGGCTATCTGCTGCACGGCTTCGTCATCCGCACCGCGCTCTACCGGGGCCTCTACGACGAACCGTTTCTCTCGACCCCCCTGGGTACGGTCGCGGTGACCGTGGGCGGCGCGGCGGCGGTGACCGTCCTGTGCACCCCGCCCGTCCGCCGGGTGCTGCGGCCGGTGGTGGAGCCGCGGATGAACTGGGCGCGGCAGCGGCGCGCCAGGACGGCCGCCTGACGTACGTCCGGCGGTCTCAGTCGACGACGCTCGTGGTGCCGAGCACCGCCGCGTGCTCCAGGACGTCCTCCAGCGGGTCGTCGATCTGGCCGGTGGAGATCAGCGCCACCTGAGGACCGTTGTGCGCGTTCGTGTGGGTCTCATCGGCGTACGCGGTTCCGGCGGCGGGAAGCACGGCGGCGAGAACCGTCACGCCGAGCGCGCTGAGCTTGGTCTTCATGCCGCCGATCCTCTCCCCGTCCACAGGGGCGACACCCGCGGTCCCACCCGTTCGGCGGCGCACTTGTTACACGGCGTCCCCCGTCGGTGTGAGCCCCTGCCGCTGCCACCGCGTCGTCACCGCCCCGCGGGCCCCGACAGCCGGACGGGCCCCGCCGGCCGGTGGCCCGATGGCCGGTCCGGCCCGCGGGGCCCGTAGGTACGGCGGCCGGGAGGACCCGGCCGGACTCACATCCGGCCGAGTCCCGGCGCGGGCTGCGGCTCCGAGACGGGAAGCGCCGGCTCCGGTGCGGGCGCCGGCGTCCCGAGCATCGCGGACGCCGCTTCCAGCGGGGTGAGCGCGGGGGCGGGCACGGCCGCCTGGGCCGTACGGCAGGTGAAACCGAGGCGGGTCAGCGCCCTGGTCACCTCGGCGGCGGTGAAGTCACGGCGGTCCTGCCGGGTGATCACTTCCCCGACCTGCTTGACGGGGTAGACGCGGCGGCTGATGACCACGGCGTCTCCGGTGACGGGTTCGGGCTTGATGCCCTTCATCGAATCCTCCACTTCGTTCTTGAACAGATCGAAGGGGAAGCGGGCGATGACACAGCGCATGGTGCCTCAACAGGGTCGGGTCGAGAGAAACCGGACGGGAACTGCCAGGGGAACTGCCAAAGGGAACTGCCAAGGGGACTGCCAAAAGGGAACTGCCGGTACGGGACGGCCGGTACGGGACCGCGTACGGACTGCCGGTACGAGACCGCGTACGGGACTGCCGGTACGAGACTGCCGGTATGAGACTGCCAGGAGAAGGCAGTGGTACGAAACCCGTCGCACGCCATGGCCCGAAGCCATCGGCGGGGATGGCCGGGTCCCGCCCGTCCCCGCCGCCTCTGTCCCGTACCGGCCGTGCCGTCGCCCGGCCGCCCGCGCGGCCCCGCCCGCTACGCGGCGCGGTTGTTCCGGCGCTGCGCGGCGGCCGCCCGCGCCTCCGGGGTGGGCTGGCCCGGACGGCGTCCCCGCGAGGGGGCGCCGCCGCCGCGCTTGGTGCCGCGGCCCATGAACGCGCCGCCGCCGCTCCGGGAACGCTCCTTGGGCGCCGCGGTGATGACGACGGGAATTCCCGAGGGCGCCTGCGCACCCGTGATCCGGCTCAGCTCGGCCTCACCGGAACGGACCTGGGCCACCTGCGGGGTGATCCCGGCATCCGCCATCAGGCGCGTCATGTCGCGGCGCTGGTTCGGCAGTACGAGCGTGACGACGCTGCCCGACTCACCCGCGCGGGCGGTACGGCCGCCGCGGTGCAGGTAGTCCTTGTGGTCGCTGGGCGGGTCGACGTTCACGACGAGGTCGAGGTTGTCGACGTGGATACCGCGGGCGGCGACGTTCGTGGCGACCAGGACCGTGACATGCCCGGTCTTGAACCGCTCCAGGGTGCGGGTGCGCTGGGGCTGCGACTTGCCGCCGTGCAGCGCGGCCGCCCGGACACCGCTGTGCAGCAGGTGGTCGGTCAGCTTGTCCACGGCGTGCTTGGTGTCCAGGAACATGATGACGCGGCCGTCGCGGGCCGCGATCTCCGTGGTCGTGGCGTACTTGTCGGAGCCCTGGACGTAGAGCACGTGGTGCTCCATCGTCGTCACGGCCCCGGCCGCGGGGTCCACGGAGTGGACGACCGGGTCGTGCAGGTAGCGGCGGACCAGGAGGTCGACATTGCGGTCGAGCGTGGCCGAGAAGAGCATCCGCTGCCCCTCCGGATTCACCTGGTCGAGCAGCTCGGTGACCTGGGGCATGAAGCCCATGTCGGCCATCTGGTCGGCCTCGTCGAGAACGGTGATCGTGACCCGGTCCAGCCGGCAGTCACCGCGCTCGATGAGGTCCTTGAGCCGCCCCGGGGTGGCGACCACGACTTCGGCGCCGCCGCGCAGCGCGCTGGCCTGCCGGCCGATCGACATGCCGCCGACGACGGTGGCCAGGCGCAGCTTGAGCGAGCGGGCGTACGGGGTCAGCGCGTCGGTGACCTGCTGGGCCAGTTCCCGGGTGGGGACCAGGACCAGCGCCAGCGGGCGGCGGGCGTCGGCGCGCCGGCCCTCGGTACGGGCCAGCAGGGCCAGGCCGAAGGCGAGCGTCTTGCCCGAGCCGGTCCGGCCGCGGCCCAGGACGTCCCGGCCTGCCAGCGAGTTCGGCAGGGTGGCCGCCTGGATGGGGAACGGGACCGTCATGCCCTCGGCGACGAGAGCCGCCTTGAGCGCCGCCGGCATGTCCAGCTCGTCGAAGGCGGCCGCGGCGGGCAGCGCCGGAGTGATGGTGACCGGCAGGGCGAATTCCCCCTGCTTCGCGGCGGGCCGGCGGCCAAAGCCGCCGGAACGCTTGGGTCCGCCGCCGGAACGCTGCGGCGCGCCGCCGGAGTACCTGGACGCACCTCCGGTGCGGCTGCCGGTGGAACCGCCCGAGCGGGTCCGGGAATATCGGTCGTTCGAGCGGGGTGCGCGTTCGCGGTTCATGCAGAACCTTTCCTCGATGCGGGGCACGTATCGAGGGATTCTTTTTGTGCGGGAGCCCGGAAACAGCACCCAGAATCGCAAGAACGAGCCGATGAAATGACAAAAGAAAACGAAGCCCTGCCGCCGGGAATCACCGCACCGGACATGGCTTCGGCCGGGGACGCGCCAGGCGTGCCCCGGAAACGACAACGAGCCGGGGCCCGCACCCCAAGGTGCGGGCCCCAGCTGCGCAGTACAACCTGAGTGATCAGGCGGGGGTGATGTTCTCGGCCTGCGGGCCCTTCTGGCCCTGCGTGACGTCGAAGTTCACCTTCTGGCCTTCCTGGAGCTCACGGAAGCCCTGGGCGGCGATGTTCGAGTAGTGGGCGAAGACGTCGGCGCCGCCGCCGTCCTGCTCGATGAATCCGAAGCCCTTTTCCGCGTTGAACCACTTCACGGTGCCAGTAGCCATGTCATATCTCCTTCGGGGCAGTGCCCGTGGGCCCACACTGTGCGAGCCCCACGTCGCCGCGATGATTACCCCGTCCGGAAAGCACCGGAAATACAAAAGCGCACTCTCCGACACAGAACCGGCGAGAGCACTTGAAGTTTTGGGAACCACAACTGCAACTGAGATCAACCGTAGCACGGTGCGAGGGGAAGAGGGCTGTACGTAATATCACTCCGCCGCGCGGAACATAAACCCTCCCCGCGCATTGCACAGAATCCTGTGCTCGCGAATACAGATATGTTCAGGAGCCGGCCGGCCGCCGCAGCTCCTCGTTGAGGCGCAGCGCCTCTTCGAGCTGGTCCTCCAGGATGACGATGCGGCAGGCTGCCTCGATCGGCGTTCCGGCGTCGACCAGCTCACGGGCGCGGGCGGCGATGCGCAACTGGTAGCGGGAGTAGCGGCGGTGGCCGCCCTCGGAACGCAGCGGGGTGATCAGGCGGGCCTCGCCGATCGCCCGCAGGAAACCCGGTGTCGCACCGATCATCTCCGCGGCGCGCCCCATGGTGTACGCGGGGTAGTCGTCGTCATCGAGCCGATCGGTGGCGTGCGAGGGGGTTTCCGGGGGCATCTGCACCTCTTCTGTCACACATGTTTCCGCGGCGCATGACAGGGGGCCCGGCGCCGTACGCCTCCAGGGTGTCCCACTGCCGCGTACCGCTGTTTTAGCTTGACCGCACAAGAAACCCTAATCGTACGAGAACGCCATGTCTATCGCGGCCAGAACAGATTTCCCGCGCCGGGGACGGGACGGCCGGAGGTCCGCTCAACGCAGCTGACCGACCGGTCAGTTGTCGCCAGGTGAAGCAAGGGTCATAATGCACGCGTAGCCCTTCACGCATCCCCCGTCGTGAAGGGCTACACCCATGTTCGGCCGGAACAAACGGAGTTCAAGATTCCGGATATCTCGCGCCGACGCGCCTCCCGGAGACGGTCCGCGTGCCACCGGAGCGCCGCGCCGCACGCGCCGCGCAATACTCCGGCGGCCCGAGGAATCATGGGCAAGGGACTCCCCTCGTGGTCCCCTGCCCATGTTTTTTCGAGTTAACAGTGACGTAGAGTGTTTACGCAAGCTCACTTCCGGCTCCGGAGTGGATTGGTCCGCTTCGTCACCCGCGCTGCGGGATCCCTGTCGGGGTTGGTTACAGTACGAGCCCGTTGACCGAATCGAACACCGCGCAGCGCACGACCGAGCGCCCCGCGGCGGACGTGATCGTGGGGGCCCGGATGGCAATGGACAACGGTGAAGAGCGCACACCGGAACTGAAGTCATTGCGCCAGAAGGTCGAGTACATGGTCGAGAAGACCTTCCCCGGCCAGAAGATCTCGGGCCGGGTCTTCGCGGAGCTGGTCAGGGAGCGCGGCGGGTCGCTCTCGCACAGCTACTTCTCCAACATCCTCGCCGGCAAGGTCACCCAGCCGTCCGAGGAGATCCTCAAGGCGCTCGGCCTGGGGTTCGGCGTGGACTGGCACTTCTTCAAGGAGGAGTCCGACGTCGTCGACGACGTCGTGGCCGGGCTGCAGTTCCTCGCCAAGCGGCGCACGGGGGAGATCAGCGGGCTGGCGGGACGGGGAATCGGCGACGGCGGGCTCTCCCCGGAGCTGCTGCAGTTCGCGCTGTCGCTGCTGGAGGACGCCCCCCGGAGCGGAGACAGGGCTCCCGGGCACGGGGGCACCGGCGGCCCCGGCCCCGGCAACGCAGCGTAGGCGGCGGAACGCATGTCTCTGCGCGAACTGCGCAAGGAGTGCGAGTCGGGGCTGGCCGACCTGCCCATTCCGACCCCCTTCTCCCTGCCGCGGCTGGTGGCGAACATGGAGGCGGCACGCGGCCGCACCATCCGCCTGCACGAGATGCCGGACCGTCTGGCGCGCGTCAACGCCGCCTGCGGACTGCGCCTGAAGGCGGGCGACACCAGCTTCGTGCTCTACCGGCGGCGGCCGTCCGCGTACCAGACCCAGCACGTCATCCTGCACGAGCTGTGCCATGAGTGGTTCGACCACGGGACGTCGCTCTCCGCGGACCAGCTCCGCACGCTTCTCCCGGTCTTCGACACCTCGCTGATCGCCCGGATGGTCCCGACCGCGGTCGCCGACGCGCTCCGGGCCGACGGCAGCACGGTCCAGGCCCGCGCCCAGTACGACACCCATGACGAGCGCATGGCGGAATTCGGTGCCTCGCTGATCCCCCGGATGGCCAGGGACATGACCACCGATGACATGGTGGGGCGGCTGGCCAACTCCCTGTCCCGCCCCGTGGCGCACCGCCGCCGCGGCCTGTCACGACGCCCGGACGGCACATGACTCCGTTTCGCTGACACGTGACATCACCGTCCGGCAGCCGTGTTCCCGCACGGGCCCCCCACGCCCGGCCCCTCGTGCCCGAGCCCCGTCCCGAGACCCGACCCCTACCCCGACCCCGAGGAACGAAGACCGCCGTGACCCCCCTCGATCTCGCCGGCTACCTGATAGCCGGCCTGATGACGGCCGTTGCCCTGTGGCGCATGCCCGCAGCCCTGTGGGGCGACGAGGAGGACAAACGCCGGCGGGCCCTGTGGGGCTGCTACGCCGGATTCGCCGTCGCCCTGTGGACCAAGACCCGGGCCGTCCGTATCGGCCTCAACAACAGCCCCGTGACCGACCTCGCCGTACTGATCAAGCACTACACGGCGACCATCGCGATTCTGGCCATCCTCAGCTACATCGTCGCCATCTACGGCAGCTACCCCGATGCCGACGGCGTCCCCCGGCACGTGCGGTTCGCCCGCCTCGTCCAGCAGATCGCGGCCAAGGCGTCCGTGGCGACGCTGATCCTGCTGACCGTGCTCTTCTTCACCGTCGTCGACCGCTCCGTACCCTCGGACCGCTTCGTCTCCGACCACGCCGGGCAGTGGGGCGCCACGCTCTACATGAGCGTCTTCTACCTCTACCTGGGCGCCGCCTCCGCCGTGTGCGCCTACCAGTGGGCCCTGGCCACCGCCGACGCGCGGCTGCGCCATCTCCGCGTCGGTCTGGGGATGATGACCTTCGCGATGTTCATCGGCGTCGGCTACACCGTCAGCCGGACCCTGTTCCTGTGGGTCAGTGTGGTGGACCGGCCGAGCGAGGACTTCGCCCTGCGGTTCGACGAGATCACCGAGGCGGCACAGCTGGTGCTGTTCGCGTTCTTCGCGGTCGGTGCCTCTCTCCCGGCCTTCAGCAAGGGCGCGCACCGGGCGAAGCTGTGGCGGGCCCAGGTGAAACTGCACGCGCTCTGGTACGAGTTGATGGCCGCCTTCCCCGACCAGCCCTTCGACCCGCCCACGTCGCTGGCCCGCGAGCTGACCCGGTTCGACACCCCCGCGGACCTCCGGATCGACCGGTGGGCCGCCGATATCGCGGACGCGGTCGAGAAGTTGCGGCACTATGTGCCCGATGCTCTGCTCCCGGCCGCCGCGCGGGCGGCCGCCGAGGACACCCGGGACCCGCGCCGGACGGGCCCGCTGACCGAGGCCTACTGGATCAGGGCCGCGCTCGCCGCCAAGGCGTCCGGGGCGCCCGCCGGGGCCGCCGCGGCGGTGGCGGCCCAGCACACCGCCGACCAGGACGGGGAGACGGCCGCCGACCAGGACGGAGAGGTGGCCCGGCTGGTGCGGGTCGCCGACGCCTGCCGGACCGTCACCGAAGCACGTGTCCGCCGGCTCCTGCCGTCCGCGGGAGTACCGGCCCCATCCGCGCAGGAGCAGGGAAAGACAGCGAGGGCAGCATGAACAGCACCACCGGGAACAGTGCCGGAACGCGGGCGACCGCCCCCTCGGACCCCGCCGGCACCTCGCCGGCCGCCGTCCCCCCGCCGCCCCCGGCGACCGCCGCGGTCTCCGCGGCCCGCGCCGTCACGGACGCCCTCCAGCCCCGCAACATCCTGCTGGCCGGCATGCTCGGCGTCGGGCTGGCCGCCGCGGGCCACTGGACCGGACTGCTCTGGGGCTTCCTCGGCGCGCTCTGCGCCGGGATCGTCCCCGCGGGCTACATCGAATGGGAACGCAAGCGGGGCACCTGGGGCGACCGCCATGTCGTCGACCGCACCAAACGCGCCCCGATCTTCTTCGTCATCCTCGGCTCCGTCGGCGTCGGCTCGCTGGTCATGGTGCTGGGGCACGCGCCCGAGGGGATCCTCCTCGCGATGCTCGCCCTGTGGGCGATGACGATCGTCCTGCTGAGCGTCAACACCGTCTGGAAGATCTCGGTGGACTCGGCGGTCGCCTCGGCGGTGGTCGCCCTGCTCGCCGTGGTGCACTCCCCGTGGTGGCTGGCGGCCGGCACGCTGACCGTGGCCGTGTGCTGGTCCCGGGTGGCCCTGCGGTACCACTCGGTCGCGCAGGTCGTGGCGGGCGCGGCACTGGGCGCGGCCACCACCGTCGCCTACGCCTTCGGCTGACCGGCCCCTGTCCGTATCCCCTCCGGACGGGCCGTCGGCACGAGTGCTGAACGGCTCCCGGACGGGGTACGTCTGGTCCGTGCCGACTTTCGAGATCACCACCGCGAGCGCCGACGACATGACGACCCTGGCCGCGTGGGCCCATGACGAGGGCTGGAACCCGGGGCTCACCGACAGCGGGACCTTCTTCGCCGCGGACCCGTGCGGCTTCCTGACCGGACGCCTCGACGGCGAACCCGTCTCCTCCGTCTCCGTCGTGCGCTACGGCGACGGCTTCGGTTTCCTGGGCATGTATCTGACCCGCCCCCCGCTCCGGGGACAGGGCTACGGGATCCAGGTCTGGCGGGCCGGGATGGCCCGGCTCTCCGGGCGCACGGTCGGGCTGGACGGCGTACCGGCCCAGCAGGACAACTACCGCAGGTCCGGCTTCCGTTCCTGCTGGAGCAACGCGCGGTACGAGGGCGTGCCGCCCACGGACATCCCCGCGCCGCCGGGTGTCACCCTGACCGATGCCCGCACGCTGCCGTTCGGGCAACTCGCCGCGTACGACCGGCGGTTCTTCCCGGCCGCCCGGGACAGCTTCCTGGCGCCCTGGATCGCGACCGCCGGGCATGCCGCGCTGGCCGCCGTCCGCGACGGCGAACTCCAGGGCCTCGCCGTGCGCCGCCCCTGCCGGGCCGCCTCCCGCATCGGCCCGCTGTACGCCGCGTCGCCGGAGGTGGCCGCCGCGCTCGTGAGCGCGCTCGCGGCCACCGCGCCGGGCACTCCCGTGGCGATCGACGTCCCCGACATCAACCCTGCGGCGATGCGCCTCGCGGAACAGCTGGGCCTGACACCGTCGTTCGACACCGCCCGTATGTACACCGGACCGGAGCCGGTCATCGACCGGTCGGGGCTGTACGGCATCACCAGCCTGGAACTGGGCTGACCCGGCGCCCACCAGGGATCACGGGACAGCCTTCACCCCAGTCCGAGGCGCTCCCGCACCCGGCGGGCGAGCAGTTCGTACTCCTCGCGTAGCCGGACGAACTCGGCGGGCCTCGGTATCACCGTGCCGCCCGAGACGATCTCGTGCGGGCCGAACTGTTCGCGGGTGAGGTCGATGTCGACGCCCGCCCCGAACCGGTTCCACCAGTGGAAGTCCGTCTGCCGGCCGTCCACGTGCACCTCGCCGCGGATCAGCTCACCGCCGAGCAGGTCGTTGACCACCATGGCGGTCACCCCGCACTGGTCACGGGCCGGATTGTCCGGGCTCCACGAGTCCCGGTGCGCCGGCGTCGTGGTGTCGGCGTCCCAACTGGCGCGGATGGCCGCCTCGATGCCGGCCAGGAGCAGGGGAGCGGTTCCGCCCCGGGCTCCGGGGCGGTCTTCGGGGCGCATTCCGGGGCGGTCTTCGGTACGGATTCCGGGGCGTTCCTCGGTGCGGGGTTCCATGTCGCGCATCCTCGCACCGGGCACTGACACCGCCCCTTCACCGGCCCGGCTCCACTCCCTCCCGGATGCGTGAGGCGAGAACCGCGATGTCGTCCTCCGCGTCGTCCCCGAAGCGGTCCAGGACCTCGTCCAGCAGGTCCTCCAGCCGCCCGCTCACCGGCAGCGTCAGTCCGGCCAGGCGGCCCACGGACACGTCGATGTCCTCGCCCCGGCGCTCCACCAGACCGTCGGTGTACATGAACAGCACCGTGCCCGGCCCGCACGGCACCGATACGGTCCGGTACCCGCCGAAGCCGGTGCCGAGCGGCGGCCCCACCGGCACCCGGACCACCCGCGCCCCGGCCGCTCCCGCCTCGATGAACACCGGCGGCAGATGGCCCGCGCTGGCCACCTCGCAGTTCCCGCCCATCCGGTCGACGACCGCGAGCAGACACGTCGCCGCGCGGTCGAGGCCGGACCGTTCGACCATCACGTCGAGCCGCTCCAGAATGAGGTGCGGCGGAGAATCGTCATTGGCCAGCAGCCGCAGCAGCGAGCGGTACTGGCTCATGGCGACGGCCGCCTCCACACCGTGGCCCATGACATCGCCCATCGCCTTCAGATGGCGCCCGTCCCGCAGCGGTACGACATCGAACCAGTCGCCCCCCACCAGGACGCCACGCTCGGCGGGCCGGTACCGGGTGGCGACCTCGACATGGGAGTGCGGGCCGCGGGGCTCGGAGAGCAGGGAGCGCTGGAGCTCCCGGGCGACGCTGTGCTCACGGGCGTAGCGGCGGGCATGGTCGAGGTCGACGGCGGCGCGGTCCGCGAGTTCCCGCGCGACGACGAGGTCCTCGTCGCCGAAGGCGGGCGAGTCGCCCGCCCGTACCAGATTCAGGACACCCAGCGGACGGCCGCGCGCGGTGAGCGGCACGACGGCCGCCCCGCGCAGACCGAGCGCACGGTAGGCGGCACGGAAGTCGTCCACCAGCAGCGCGCCGACGAACTCACCGGTCTCGTCGCGGTTCTCGACCACCGGCCGGCCGGTCGCCAGGCAACGGGCCACGCCCGTCTCCTCCTTGTAGTCGATGTACTCCCCCAGGTGCCCGAACCGGTCCATCTGTTCGGCGAGTTCACCGGCCGCCGCCAGCCCGGCCCGCCGCAGCCGCAGCACCCCGGGGGCCGCACGCCGCACCTCGTGCCCGATGTCCGGCGGGAAGACCTCCACGGCGGCGATGTCGGCCAGCGCGGGGACGACGAAGTCGGCGAGTTCGCGGCAGGTGGTGTCCATGTCCAGCGTGGTGCCGATGCTGACGGCGGCGGTGTCCAGGAGGGCCAGCCGGCGCCGGGCGCGTTCCAGCTCCTCCTGCTGACGCATGTAGTCGGTGATCTCCACGATGACCGCGACCAGCCCCTGGACCCGGCCGCCGTTCTCCAGCCGGTGGAACGCGGAGTGCCAGTACCGCCGCTCCAGTGGCGAGGCCACCCAGGTGTGCCCGCTGAGGGTCGTCTCGCGGGGCCTGCCGTCGTCGAGCACGCTGCGCATCAGGTCCCCGTGCACGCCCAGCTCCGGCAGCAGTTCGGTGGGGGTCCGGCCGAGGTGGGAGGCGGCGGGAAGGCCGTTGATCCGTTCGAGTGCCGGATTGACGTAGAGGTAGCGCAGTCCGGGATCGAGTACGCCCACCCCGGCCGTACTGCCACCGAACAGGGCGGCGAACGGCGCGGGGTCGAGGGGCACCGGCACGTCGTCGTACGGTTCGGCCTGCAAGAGGGCCTCCTGCCGTCGTCGGCCACCGGTCTTTCATCGTCGGCCGCCGCCTCCCGTCCCGCATCCCCAGCCGCCACCGGCGCCGGCGCCGCAGCCCCGTGCCCAGCCCCATGCCCAGCCGGAGGCCCGGTCACAGCCGCGGGCCCGGTCACCGCCCTCAGTGCACGTGCGGCCCGCCGGCCGGCTGCGGCTTCCCGCGCGGTACGAGCACCAGCGCCACCAGCGCGCTCACCCCCGCCGCCACGGCGCAGACCGTGAAGGCGTCACCGAACGAGGCCGCCGCGCCCCCGTCCGTACCGGCCGCCCCGATACCGGCCGCCGCGACCGTCGAGACGACCGCCACCCCGACCGAACCGCCCATCTCGTGGAAGGTGTTCACGACCCCGGAGGCGAGTCCCGCCTCGTGGTGCCCGACCATCGCCAGCGCCGTGGTGGTGGCGGTGACGAACACCGCCCCGATCCCGAGGGAGGCCACGACGAGCCCCGGCAGCAGTGCCCCGTACACGCTGCCGCCCTGTCCGAGCCCCGTCAGCGGTACGGAACCGGCGGCGGCGGCGGTCACCATGCCGCCCACGGCCGTCGCCCGGCTGCCGATCCGCCCCACGAGCCGGGACCCCAGATGGGCGCCGATGCCCACGGCGACCGCCACCGGCAGGAAGACCAGCCCGGTCCGCATCGGGCCGAAGGCGCGCACCTGCTGGAGATACACCGAGCCCAGGAAGAAGTACGAGATCAGCAGCCCCGTGGCGATCAGCATCAGGAACGCCCCCGCCAGGACCGGCCGCCGGGTGAACATCCGCAGGTCCATCAGGGGAGCCTTCGCCACCCGCTCGACCAGCGCGAACCCCGCGTACAGCAGCACCGCCCCGAGCACCGGCAGCAGCGCGGCGGCCGAACCCCACCCCGTGTCCCCCGCCCTGACCAGGCCGTAGATCAGCGAACCCGTACCGGCGGTGACCAGCAGCGCCCCGGGCACATCGAGCCGGGCACCGGCCTGCGGCGCACTCCGCGGCACGATCAGGGGCACGGCGACGAGCAGGACCAGTCCGACCGGGACATTGACGAAGAACACCCAGCTCCACCCCGGGCCGGCGGTCAGCGCCCCGCCGAGCAGGACACCCAGCGCCGAACCGGTCCCGCCGATCGCCGCCCACACCCCCAGCGCCCTGTTCCGTTCCTCGCCGCGGAAGGTGGTGGTGACCAGGGACAGCGCGGCGGGGGACAGCAGCGCCGCCCCCACCCCCTGGGCGATCCGCCCGCCGATCAGCACGGTGGCGTTCTGGGCGAGACCGGCGGCGAGCGATGCCGCGGTGAAGACGGCCAGCCCGGCGAGCAGGGTGCGCCGGGCACCGAACGCGTCGGTGAGCCGGCCGCCGAGCAGCATCAGCCCGCCGAGGCAGAGCGTGTACGCGGTGACCACCCAGGTCAGTGTCGTGCGGCCGAGGTGCAGGTCGGCGGCCATGTCGGGCAGCGCGACGTTCACCACGGTGACATCGAGCACCAGCATGAACTGACCGGCGCAGACGAGCGCGAGCAGCACCCAGCGGCGCGGATCGGGGCGGTCGGGCGGACCGTGCCCCTCCCGGGAACCGGCAGGGGCACGGTCCGGTACGGGGGCGTGGGCGGGTACGGGTGAATCGGCTCCGTGGGGACTCATGAACTGAACTGTACAGTTCGGTACACATGAACTCAACTGTTCAGTTCACTCCGCTGCTAGCCTGACCCCATGAACGCGAAGCAGCCCCCCGGCGGCCCTCGTGCCGAGGCCAAGCGGCAGGCCATCGTGAGCGCGGCCCGCACCGCCTTCCTCCGCGAGGGGTTCGGCGTGGGCATGGACACCATCGCCGCCGAGGCGGGTGTGTCCAAGGTGACGGTCTACAACCACTTCGGCAGCAAGGAAGCCCTGTTCACCGCCGTCATCGCGGGCGCCCTGGACGAGCCGCTCGGCGGTACGTCCACGGCGGCACTCGCCGAACTGGCCGACGCCGACGACCTCCGTCCGGCCCTCGTCGACGTGGCCCGCACCTGGGTCGCCGCCGTCCGCGGCGACTCCGACGTGACCGCCCTGCGCAACCTCGTCGCCGCCGAGCTGCACCGCTTCCCCGAACTGGCCGGCGCCTGGCAGGGCCACGGCCCCACGGGGCATCACCCGGCCGTCGCCGACGCCCTGCGCGCCCTGGCGGACCGGGGCCGCCTGGACATCCCCGACCTGGAGACGGCGGTCATCCAGCTCTACGCGCTCCTGGTCTTCCCGCACCTGGTCTTCGGCTCGTACGGCACGGAGATCGACGACGCCGCGACGGACCGGCTGATCACGAGCGGCGTCGACATGTTCCTGGGCCACTACACCCGCAGGCCGTGATCCGGGAGAACCGAGGGTTCCGGGTGTCCGGGGATCGGGGGATCCGGGCGGTCTCAGCGGCGGGGTCTCGCGGCGGCCGGGCGCGCGCGGTCGGCCCGGAGCGTGTCGAGGTCGAGGGTCCCCTCGGTGGCCTCGGCGTGCAGCGGCAGCCCGAGCGCCGTCGTGACCGGGCCCGGGAGCGGCGCCAGGCCCAGCAGTCCGGTGACCAGCGCCGACGTCAGGTGGTGCCAGGCCGGGGCCCGGCGGATCATCGCGTGATCGCCGCCCCGGATGGTGATCATGCACGTACGGGCACCCGCGCGGCGGGCGCGGGCCGTGAGCGACTGGGTGGCCTGGGGGCTCGTGACGCGGTCCCGGGTGCTGTGCAGCAGCACGACATCACGGCCCGCGAGCTGGGTGACCGGGTCGCCCGGCGGGCACCACGGCGCGAGGCCGACCACGGCCCGGACCAGGGAGTGATCGGCGGCGCGGAGGGCCGCGCGGGCTCCCATGGAGTGGCCGAGGAGCACCACCGGAAGGTCACCGGCCTCCCGCCGCAGCTCGTCCAGGGCGTTCACGGCGTCATGGAGCGGGTCCTCGCGGGTGCCGTTCCAGCCCCGATGGGTGTATCTGACGTTGCGCACCAGGACCGGCCCGCGCCCCTCACCCTCGCGCCCCTCGCGGGCATCCTGTTCCTCGCGAACACCCCGGTCCTCCCGGTCCTCCCTGCCGCTGCTCCCGCCCCCGGTGGCCCGTGAGACGGCCCGGGAGAACGGCCGCATGCGCAGGGCGGGGAGATTCAGGAGTCCGGGCGGGGGCGCTTCGACGCCCGTCTCATGGCCTCCGTGCAGGATGAGTACCGCTGCCGACGGCGGTCGTTGGGCCACGCGTACCTCCAGATCCGGGCGCGGGCCGCACCGCCCGCTCACCCCATGTTCGGAGCGGGGCGGACCGCGGACGGGGCGAACGTGTCATTGAACGGGAAGTGCCGTTCACTGTACGGGGCACGACATCGCCCACGTACCTCCGACAAGGGATACGACATGGCATCAGGACCACAAACCGGCAGCCCCGCACCGGACTTCACCCTTCCGGGAGGAGTCCTGTCCGGCGAATCCTTCGCACGCGCCGACTACCGTCTCTCCACCGCCAGGGGCCGGGCCGTCGTACTGGCCTTCTACCCCGGCGACAACACCGCCGTCTGCACCAAGCAGCTCTGCTCGTACTCCTCCGGCCTGGAAACCTTCGAGGGGCTCGACGCCGACGTCTGGGGAATCAGTCCACAGGATGTGGACAGCCATGAGTCGTTCGCCCTGACCCATGGGCTGCGCATGCCGCTGCTGGCCGACGAGGGCCGGGAGACCGCCAGGGCGTACGGGGTCGCCGCACCCGGCATCGGAGTCCGCCGCGCGGTCTTCCTCATCGGGCCGGACGGAATCCTGCGCTGGAAGCACGTGGCGCTGCTCGGAGCCACCTTCCAGTCGCTCGACACCCTGGCCGCCCAGTTGTCCGGCATCAAAGCCGCGTAAAGACTGCCGGGTCCCGGCAGTGTCCCGATCCGGTCGCGTATGGGATCATCCAGCCAGTTCGACGGAAAATAATCGGGGGAAATCGAAAATCGGGGAGTGATCACGTGACCTTGTTTCTCGGTCTCGGCATTGCGGGGATCATCCTTCTCGCGCTCTCCCTGATTTTCGACGGAGTCCTCGAAGGGCTCTTCGGCGGCGTACTGGACGGCCTGTTCGACGGTCTCCTCTCGCTGCCGGTGATCGCGGGATTCCTTTCGATGCTCGGCTTCGGCGGGGCGATCGTGCTCGGCACCACCGGTGCCGGGACGGTCGTCGCCACCGGTGCCGGAGTCCTGGCCGGGCTCGTCGCCGCCTGGCTGACCTGGAAGTTCAGCCAGGCGCTGATGCAGGATCAGACCACCGCGACCCCTCGCGGCGAGGATCTCGTCGGCACCTCCGGATCCGTCGTCACGGCCATTCCGGCCGACGGCTACGGCGAGGTGCTGCTGCGGCTGGCGGGCCAGACCGTGAAGTACGCGGCGAAGAGCGCCGCACCCGTCGAACGGGGCGCCGAGATCTGGGTGGAGGCGGCGCTGTCGACCACCTCGGTCGCGGTCCGCCCGGTCGAGCGCTGACCACGCCGACCAGCACCCGGCCGCCCACCATTCGCACCTGTCTGCAATCGATCTGCCGTCCCCCTCGGGAGGCAGGGGGGACACCTCTTATGAGCCCAGTTGTGATCGCCGTCATCGGCATCGTCGTACTCCTCGTACTGCTCGCCCTCGTAGTCATCACGCGCTACAAGGTCGCCGGGCCCAGCGAGGCGTTCATCATCACCGGCCGCCGCGGCAAGAAGTCGACCGACCCGGTGACCGGTCTCACCAGCACCGACAACAGCGGCCAGAAGGTCGTCGTCGGCGGCGGCGTCTTCGTCGTGCCGTTCGTGCAGCAGAAGTTCACGCTGGACCTCTCCAGCCGCCACATCCCGATCGCCGTGCGCGGGGCCGTCACCCTGCGCGGTGTGAAGTCCAACCTCGAAGGCGTCGCGATCGTCAAGGTCGGCGGCAGCGAGGACGCGATCCGGGCCGCCGCCCAGCGCTTCCTCCAGCAGCAGGACGGCATCGTCGGCTTCACCCAGGAAGTGCTCTCGGGTGCGCTGCGCGCCATCGTCGGCCGGATGTCGGTCGAGGACATCATCCGTGACCGCGCCGCGTTCGCGGGACAGGTCGCGGAGGAGGCCGAGGCCAGCCTCTCCGGCCAGGGCCTCATCCTGGACGCCTTCCAGATCCAGGACATCACCACCGAGGGCTCCTACCTGGAGGACCTCGGCCGGCCCGAGGCCGCCCGCGCCAAGCAGGAGGCCGACATCGCCGAGGCGATCGCCCGGCGCGCCTCGGAGCAGGCCCGGCTGAAGGCGGCCGAGGAGATCGCCATCGCCGAGCGGACCTTCAACCTGAAGCAGGCCGAGATCAAGGCCGAGACGGAGGCCGCGGCCGCCAAGGCCAACGCGGCGGGCCCGCTCGCCGAGGCCGCCCGTCAGCAGGAAGTCCTCCAGGAGCAGGAGAAGGTGGCCGAGCGCCAGGCCGCCCTGACCGACCGCGAACTCGACACCAAGGTCCGCAAGCCCGCCGACGCCGCCCGTTACCAGGCGGAGCAGGAGGCCGAGGCCCGTCGTATCGCCCAGGTCAAGGAGGCCGAGGCGGACGCGGAGCGCTCACGTCTGACCGGTCAGGGCGAGAAGCTGCACCGTTCCGCCCTCGCCGACGCCGTGCGCATCGAGGGTGAGGCCGAGGCCGCCGCCATCGCGGCCAAGGGCTCCGCGGAGGCCGAGGCCATGCAGAAGAAGGCCGACGCGTTCGCGCAGTACGGCGACGCGGCCGTGCTCCAGATGCTGGTCGAGGTCCTGCCCCAGGTCGTCGCCAAGGCCTCCGAGCCGCTGAGCGCCGTCGACAAGCTGACCGTGATCTCCACGGACGGCGCGAGCCAGCTGGCCCGTACGGTGACCGACAACGTGGCCCAGGGCATGGAGCTCCTCAACTCCACCACCGGCGTCGACTTCGCCGCCCTCCTCCAGAACCTGAAGGGCCGCACGGCCGGTCAGGCCGAGGTACCCGCCCAGGGCGCGGAGACGGCCGCCGCACCGGCGCCGGCCCCGGCCGACGGCAAGATCGAGATCACCGACTGACCAGATCCCCGTCCCCAAGTACCCGTGCCCGGCGGCGACCGCTCACCGCCGGGCACGGGTGCGCCCGGGGCCGGTGGGACGCCTGCGGCCGGTGCGGCCGGGGCGGCCGGTGGGACGCCCGCGGCCGGAGCGACCGGTGCAGCTGATGCGGCCGGGGCAGCCAGGGCAGCCGGGGCAGCCGGGGCAGCCGGGGGCATCGTGAGCGGCCCGGGGGACGTCCGAAGTCCCCGGATAAGGTAATGACCGGATAAAGAGATCACCAAGTGCGCCGTCGTCCGCCGCACACCTCGGGAGGAAGTCATGGGAACCCGTCACACGTCGCTGCCCGGAGTCGGTGCTCAGTACGACTTCACCACCGATTCGGGACAGCACATCTCCGTCGTCGTCCACCACGACGGACGGCGGTTCATCGGCTTCTACGAACAGGACGATCCTGATTCATGCCAGTTGTCGGTGCCCCTGACGACGGCGGAAGCGACGGCGCTCGCCCACCTCATCGATCCCGCACCCATCGACGCCGTACGGACCGAGGGCATCGACCTCCTCACCGAACACATCCCGCTCGGTGCCCGGTCCCCCTACGGCGGGCGGCTGCTGGGCGACACGCGGGCGCGGACCCGCACCGGGGCGTCCATCGTCGCCGTGCTGCGGACGCACAGCGCGCACCCGTCACCGGGACCGGACTTCCGGCTGGCCATCGGGGACACGCTCGTCGTCGTCGGTACGCGTGAGGGCGTCGACACGCTCTCCGAGATCATTGCGGAGGGCTGACCGTGCACGACACCACTGCACTGCTGGTGGAGCTGGGCTCCGTCATTCTCGGGCTGGGGATCATCGGCCGGTTCGCCGGCCGCATCGGGCTCTCGCCGATCCCGCTCTATCTGCTCGCCGGGCTGGCGTTCGGTGAAGGCGGCCTGCTGCCGCTCGGCGCCAGTGAGGAGTTCACCGCCGTCGGCGCCGAGATCGGCGTCATTCTGCTGCTGCTCCTGCTGGGGCTCGAATACAGCGCCTCCGAACTCGTGACCAGCCTCAAGACGCAGTATCCGTCCGGGGCCGTCGACTTCGTCCTCAACGCGACACCCGGCGCCGTCGCCGCGCTGCTCCTCGGCTGGGGTCCGGTCGGGGCCGTCGCGCTCGCCGGGGTCACCTGGATCTCCTCCTCCGGCGTGATCGCCAAGGTGATGACCGACCTGGGACGGCTCGGCAACCGCGAGACCCCCGTCATCCTCGGCGTCCTCGTCATCGAGGACCTCGCGATGGCCGTCTACCTCCCGCTGCTCACCGCGATGCTGGCCGGGGCCGGCCTCGCCGGCGGCAGTGTCGCCCTGCTCATCGCCCTCGGAACGGTCGGCTTCGTCCTGTATCTGGCGCTGCGCCACGGACGCCTCATCAGCCGGGCGGTGTCCTCCGACAACCCGGAGATGCTGCTCCTCGTCGTCCTCGGCCTCACCGTCCTGGTGGCCGGTGTGGCCCAGGAGCTCCAGGTCTCGGCGGCCGTCGGGGCGTTCCTCGTCGGCATCGCGCTCTCGGGCGAGGTCGCGGAGGGCGCGCGCAAGCTGCTGACGCCGCTGCGCGACCTGTTCGCCGCGGTGTTCTTCGTGTTCTTCGGCCTCTCCACGAACCCCGCGGAGATCCCACCGGTGCTGCTTCCGGCCGCCCTGCTGGCCGTCGTCACCGTCCTGACCAAGATCTTCACCGGCTGGTACGCGGCCCGGCGCGCCGGAATCGCCTCGCGCGGGCGCTGGCGGGCGGGCGGCACGCTCGTGGCGCGCGGCGAGTTCTCGATCGTCATCGCCGGTCTGGCCGTGGCCACCGAGCCGCGGATCGGGCCGATCGCCACGGCGTACGTCCTGATCCTCGTCATCGTCGGACCGCTGACCGCCCGTTGGACCCAGCCCGTCGTGGCGAAGATCCAGGACATGCGCGGGCGCGGGGAGGGGAAGAGCGGCGGCACGGGCCGTACCGGCGCCGTGGCGGGCCCCGAGGCCACGGCCGTACCCGTGACCGACGAGGCCGCCGCCGAAACCACCGGCGAAACCGCCGCCGGATCCGCCGCGGCCGAGGTCCGGACGCCCTCGCACGACGGCCTCACCCCCGAACCGGTGGGAGACCCGCGCGACTAGGCCGCGCCCGGACCGCCCCTCCGGCTGTCCGCGAAGAACACCGTCGAACGCCTCGACCGGGCCCTCGCCGCCCGTGGCCGGGGCGTTCGGCGTTCCCCGGCGACCGGGCGGACCGGGCGGACCGGCACCCCGTGCGGGACAGGGGGTCCGGCCCTGCTAACTTCTACACGTCTGTAGAGTTCCACTCGGTTCCGGCAGTGCACAGCAATGCACGGCAAACGCACCGCAACGTATGGAGACGTCATGGCCCTGTGGGATCGGATCAAGGAATCCGCATCGTCGATGCAGACGCAGCTGGAGGCGAAGAAGAACGACCTGAAGAGCGGCGCGTTCCGTGATGCCAGCATGGCCATGTGCGCTCTGGTCGCCGCCGCCGACGGTTCCATCGACGCGTCCGAGCGGCAGCGCGTCGCGTCGCTGATCGCCTCCAACGAGGTGCTCCAGAACTTCCCCGCGGACGACCTCCAGCGCCGCTTCAACGACTACGTGAACAAGCTCACCGCCGACTTCGCCTTCGGCAAGGTCAGCGTGCTCCAGGACATCGCCAAGGCGAAGAAGAAGCCCGCGGAGGCGCGTGCCGTCATCCAGATCGGCATCGTCATCGGCGGCGCCGACGGCGACTTCGACAAGGACGAGCAGGCCGTCGTACGGGACGCGTGCTTCGCGCTCGGCCTCCCGCCCCACGAGTTCGACCTCTGAGGGCTGCCCCGTAGGGCCTCCCGACCGGGTCCCCGGACCCCGCACCACGGCCGCCCAGCACCACGGCCGGACCCCAGTACTGCCGGACGACCGCGGACCGACCGACCACCGGTCCCCGCCCGGCAGGCCGGGGGCGTGTCACCCCCCCTGCGCGCCCCCGGCCACCTTCTCCGCCCGCCCGGCACCGGACCCCACCCCCGGACCCCACCCCGTACGCGCGTCAGCATCGCGTCACCGGGGTGGGGTTTTGCGTCAAGTGCGCGTCAACGCCGTATCCGCCCCCCTCCCGCCCGGGCATAGCTTCGGCAGACGGGCCGATGACAGCAGCGGCCCCGCACACGCAGGAGGAACACCATGTCGGACCCCGACCCTCTCGAACCCGTCCCGGCCGGACCGCTCGTCGTCCCCGTCCAGCCGGGCTTCCCAGACCGTTCGCCCTCCTTCACGGCACGGTTCTTCCGTACGCCCCTGGGTGACCGCACGGCCGTCGCCTTCACCTCCGTGTCGCAGCTCGAAGTCACGCTGGGCGCCGGGCAGCCGTGGATCCTGCTCGCGGAGCCCGCCCTGCGCGCTCTCGCGGCCCCGCTGGGGGTGGGTGCGCTCACCGTCGACCCGCAGCTCTCCGCGCCCCGGACCGCGTCATGGCCGCCGTGCACCGACACTCGCGCACCCGCCATCGCCGCGGCCGCCCTCGCCCGCCACGGCTGCTGAGAGGCCCGCGCCATGACCACGACTCCTGTTGTCCGCACCCCGGCCCCGGACGTCGCCCCCGGCGTCACTCCGGACACCGCTCCGGACACCGCTCCGGACACCGCTCCGTCCGAGATCCCGGCCGGTCTCTGGCCCGTCTCCGCGCGCCTCGGCCCGGACGGGGACGTCGCCGTCGGCGGGGTCTCGCTCGCCGAGGCCGCCGACCGGTTCGGGACACCGCTGTACGTACTCGACGAGGGCGAGGTGCGCCGGCGCTGCCGTGCCTACCGCGCCGCGTTCCCCCCGGACGAGGCCGATGTCGTCTACGCCGCCAAGGCGTTCCTGTGCCGGACCGTCGTCCGCTGGGTCCGGGAGGAGGGGCTGGGGCTCGACGTCTGCTCGGCCGGTGAGCTGCTGCTCGCCGTCGGCGCGGGGTTCCCCGCCGAGCGGATTGTCCTGCACGGCAACGCGAAGAGCCCTGAGGATCTGCGGACCGCCGTACGGCTCGGCGTCGGCCGCATCGTCGTCGACAGCACCTCGGAGATCACCCGGCTGGCGGCGCTCGTGCCGCGGGGAAACCGGCAGCCCGTCATGATCCGGGTCGTCCCGGGCATCTCGGCGGGCGGGCACGCGGCCGTCCGCACCGGCACCGACGACCAGAAGTTCGGCCTGTCCCTCACCGACGGCTCCGCCCAGCACGCCGTCGACCGGGTGCTGGGCCAGCCGCGCCTCGAACTGGTCGGCCTGCACTGTCACATCGGGTCGCAGATCACCGCCGTGAAACCGTATGTCGCGGCCGTGCGCCGCATGGTGGGGCTGCTCGCCCGCGTCCGCGAGCAGCACGGCACCGCCCTGCCGCAGCTCGACATCGGCGGCGGGCACGGGATCGCGTACCGGCCGGGCGAGCGCGCCCTCGACGTCCCGGCCCTCGCCGCCCGGATCCGCGCCGAACTCGTCGACGGATGTACGAGGGCGGGCCTCCCCGTGCCGCGGCTCACCGTCGAACCGGGGCGGGCGCTGATCGGGCCCGCCGGGGTCGCCGTCTACCGCGTCCTCGCGGTCAAGCGGACCGGCACCACCACGTTCGTCGCCGTCGACGGCGGGATGAGCGACAACCCGAGGCCCGCGCTGTACGGAGTGCGGTACGCGCCGCGCCTCGTCGGCAGGTCCTCCGCCTCCCCGGACCGGGTGGTCACCGTCGTGGGGCGGCACTGCGAGGCGGGTGACGTCCTGGCGGACGGGGTGGAGCTGCCCGGTGACATCCGGCCCGGCGACCTGCTGGCGGTGCCCGCCGCCGGGGCGTACCACCTGTCGATGGCATCGGGCTACAACCTGGTCGGCAGACCGCCCGTCGTCTCCGTCGACGAGGGAACGGCGCGGCTGCTGGTGCGGCGGGAATCCCTGGACGACATGCAGCGGCGCGACGTGGGGGTGTAGCCCCGCGGCCCGCAGGGCGCGGTGGGCAGGGCGCGGCCGCCGCTCGGCGGTCCCGTCACGGTGAACGGCGGTGGACAGGGCCGCCGTTCAGCCGTGGCGCTCCCCCGCGGTGCGGCCCCGTCTCAGAGCTCCTTGGCGGGCCAGTCCAGCAGCCGGGCCCCGATCACCGCGGTCTGGAGCGCGTAGCGGTGCATCGGGTCGGAGGGGTCGGACCCGGTCAGCTGGTGGATGCGCTCCAGCCGGTACGTCAGCGCCCGCACGCTCAGTGCGAGCCGCCGGGCGGCCTCGGCCGCGACACAGCCCGAGTCGAAGTAGACGGAGAGGGTCTTCAGCAGCGGCTCCGCACCGCCCCTGGCCTCCTGGAGCGGCCCCAGTTCGCTGCGGACGAGATCGGCCATCGCCTGCCGGTCCCGGGTCAGCACCGGATAGACCATCAGATCGGCGGTGTACAGCACGGGGTCGTCGAGCCCCATCCGGCCGGCCAGATCGAGGGCTTCGAGCGCTTCGTCGTACGAGTGGACGACGCCGCCCGGCCCCCGGTGCGGGCGGCCGACCGCGACCTGACCGCCGTCCGTCGCCGCGTGGGCCTGCTTCGCGAAATACCGCAGGACGTCCGGCTGACTGCCGGGGGCGATGCAGACCAGCCGCCCGTCCTTCGTCGTCAGCAGGATCTTCCGGCCGCTGAACCGGGCCAGCAGGGCCGCCTCCACACTGCGCGGCGCGGCATCCGTCTCGGTGTACGCCTCGGGCCCCGTGGCCACCGCGACCGCGTGGGCCCGCGAGAGCCGGAGTCCGAAGCGGGTGGCCCGTTCGGCGAGACGTCCCAGATCGCTGCGCCCGTAGAGCAGGTCGTCGATGAACTCACGGCGGGCCGCCTCCTCGCGGCGCACCGTGAGCCGCTGGGCCCGCTCGAAACCCTCGGCGAAGGCGTCGATGGCCTGTTCCACCGCGGCGAGCACGGAGTCCGTGCCCGCCTCGGTGCGGCCGAGCGCGGTACGCGGCCAGTCGGTACGGGTCACCGACAGATGCAGCGTCACCAGGGCGCGCAGCTGATGCCCCGCCTCGGCGGCGCTGCGGCCCAGAGCCCGGCGGTCCTCCAGTTCCTCACGCGTGAGACGGCGGCCGGTGGCGGCGACTTCTCCCAGAACGCGGGCATAGTCCCCCAGAAGCTCCTCGGGGATCTCCTGCTCGGCCACGCCGACTCCTCCACAGTTGAAAGTTCATTGACACTCTCTTAACGCAATCGGGCCGGTGCCGGTGCCCGGCATCGGGAGCACATGAAGATTGCCGGGTTCCAGCAGTGCGACGGTCCGGCCACGGGTGACACGATCCGGTCAGCACCACGGGGGAAGCACGGGGGAAGCACGGGGGAGCAACGGGGACGACCCGGTCGGTGCGGCACTGTCCGCAGTGCCGCACCGGCGGCCTCTCCCCGTCCGGGCCACGGGGCCCGCGTCCGCCCCCTCCCCATGAGCCTCATCGGCTCCCTGTGAGCCTCATCGGCTCGCCATGAGCCCTCATCGGCCCCAGGCGCCCCATCACCCCCACCGGCACCGTCGCACAAAGATCACCGGCACTCCTCACCGATCGGGACGGAGCAAGGCATGCTGGGTTTCGTGCCCCCACTTCCCGTGCCTCCGCAGCCGCAACACCCCGCGTCCG
Source organism: Streptomyces sp. NPDC079020 (assembly GCF_044542225.1). Classification (NCBI taxonomy): domain Bacteria; kingdom Bacillati; phylum Actinomycetota; class Actinomycetes; order Kitasatosporales; family Streptomycetaceae; genus Streptomyces; species Streptomyces sp. NPDC079020. The sequence continues at coordinate 104,737 of NZ_JBITUB010000004.1, forward strand.
CCGGACACATGGTCGTCTGCGGCGACGACGCGCTGGCCCGCAGGCTCGCGGTGGAGCTGCGCTATGTGTACGGGGAACGGGTCACGCTCCTCCTCCCGCCGGGCCGCGACGCGAACCGCCCGGAGCTGCCGCTGACCCAACGGGGCCGGGCGGCTGCCCTGTTCGGCCGGATGTCGTCGGCCATGAACCGCAACGGCGGCACCCACGCCACCGGGACGGGGACGGGGATGGGCACGGGCGCCAACGACAGCGACACCAACGCCGGGGTCGAGCCGGTCCGCATCATGGAGGCGCCGGAGCCCTCCGACGACGTACTCGAAGAGGCGGGCGTCGACCGGGCGGCGGCGCTCGCGCTCGTCTACGACGACGACGAGCGCAACATCCGCGCCGCCCTGACCGCCCGCCGCCTCAACCCGCGTCTGCGCCTGGTCATCCGGCTCTACAACCGCAAGCTCGGCCAGCATCTGGAAGCCCTGCTGGACCAGGCCGCGGCCGTCACCATGCCGGGCATCGACCCCACGGCCCTGGACGCCTCCACCACCGTCCTGTCCGACGCGGACACGGCCGCACCCGCGCTGGCCGCCACCGCGCTCACCGGCAGCAGCAAGGTCATCCAGGCCGAGGGCCTGCTCCTGCGCGCCGCCGAGCGCACCCCGCCGCGGCCGGGCGAGACGGCCGACCCCGGACTGTGCACGCTGGCCCTGCTGTCCTCCACCACCCACGACCCGGCGGGCGCCGAGGGCTCCGACAGCAGCGGCGACGAAGGCCCCCGGCTCCTGCCCGACCAGGCCTCGGTGGACGCGGCGACAGGCCGCGGCACGGTCGTCCTGGAAGCCATCAGCCGGGCGGACCCGGACCGGCCCGCCACCCGTATGGGAGGCCGGGGCGCGCCCCTCGCCCAGGTCTTCTCCCGGCGGCTGCGCTGGTCGGCACTGGGAGTGGCGACCGCCGTGGTCGCCCTGGCCGTGGCCTCCGTCCTGACGACGGGGGACGACGCGCTGCACGCCGCCTATCTCACCCTGCTCGACCTCTTCGCGATGGGCGACCCGGCCGAGGGCGCCCGGCCGGCCCGCCAGATCATCCAGCTGCTCTCCGGCCTCGCGGGCCTGATGCTGCTGCCGCTCCTGGTCGCCGCGGTCCTGGAGGCGTTCGGCTCGCTGCGCACCGCGTCCTCGCTGCGCCGTCCGCCGCGCGGCCTCTCCGGCCATGTGGTGCTGCTCGGCCTCGGCAAGATCGGGACGAGGGTCCTGGTCCGGCTGCGCGAACTCGACATCCCCGTGGTGGTCGTGGAGGAGGACCCCGAGGCGCGGGGCATCCCGCTGGCCCGCAGCATGCACGTCCCGACGGTCCTGGGCGACGTCACCCAGGAGGGCGTCCTGGAGGCGGCCAAGATCCGCCGGGCCCGCGCCCTGCTGGCCCTCACCAGCATCGACACCACCAACCTGGAAGCCGCGCTGTACGCCCGCTCGGTCAAGCCGGACCTCAAGGTCGCCCTGCGGCTGTACGACGACGAGTTCGCCACCGCCGTCTACCGCACCCTGCGCACCGCGCACCCGCAGGCCCTGACCCGCTCCCGTTCCGTCTCCCACCTGGCCGCCCCGTCCTTCGCGGTCGCCATGATGGGCCGCCAGATCCTCGGCGCGGTCCCGGTCGAGCGCAAGGTGATGCTCTTCGCCGCGCTGGAGGTCGCGGGCCACCCCCAGCTGGAGGGACGCACCGTGGAACAGGCCTTCCGCGCGGGTGCCTGGCGCGTCCTGGCCCTGGACGCCACCCCGCCGGCCGACCGACGGCCGGACCTGGCCGCCGTCCCGCCGTACCGGCCCGACGGCGACGACCAGCCCGCGGGCCTGATCTGGGATCTGCACCCCGGCTACGTCCTGCGCGCCGAGGACCGGGTGGTGATCGCCGCGACCCGCCGGGGGCTGGCCGAACTGCTGCGCAGACAGCGCTCGGTGTCACTGCGCCGCTGACGCAGTCCGGCCCGGCCACCGCGTCACGCCCTACCTGGACATGCCCATGGCCTCGCGCACCTCGTCCAGGGTGGCCTCGGCGATGGCGTCGGCCCGCTCGTTGCCGGCGCGGAGCACCGACCGTACGTACGGCATGTCCTGCGCGTACTCCGCCCGCCGCGCGCGCATCGGGGCCAGGAAGGTGTTGACCGCGTCGGTCACGGTCCGCTTGAGCGCCGCGCCGCCGCCGTCCCCGATCTCCTCGGCGACGTCGTGCGGGTCCCGGCCGAGACACAGCGCGGCCAGCATCAGCAGGCCCGACACCCCGGGCCGGGTCTCGGGGTCGTAGGTGATGTGCCGGTCGGCGTCGGTCATCGCCCCCTTGATGAGGCGGGCGGTCTCGTCGGCGGTGGCACCGAGCGGGACGGAGTTGCCGCGGCTCTTGCTCATCTTGGTCCCGTCCGTGCCGAGGAGCAGGGGCGCGGCGGAGAGCAGCGCGTCGGGTTCCGGGAAGACGGCCCCGTACCGCTCGTTGAAGCGCCGGGCGACGGTGCGGGTGGTTTCGAGGTGCGGCAGCTGGTCCTGGCCGACCGGCACCACATTGCCCTTGCAGAAGAGGATGTCGGCGGCCTGGTGCACCGGGTAGGTGTACATCAGCCCGCTGACCGTGGACTGCCGGGAGTTGGCGATCTCGTCCTTGACGGTGGGGTTGCGGCCCAGTTCGGCGATGGAGACGAGGCTGAGGAAGGGCAGCAGGAGCTGGTTGAGGGCCGGCACCGCGCTGTGGCTGAAGACCGTGGAACGGGCCGGGTCGATGCCGGTGGCGAGGTAGTCGAGCAGCAGCCCGTCCTTGTACTCGCCGAGCCGGTCGGCCATGTCCCGGTCGGTGAGGACCTGGTAGTCGGCGATGATCACGAAGACGTCGACCCCCAGGTCCTGGAGCCGGACCCGGTTGTGGAGGGTGCCGAAGTAGTGCCCGAGGTGCAGGGGTCCGGTGGGCCGGTCGCCCGTCATCACCCGGAAGCGGTCGGGCGTCTGCCGGAAGTGCCGCTCCAGCTCGGCGCTGCGGCGCCGGGCGGGGCCGAGGGACATGTGGTCGGTACCGGAAGGCGTGCCGGCGGTGGTGGCGGTGTCCGGGAGCGTGCTGGTCATGGGTCTCTCCTCGCTGGTGGTGTGCGTGGAGGACGGCCCGCCGGTTTCCGGTGTCTGTCCGTGTCCGTGCCGTACGCGGATGCCGTACGGGGACAGCGAAAAGGGCCGTCCATCTCGAACGGCCCTGGTTCCGTGCAGGTGCTGTGGCCGCTCCTAGGAGGAGCGCCACCAGTTTCGGCACAGTACGGAGGTCATGGGGCGAGTCTAGCGCACGCCCCGGTCCGGCCTCCAGGGTTTCGCCCGGAGCCGGCCCCGGACCGGAGGCGGAATGGAGGCGGGCCTCATGCGGGCCCGGGGCGGGCTCAGGCGGGCCCGGGGCGGGCCGGAGGCGGAATGGAAGCGGGCCTCGGGCCCGGGGCGGGCCGGAGGCGGAAAACGGGCGACGGAATAGGTCGAGGGGGCGTCCCGTTATAGGGTGTGTTCACATAGTTCAACGTTCAACCAATAGATCAGTTCCTTGATCAGTCAGTTCCACGTCTTTGGAGGCGGGCGCCATGCAGTTCGGGATCTTCACCGTCGGGGATGTCACCACCGACCCCACGACCGGCACGACACCGAGCGAGCACGAGCGGATCAAGGCGACCCTCGCCATCGCGCTCAAGGCCGAGGAGGTCGGCCTGGACGTGTTCGCGACGGGTGAGCACCACAACCCCCCGTTCGTCCCGTCCTCGCCGACGACGACGCTCGGCTACATCGCCGCCCGCACCGAGAACCTGATCCTGTCCACCTCGACGACGCTGATCACCACCAACGACCCGGTGAAGATCGCCGAGGACTACGCCACCCTCCAGCACCTCGCGGACGGCCGCGTCGACCTGATGATGGGCCGCGGCAACACCGGGCCGGTCTACCCCTGGTTCGGCAAGGACATCCGCCAGGGCATCCCGATGGCCATCGAGAACTACGCGCTGCTGCACAAGCTGTGGCGCGAGGACGTCGTCGACTGGGAGGGCAAGTTCCGTACGCCGCTCCAGTCCTTCACCGCGACCCCGCGCCCGCTGGACGGCGTCCCGCCGTTCGTCTGGCACGGCTCCATCCGCTCCCCGGAGATCGCCGAACAGGCCGCGTACTACGGCGACGGCTTCTTCCACAACAACATCTTCTGGCCCATGGAGCACACCAGGAAGATGGTCGACCTCTACCGCAAGCGCTACGCCCACTACGGCCACGGCACCGCCGAGCAGGCCATCGTCGGCCTCGGCGGCCAGGTGTTCATGCGGAAGAACTCGCAGGACGCGGTACGGGAGTTCCGCCCGTACTTCGACAACGCGCCGGTCTACGGGCACGGGCCGTCCCTGGAGGACTTCACCGAGCAGACCCCGCTGACCGTGGGCTCCCCGCAGGAGGTCATCGAGCGGACCCTGTCCTTCCGGGAGTCCGTCGGCGACTACCAGCGCCAGCTGTTCCTGATGGACCACGCGGGGCTGCCGCTGAAGACGGTCCTGGAGCAGCTCGACATCCTCGGCGAGGACGTCGTGCCCGTACTGCGCAAGGAGTTCGCCGCCCTGCGCCCGGCCGGCGTGCCGGAGGCCCCCGTCCACCCGGCGGTCACCGCCGCCCGCGCCGCGCACCTCGCGCCCACCGCCCCGAAGGAGGTCTGAGCACCGTGTTCGACACCATCGCGACCGAGCCGCTGAGGATCGTGGCCGTCTCCGCCGGGCTGAGCAAGCCCTCCTCCACCCGGATGCTGGCCGACCGGCTGGCCGGGGCGGCCGGCGAGCGGCTGCGGACGGAGCAGGACCGCGGCGTCGAGGTCCAGGTCATCGAGCTGCGCGATCTGGCCGTCGACATCGCCAACCACCTGGTCACCGGCTTCCCGCCGCAGGCCCTGAAGCAGGCGATCGAGACCGTGGCGGAGGCCGACGGGCTGATCGCGGTGACACCGGTGTTCACCGCCTCGTACAGCGGACTGTTCAAGTCGTTCTTCGACCTGATCGACAACACCGCCCTGACCGGGAAGCCCGTCGTGATCGCGGCGACGGGCGGCACGGCCCGGCACTCGCTGGTCCTGGAGCACGCGATGCGTCCGCTCTTCGCCTATCTGCGGGCCGTCACCGTACCGACGTCCGTGTACGCGGCCTCGGAGGACTGGGGCTCGTCCGGTGACGAGTACACCGAGGGCCTGCCCTCCCGCATCAGGCGGGCCGGCGGCGAGCTGGCCTCGGCGGTCATGGGGCGGACGGTCTCCGGCGCGGCCCGGACACCCGGCCCGGACGGCGGCGAGGACGAGGTCGTGCCGTTCGAGCAGCAGCTCGCCGACCTCCGGCTCGACTGAGCCCGGCCGGGCCGGCGGTGGGCCGGTCCCCCCGGACCGACCCACCGCACGACAGCTTGTCCCGTTTGACTACAGTTGGTTCGAAAGCTGATCTTTGACCTAGCTGGAGGCAGATATGGGCAGGATCGTCGTAGGTGTGGACGGCTCCGACTCGTCGATCAAGGCACTGCGCTGGGCCGTACGCCAGGCCGAGCTGACCGGTGATTCGGTGGAGGCCGTGAACAGCTGGGAGTACCCCGCGACCAGCTGGGCGTCCATGATGCCGGGCATGCCGGAGGACTTCGATCCGCAGGCGCTGGCGACCGTGTCCCTCACCGAGGCGCTGGAGGAGTCCCTCGGCGCCGAGGGGGCGGCCCGGGTCAGCAAGATCGTGGTCATCGGCAACCCGGCCCAGGCCCTGCTGGACCGGGCCAAGGGCGCGAATCTGCTGGTCGTGGGTGCCCGCGGGTACAGCGGCTTCAAGGCCACGCTGCTCGGCTCCGTCAGCCTCCACGTCACCCAGCACGCACCCTGCCCGGTGACGGTCGTACGCGACTGACCGTCGTATGTGACTGACCGTCGTACACGACCGGCGGACCGGGCTCCGGGCGGCCCCGCGTGATTCCACGCGGGGCCGCCCGCTGTCAGGGGGTGCTCCTATCGTGTAGCCATGACCCCAGCTCTCTTCGGGCGCGACCATCCCGCAGGCGTGCTCCGCTCCGAGATCGGCCGGGCGACGGACAGCCACGGCGGCCTGGTGCTCGTCACGGGCGAGGCCGGCATCGGAAAGACGGCGCTCGTCGTGGACGCCGCCCACGGGGCGCGGCGGCACGGGGCGCTCGTGGTCGGCGGTTCCTGCTGGGACTCCGACAGCACCCCGGGCTACTGGCCGTGGGTGCAGGTGCTGCGCGGTGTGCGCCGCGCGGCCACCGACGCGGAGTGGGCCGCGGCCCAGGAGGCGTCGGACGGACGGCTGGGCGTGCTGCTCGGCGAGCCGGGCAGCGGGCCGGGAACAGCTCCGGAGCCGGAGGCGGGTCCACCGGACGGCGCGGAGACGTTCGGACTGTACGACGCGGTGACCACGGCCCTCGTCACGGTCTCGCAGAGCCGCCCGCTGATAGTCGTCCTCGACGATCTGCACAGCGCCGACCCGGCATCGCTGCGGCTCCTGGAGTTCGCCGCCCAGCACGCCTGGTTCGAGCGCCTGCTGCTCGTCGGGACCTACCGGGACGTGGAGGTGGAGGCCCCGGGACACCCGCTCCAGCAGCTGATCCTTCCGCTCGTCTCCCGCGCCTCGGCCACCCTCACCCTGACCGGCCTCGGCCGCGACGAGGTGGGAGCGCTGATGGCCGTCACGACGGGCCGGGAGCCCGCGGCGCGGCTGGTCGAGGAGGTCCACCGGCGTACGGGCGGCAATCCCTTCTTCGTCGAGCAGACCGCCCGGCTCTGGCACAGCGGCAGCCCGCTCTCCACCATTCCGCCCGGTGTGCGCGAGGCGGTCGGTCAGCGGCTGAGCCTGCTGCCCGGTCCGGTGGTCGCCCTGCTGACCACCGCGGCCGTCCTCGGCCGGGAGTTCCGTCGCCAGGTCCTCGCCGCGGTGCACGGCGCACCCGTCCCGCAGGTGGAAGCCCTGCTGGAACGCGCGGTCTCGGCCCGCGTCGTCGTCGCCCGCCCGTCCGGGCACTACTCCTTCGCCCACGACCTGCTGCGCGAGACGCTGTACGCCTCGCTGGACGCGACGGCGGTCCGCGCGCGCCACGCGGAGGTCGTACGGAACCTGGACGCCCACAGCGGGCTCGCCGGGTCCGTCTTCCCCGGTGACCTCGCCCGGCACGCCCATCTGGCGGGCGGGGCCCTGGACCGCGAACGCCGTGTCGGCCTGCTCCTGGACGCCGCCCGAGACGCCTCGGGACGGCTGGCCGGCGAGGAGGCCGTCGGCCACTACCGGCGGGCCCTGGCCGCGGCGGAGGGGGAAGCGGCGGAGGCGGGGACGGGGACGGCGGCCGGGGGGACGCCGGAGCGGGAGGCGCCGGAGCAGGAGATGCCGGACCACCGCCGGATCGCGCTGATCTGCCTGGACCTCGCCTGGCAGCTGCGAATCGGCGGTGAGCAGGCGGAGGGGCAGCGCTGTCTGGACCGGGTCGTCGCACTCGCCCAGGAGATGGACGAGCCGGAGCTGCTGGCCCGGGTCGCGATGACCCTGCACCGCCAAGGCGCCCTGGGCTCCCGGGACGCGTCCACGCCGGCCCTGCTGCGCGAGGCGCACCGCAAGCTCACCGGCAAGGACGGCCAGGAGAACCTCTCCGCCGACCGGCTCGCCCAGGAACTGGCCATCAACATCGTGTCGCTCGCCCGGCGCGGCTCGGACGACGAGGCGCTCGCCTTCTCCCTCTGGGCGCTCCACGACTCCCTCTGGGGGCTCGGCTCCTCGGCGGAACGCCTGGCGCTGACCGACGAGATGACCGCCGTGGCCCGGCGCACCCACCACCGCGAGATGGAGCTGCACGCCACGTCGATGCGGTGGGTGACCCTGCTGGAGCTCGGCGACCCGCGGTTCGTGGACCAGTTCCGCACCTACGTCACGCTCGCCGAGCGGTCCGGCATGCCCCGCTTCGATCTGGGCATCGCCGTCGACACCGGCCTGATCGCCTCCCTGCAGGGGCGGTTCGCCGAGGCCGACGAGGCCCTCGCGGACAAGGCGCTGGGCGAGGGCGACGCCGAGGCGTCACCGTTCGGCTTCACGGCGGACCATCTGCACTGGGCCCACCAGTTGCTCCAGGGGCGGTACGAGAAGGCCGAGGCTGTTCTCGCCGGCCTGCCGGGCACCGGATATCCCTACTCCCGCCTGCTGGAGGCGATCACGGCGGTGGAGCAGGGCGACGCGGCGCCCGCGCTGCGCCATATCGCCGAGAGGTCCGGCCGGGCCACCCCCTACTCGCGGCCCCTCACCCCGCTGTGGCTCCGGCTGCTGGCGCAGACGGCCGCGCTGACGGGTGACCGGCAGCTGATCTCCCGGGCCGAGGACGCGCTCGCGCCGTACACCGGGCAGTGGGTCGTCTCGCTGTACGGGTGCGACATCAGCGGTCCCGTCGACCTCTGGCTCGGCCTGCTCGCCGCCGCCCGCGAGGACCGGGACACGGCGGTGGCGCGGCTCACCGACGCCGCCGCCTCCTCGGACCGCCTGGGCGCCCGCCCCTGGTCCGTACGCGCCCGGCTGCATCTGGCGGAGTCCCTGCTCGCCCGGGGCGGGAGCGGAGCCGGTGCCGCCCCGGGCGCGGCGGTGGGTGCCCCTTCGGAGGACGCCGTGCGGGCGGGCCGGCTGCTGACCGAAGTCGGCAGGGAAGCGGCCGAGTTGGGCCTGACCCACCTGGCGTCCGGGGCCGCGTCCCCGCAGGCCCGCTCCACCCCGCGGACACCGCCCGGGGGCATCGCCGTACCGGCCGCCGCGGAGTTCCGGCGGAACGGGCCCGTGTGGTCGCTCCGTTGGGCCGGGGTGAGCGTCCATGTGCCCGACGCCAAGGGGCTCCGCGACCTGCACATCCTGCTACGGGTGCCCGGCACCGACGTCCCCGCCGTACGTCTGCTCGCCCCTGAGGGCGGCGAGCTCGTGGCCGCCGCCCGCCGGCTCGGGGGCGACCCCGTGCTCGACGAGGAGGCCAGGCGCCGCTACAAGGAACGCCTGGACCGGCTCGACGCGGAGATAGACCGTGCCGCGGCGCGGGACGACGTACGGAGGGCCGGGGAGTACGACCGGGAGCGGCGGGCGCTGCTGGACGAGCTGCGCCGCGCGGCCGGGCTCGGCGGCAGGACCCGCCGTCTGGGCGACGAGTCCGAACGGGCCCGCAAGACCGTCACCGCCCGCATCCGGGACACCCTGCGCAAGCTCGACGCGCTGCACCCCGGACTGGCCGCGCATCTGCGGGAGTCCGTGACCACGGGCACCACCTGCGCCTACCGCCCCGGTGACCTCCCCGACTGGCGCCTGTGACGCGGGCGGCGCGTCGACTGGAGCCTGTGACGCGGGCGGCCCGTTCGCGCGCCCGCCTCACAGCGCCACGACATCGGCGACGACACACGCCACGTTGTCGGGACCGCCCGCGTCCGCGGCCAGGGCCGCCAGATCGCGTACGGCCGCGTCGGGACCGTCCGCCGCGATGACCGCCCGGCGCAGGTCCTCCTCGTCCACCACCGCCGACAGCCCGTCCGAACACAGGAGGTAGCGGTCACCGGGGCGGGCCTCGTGGAGCCCGACATCGGGCCGGCGCCGTGCCGTGTCCGCCCCGCCCGCCAGCGCCTTGAGCAGGAGTGCGCGCTGCGGGTGGGAGCGCGCCTCCTCCGCGGTCAGCGCACCGTCGTCGATCATCGACTGGACCAGGCTGTGGTCGTGCGTGATCCGGAACAGCTCGCCGTCCCGCAGCAGATGGGCCCGCGAGTCCCCGATGTGCACCAGCCCCAGCCGGGAGCCGGTCCACACCATCGCGGTGAGCGTGGTCCCCGACTCCTGAGGCGCGGGGCGCCCCGCCACGGCGTCCCGGACCGCCCGGGACGCGCGGTACGCCGCGTCCTCCAGCGCGTTGAGCAGATCCGCGGCGCCGGCCACCGCGTGGGCGGCGGGTTTCAGCGCGTCGAGGGCCGCCGCACTCGCCTCGGCGCCGCTCTCGCCGAAGCCGTCGGCGACGGCCAGCAATCGGGCCCCCGCGTGGGCCGCGTCCTGGTTTGACTCCCGCACCGCCCCCGTCTCGCAGAGCGCGGCGTACCGGATGCCGAGCGTTCCCAGCCCGGCCCCGGCCCCGCCCCGCTCCGTTGTTCCGGCTCCGGCCCCGCCGCCGGGGCCGTAGTGCGCATGTGCGTCGTTACTGCCCCGTGCATCGTCCGGCGTCTTCGGCATCGCGACATCCTCCGCTGACAGATGGTCGATGAGGAACGTCGCCAGATCGCGACGGGCCGCCGTCTCGGCCTCCACCCGCGCCCAGTAGGCCCGGATCTCCGCAGCGGCGGCGCCCGGTCCGAGCGCCACCACCGCGGTGATCCGGGTGAGCGGCATGCCGACCCTGCGCAGCCACGCCACCAGCCGGGCCGTCTCCACCTGCGCCCGGTCGTAGTACCGGTAGCCGTTCTCCGGATCGACCAGGGCGGGGCGGAGCAGGCCCAGCTCGTCGTAGCGTCGCAGCGCCCTGGCGGAGAGCCGGGACAGCCGGGCGAACTCCCCGATCGTCACCAGCCCGCCCGCCGCACGGCCTTCGCGTTCCACCACGTACCTCCTCGTACCGGACGTCTTCCCGCCCGGCCCCACCGATGCTGGGGCTTCCCCCGCGGGGAAGGTCAAGGATGGGCCGCCGGAACGCGACGCCGGGGTCCGGGGCGGGCTCCGTGAGGTCCGGGGGGCGGGCTCCGTGAGATCCCGGGCGGGGTCCGTGAGGTCCGGGGCGGGCTCCGTGAGATCCCGGGCGGGCTCCGTGGGATCCGGTGCGGGGTCCGTGAGGTCGGGGGCGGGGTCCGTGGGATCCGCCGTACGCCCACAGGGCGTGGCACGTCACTTGCGGTTGTAGAGCCGCATCGTGACCGGGCCGAACACCGCCACGAACAGCGCGGACCAGCCGAGTGTCCAGGCGATCTCCGCCATGGGCCGGTTCCCGGCCATCAGCTCACGGACCGCCGAGGCCAGATGCGTGACCGGGCTGTTGTTCACGAAGGCCTGGAGCCAGCCCGGCATCGTCTTCGGGTCGACGAACACATTGCTCAGGAACGTCAGCGGGAAGATCACCATCATGCTGACGCCCATCACCGACTTCTCGGACTTCAGCAGCAGACCGAACATCGTCCAGATCCAGGAGAACGCGAACGAGAACACCAGCAGCAGGGCCACTCCCGCCACCATCCCGACCACTCCGCCGTCCGGCCGGAAGCCGATGATCATGCCGACGACCAGCATCACCAGCGAGGCCAGCACATAGCGCAGCACATCGCCCAGCAGATAGCCGACCATCGGCGCGGGCCGCCAGATCGGCAGCGTACGGAAGCGGTCGAAGACACCCTTGGCGATGTCGGTGTTGACCGAGACCCCGGTGTACATCGTGATCATCACGACGCTCATCACCAGGACGCCGGGCAGCAGGAACTGGATGTACTCCCCGGTCGAACCGGCCAGCGCCCCGCCGAAGAGGTACGTGTACATCAGGACCAGCATGATCGGGAACGCCGTCACGTCGAACAGCTGGTCCGGCACATGCTTGATCTTCAGCATGGCCCGCCACCCGAAGGTGACGGAGGCCGACAGCGCGCTCGGCCTCGGCGGCCGCTGCCGGCCCACCAGGAGGGACGCGAGCCGCTCCGCGTCCGGTGCGGCGAGCGCCGCGTCGTCGGGTTCCGTCCTGGCGGTCGTGGTACTCAAGCCGCCGCCCCCTTCTTGTCGGTGAGTGCGAGGAAGACCTCGTCGAGGCTGGGCTGGCCCAGCGAGAAGTTGTCGACGGTGATGCCGGACCTGGCCAGTTCCGCCAGCGCCCGTGCGGCCTGCGCCGCCGCGCCCTGCTCGGTGCCGTTCCCCGTGACCCGGGCGGTCAGCGCCAGGGGGTCCGGTTCCGGCTGGACCGTCGCGTCCAGGGCGGTCGCCAGCACCCGCTCGGCCTCGGGCCGCTGCGCGGGGTCGCGCAGCCGCAGATGGACGGTGCCGGAGCCGACCGAGGCCTTCAGCTCGCCCTTGGTCCCCTCCGCGATCACCCTGCCGTGGTCGATGACGGCGATCCGGGACGCCAGCTGGTCCGCCTCGTCCAGGTACTGGGTGGTGAGCAGGACCGTGGTGCCCTGGGCGACGACCGTGCGCACGATGTCCCACACCTGATTGCGGCTGCGCGGATCGAGACCGGTCGTCGGCTCGTCGAGGAAGAGCAGGTCCGGGGTGTTCAGGATGGAGGCGGCGATGTCGATACGGCGCCGCATGCCGCCCGAGTAGTTCTTCACCTGCTTGCCCGCCGCCGCGGTCAGCCCGAAGCCCTCCAGCAGCTGCTCCGCCCGGGTCCGGGCGGCCGGCTTGGCATGCCCGAGAAGGCGTGCGAGCAGCACCAGGTTCTCGCCGCCGGTGAGGTCCTCGTCGACCGAGGCGTACTGCCCGGTGAGACTGACCCTGCCGCGGACGGCGTCGGCGTCCTTCACGACGTCGTTGCCGAACACCCGGGCCTCGCCGCCGTCCGGCCGCAGCAGCGTCGCGAGCATCCGTACGGTGGTGGTCTTCCCGGCGCCGTTGGGTCCGAGGACTCCGTAGACCGTGCCGGTCGGGACAGCCAGGTCGACGCCGTCCACCGCGCGGTTCTCGCCGAAGGTCTTCACCAGCCCCGCGGTCTCGATGGCCAGTTCAGTGCTCATGTTCCGTTCCCTGTACGTCGATGGGCGGGGGTGCGCCGGGGACCGGTCCCGGCTGTCCACCCGGTACTGACCGGTGGACCCGTGCCGGTGGCTCCCGAACCCGTGGCGCGCGGAGGTGACCGGCGTGCGGGCCGCCTCCTCGCCCCAGGGGCGCCAGACGGCGGGGCGCGGTCGCCAGATCGAATCCGGCGGCCACGCCCGGTGGGGAGAACGGGACCGCGCCCTGGGCCCTGTCCGGTACGGAACGCTCAGTCCTCCCTGGTGTAGAAGACATAGAACGAGGCGCACAGCATCACGGCCCCGACCACCAGTCCCAGCCCGGTGGACCGCAGCACGCTCGTATCGGTGAGGCTGACCAGGAATCCGATCGCGCAGGCGGTCAGCCCGCCGTAGGCCGCGGCTCTCAGCTCGCGCGGCAGCGCGTGCTGGATCCGGCCCAGCACGAAACAGAGCACGGCCAGCGCCGCTCCGGAGACCAGCCCGAGGACGACCTGCCCGCCGGTGCTCGGGCCGCCGTCGCGTCGGATGAATGCCGCGTAGAAGCCGAAGATGACGCCCAGCGTGAGCGGCAGGGCCCAGGCGAGCGGACTGTGATGGCGTGCCCGTGCGCGAACCCGCGAGCCCCCACGGGTCGGCATGGCTGCGTGTGTGGCCATGGCGGACAGCTCCTTCCCTCTCCCCCGTCGCACGCCCCCGTCCATCCAGCGCACACCCGACCACGCCGCACGGCAACTCGAATGGCGTACGGCTCGCGGCGGGCGGCCCCTGCAGGGGATTTGCTGGGGGTGTGCGGACCTACCTCTCAGCGGCCCTGTCGGCAGTGCTGTTCCTCCTCCTCGCCGTCCTGGTGCCGCTGAGCGCGCTCTCCGCCTGGGTCGATCTGGAGATCGACGACACCGACCGGTACCTGGCCGCCGTCTCCCCGCTCGCCTCCGATCCCGCCGTGCGGAACACCGTGGCCGACCGGATCACCGACGAGGCGATGAAGCAGATCGACCTCGGACCGCTCCAGGACACCGTCCGGGATCTCCTTCACGGGACCGCGCTGTCGTTCACCACCACCGACGCGTTCCGGACGGCCTGGGACACGGCCAACCGCACCGCGCACGAGGCGGTGGCCTCGGCACTGGACGGTGAGACCGGGGAGGCCGTGACCATCGATCTGGCGCCCGTGATCGAGCAGGTCAAGCAGGAACTGGTACGTGACGGGGTCACGTTCGCGGCCCGGATTCCCGTCCGGCACACGGAGATCACGGTGCTCACGGCCGAACAGGCCGACAGCCTTCGCGGCTCGTTCCGCTGGCTGCGGTACTGCAGCGTGTGGCCGGCCGTGGGAACCCTGGTGCTCCTGGTGCTGATGGTGGGCATCGCGGCGGTGCGGGGCGGCCGGCGCGCCGCGCTGACGGCCGCGGCGGTCGTCGGGGCGGGGTTCGTGGCCGGAGCGGTCGTGCTGTGGGTGCTGGTCGCCGTCGGCCGGAACCGGGTGCTGGACGAGGTGCCGCACACCGACCGGGACGCGGCCGCGGCCGTCCTCGACGCCCTGACCGCGTCGCTGCGGACGACCGTGTGGGTGGTGCTGGCCGTGGGCGCCGTCCTGCTGGTGGGGGCGGTGGTGGTGCGGCTGCTGACCCGTCGCCGGGCGGCGCGGCCGGAACGGGCGGACCCCGGCGTTCCGCCGGGTTAGCGCAGCCGCCGTGCGGGCGGGCGTCGTACGGGCGGGCATCGTACGGGCGGGCGTCATACGGGTGGGGGGCCTTGTCCGAACCTGAGCCGCGCGCGGACCGCCGGGCCCCGTGCACGCGGGCGGACCCGACGTGCGGGCGGGCGTGGGCCGGGCGACAGTGGGACTCGTGAGTACCGGGCGCGACAGTACCGGGCGCGACGGAGAGGCCTTCCCCCATGCGAGCCATCGCGGTCAGCGCGTTCCGTACGGAGCCGCGCCCGGTCGAGGTCCCCAAGCCGGAGCCCGGACCCGGAGAGGTCCGGGTGCGGATCGAGTACGCCGCGCTCAACCCGCTCGACTGGCAGACCGCGGACGGCGCCCTGGAAGGCTCCGCCCCGCATGTCTTTCCCCTGGTCCTGGGCGTGGACTTCGCGGGCCGGGTGGACCTGATCGGCAGGGGCTGCAACCGGTTCCGGGTGGGGGACCCCGTCTTCGGCCGCGTGACGCGTCCGCCCGTGGGACAGGGGACGTACAGCGAGTACGTGTCGGTGCCGCAGAACTCCCCGATCGCCCTCGCCCCCCGTGACCTGCCGCTCCGGATCGCGGCGGCACTCCCGTCCGCCGGGATGAGCGCCGCGCAGATCCTCGCGTCCGCGCGGGCCGGCAGCGGCGGGACCCTGCTCGTCATCGGGGCGGCGGGCGGTGTCGGCAGCTATCTGACCCAGCTCGCCGCAGCCCGCGGGGTGCGGGTGATCGCGGTGGTGCGCGGCGACGAGGAACGGCGGATGGGCTCCCTCGGAGCGGCCGCCACCATCGATATCACCGCCGGGCCCGGGGCTCTGGAAGCGGGGCTGCGGGAGATGTCCCCGGACGGGGCCGACGCCCTCGTCGACCTGGTCTCCACCGACCCGGCCGCCTTCGCCGCGGCCTCCGCCCTCGTGCGCGAGGGCGGAGTCGCACTCACCACCCGCCCGGTCGCCGGACTGGCCGCGCCTCCCACCGGGGTGGAGTGCGTCGGCTTCCGGCTGGCCCCGGCCCCCGGCCTGCTCGACGTGCTGGCCGCCGGAGCCCTGTCGGGCACGCTGCACAGCCCCATCGACATCGAGCTCCCCCTGGAGAAAGCCCCGCAGGCCCTCGCCCGGAACCGCGCGGGCGGCGCCCGCGGCAAAACCGTCTTCGCCCTCTGACCCGTCACCGGCTCTCACCGCACCCACCGCACCCACCGCACCCACGAGACTCCAACGGAGGAACCCCCATGGCCGACCGCGACATCTTCGAGAACATCGACGGACTGGTCGCCGAGGAGCGGGCCCTGCGCGACCGGTCCACCGGGAATCCGGGCCTGTCGGCGGAGGAGAAGGCGCGCCTGCGTACGGTGGAGATCCAACTCGATCAGTGCTGGGACCTGTTGCGTCAGCGGCGCGCCCTCAGCGAATTCGGCGAGGACCCGTCCGTGGCGAGGGTCCGCCCCGCCGACGAGGTGGAGGGCTACCAGAGCTGACCGGAGACCTCGAAGAACAGCCAGGGGGTACGCAGTGGCCACGGCCGACGACGCCGCCGATACGGAAGCGGAAGCCGAACGGAAGCGCGCGGCCCCACCGCCCTGGCTGCTGAACGGGCTGCGCCCGCAGTCCGCGCCCATTCACCGGGCCGCGGTCCTGCGCGCCTCCATCGCCCTGGCCGCCCCGCTGGCCGTCGGCTTCGCCGCCGACCGGCCCGCGTACGGCGCACTCGTGTCGATGGGCGCCCTGTCCGGTGTCATCGGCGACACCGCCGACGCCTACCGCATGCGGATCCTCAACATCGCCGTGCCGCAACTGTTCGGGGCCCTCGGCATCATGCTGGGCACCTTCGTGTTCGGGACCGGCTGGGCGGCCGTCGCCGTACTGACCCTCGTCGGCCTGGTCTCCGGCATGATGTCGACGATCGGCGCCGTCGCCTCCGTCTCCGGCCTGCTGCTCCTGCTCAACGCGGTGGTCGGCGCCGGTCTGCCGATGCCGGACCCCTGGTGGGTGGCACCCCTGCTGCTGACCCTCGGCGGCCTGGTGGTGCTGGCCCTGACCCTGCTCTCCTGGCCGTTCCGCGGCAAGCTCCCCGAACGCGTCGCGGTCGCCGACACCTACCGGTCCATCGCCGATCTGCTGACGGCCGCCGCGACCCCGGAGTACGAACAGCAGCGCCAGGCGGTCACCCAGTCGCTCAACACCTCCTACGACCTGATCCTCGCCCGTCGTGCCCGCTACCACGGGCGCAGCGCCCCCATGGTGCGGCTCCTGTCCCAGCTCAACGTCGTCATCCCGCTCGTCGAGGCGGCACCCGCCGTGCATCTGCGCCGCCACCCGCTGCACGCCGAGATCCCGGCGGCGGTCCGCGAACTGGCGGACGACGTCGAGCGGAGCCGTACCGGCGAGCCCGAACTCCGGCTGCCCGAACCGGACTCCCCCGAGGCCCGTGCGGTGGACAGCGCGCTGCGGCACACGGCGACCGTCGTACACAAGGCCGACCCCGACCCGTACAACGTGGACGACCGGCTCGGACGGCCCGCCGCGCTCGGTGTACGGATCCGCCGGACGACCCGCAGTGTGCTCCTCTCCGCCACGTCCTGGCGGTACGGGCTCCGGCTGGCCCTCTGCATCGGTCTGGCGCAGGCGCTCACCTCGCTGGTCCCGGTGCCCCGCTCGTACTGGGTCGCGCTGACCGTCACGTTCGTCCTGAAGCCCGACTTCGGTTCGGTGTTCTCGCGTGCCGTGCTGCGCGCGGTGGGGACGGCGGCCGGGCTCGTCGTCGCCGCCCCGGTGCTGTCCGCGGTACCGATCGGGTGGTGGGACGTGCCCGTGATGGTGGTGCTCGCGGCGCTGATCCCGGCACTCACGGCGAAGGGGTACGCCTTCCAGACCGCGGCCATCACCCCGGTCATCCTGCTGCTGTCGGACCTGCTGAACCATCAGGGCGTGGGGCTGGTCTGGCCACGCTTCCTGGACAGTCTGATCGGCTGCGGAATCGTACTGATCGCGGGCTATCTGCTGTGGCCGGAGAGCTGGCACACCCGGATCGGCTCCCGGCTCGCCGACGCCGTGACGGACATCGCCGACTATGTGGCCTGCGGCTTCGACGGCCGGGGCACCGACCAGGCCGAACGGGTACGGGCCCGCCGCCGGCTCTACCGCGACCTGTCCTCCGTAAGGTCCGAATTCCAGCGGGCCCTGACGGAACCGCCCCCGGTCGGCACCCGGGCCGCCGCCTGGTGGCCGCTCGTCGTCGCCGTCGAACGGATCGTGGACGCGACGACGGCGGCCCGGGTCCGGGTGAACCACGGCGCCCCGGAGCCCTCGCCCGACGAGGTGTCGGGGATCGAGCGGCAGCTGCGGGAGCTGGCCGACGGCATCCGGAGCAGCGAGGTCCTGGTTGAGGTGCGGGCGGAGCTGCCGGGCGACGAGGACAGCGTCCTTGAGCCACTGCGCCAGGAGGTGGCGGCTGCCCGCGCCATCGCCTCGCCCCAACCCTGACCCGGTCCGGCCTCGCGGCGGCTCCCGCTCAGCCCCGTACGGGCTCGACCCCCCTCGGCCACAACCGTCCCGGTGGGGTGTTTCACGTGAAACACCCCACGGACCCGTACGAGCCCCAGAGAGCCCGTGGTAGCCCGTGCGGGTCAGTACAAGTCAGTGCCGCGGGCCGGGCGCCTGTTCCGGGGCGCGGCCCTGAAGGCGCTGCATCTCCCGCCGGTCGCGCTTGGTCGGCCGGCCGGCGCCCCTGTCCCGGACCGGTACCTCGATCGCCACTTCACGGGGCGGCGGGGGCGGGCTGTTGTCGACGAAGCACTCCGCCGCGACCGGCGGGCCGACCCTCTTCTTCACGATCTTCGACACGACGACGATCCGGTCCCGCCCCGCGTGCCGGAGCCGCACCTCGTCGCCGACGCCGACCGTCTGGGCGGGCTTGGCCCGTACCCCGCCGACCTTCACATGTCCTGCCCGGCAGGCGGCAGCGGCCTGCGAACGGGTCTTCGTCAGCCGGACCGACCAGATCCAGACGTCGACCCGGACGCTTCCCTCCGTCTGTGGTGCGTCACCGGAAACCATGGGTACGACTCTAATAAGACGGTGTCCTATGTGGTGAGTCGGACGAGTCGCTTGTGGCAGCACAATGCTGCGGCGAGTCCGAGAAAGGCCGGGTAGCCGGCGGGTTGGCGCCCGTAGCGGGGGCTGAGCCGGCGGTACCCGGTCAGCCACGACATCGCCCGCTCGATCACCCACCTGCGACGGCCGAGGCGTTCGCTGGACTCGATGCCATTGCGTGCGATGCGGACGCCGATGCGCTTGCCCCATAGCCATTTCCGCAGGTGGGGCACGTCGTACGCTTTGTCCGCGTGCAGTCGCTGGGGCTTGAAGTGCCGACCGCGGTGGGGGTCGTGTCGCGTTTGGTGACCGGCGACCATGGGCTTCAGGGCGAGGCTGTCGTGGACGTTCGCGGCGGAGACGCCGACGACCAGGGGCAGTCCGTTCGCGTCCGACAGGACGTGCATCCCGGAACCCGGCTCACCCCGGTCCACGAGGCTCGGACCTGTGTGTTCGCCCCCTTCTTAGCCCGCACGTGCGCGGAGCCCAGCACGACGCGCGAGACGTCGATGACGCCGGCGTCGTCGAGGCGGAACACCACCGCTTCATGGAGGCGGCCCCGGACACCGGCCCTCAACTGTTGGCGCCTGCAGGCTGTCGACCGCCACGCCGATACCGCGACGGTTTTGTGAAATCACCTGGACGGCGGCACGATTCCAGCTGTTGCGGATGCTCTTGTGGCGAAGGCCAGGAATGGTACTTCCTGTGAGTTACCGAATCGGCACACTCGGGCGAATGTCCATATAGTCAATTATATGTAACAAGGGTTTTTCGGTGCACTGATATGACGAATTCCCGGGAACCGTGACCTCCTTTCTCCGGCGCGTGAAAGTAAATGCGTACTATGCGGCGACAACGTGAAGGCTTCCCGGGCGATTCGGTAGGGCCCGGTATGTCACGGACCACGGACCCTCTCATAGAGAATGGCCTCTCGATGAAGCTGAAGATCCCCAAAATCGCTCGCCGCCGCGCTTTGTCCGGCTGGCTTTCCGCAGGTCTTGCCGCAACTGTTGCCGGCGTCATGGTCGCCGTGACGCCGACGCAGGCCCTGGCCATCGCAACCCCCGTGCCGCTGGGCACGGCCGCCCCGTTCTCCGTGCTGGCAGGTTCGGAGGTCACCAATACAGGGCCTTCGGTCATCAGCCAGGACCTCGGAGTGAGCCCGGGGACGGCCATCAGCGGCTTCCCGCCCGGAGAGGTGCTCGGTGCCGTGCACTCCGCGGACGCTGTGGCACTCCAGGCCAAGAGCGACTTGGTCGTGGCCTACAACAATGCGGCAGGCCAGGCCACGGACTTCGCGCTTCCGGCGGGAATCGGCAACGGTGACACGTTGCTTCCTGGAGTTCACACCGCTGTGTCGGGCGTAGGGCTCACCGGCGATCTGGTCCTGGACGCCGGGGGAAACCCCAACTCCGTCTGGGTGTTCCAGATCCCCGAAGCCCTGACCACGGCATCCTCCAGCCGCGTGCTCCTCACGAATGGCGCCTCTGCCTGCAATGTGTACTGGCAGATCGGTAGTTCGGCCACGCTGGGCACCAACTCCACCTTCGTCGGCACCATCATGGCTCTGACCTCGATCAGTGTGACCACGGGGACGAACATTCAGGGCCGGGCGCTGGCCCGTAACGGTGCCGTGACGCTCGACACCAACCGGATCTTCACGGGGACGTGCTCGACCACCACCACCGGTGGCACGACGACCGGTACCACCACCAGTGGCACGACGACCGGTACCACCACCAGTGGCACGACCACGGGCGTCCTCGGCGGTGTCCTCGGCGGCATCACGACCGGCGGCATCACGACCGGGGGCGGCCTGCTCGGCGGGCCGATCGCCGGCACGGTGACCGGCGGTACGTCCGGCAACATCTCGGGCAACACCTCCGGGAACGTCGCGGGCAACACGACCGGCGGCGATACCTCAGGGAACGTCACCGGTGGCAATGGTGGCGGGCCCGGTCATGGCGAAGGACCTGGCCATGGCGAAGGACCCGGCCACGGCGAAGGACCCGGCCACGGCGAAGGACCCGGCCACGGCGAAGGGCCCGGCCACGGCGAAGGGCCCGGTCATGGCGAAGGGCCCGGTCATGGCGAAGGACCCGGTCATGGCGAAGGACCTGGCCATGGGGACGAGGGCAAGCCCGGCGAGCACCACGGCTACGGGGACAAGCCCGAGGGCGAAGGCAGCCCCGAGGGCTACGCGGGCTAGGTGGCGGACCGCACCGAGCTTTCCCGCGGGATGACGGAAATGACGGAATGAAAGCCTGACGGCATGCGGCGGAATCCAGATTCTGCCGCATGCCGTCAGCGGTATTCCCAGCAATGGCGTGGATGTGAGAGCCGGCATGAGAAAGACAGGGTGGGCGGTGTCGGGCGGAATTCAAGCGGCGGACATGGAAGAGATTCAACGGTCAGATTTCAGCCCGCCCTGCGAAGGCGGCAACAGGGAGGCCGCGTCGCGCAGCCGCGCCAGGGGCGGGCGGTTGCTGCAAAAGGGTTTGTCCGTCGTCGTACTCATGTGTCTGGCGACGGCCTTGACCCATGTCGCCCTGGTCTTCCTCCATGTGGCTCCCGCGAACCCGATTTCGAAGCGGTACAGCCCTCAGGTAAATGCGTGGGTGTACCCCCTTTTCGAGCAGAATTGGCGCCTGTTCGCTCCGGACCCCGACTCCGCCAACCGGCGTGTTCTGGCAAGAACCTCACACACCGAGTCCGACGGATCGGTCCGGGTGAGTGACTGGTTCGACCTGGCTGCCGTGGATTCTTCGGCAGTTGAGCACAATGTGTTCCCGAGCCACACGACGCAGAACCTGTTGCGTCGTGCCTGGACCACCTATGTCGAACTGCACGGCGGAGGCGACGAGGCGCGATCGGAACGCGCCGTGATGATGCGGAAGTACCTGCGCAACATCGCCTCCGACCGCTTCGTGGAGCACCACGGCGGCCCGTTCGAGTTCATCCAGCTGCGCGTCATGACGCTGCCCATCGCCGCGCCCGGCACCGCAGCTGCCAACCGCCCGCCCGTCCCGGTCGAGAACCGGCTTCTGCCTTGGTGGAAGGTGACCCCCCATGGGAACTGAGCAGGTCTCCCCGATCCCATCCCCGACAGTGCCCGCGGACCAGCCGACGGGACAGAAGCCCATGGCCACCGGACCGGTCCAGTGGCTCTCCGAGCGGGCCGGCGCGTTCTGGTCCCTTGTGACTGATCGGCCGGTGTCCTTGTACGCGGCCGCGGTTCTGCGCATCGGTTACGGGCTGCTGTACCTCGTCTTCCTCCTGCGCGAGTTTCCGCACCGTGACGAGATCTGGGGCCCCGGCTCGCCCTGGACCCCCGGGTTGGCGGAACAGCTCTTCGACCAGTCGGGCTGGAACAGCATCCTGACTCTGTCCGGCGGCCGTACCTACTTCGAGCTCTGCTACGTGATGGCTCTCCTCACGTCCGCACTGTTCATGCTCGGCTGGCGGACCCGCGCCGTGTCCGTCCTCTTCGCCGTGGTGGTGGTCTCGTTCCACGCGAGAGCGATCTTCATGACGGACGGGGGAGACAACCTGATCCTGCTGATGGCCGTCTACCTCGTCTTCACCGCCTGCGGTCGACGCTGGTCCCTGGACGCCCGCAGAATCCGACGAGCCACCGCGCGATCGGCCAAAGCGCCGGGACCCGTGATTCGCAGCTACTGGCTGCAGCAACTGAGCGATACACGCGGCACCTTGACGACGGTCATGCACAATTGCGGCCTCTTCGTCATCGCGGCACAGGTCTGTCTCCTCTACGGGGCGGCCGGTCTCTACAAGGTCCAGGGAGCTTCCTGGGGCGGGGGTACCGCTCTCCACTATGTTCTGAACCTCGAACTCTTCCAGCCCTGGCCGGCGCTCTCGCATGTCGTGGACCAGTACGTGACCCTGATCGCGATCGCCAGCTACGTCACGGTGCTGCTGCAGGTCGCCTTCCCGTTCGTGCTCTTCGGCAGGCTGAAGTATCCGGTTCTCGCAATGCTGTTGGGCATGCACATCGGCATCGCGGTGCTCATGGGGCTTCCCCTCTTTTCCGGTGCCATGATCGTTGCCGACGCGGCGTTCCTTCCCGACCGCTTCTACCTTCTTCTGGCTCGTTCGGGCCGACGAGCGGCCGGGCGAATGGGTCTGCGACGGCCGACTCCCCCGGGAGAGGCCGGTTCGCGATCCGTACCTCCGCAGCTCAGGGGCGGATCAACCGGCATCGGGGAGTCGGCAACTCCGGGAAGAGCGCGGCCGGATGATGCGTGCAGGGATCGGCTGGCGCCGGACCCGCGCTGACCGTCCTGGTTACTGCCGGTGCCGTACGACACCACAGGGACGGCGGTCGACCTCGTTGAACTGGGACAGCTTCCCGGCGCAGAGGGGTTCACTCAGGCAGGATGGGCCCATGCCGAATCGATCTGTCCTGGTCTACGACGGTGACTGTGCCTTCTGTACGACCTCGGTGAACTGCCTCGTGCGGTGGTTGCGGCCGAACTGCGCTGTCACAGCCTGGCAGTTCGCGGACCTGGGCGCTCTAGGTGTCACCCAGCAGCGAGCCGAACACGAACTGCTGTACATCTCACCGGCCGGCACGGTGTACGGCGGTGCGCAGGCCGTCGCCAAGCTTCTGTTGAGTGCTGGCGGTGTCTGGGCCTGGCCGGGCGGCCTGCTCACCCTGCCCCCGGTACGCTGGATCGCCCACGGTGCCTACCGGCTCATCGCCACCAACCGTGACCGTCTGCCCGGCGGCTCGCCGGCCTGCGCGCTGCCGGCGGGCCGCAGGCCCGCCGGCTAAGACGGTGTCCTATGTGGTGAGTCGGACGAGTCGCTTGTGGCAGCACAGGGCTGCGGCGAGTCCGAGAAAGGCCGGGTAGTCGGCGGGTTGGCGCTCGTAGCGGGGGCTGAGCCGGCGGTAGCCGGTCAGCCATGACATCGTCCGCTCGATCACCCACCTGCGACGGCCGAGGCGTTCGCTGGACTCGATGCCATTGCGTGCGATGCGGACGCCGATGCGCTTGCCCCATAGCCATTTCCGCAGGTGGGGCACGTCGTACGCTTTGTCCGCGTGCAGTCGCTCGGGCTTGAAGTGCCGACCGCGGTGGGGGTCGTGTCGCGTTTGGTGACCGGTCGGGGACGCGCGTCAGGCCCGCACCGGGTCGGTACGGGCCTGACGCGCGTGACCGGCTCCCCTGCCGGAAGCGCGTCCGGTCTCAGACGCCGATGTCGCGGCCGTCCTTGCGCCAGACGGCGACGACCGACGGGCGGACGATCTTCCCGGGACCGTCGGGCCAGCTGCTCGCCGGCTTCTCGACGGACGCGCCGTCGATCTCGCCCGGGTGCTGCACGGCGACCAGGACCCGGCGGTCCTGGATGAGCGGGCCACAGGTCTCGGCGCCGGTCGGCACGGTCAGGAACTGCTTCAGCTCCCCGCGCCGGTCACCCTGTGTGGCAACCCCGAACAGCCCGTCGTGCGAGCCCAGTTGGTTGCCGTCCGTGGAGATCCACAGGTTGCCGTGGTCGTCGAAGGCCACGTTGTCCGGGCAGGAGATCGGGCTGACCTTCTCCTTGGGGAAGCCGGCGAAATACGTCGCCGGGTCGTTCGGGTCGCCCGCGACGAGGAAGAGCCGCCAGGCGAAGCCGTCACCCGCCGGGTCGTCCCAGTTCTCGGCGAGCTCCAGGATCTGGCCGTGCTTGTTGGCGTTGCGCGGGTTCGCCTCGTCCGCCCCGGCCTTGCCCGCCTTGCCGCGGTCGGAGTTGTTGGTGAGCGCGATGTACACGCGGCCGGTACGCGGCGAGGGCTCGACGTCCTCGGGGCGGTCCATCTTCGTGGCACCGACCTTGTCACCGGCCAGGCGCGTGTAGACGTACACCTCCTCGGCGGTCATGCCGGGCACATGCGAGGTGTTGCCCGTGGCCAGCGGAATCCAGACGCCGCTGCCGTCGAACTCGCCGTCCTTGGGCAGCTTTCCGGTGCCGTCGAACTCCTCGACCGGGGAGTCGCCGGACAGCTTCGCGACGTACAGCGTGCCCTCGTCCAGCAGCGTGAGGTTGTGCTCGCGGGCCGCCCGCGAGTTCCCCTTCTTCATCCGCTTGCTGGAGACGAACTTGTAGAAGTAGTCGAACTTCTCGTCGTCGCCCATGTACACGACCGG
Source organism: Streptomyces sp. NPDC079020 (assembly GCF_044542225.1). Lineage (NCBI taxonomy): Bacteria > Bacillati > Actinomycetota > Actinomycetes > Kitasatosporales > Streptomycetaceae > Streptomyces > Streptomyces sp. NPDC079020. The sequence goes on from NZ_JBITUB010000004.1 coordinate 129,381, forward strand.
ACGCCCGTCGGAGGTCAGCCGGGGCTGGGCGGCCTCGTGCTTGAACCGGCCCAGCGCGGTCCGCTTGCGCGGAGTGGAGTCCGGGTCGTACGGGTCCAGTTCGACGACCCAGCCGAAGCGGTTGGCCTCGTTGGGCTCCTCGGCCAGGTCGAAGCGCTTGTCGAACCGCTCCCACTTGCGCTCCGTGGCACCCGCCCCGATGCCGTACCGCTTGTGCATGTCGGTGGAACCGTTGGCGAAGTACTGGTTGAAGTTCTCCTCGCCGTGCAGGGTCGTGCCCCACGGCGTGGTGCCACCCGCGCAGTTGTTGAGCGTGCCGAACACCTTGCGGCCGGTGCGGTCGGCGGATGTACGCAGCAGGGCGCTGCCGGCGGCCGGGCCGGTGACCCGGAATTCGCTGGTCGCGGTGAGCCGGCGGTTGAGCGGGTGCCGGTTGACCGGGCCGAGCTTGCCGGTGCGGTGCTCCTCCTGGACGACGACCACGGAGAGTCCGTGCGCCGCCCAGGCGATCTCGACCTGCTCGCGGGTCGGGTTGGCCGGATCGTATCCACGGAACATCAGGATCTCGTCCGTGTACTCGTGGTTGGCGACCAGGACCTGACGGCCGCGCTCACCGCGGAGCGGGAGCAGGGAGAGGAAGTCGTTGTTGTAACCGAACTGGCCCGCCTGCGCCTTCGCGGACTGCTTGTCCGGATTGAAGGCGGGCGCCCCGCGCAGGATCGGCTCGCCCCAGCGGATCACCACGTTCTGGCCGTACCCGTCCGGGACGGTGACCTTGTCGTTCTTGTTGGGCGCCACGGGCGTGAAGCGCAGACCGCGGGCACCGAAGGGAGTGGGCCGGTGCGGGTGTCCGGGCCTGTGACCATGGCCGGCGAGCGCCGCGGCCTCGGCCTGCGGGGCGTTCGGGCCGGTCAGCGCGGCGGTCCCGGCGGCGGTGGCGACGGTCACCACGGCGGCGGCACGCATCATCGAGCGACGCGACAGGGCGCCGGCGATGACATCGCCCGCGTACTCGTTGTCGCTGGTGTTCGGTATCTCCTTGAAGCAGGCGTCACCGCAGCGGAAGCGGCAGGTCAGCGCAGAGCGCCCGCCCGGGTGCGAGCTGATGAGCGGCAGCAGATTGCGCACGTGGTTTCCCTCCATCTATGTGTCTTGCGTGACGGTAGGTGCGCATCCACGCGGTACGACGGACTCCCGGTGAACGGACGGTGAAGTCCGGGACACCGCTGCTCTCTTGGTGATCCGCCGGGGCGGCGGCGGGGTCCGGCCGGAAAACGATCGCGGCTCAACCGTGCCGGGGGCGGGCCGTACCGCCGAACGGCCGGATCCGGCCGCTAACCTTACGTATCCGTCCTGGCCAGGGATCATTTGCCGCAGGTCGGACATTTATCGCACCCAACTCATGCGAAAGGCCTCGCCCATGGGCATTCGGAGCTTGCTGCGCAAGGTGTTCGGCCGCACGGAGCAGGACGAGCCGACCACGGCCGTCGTCCCGCCCCAGGCCGAGCGCACCCCGCCCACGGAATCGGAGCCGGAGACCACTTCGGCGGCCGCACCCGTGCCGGAAGCGAAGGCCTCGGTTCCTGCCCCGGCCTCGCCTTCCTCCACTTCCACCCTTACGTCGGTCTCTTCAGCCGCCGCCGGTTCGGGCTCGGGCTCCAGCTCCGGTTCGGGTTCCGGTTCCGGTTCCGCCGAGAGCGGGCTGGCCTCCGATCTGGTCGCGGCGGCCTTCGACAAGGCGGTCATCCCGACGGTCCCGGCCCAGGGTTCGTCCCCGGAGCCGACGAAGCCGAGGCCCGAGCCCGTCGAGGCGCCCGAGCCCGTCGAGGCGCCCGAGCCCGTCGAAACGCCCGAGCCCGTCGAAACGCCCAAGGCCGTCGAAACGCCCAAGGCCGTCGAGACCCCGGACGCGGAGCCGGAGACCGCGCCGGAGCCGATCACGATCGACCTGGAGCCGGAACCGCAGGCCGAGGCCAAGCCCGCACCGGCCGCCGAGGCTGCCCCGGAAGAGGCAGTGGCCGAGGCAGAGACGGCAACAAAGGCAGCGGCCGAGGCAGAGGCGGAGCCCACGCCGACGGTCACCGCCGAGGCGGAGCCCACGCCGACGGTCACCGCCGAAGTCGCAGCCGAAGCAGAAGCTGAAGCCGCGAGCGACACCGAGACGGAGCCCGCACCGGCTCCCCATGCGGCCGCCGAGCCCGTCGAGGCACCCGAAGCCGTCAAGGCACCCGAGCCCATCGAGGCCGTGGAAGCCGTCGAGTCCGCTGAAGCCGTCGAGACCCCGGACGTCCCCGAGGCCCCCCAGCCCGCCGAAGCAACGGCCGCACCGGAAGCACCCACCGCACCGGCCCCCGCCGACACCGCTGCCCCCGCATCCACCCCCGGCAAGCCCGCGATCACCCTGGCCCGGGTCAAGTCGCGCGCCCCCCAGCTCGCCGCCCCGTACAAGGCGGCGCAGGCCGGGCTCAAGGCGCACGGGCTGACGGGGCTCCGTGCCACCGTCTACCTGGTACTGGACCGCTCGGGCTCCATGCGGCCGTTCTACAAGGACGGCAGCGCCCAGCACCTGGGCGACCGTGCCATGGCCCTCGCCGCGCACCTCGACGAGAGCGCCACCGTGCCCGTCGTCTTCTTCTCGACCGACATCGACGGCACCGGGACGATCGACCTCGCCGCCCACGAGGGCCGGGTCGACGAGCTGCACGCGGGTCTCGGCCGCCTGGGCCGTACCCACTACCACCGGGCCGTCGAGGAGGTCGTCGCGCACTACGAGAAGTCGGCGGCCACCGGCCCCGCACTGGTGATCTTCCAGACGGACGGCCCGCCGGACGCCAAGCAGGCCGCCAAGCAGGCGCTGGCCGAGGCCGCGCGGCTGCCGCTGTTCTTCCAGTTCGTCGCGTTCGGCGAGCAGGACGCGAAGGGCTTCGACTTCCTCCGGAAGCTGGACGCCGACAACGCCGGCTTCTTCCACGCGGGCCCGGCCCCGCGCGAGGTGACCGACGCCGAGCTCTACCGGGAGATCCTGGCCGGACTGCCCGCCTGGATCGCGGCCCGCGAGACCGTGACCGGAGGCTGATCCACCGGTAGCCGTACGGTCACGGCGAGGCCGCCCTCCGGGCCCGGAACCGCCGTGACCGTACCGCCATGGGCCTCAGCGATAGAACGCACGATCGACAGACCGAGCCCGGACCCCGGACCCATCCGGTCCCGGCCCTCGCCCCGCCGGAACGGCTCGAAGAAGCCCGGGATGTCCGCCTCGGCCACCATCGGGCCGGTGTTGCGCACCGCCAGGCGTCCCTCCGCCGTCAGCGACACCTCCACATGCCCGCCGGGCACGTTGTACGTCACGGCGTTGGCCAGCAGGTTGGTCACCAACTGGGCGAGCAGCAGCCGGTTGCCCCGTACGGTGCAGGGCCCGCTCACCACGGTCCGCACGTCGATCACGTCCGCCTCCGGCCCGCCCCGGGCCCGGCGCGCCGCACGCAGCCGGGAGTGCTGCCGGGCGACCTCCTCCTCCACCACCCGGGCGAAGCCGACCGCCTCGCGCTCGCCCGACGCCAGCCCGCGTTCGCTGCGGGCCAGCACCAGCAGCCCTTCGATGAGCCGCTCGCTGCGCCGGTTGGCGTCCAGGAGCATCTGCCGGGTCCGGACGAGATCCTCCGGGGTCGGGTCGTCCAGCCCCACCTGGATCGCCGCCCGCTGGGTCGCCAGCGGGGTCCGCAGCTCGTGCGAGGCATTGGCGATGAACCGCCGCTGGCTGTCGAACGCCCTCTCCAGCCGTGCCAGCAGCGCGTCGAGCGTCTCGCCCAGCTCCTTCAGTTCGTCGTCGGGGCCGCTGGACGCTATGCGCTGGTGCAGGGTGTGCTCGGAGAGCCGGCGGGCCTTCGCGGTCATCGCGTGGACGGGCCGCAGCACCCGCCCGGCGGTCCACCAGCCCACTCCGACCGCGCACGCCGTCATCACGAGCAGCGCGGCGACCGACCAGTACATGAGCTGCTGCCCGGCGGCGTCGCTGACATGGTCGGTGAGGTCGTAGACGGTGAGCGGTCCGAGCTGTCTTCGGGTGATGAGGGGCCCGTTCACCGCGTAGCCCGGCTGCACGACCGCCGCCGAGGAGGCGATGGCCCGCGCCTGGGAGTCCGTACCGGCGCGGGAGGCCAGGTTGACGGTGACGAGCAGCGCCGTCCCGAGGACGAGGAACACCCCGCCGTACACGAGGGCGATGCGGGTCCGGATCGTGGAGCGCGGCATCCTCGCCGCGCCGGGCACCCGCGCGAACCGGGGCCGCCGCTTCACAGGGCGTACCCGACGCCCTGCACCGTACGGATCAGCGCGGGCTCACCGAGCTTGCCGCGCAGCTTGCTCATGCAGACGCGGACGGCCCCGGTGAACGGGTCGGCGTTGGCGTCCCAGGCGCGCTCCAGCAGCTCCTCCGCGCTGACGGTCCCGCCGTCGGCCTCCAGGAGCAGCTGGAGCACCGTGAACTCCTTCGGTGAGAGATCCAGGTCCCGGCCGTCCCGGGACGCGGCCCGCCGTACGGTGTCGAGCCGGATTCCGTACCGCTCCAGCTGCGGCGGTACGGGCCTGGCGCTGCGCCGCCGCAGCGCGCGCACCCGTGAGACCAGCTCGGGGAACTCGAAGGGCTTGGCCACGTAGTCGTCGGCGCCGAGGTCGAGCCCGGCGACGCGGTCCTCCATGGTCCCGGAGGCGGTGAGCATCAGGATCCTGGTCCGGGAGCCGGAGGCGACCAGTCTGCGGGCCACGTCGTCGCCGTGCACACGGGGCAGATCGCGGTCCAGGACGACGACGTCGTAGTCGTGGAGCCCGAGATAGGCGAGTGCCGCGTCACCGCTGTACACCGTGTCGACCGCGAACCCGGCCCGGCGCAGCCCGGTCGCGACCAGTTCCGCCAGGATCTCCTCGTCCTCGGCGACAAGTACCCGCATCGTGATGTCCCCTGCCTCGTGCATGCGTGTCCACTCCCTCCCAGGATGCGTCTTAATTACCGGAAGGCATGTTTCGCAAAGCTCTCCACAGGCTCTCCACAGGAGCCCGGCCCCTGCGGGGCGGGCGCTCGGCGGGCCCTTCCCGGGGCCGGCGGCGTTTATCGATGTGAGGGGATCTCCCACGGGCCGTTAGGATTTCGACCATGGCGGCCACTGGATCCGAGAAGCAGGGGGCGAAGGCGTGAATTCCTTCTACGTATCGACCCCCATCTACTACGTCAACGACGCTCCTCACCTGGGCCACGCCTACACGACCGTCGCAGGCGACGTGCTCACCCGCTGGCACCGCCAGCGTGGCGAGAAGGTGTGGTACCTCACCGGCACGGACGAGCACGGTCAGAAGATCATGCGCACTGCCGAGGCGAACAACGTCACTCCGCAGGCTTGGTGCGACAAGCTCGTGGAAGAGGCGTGGAAGCCCCTCTGGGAGCATCTGAACATCGCGAACGACGACTTCATCCGTACGACGGAGAAGCGGCACACCGACCGTGTGCAGGAGTTCGTGCAGGACCTGTACGACAAGGACGAGATCTACAAGGGCGGGTACGAAGGCCCGTACTGCGTGGGCTGCGAGGAGTACAAGCTCCCCGGCGACCTCATCGAGGCCGAGGACGGCACGAAGCTGTGCCCGATCCACAAGAAGCCGGTGGAGATCCTCAAGGAGGAGAACTACTTCTTCAAGCTGAGCGAGTACGGCCCGAAGCTGCTGGAGTTCTACGCGGCCAACCCCGGCTTCATCCAGCCCGAGTCGGCCCGCAACGAGGTCGTCAACTTCGTCAAGCAGGGCCTTCAGGACCTGTCGATCTCCCGCTCGACCTTCGACTGGGGCGTCCCGGTGCCGTGGGACGAGAAGCACGTCATCTATGTGTGGATCGACGCGCTGCTCAACTACGCGACGGCGGTCGGCTACGGCGCCAACCAGGAGAAGTTCGACGGGACCTTCCCGGCCGATGTGCACCTGGTCGGCAAGGACATCCTGCGCTTCCACGCGGTGATCTGGCCCGCGATGCTGATGGCGCAGGGTCTTCCGCTGCCGGGCCGGGTCGCGGCCAACGGCTGGCTGATGGTCGGCGGCGAGAAGATGTCGAAGTCGAACCTGACCGGCATCAAGCCGCAGGACCTGACCTCACACTTCGGTGTGGACGCGTACCGCTGGTACTTCCTGCGCGCCATCGCGTTCGGCAGCGACGGCTCGTTCTCCTGGGAGGACTTCTCCGCCCGCTACACCTCCGAGCTCGCCAACGACTACGGCAACCTCGCCTCGCGCGTCGCCGCCATGGTCGGCAAGTACTTCGGCGGTGCGCTGCCGGAGGCCACGGCCGCCGGTGACGCCGAGCGGGCCGTCCAGGAAGGTCTGGCGGCGGCGGTCACCGCGGCCGACCGGCTGATCGGCGAGGAGCTGGACTTCCAGGCGGGCATCCTGGCCGTCTTCGACTTCGTGAAGCAGGTCAACGGCTACATCACGGAGCAGGAGCCGTGGAAGGTCGCCAAGGACACCTCCCCGGAGGGCCAGGCGCGGCTCGCGACGATCCTGTACACGGCCGCCGAGGCGCTGCGCGGGGTCGCGGTCCTGCTGAACGCCGTCATGCCGGACACCTCGCAGAAGCTGTGGGAGTCGCTGGGCGCCGAGGCGTCCCTTGGCGCCCTGGCCGACCAGCGGGTCCAGGACGCGGGCACCTGGGGTCTGCTGCCCGCGGGCAGCACCGTCACCAAGGGCGCGGTGCTGTTCCCGCGTCTGGAGGAGAAGCCGGCCGCCTAGGTCCTTCTTCCGGATCAGACAGCACAGGGGCCCTGGACCGATCAGTGATCGGTCCCGGGCCCCTGTGCGTCGAGGTCTGCCGCGGCACGGTGTCAGCGCCCCAGCGCGGCGGCGTCGCCCATCACGATCACCGGTTTCTTCGCCGGGTCGAGGGTGAGCAGGAGTTCCTTCATCCGCTCCTCCGGGAGCGAGACACAGCCCTGGGTCGGCCCGCCGTGGTCCACATGGATCCAGATGCCGCCGCCGCGCTCCGGACCGAGCGGCCGGTCGCGGTCCAGCGGGCTGACGCCCTCCGCTCGGTTGTAGTTGATGGCGACCACGTAGTCGAAGGACCCCTCCAGCGGTTCGCCGAAGAACCCGTCGCCGCTCACCGCGAAGTGCGGCTGCTCGTCGTACGGCAGCAGGGAGCCGGGGTCGGGCAGCCTGCCGCCCGCGTCGGTGAGGGAGTAGACGCCGTTGGGGGACTTGAGGTCGCCCGCGACATGGAGGTCCGTCCATCCCTTCATCCCGTTGTGGGCGGGCCAGGGGGCGGTCACCCGTCGCCAGCTCCTCGCCGGGGCGTCGCGGGTGTAGAGCGCGGCGGTGGCCCGGTGGGAGTCGGCGGCCTCGCCGGTCACCACGAACGCCTGGAGGGCGGTGGACGGGATCAGCGCCCTGGTCCCCGGCCCCAGGCCCGGGATCTCCGCGGGCGGCGCGGGGCGGGACGGGGCTGCGCGCATGGCCTCCACCGCGGGTTCCGGGCCCGCCGCACCGCGCGGGGGGCCGGCGTCCGAGGCCTCCGGGGCGGCCGGGGAACAGCCGGTGAGGAGCAGGAGCAGGAGCAGAAGGAGGAACGGGGCGGTGGAACGGAGGGACGGGCGGCGGGGGACGGACACGGTGGCGGGCTCCTCGGTGGTTCCGGCGGCCGGCACGGCACGGCACGGTGGTCTCAGGTGCCAGTCTTTGCCGGGCCCGGCCACGCCGAATCCGGACCGGGGCCATCCGGCTGTACCGGTGACCGGGGCGGGACGGGCCCGAACGTCACGTGCCCGTACGCGCTGGTGAGTTGGGTGCGCCGCAGTTACCGCTCATCGCCCGTCGGCCCCGCACGGTCCGTCACCCGCGGGGCCCCGCACAACGAAACAGTCCCCGATCAGGTGATCGGGGACTGTTTCACGTGAAACGGGCGCGGGGCCTACTTCTCGGTCTTGTCCTTCGAGGAGGCGACCGGCTTGCGCAGCTGGATGTTCAGCTCCCGCAGCCGGGTCTCGTCCAGCTCGGTGGGAGCGCCCATCATCAGGTCCTGGGCGTTGCCGTTGAGCGGGAAGGCGATCGTCTCGCGGATGTTCGGCTCGTCCGCGAGCAGCATCACGATGCGGTCGACGCCCGGGGCGATCCCGCCGTGCGGCGGGGCGCCGAGGCGGAAGGCGCGGAGCATGCCCGCGAACTCGTGCTCGACGGTCTCGCGGTCGTAACCGGCGATCTCGAAGGCCTTGAGCATCAGCTCGGGCTCGTGGTTACGGATGGCGCCGGAGGACAGCTCGATGCCGTTGCAGACGATGTCGTACTGCCAGGCGAGGATGTCCAGCGGGTCCTTCGTCTCCAGGTCCTCCAGTCCGCCCTGGGGCATCGAGAAGGGGTTGTGCGAGAAGTCGATCTTCCCGGTCTCCTCGTCCTTCTCGTACATCGGGAAGTCGACGATCCAGCAGAACCGGAAGACGCCCTCCTCGAAGTTGCCGGACCGCTTGGCGGCCTCGACCCGGACGGCCGACATGATCTTGGAGACCTCGTCGAACTCGCCGGCGCCGAAGAAGACCGCGTGGCCGGGGACCAGCGACAGCCGCTCGGTGAGGGTCTTGACGTCCGTCTCGGTGAGGAACTTGGCGATCGGACCGGCCAGCGTGCCGTCCTCGCCGACGCGCACCCAGGCGAGGCCCTTGGCGCCGTGCTCGACGGCGTAGGCACCGAGGCCGTCGAAGAACTTCCGGGACTGGCCCGCGGTGTCCGGCACCGGGAGGGCGCGGACGTGCTTGCCGGCGAACGCCTTGAACTCGGAGTCCGCGAAGACGTCGGAGATGTCGACCAGTTCCAGCTGGGCCCGCAGGTCCGGCTTGTCGTTGCCGTACTTCAGCATCGACTCGCGGAACGGGATGCGCGGGAACGGGGAGGTGACATGGCGGCCGTTGCCGAACTCCTCGAAGAGCTCGGTCATCAGCTTCTCGATCGGCCGGAAGATGTCCTCCTGCTCGACGAAGGACATCTCGACGTCGAGCTGGTAGAACTCGCCCGGCGAGCGGTCGGCGCGGGCGTCCTCGTCGCGGAAGCACGGCGCGATCTGGAAGTACCGGTCGAAGCCCGAGATCATCAGCAGCTGCTTGAACTGCTGCGGGGCCTGCGGCAGGGCGTAGAACTTGCCGGGGTTCAGCCGGGAGGGGACCACGAAGTCACGGGCGCCCTCGGGAGAGGTCGCGGTGAGGATCGGGGTCGCCATCTCGTTGAAGCCGAGGGCGGTCATCTTGTGCCGGATCGCGGAGATGACGGCGGTGCGCAGCATGATGTTGCGGTGCATGCGCTCGCGGCGCAGGTCCAGGAAGCGGTACTCCAGACGCCGCTCCTCGTTGACCCCGTCCTCGGCGTTGATCGTGAAGGGCAGCGGGGCGGCCTCGCCCAGCACCTCGACCTCGGTGACCTCGATCTCGATCTCACCGGTCGGCAGCTCCGGGTTGACGTTGTCGGCGCCGCGGGCGGAGACCTTGCCGTCGATCCGGACGACGGTCTCCTTGGTCAGCTTCGACAGGGCCTCGTTGCCGGGCGTGCCGGGGCGGGCGACGAGCTGCACCAGACCGTAGTGGTCGCGCAGATCGATGAAGAGGATGCCACCCAGGTCTCGGCGATTGTGCAGCCAGCCGCTCAGCCGGACGTCGGTGCCGACGTCAGAGGCGCGGAGCTCGCCGCAGGTGTGGGACCTGTACCGATGCATCGTCGTTCATCCAGTCTTCGCGGTTCGGGGTGGATTCAGCCACCCCAGGCTACCGCCCGCGCCCGCACCACTTCATTGCCTTTGACCGTTCAAGATCATCCATGGGGGCCGCGGATGATCGCGTACGGCCATCCCTCGGTGGCGTCGGCCGAGTACATCTTCCTAAAGTGGGGCAATGCGCACCGAGGAAATCCTGGCCGCGATCGCGACCGGTCTGTGGCGCTGGGACAACGCCGCCGGCACGGTCACCCTCGACGGGGAGGCGGCCCGGCTGCTCGGGCTGCCCGCCGAGCCCGGTGTCTACCGGGAGTCCGCGGTGCGCTCCCGTTTCCACCCGGTCGACTGGAACGAGATCTACGGGGTGGTCAATCTGGCGGTCGCCGAAGGCACCCTGGCCGAGGCCCGGCTGCGGATCGTGGACGAGCGGGGCCGGGTCCTGCGTACCGTACGCAGCAGGTCCAAGCCGACCTACCCGGCCGAGCACGGAGCCGAGAGCTATGTGCTGATGGGCACGCTCCAGGAGGTTGCCGAGCCCCAGCCGGGCGCCACCGCCGCGCACACCTCCATCACCGGCGACTGGCGCCGGTCCAGGGAGGCGTTCCTGCTGGACGCGGGGCGGGCACTGGCCGAGGCCCGGTCCACCCAGGAGGTGCTGCGGGTCGCCGCCTCGCTCTCCATGCCGGGGTTCTCGCCGGACGGGCTCGCCGTCTTCGGCGCCGCCGGGGAGCGGCTGACCATCATCGGGCACCACGGGCACAACACGGGGGACGAGGAACCGTTCACCGCCATGCCGTTGGAGACCGACTACCCGGCCGCCGAGGTCGTCCGGACGGGGCGGGCCATCTATCTCCCCTCCCCCGACGACTACCGGAGCCGCTACCCGGCCACCTGGCCGCTCGCCCGCCGCTTCGGGCGCCGGTCCTGGGCCTTCCTGCCCCTGGTCTCCGCGGGCCGCACGATGGGGGCCTGGATGGCGGGGTTCCGGCACCCCGTGGCGTTCTCCCCCGACGAGCGTGCCGTGCTCACGACCGTCGCCCGGATGCTCGCGCAGGCACTGGCCCGTGCCGGTGTCGCCGAGACCGAACGCGAACTGTCCCTGGGGCTCCAGCGCTCGATGATGCCGTCCCTGGGGCCGGACATCCCCGGGATGACGGTGGCGGCGCGCTACATCCCGACCGGCGGCGGACTCCAGGTCGGCGGCGACTGGTACGACATGATCCCGCTGCCCACCGGCCGTATCGCGCTCGTCATCGGCGACGTCCAGGGCCATGACGTGCGGGCGGCCGGTCTGATGGGCCAGCTCCGCATCGCCCTGCGCGCCTACGCCTCCGAGGGGCACCGCCCCGACGCCGTGCTCTCCCGGGCCTCGCGCTTCCTCTCCGGACTCACCGAGGCGTACGAGGACCTGGGCGACGCGGACCGCGACGCGCACACGGCCCCGCGCTTCGCGACCTGCCTGTACGCGGAGGTGGATCCGGTCGCCGGAACGCTCGACATCGCCCGTGCGGGCCATCCGGACCCGGTGGTGATCAGCGTCGACGGCACCGCGGTCATCCGGCAGACCTCGGGCGGGCTGCCGCTGGGCATCGAGGAGGACTCGGACTACCCGACGACCCGGGTGGTCCTGGAGCCCGGAGAAACGATCATGCTGTGCACGGACGGGCTCATCGAGACCGGCGGACATGACATGACCACCGGCTGGACCCGGCTCCGGCCGGTTCTGGAACAGCCCGTCGAGGACCTGGAGAAGCTCGCCGACGCCCTGGTCCAGGCGGTGCACGGGCCGACCTCGCACTACACGACGGGGCCTCTGGCGGACCGCCGCGAGGACGACGTCGCGGTGCTGGTGCTCCGCCGCGAGAGCACCGCGGCCCGGGTCGCGCAGCCGCGTCGCACCGCGCTGACGATCGCCCAGGCCGAGCCCGAGCGGGTCGCCGTCGCCCGGCAGCAGCTGCGGGAGCTCCTGCACGACTGGGCCGACCCGGACCAGGTCGACTCGGCGGTCCTGATGCTCTCGGAGATGGCCACCAATGTCCTGGTCCACACGGACGGCGACGCGCTGATGGTCGCCGAGGCGGCCGGTGAGCGGGGCGCGCGGCGGCTCCGCGTCGAGGTGGCCGACGGCAGCGACGAACTCCCGCACAAGCGGTGTCCCGGCGAGATGGCATCCAGCGGACGGGGGCTGGTGCTGATGGAGATGCTGGCGGACTCATGGGGTGTCGACCCCCGGGGCGAGGGCAAGTCGATCTGGTTCGAGCTGGAAGAGTCGGCCGGGCCGGGGAAGGACGCGAAGGCGAAGGCGCCGGACGACGGCTCAGGCGCCGGGTGACGGCTCCGGGGAGCTTCCCGACGGGTCCGGCCGGTCCGGCTGGGTGCCCGAGGGGCCCCCGTACCCCTTCCGCAGTTCCCCGATCACACCGAAGGCCGCCGCGCACAGCGGTACCGCCAGCAGCATCCCCAGCAGCCCGGCGACACTGGCGCCCGCGGTCAGCGCGACCATGATCATGGCGGGGTGCATCTGGACCGTACGGCTCTGGATCATCGGCTGGAGCACATGGCCCTCCAGCACCTGGACCGCGAGCACGACCCCCAGCGCCCACAGGGCGATCACGAAGCCCCGGTCGGCGAGGGCGACCAGGACGGCGACGGCGCCGGAGATGAACGCCCCGAGGTACGGGATGTACGCGCCGACGAAGACCAGCGCCCCCAGCCCCACCGCGCCGGGCACATCCAGGATCAACAGGCCGACCGTGATGCACAGGGCATCGATCAGCGCGATGAACGTGGTGCCGCGCATGAATCCCTCGACCGCCTCGAAGGCCCGCCGTCCCATGGACTCCACCAGCTCCCCGGTGCCGCGCGGGGCGAGGGAGTGGGCGAGGTTCACGGCGCGGTCGGAGTCGCGCAGGAAGAAGAAGGTCAGCAGCAGCGCGAGCACACTGGTCGCCAGCAGCGATCCGACCAGGCTGATTCCGCTGAGCAGGCCGCCCGCGGCGCTCGCGCCGAACTTCTCGACCAGGGACTTGGCGTTGTCGGCGAGGCTGTTCACGTTCGTGTCCTCGGCGATGCCGAAGTGGTCGACCACCCACTGCCCGGCGTCCTTCAGCGAGGAGATGATCTGATCGCCGGTGTCGATGAGCGCGGTGACGACTATGTAGCCGGCGCCGCCGACCACCGCGACCAGCACGGCGCAGGTCAGACCGGCGGCGAGGGAACGATTCACCTTACGGGCGGTCAGCCAGCGGTGGACGGGGCCGAGCAGCGCCGTACCGAGCAGCGCGAGCAGCACGGGAGTGATCGCGGTCTTGAAGACGATGCACAGCCAGACGGCGACCGCGGCGACACCGGCGACCAGCAGGACGACACCGCACCAGGCGGCCGTGCGCCGCGCGGTGTCGGGCAGGAGGGGCTTTTGGGTATGCACCCTCCCACCCGATCACAGCAGGGGCCCGCTGTCCCACTCGCACCCCCGTACGAGTGAGCAAACATCACATGGCGAACATCACATGCCGTGGACCGCGGGCACGGTGCCGAGACGGCCGGCCTGGAAGTCCTCGAAGGCCTGCTTCAGCTCGGCCTGGCTGTTCATCACGAACGGCCCGTAGTGCGCCATCGGTTCGCGGATCGGACGGCCGCCGAGCAGGACGACCTCCAGGTCCGGGGCGTGGGCGTCCTGCTGCTCGTCCGCCCGGACGGTCAGCGAGGAACCCTCGCCGAACACCGCGGTCTGCCCCATGCGGACGGGGCGGCGCTCCGTACCGACGGTGCCGCGGCCGGCCATCACGTACGCGAGTCCGTTGAAGTCCTCGCGCCAGGGCAGTGTCACCTCGGCGCCCGGACGGACGGTCGCGTGGATCATGGTGATCGGCGTGTGCGTGACGCCCGGGCCCTCGTGCCCGTCGAGCTCACCGGCGATGACACGGAGCAGCGCGCCGCCGTCCGGGGAGGCGAGGAGCTGGACCTGGCCGCCGCGGATGTCCTGGTAGCGGGGGGCCATCATCTTGTCGGCCCTGGGCAGGTTCACCCAGAGCTGGAGGCCGTGGAAGAGGCCGCCGGACAGGACGAGGGACTCCGGCGGGGCCTCGATGTGCAGGAGGCCGGAGCCGGCCGTCATCCACTGGGTGTCCCCGTTGCGGATGGTGCCGCCGCCGCCGTTGGAGTCCTGGTGGACGAAGGTGCCGTCGATCAGATAGGTGACGGTCTCGAAGCCGCGGTGCGGGTGCCAGGGGGTGCCCTTCGGCTCCCCGGCCTCGTACTCCACCTCACCCATCTGGTCCATCATGATGAACGGGTCGAGGTGCTTGTAGTTGATCCCCGCGAACGCGCGGCGCACCGGGAAGCCCTCGCCCTCGAACCCGCTCGGCGCGGTCGTGACGGCGAGCACGGGACGGGCCGCGGCGTCGCCCGAGGCGGCGACCTTGGGCAGGGTCAGCGGGTTTTCGACAGTCACTGCGGGCATGGAAGCCACCTCCGGGCGAGTGTTCTGCGTCCAATTTAGTTGAACAGTGAACATCCTGCAAGGCGGCGTTCATTCCCGGGCAGCGAGAAGGCCCGCGCCACGAGCGGCGCGGGCCCTCCCTGCTCTGTCCGACGGCGGCGACCGCCGCAGCCGGCACTCGGCCGTACGGGGCGGTCAGCCGTACATACGGCGCATCGCGAAATCGACCATCTGCTCCACCGCCTTGGCGTCGAAGACCATCCGGTGATCGCCCTCCATGTCCAGGACGAAGCCGTAGCCCGTCGGCAGCAGGTCGATCACCTCGGCGCCGGTGATCACGAAGTACTTGGACTCCTTGCCCGCGTACCGCCGCAGTTCCTTGAGCGTGGTGAACATCGGGATCACCGGCTGCTGGGTGTTGTGGAGCGCGAGGAAGCCGGGATTGTCGCCGCGCGGACAGTAGACCTTCGACGTGGCGAAGATCTGCTGGAAGTCCTCGGCGGACAGCGAGCCGGTGGTGAAGGCCCGTACCGCATCGGCCAGGGAGGGCGGCGAGGGCTCGGGATACAGCGGCTGCTCGGCGTAACCACCGGCCATCTGCTGCTGTGCACCCTGGTTCTGGTCGTAGCCGTACATGCCGCAAAGAGTAATCGGACACATCTGCGGCTTGAGGGGTTGCGCCTTATTACTGACGGGTAGCATCATCGGAGAGGTCAGCTGACACATCCACGCCGGCCTGCCGCCCGACCCGCATCACTCCCCGGGGCGCTGTGCGCCACTGCTATTGATTACGGAGCCTTCCCATGGGGCACTACAAGTCGAATCTCCGCGACATCGAGTTCAACCTCTTCGAGGTCCTCGGGCGCGACAAGGTCTACGGCGCCGGACCGTTCGCGGAGATGGACGTCGAAACCGCGAAGAGCATCCTCGACGAGGTCAACCGCCTCGCGGAGAACGAGCTCGCCGACTCCTTCGCCGACGCCGACCGCAACCCGCCGGTCTTCGACCCGGAGACCAACACCGCACCGGTCCCGGAGAGCTTCAAGAAGTCCTACCAGGCCTTCATGGACTCCGAGTACTGGCGCCTGGGCCTGCCCGAGGAGATCGGCGGCACCACCTCCCCGCGCTCCCTGATCTGGGGCTACGCGGAGCTGCTGCTCGGTGCGAACCCGGCCGTCTGGATGTACTCCTCCGGCCCGGCGTTCGCCGGCATCCTCTTCGACGAGGGCAACGAGGCGCAGAAGAAGATCGCGGAGATCGCCGTCGAGAAGCAGTGGGGCTCGACGATGGTGCTGACCGAGCCGGACGCCGGCTCCGACGTCGGCGCCGGGCGCACCAAGGCCGTGGAGCAGGAGGACGGCTCCTGGCACATCGACGGGGTGAAGCGCTTCATCACGTCGGGCGAGCACGACATGTCCGAGAACATCATTCACTACGTGCTGGCCCGCCCCGAGGGCGCCGGCCCCGGCACGAAGGGCCTCTCGCTCTTCATGGTCCCGAAGTTCCACTTCGACTGGACCACCGGCGAGCTGGGCGAGCGCAACGGTGTGTACGCGACGAACGTCGAGCACAAGATGGGCCTCAAGGCGTCCAACACCTGCGAGCTGACGTTCGGCGACAAGCACCCCGCCAAGGGCTGGCTGATCGGCGACAAGCACGACGGCATCCGCCAGATGTTCCGCATCATCGAGTTCGCCCGCATGATGGTCGGCTCGAAGGCCATCGCGACCCTCTCCACCGGCTATCTGAACGCGCTGGAGTACGCCAAGGAGCGCGTCCAGGGCACCGACCTGTCGCAGTTCATGGACAAGACGGCGCCCAAGGTCACCATCACGCACCACCCCGACGTGCGCCGCTCGCTCATGACGCAGAAGGCGTACGCCGAGGGCATGCGCTCCCTCGTGCTGTACACCGCCTCCGTCCAGGACGCGATCCAGGAGAAGGAGGCCGCGGGCGAGGACGCCAAGGCGCTGCACGGCCTCAACGACCTGCTGCTCCCGATCGTGAAGGGCTACGGCTCCGAGAAGTCGTACGAGCAGCTGGCGCAGTCGCTCCAGACGTTCGGCGGCTCCGGGTACCTCCAGGAGTACCCGATCGAGCAGTACATCCGGGACGCCAAGATCGACACCCTGTACGAGGGCACGACGGCGATCCAGGGTCAGGACTTCTTCTTCCGGAAGATCGTCCGCGACCAGGGTGCCTCGCTGAACGCCCTCTCCGAGGAGATCAAGAAGTTCCTCTCGGGCGCGCAGGGCAACGAGGAGCTGGCGAGCTCGCTGGACTCCCTCGCCAAGGCCGCCGTGGACCTGGAGGCGATCGTCGGCGCGATGATCACCGACCTCACCGCGACCGGCGAGGACGTCAAGAACATCTACAAGGTGGGCCTCAACACCACCCGCCTGCTGCTGGCCTCCGGCGATGTCGTCGTCGGCTACCTGCTGCTCAAGGGCGCGGCCGTGGCGGCCGAGAAGCTGCCGACCGCCTCCGCGAGGGACACCGCCTTCTACCGGGGCAAGATCGCCGCCGCGAAGTTCTTCGCCGCGAACGTCCTGCCCGGCGTCTCGGCCGAGCGCGCGCTCGCCGAGTCCGTCGACAACTCGCTGATGGAGCTGGACGAGGCCGCGTTCTAGTCCGCTCCCTCCGCGGTCCGGCGCTCCGGCTCCGGCCGCACTCCGGCACCGAATCGATACGGCCCGCCCCCCGCTCCGGGGGCGGGCCGTATCTATGATCGGCATCCAGGTCCGAGGGGGAGGTTCATGCGTGAGTACCAAGGGTTCGGCCCCGCGAAAGTGGTCCGTACGCTGTGCGGCGGCCGGAGCGGCGGCGGTGCTTCTCACCGGCTGCGGCGGCGGTGACGGTGGCAGCGACGGCAAGGCGACGGCGCTCGACAAGTCCCAGGTGGCGGCGCTGCTGCCGGACCAGGACGCGATGCCGGGCTGGAAGCGGAGCGGGGACTCCTCGACCGCGCCGATGAACGACCTCGCCAAGAGCACCATCTGCCCCAACAAGGGCCACGCGGGGTGCGAGGACTCCAGCTACATGGGCTCCGTCACCTTCGAGCGCGAGGACCGGGAAGCCGCGGTCCGGTTCTGGCTGGTCGCGTTCGAGGACGAGAAGGCCGCCGACGCCGCGTACGACGTCCTGTGGAAGGCGACCGCGCGCACGAACGGCCGCGAGAAGGCCGACCTGGGCACCGTGGGCGACGAGCGTGACGCCCGTTCCGGGCCCCAGGGATACAGCGGCGCGCACAGCGTCACCGGGCAGATCCGGGTGGGCACGACAGTGCTGTGGGCGGCCACGGACGCCCCCAGCGAGGCCAAGCTGGACAAGGGCCTCGCCAAGGACCTCGCGGCCCTGTTCGCACGGCGGTCGCAGCAGGCGCAGAACGGCGACGAACCGTCGGCGAAGCTCGGCTCGTAGAGCCCGGCGCGCACGCGCCGGGAAACGGGACCACTCCTCCGGACCGGTCGTCCGGATCAATCATCAACGGGGGCGGAAACACGATGGCGAAGCGGCGACGGTACGTACGCGGAGGCGCGGCGGCGGGAGCGGCGGCACTGCTGCTCACCGGGTGCGGCGGTGACGGAGGCGGCGGTGACGGAGGCGGCGCGCGGGCCGCGTCGCTCAACCTGAAGCAGGTCGAGTCGGTCCTGCCGGACGCGGCGGCCGTACCGGGCTGGCGGACCCAGCTGGAGCCGGGGGCCCTGAAGCCGGACCCGGAGTTCCCGCCCGCGATGTGCCGTGTCACCGACAAGAAGAAGGCGGAAGAGGTCTGCCTGGGCGCCACCTCCTGGGGTGGCTCCGCCTACGCCCGGACCTCCGACAAGACCTCGCTGAACTTCTGGGTGCTCGCCTACGAGGACGAGAAGGCCGCCGGCACCGCGTACGACGCCCTGGCGAAGTGGTACGGCGGCGACCGGGTGGGGGTGGGCGCGCGGAAGGTGGACCTCGGCGGCCTCGGCGACCAGCGCCTGGCGAACCGCGCCGACATGGGCACCCTGGGCGGTCCGGCGACGATCGCGCAGCTACGGGTCGGTACGGCCGTGCTCGGCATCAGCACGGGCACCACCGGCGAGGACGAGACCTCCGACCGCGATCTCACGCGTTCAGCGGCATGTTCGCGAAGCGCGCGCATCAGGCGCAGGACGGCGGAAAACCCTCGGCAAAGCTTCCCTCACCGTAGGCACACACGGGGCGCACGTACCGCACACGCGGAGCGCATGATCGGCATGTACCACCGTCGGCCAACCGGCGATTCTCCCGGGCGGTCCTCGTTACAGTGAAGAACATGAGTTCTCCCCTCCGGTTCGACCGCGCGCACACCGACGACCTGATGTCCTTCCTGGCGGCCAGCCCGTCCCCGTACCACGCCGTGGCCAACGCCGCGGCCCGGCTGGAGAAGGCCGGCTTCCGCCAGGTCGAGGAAACCGCGGCCTGGGACGCTTCCACCGGGGGGAAGTACGTCCTGCGCGGCGGGGCGATCGTCGCCTGGTACGTGCCGGAGGGCGCGGGTGCGCACACCCCGTTCCGGATCGCCGGGGCGCACACCGACTCCCCGAACCTGCGGGTGAAGCCGCTGCCCGACACGGGCGCGTACGGCTGGCGGCAGGTCGCGGTGGAGGTCTACGGGGGGCCGCTGCTCAACACCTGGCTGGACCGCGATCTGGGCCTCGCCGGGCGGATCTCGCTCAAGGACGGCACCCACCGGCTGGTGAACATCGACCGGGCGCTGCTGCGCGTGCCGCAGCTGGCCGTGCACCTGGACCGCTCGGTGAACACGGAGGGCCTCAAGCTCGACCGCCAGAAGCACATGCAGCCGATCTGGGGACTCGGCGATGTCGCGGAGGGCGACCTGATCGGCTTCGTCGCCGGGGAGGCCGGTGTCGACGCCGCGGACGTGACCGGCTGGGACCTGATGCCGCACGCCGTCGAGCCGCCGTCGTACCTGGGCCGGGACCGGGAGCTGGTGGCCGGGCCGCGGATGGACAACCTGCTCTCCGTGCACGCCGCGACCGCCGCGCTGGCCGCCGTCGCCGGGCAGCCGGACGAGGAGATCCCGTACATCCCGGTGCTGGCGGCCTTCGACCACGAGGAGAACGGTTCGCAGTCCGACACGGGCGCGGACGGGCCGCTGCTGGGCACGGTCATGGAGCGTTCCGTGTTCGCCCGCGGCGGTTCGTACGAGGACCGCGCCAGGGCCTTCGCCGGGACCGTCTGCCTCTCCTCCGACACCGGCCACTCCGTGCACCCCAACTACGGCGAGCGGCACGACCCGACGCACCACCCGGTGGCCAACGGCGGGCCGATCCTCAAGGTCAACGTCAATATGCGCTACGCGACCGACGGCGGCGGCCGGGCCGTGTTCGCGGCCGCGTGCGAGAAGGCCGGCGTGCCCTGGCAGACCTTCGTCTCCAACAACTCGATGCCCTGCGGCACCACGATCGGACCGATCACCGCGGCCCGGCACGGCATCCAGACCGTCGATGTCGGTGTCGCCATCCTCTCCATGCACAGCGCCCGTGAACTGTGCGGCGCCGACGACCCGTATCTGCTGGCGAACGCGCTGGCGGCGTTCCTGGCGGGCTGACCGCCACACGTCCGACGCCCGGGGCGCCGGGGACACCCGGCAGCCGGGTGTCCCCGACGCCCCGGCGTCTCCTCGACGGCTCCCCGGGACATGGTCGCCGCCCGGCCGGGTACCCGGTCGTGACGGCCCGGAGTGACCGGGCCGTCAAGGAGGCGGAATCACATGGGACTCGGAGGATGCGTCCTTCTCATCGGCGCCGGGGCGGTACTCGCCTTCGCCACCGACTGGGAAATGGACACCGTCAACGTCGACCTGGTCGGCTGGATCATGATGATCGTCGGCCTCGTCGGGGTCTTCGTCCACATGAGCGTCGCGCGCCGCCGCCGCATGGTCGTGCCGCCCACCACCATCGTGTCCGAGGACGACCGCCGCTATCAGTGACCGGTCCGGGCGGAACGTCCGTCCGCGACCGGGTGCGACCCCTTCGTCGGCACCGGGGCTCCCCGATATTCTGAGCACCGTTCCACGCCCCGACCGAGGGTGCGTCCTGCCCGGAAGGGAAGCCGTTCGTGGAGTTCCGGCTGCTCGGCACCGTCTCCGTCGACACGCTCACCGGGCCGCTGCCGCTCGGCCCCGCCAAACGGCGCAGTCTGCTCGCCGCACTGCTCCTTTCCGCCAACACACCGGTGTCCATCGGCCGGCTGACGGACTCCCTCTGGGACGACACCCCTCCGCTCCGGGCCCGCAGCGTCATCCAGGGACATGTGTCCCGGCTGCGCGCCCTCCTGATGGGCGCGGACGCGGTGGCGTACGGGGTGGAACTGGTCACGCTCGGCGACGCGTATGTGCTGCGGATACCGGAGACCCTGCTGGACTCCCAGCGGTTCGAGGAACTGCTGATGCTGGCGCGGGAGCAGCGCAGCCCCGCCGACTCCGTACTGATGCTGAAGGAGGCCCTGTCCCTGTGGCAGGGCCCGGCGCTGACCGGGGCCTTCACCGGAGCCCCGCTCCGGGCCGCCGCGCACTCGCTGGAGGAGTCGCGGCTGGCGACGGTCGAGCAGCTGGCACGGTCCTACTCGGCGCTGGGGGAGCACAACCGCGCCGCGGCCGTGCTGGGCGCGGAGGCCGTCACCCACCCGATGCGGGAGTCACTGGCGGCGGCGCTGATGATGGCGCTGTACCGGGCAGGGCGTCAGTCGGAGGCGCTGGACCGGTTCCACCGCACGAGGCGGCTGCTCGCCGACGAGCTGGGGATCGATCCCGGACATGAACTCGCCGACGCCTACGCGCTGATCCTGCGCGGCGACCCCGGCCCCGAGGGCCCCGCCACGAGCACCACCACCGCGGGCACCGCTCCGGCCGGTGCCGCGCAACCGGTACCCGCCGCGCGTCCGGCGCCGGACCGGCGCAACGGTACGGAGACGACGCGGGAGGCCGACACCACCGCCGCTCCTTCCGCCCCTTTCGCCCTTTCCGTTCCAGAGGCGCCCGCGCTCCCCGTTCCCCCGGCCGCGCCCACCCCCGTACCGCCCCGGCCCCTCCCCGCCCTGCTGTCCGTCACCGGCGAGGCGCACCCCGCCGATCTGCTGCCCCGCGCACCCCGCGGCTTCCACGGGCGGGTCACCGAACTGGCCGCCCTCACCCGCGCGGCGGCGGGCGAGGCGCCCGTCTGCCTGGTCACCGGCCCGGCGGGGGTGGGCAAGACCGCGCTGGCCCTCCAATGGGCCCACCGCAGCCCCGCCGCCTTCCCCGACGGGCGGCTCTTCGCCGACCTGCGCGGGTTCAGCGACACCGGCGAGCCCGCGCTGATCGAGGTGCTGCGCGAGTTCCTGCTGGCCCTCGGCGTCGCACCGCGCAGAGTCCCCGAATCCGTGCCCGCCGCGGCCGCGCTCTTCCGTACCCTGACCGACCGGCGCCGGCTGCTCGTGATCCTCGACAACGCCCGCGACTCCGCCACGGTCAGGCACCTGCTCCCGGGCGGCACCGACTGCGTCACGCTGGTCACCAGCCGCCACCGGCTGGAGGGCCTCATCGCCTCGGACGCGGCCCGCCCCGTACCCCTCGACACACTCGAACCGCACGACGGCACGGCCCTGCTCGCCGGGGTGCTCGGTGAGGAGAGGGTCCTGGCCGAACCGGTCGCCGCCCGCCGGCTCGCCGAACTCTGCGGCGGCCTGCCGCTCGCGCTGCGCGTCACCGCGGCCCGGCTGGCCGGACGCCCGCAGTCGACCCTCGCCGGACTGGCCGACGAACTGGCCGACGAGCGCGGCCGACTGTCGTACCTCGATGTGGACGACATCGGCGTCTCGGCCGCACTGCGGCTGACCGTGCAGCATCTGCCGCCGGACTGCGTGCGTCAGCTGGCCCGGCTCGGCCACCACCCCGGCAGCCACTTCGACCCGTACGCGGCCGCCGCGCTCGCGGAGACCGATCCGGTCACCGCCGCGGCGGCGCTGGAGCGGCTCGCGGCGGCCCATCTCGTCACCGAGAGGGCGCCCGGACGCTGGGTGATCCACGACCTCGTACGCCTCTACGCCCGCGGGCTCGACCCCGCCTCCGCGCCGCGGGCCCTCCTCGGTGTCCTGGACCACTACATCGCCACCGCGCTGGCCGCCGCCGACACCGCCGAACCCGGCGGGGAGCCCTGCTTCGTCCTGCCGGACGACTACCACCGCCCCTCCGCCGTCCGGGACTTCAGCGGCCGGCAGGCGGCGATGCGGTGGCTGGCCACCGAGCGCGACGATCTGACGCTGGCGGCCGTCGCGGCCCGTAACGCCGGCCTCGACGACCGGGCCTGGCGGATCGTCCTGCTCCAGTGGCCGCAGATCGTGTGGCGGGTACGGGACAGCTGGGCCCCGATGCTGGAACTCGCGCTGGACGCCGCCCGTGCCCAGAAGGACCCGTACGCCGAATCACGGGTGATCACCCTGCTCGGGTGGGTGCTGACGGAGGAGGGCAGGACCGCCGAGGCCGTCGCCCTGCTGGAGCGCTCACCGGCCCTCGCCCGGCAGGCCGGTGACCGGCTCGGCGAGGCGACCGCGCTGATCAACCTGTCCGTCGTCCAGGCCGAACAGGGCGGGTTCGACGCGGCGCTGGAGGGCTGCGCACGGGCGGTCGGGCTGGCCCGCGAGGCGCGGGACCGGCACACCGAGATGCTCGGCCTCCAGCACCTCGCCCGGATGCAGCTCACCGCGAACCGGCCCGCCGACGCCCTCGAATCCGCCCGGACCGCGCTCGAACTGGGGCCGGAGGACGAGGAGGCGGCCCGGCGGGTGCTGTTGCTGACCGTCGGCGGAGAGGCACATCTGGCGCTCGGCGAGGAGGGCGACGGAATCGGTCTGCTGGACCGGGCGGCCACGGAAGCGGAACTCGCCGGATACGACGAGGGCGCGGTACGGGCACTGGCGGCACTGCTGCGGGTGACGGCGCGGACGGAGTACCGCAGAAGGCACGAACAGGCCTTGCGGAGGCTCGCGGACGAGGGGTGAGCGCGCGCCGCACCCAGCGCGCCGCACCCAGCGGGCCGCACCCAGCGGGCCGTGCCGACGGCTCCTCGGCCGCCGGCCCCGCCCCCGCCGCGGGCTCAGCCCTGCGCGTCCATCCCCGCAAGTACCAGCGGCAGCCGGGCCGCCCCTTCCGCGGTCACGCGGACGGGGACGCCCCAGTCCTGTTGGTGGACGTGGCAGGCCGGGTACTCGTTGAGCGGGTCGTCGTCGCACGACGCCGCCATCGCGGAGACATGCAGAACACCTTCGGTGAACCCGTCCGCCAGCACCAGATCACGGCCCAGGTCGGTGCCGGGCCCGGCACCCTCCGCCAGCAGCTCCGGCGGGGTCGCGGAGACCAGCAGCCGGGTCGAGGGCCCGTACCGGGTGTCCAGCTTCTGCCCGGCGGGCGCCTGGAAGACCACGTCGAGCCGGAGTGTGCCGGGGGCGACCTCGGTGGCCGCGCGCCGGGTGCGGTGCGCCCGGTCCGCGACGCGTACGGCCTCCTCGGGCAGCCGCAGCCGGGTCAGCCGGTGCCGGGCGGACTCGACGACGACCAGGTCGCCGTCGACCAGCACGGCGTCGCTCGGCTCCCGCAGATCGGTGGCCAGTGTGGTGACCTCGCCGCTCGCGGGGTCGTAACGCCGCAGGGCGTGGTTGTAGGTGTCGCAGACGGCGACGGACCCGTCGGGCAGCGCGGTCACACCCAGCGGATGCTGGAGCAGCGCCCGGGCGGCGGCGCCGTCGCGGTGGCCGAAGTCGAAGAGCCCGGATCCGACGGCCGTGTGCACATGTCCGTCCCGGTCGATCCAGCGCAGCGCGGACGTCTCCGCGTCGGCGATCCACAGCCGCTCCCCGTCGGCCGAGGCGGCGAGCCCGGACGGCTGGGCGAACCACGCCTCGTCGGCGGGCCCGTCGACCAGGCCCTCGTTCGTCGTCCCGGCCGCGCCCCGTACGGTCGCGCTCTCCGGGTCGTACGTCCACAGCTGGTGCACACCCGCCATGGCGATCCACAGCCGGCCGGCGAACCACGCGATGTCCCACGGCGAGGACAGGTCCACCTCACACGCCGGGCCGCTGGTGGGCGAGCCCTGCCACCACTGGCGGCCGGTACCGGCGAGGGTGCTCGTGACGCCCGTCGACGGATCGAGGACACGGATCGCGTGGTTGACGGTGTCCGCGACGGCGATCCGCCCGTCGGGGAGCATGGCGAGGCCCTGCGGTTCGCTGAACCTGACGTCGGCCGGCCCCCCGTCCGCCAGACCCCGGCCGCCGCCGCCGCCGAAGTGCCCGCGCACGCTCTCGCCGTCCGCGTCCAGCTCGACCAGCCGGTGCCGCGTCGTGTCGGAGACCAGGAAGCCACCGTCCGGGAGCACCAGTGCCTTGCCCGGGAAGCGCAGATACGTGGCGACGGGCTCGGGCGCGACGTACGGGCCGTCACCGCGCCGCAGCGTCCCCTTCGCGGAGTGCTCGGCCTCCAGCTCCTGGACGAGCTTCTCGATGGCGTGGGCATGGCCCTCGCCCGCGTGCTGGGCGACCACATAACCCTCGGGGTCGATGACGACCAGGGTCGGCCAGGCGCGTACGGCGTACTGCTTCCAGGTGGCCAGCTCGGGGTCGTCGAGGACCGGGTGATGGACCTCGTAGCGCTCGACGGCGTCGACCACGGCCCGGTGCTCGGCCTCGTGCACGAACTTCGGCGAGTGGACACCGATGATCACCACGGTGTCGCGGTGCTTCTCCTCCAGCTCGCGCAGCTCGTCGAGGACATGCAGACAGTTGACACAGCAGAACGTCCAGAAATCCAGGATGACGATGCGTCCCCGCAGATCGGCGAGGGTGTACTGCCGGTCGCCTGTATTGAGCCAGCCGCCCCTGCCGATGAGCTCGGGGGCGCGGACGCGTGCACGTGTACCCATGCCACAAGTCAACATCACGCCAACCTGCGCGCATTCCGCCGGGGCGCGGGAGAACCTGTGGCTCATGAGACTTCTCGTACGTGAGCGGCTGTTCGCTGTCGGTGACGACTACTGGATCGAGGACACCGAGGGGCGCAAGGTCTTCCTCGTCGACGGCAAGGCCCTGCGGGTGCGCGACACCTTCGAGCTGAAGGACCGCGACGGCCGGGTACTCGTCGAACTGCGGCAGAAGCTGGTCAGTCTGCGCGACACGATGGTCATCGAGCGCGGGGGCGAGGAACTGGCCAGGGTCAGGCGCAAGCGGCTCTCGCTGCTGCGCAACCACTACCGGGTGACGCTGGTGGACGGCACGGAGCTGGATGTCAGCGGCAGGATCCTGGACCGCGAGTTCGCCATCGACTACGACGGGGAGCTGCTGGCACAGATCTCCCGGCGCCTGCTGACGATCCGGGACACGTACGGCATCGATGTCGTGCGCGAGGAGGCCGACGCCGCGCTGCTCATCGCCGTGTCGATGTGCGTGATCGTGCTCGCGGACAAGGAGCGTGAGGGACGCGAGGAGTGAGGCGGCGGGGCCGGGAGGGGGAAGCCGGGCCCGGATGCGCCGCGTGGCCCGGCACCCGCCCTTCGGTGGGTCGGTTTCACGTGAAACCGACCCACCGAAGGGCGTAGCCGCACCTCAGCGCGCCGGGGCCACGTCCTGCGGCGTGTCCAGTCCCAGCCGGCGGTCCTTCAGCGCGGGGAACTGCTCCCGCGTGGTGGCGGCCTTCGCCGGGTCGAACTCCACGCTCAGCACCTCCTCGCCCGCGCCCGCCTCGGCCAGGATCTCGCCCCACGGGTCGATGGCGATGCTGTGCCCGGCCTGCTCGACCCCGCCGTTGGTGCCCGCGGTGCCGACGGCCAGGACGTACGCCTGGTTCTCGACGGCGCGGGCCTGCGTGAGGAGTGTCCAGTGGGCCCGGCGGCGCTCCGGCCAGCCCGCGGCGACGATCAGCGTCTCGGCGCCCGCGTCCACGAGCCCGCGGTACAGCTCCGGGAAGCGGAGGTCGTAGCAGGTGGTGAGGCCGAGCGTGGTCTGCGGGAGTACGGCCGTGACCAGCTCCTCGCCCGCGCCCATCATGACCGCCTCGCCCTTGTCGAAGCCGAAGCGGTGGATCTTGCGGTACACGGCACGGCGTTCGCCCTCGGGCGAGAAGACGAGCGAGGTGTTGTAGAGGGTCCCGTCCACGGCCCGCTCGACGAACGAGCCCGCGTGCAGCCAGACCTCCGCCTCGGCGGCAGCAGCGGCCATCACGTCATGGGTGGGACCCTGGAGGGGTTCGGCCTCGGCGGCGAAGTCCGTGTACGCGAACGCGCCGACCGGCCAGAGCTCGGGAAGGACCACCAGATCCGCGCCGCGCTGGGCCACGACCAGCGAAACCGCGCGTTTCCGACGGAAATTGACTGATTCGTCCGGGTCTACTGCGATCTGGATGAGAGAGGCGCGCACACTACCACCGTCCTGGCATTCGAGCCGTCAACGCGGGCCTACGATCGTCACACCAAAGCACTGCCGGGGTGCCTGCTCGCAGCGTAACTTAGCCAACGAACCTCCCACGCAGCTCGCAGACAGCGCCGTCAGTGCCAGCCCGCCCGCCAGTACGCCCTGCTCTCCCAGCCCATGCACCGCAGAACCGCACGAGGGGTCCCGTGACCGTCCATCCCAGCCTCCAGACCTACGCCGACGCCGCGACCCACTCCCTCGAAGCGATAGCCGAGCTGGTGAAGCCACTCGTCGAGGGGGAGTGGAACCGCCGTACACCCTGCCCCGCCTGGTCGGTCCGTGACATCGTGTCGCACATCATCGGCATGGAGTGCGAGATGCTCGGCGACCCGCGCCCCATCCACACACTGCCGCGCGACCTCTACCACATACAGAGTGACTTCGCCCGCTACATGGAGATGCAGGTCGACGTACGGCGCCACCACACCGCGCCCGAGATGACCTCCGAGCTGGAGTACACGCTCATCCGCCGCGCCCGCCAGCTGCGCAACGAGAACCGCTCCCCCGACACGATGGTCCGGGCGCCTCTCGGTGCGGAGCAGACCCTCGAAGTGGCCCTGCACATGCGGGCCGTCGATCTCTGGGTGCACGAGCAGGACCTGCGCGTCACGCTGGGCGTCCCGGGCAATCTCGACTCCGCCGGCGCCCACATCGTCCGGGACACCCTGCTCCAGGGGCTCCCCAAGGTGGTTGCCAAGGACGCGGGCGCTCCGGCCAATTCGGCGGTCGTACTCGATGTGCACGGGCCGCTGGAGTTCCTGCGAACGGTCCGGGTCGACGCGGACGGCCGCGGTTCGATCGACGGCGCGCCGTCGCTCGGCCCCGCGGTGACGCTCGCGATGGACTGGGAGACGTACTACCGCCTGGCCTGCGGCCGGGTCCGGGCGACAGCGGTCCCCGACCGCATCAAGATCGAGGGCGACCAGGAGCTGGCCGCGGCGATCCTGCACAACTTCGCCGTCATGCCGTAGTTCCCGACCGCGGTCCCCCTGTGCGGGAACCCGCACACGGTGTACCGATCGGCGGCGCCCGTCCCGGAGAACGAGAGACGGGCGCGCCGCCGGTTCACCGATCGCCCCGCACGCGCGCCGATCGCCCCGCACACGCCGTGCCCACTCCACGCGCCGCAGGCACGCCGATCGCGCGCCGCACTACGCGGGTACGTGGACCGCTTCGACCCGGCTGACCACATGGTGGTCGCGTTCCCTGAGCGTCGCCCTGACATGCAGCCGCAGGATCTGTACGACGCCGAGCGCCTCCAGGACGAACACCGAGGCGAACGCGACGCGGTAGTTGTCGCCGGTCGCGTCCAGCAGCACACCGACCGCGAACAGCGTGGTCATCGACGCGATGAAACCACCCATGTTGACGATCCCCGACGCGGTGCCCTGACGCTCCGGAGGATTCGCGGGCCGGGCGAAGTCGAAACCGATCATCGAGGCGGGACCGCAGGCTCCGAGCACCGTGCACAGGACGATCAGCAGCCACATCGGCGCTTGGTCGCCGGGGTGGAAGATCGTCGCGGCCCAGAGCAGGGCCGTCAGCCCCACCGTGCCCAGCGCGAGCGGCGCGCGAGCGGCATGGTGCCGGGCGATGATCTGCCCGTAGACGAGCCCGACCACCATGTTGGAGAGCACCACCAGGGTGAGCAGTTCACCGGCGGTCCCCCGGCTCAGCCCCTGCGCCTCCACCAGGAACGGCATCCCCCACAGCAGCAGGAACACCATGGCCGGGAACTGCGTGGTGAAGTGCACCCACATGCCGAGCCGGGTGCCGGGCTCCCGCCACGCGGCGGCGATCTGCTTGCGGACGTACACGGACCCGGCGTGCTCGACGGGCGGCGGTTCATGCCCCTCGGGGTGGTCCTTGAGGAACAGCAGCAGCAACACCAGCACCACCACCCCCGCGACCGCGCTCCCGGCGAACGTCGTGGTCCAGCCGAGGCCGTGCAGCGCGCGGGCGATGAAGAGGGTCGAGACGAGGTTGCCCGCCATCCCGAAGAGCGCCGCGACCTGACCGATCAGCGGCCCGCGCCGGGCCGGGAACCAGCGGCTGCCGAGCCGCAGCACGCTGATGAACGTCATCGCGTCGCCGCAGCCGAGCAGAGCCCGCGAGGCGAGCGCCGTTCCGTAGGAGGGGGAGAGTGCGAAACCCAGCTGCCCGACCGTGAACAGGACGGCCCCGATGGCGAGGACCTTCTTGGTGCCGAGCCGGTCGACCATCAGGCCGACGGGTATCTGCATGCCCGCGTAGACGAGCAGTTGAAGGATGGAGAACGTCGACAGTGCCGAGGCGTTGACGCCGAACCGGTCGGCGGCATCGAGCCCGGCGACCCCCAGGCTCGTGCGGAAGACGATGGCGACGAAGTAGACGGCGACCCCGATGCCCCACACCCAGGCGGCACGCCGGCCGCCGGGCGGATCACCGGGCAGGGACAGGGTGGGAGCGGCCGCGGAGCTCACCGGTCCTCACCCCTGACCAGCACCTTGACCCGGCTGACATGGCGCCGCACGACCTGCGCGGCACCGTCCGCGTCACCGGCCCGGATGGCTTCCAGCAGCTCACCGTGCTCGGTGATGTTGGCGGCGATCCTGCCGGGGTGGGCCTCCATCACCGCGACGCCCATCCGCAACTGCCGGTCGCGCAGCTGGTCGTAGAGCCGCGAAAGGATCTCGTTGCCCGCGTTCCGCACGATCTCGGCGTGGAAACAGCGGTCCTTCACCGAAACGGCGGCCAGGTCCCCGGCCTCCGCCAGCTGTCGCTGCTCCTCCAGGAGCTGTTCGAGGCGGATGATCAGCTGCGCCGAGGCCGGCACGGCCCGGCGCACGGCGAACTCCTCGACGAGCAGCCGGGTCTCCACCACATCCGCGATCTCCTGCGCGGAGACGGCGAGCACCAGGGCGCCCTTCTTCGGATAGAGCTTGATCAGCCCCTCCACCTCCAGCCGCAGCAGCGCCTCGCGCACGGGCGTGCGGGAGACCCCCACGGCCTCCGCGAGATCACCTTCGGTGAGGAGCGTCCCGCCCTCGTAGCGACGGCCGAGGACCGCCTCCTTGATGTGGGTGTAGACGCGTTCGGCGGCGGGCGGCTGCTTGAGGGACGTCTTGGGCGGCTGTACGGGGGTGAGAGGCGCGGCAGGCATGCACACAGCATAGATACAACATGCACGCATGTGGCCGCGGCGTCCGGAATCTGGACGACCGCGTCAAACCTCGGGGCCGCTCCCCGTAGGGATGAACATTCCTGGATCCGGTGGCCCAATCGATTTGCTCCGCTTTGCGTTCCGTCATGGAGGTGGTTCACATGACCACGGCGGACAGGTCAGGGACGACGGGGCGGCCGGCCGTACGGCACGACGCGATCGACATCAACGACTTCGTGTACGGGGCGACCGGGGCCCGGATCAGGCGGCTGACGATGCCGGACGGGAAGCACTGGTTCCCGGCGGTGGACGTGTGCGGACAGCTCGGCTACGCGAACTCCAGGAAGGCGCTGAGCGACCACGTCCCCGAGAGAAGCCGAGACTTTCTCGAGACTGTAACTGGGCGATACAGTCTCAGCGTTCCCGCAGGTAGAGAGTGGCGCCGAGACCTGCAACTCATCGATCTCCAGGGTCTGATCCTGCTGGTCAGCGGCAGCACGAAACCGTCCTGCCGCCCCTTCAAACAATGGGTCGCCGACGTCATCGCCACCGTCCAGGAGGACGGGTCCTACAGCCTCGGCGGACCTCCGGCCGCCCCGGAGGCCGCCGGGGCCGCACCTTGGGCGGCCCCCGGCGTACCGGACCGGGTCGCCGACGTGATCGTGCGCCTGGAGGAGCGGAACATCCGCCTCGACGAACAGTTCGCAGCCGCACAGCACGAGAGTCTTGCCACCCAGCGGGAGACCCTTCTCGCACAGCGCGCGACGGCGCACGCCCTGGAACGCATTGCCGATCGCCTCGACACTCTGTTCGCCTCGCCCGCCACCACGATCCCGGCCCAGGCCGGCGCACCGCAGCCGGCCCGACCCACCGCCCAGGCCGTTCTGGACGGCTGGAAGTCACGGATGTCCGTGACCGAGGACGTTTGGTCGGTGGCTGTCACCATCGCTCCCGTACTGGCTGCCGAAGGCGAGCTGCATCAGTCACTGGAGTCCCTCGCGGACCGCACGGGACTCAGTACGCACCGGGTGAACGAGTGCCTCCGGTTCATGCGCCGGCACGCCTGCATCCGTTCCCTCGGCGGCACGGCGGACGGTTCGCCGCACTACGCCCTGAACCACCCATGACGGCACCCGCGAGCCGACGGGACGAACCAGCCGGGACCCGGTGAAAAAACCATCCGTTCGAGAGCACATCCATTGCTCCGCCCCAGGAGTCTCACCACCGAGCGGCACCCTTATGTGGCCGCAATTCAGGGGCATTTGGAGCGTTCAGTTGAATATCGGCATCAAGCGCATCAATCGCGCGACCGCCACGGCCACCGTGGCCCTCACCGCGGGCGCCGTTCTCGCGGGCAGTGCCTTCGCCACCCAGGCACAGGCAGCAGCACCGCCGAAGCCGACGATCACCGCCAAGGGCGGCTTCGTGATGAACAACGGCAGCGGCAAGACCCTCTTCACCAAGTCCGCGGACACCCGCCGCTCCACCGGCTCCACCACCAAGATCATGACGGCCCTGGTGGTGCTGTCGCAGAAGAACGTGAACCTGAAGTCCAAGGTCACGATCCAGAAGGCGTACAGCGACTACATCGTCTCCAAGAACGCCTCGTCCGCCCGGCTGATCGTCGGCGACAAGGTCACCGTGGGCCAGCTCCTCTACGGCCTGATGCTCCCCTCCGGCTGCGACGCCGCGTACGCCCTCGCCGACAAGTACGGCTCCGGCAAGACCCGCGCGGCCCGTGTGAAGTCGTTCATCGGCAAGATGAACTCCACGGCCAAGAGCCTCAAGCTGAAGAACACCCACTTCGACTCGTTCGACGGCATAGGGGGTGGGAACAACTACTCGACCCCCCGCGACCTGACGAAGATCGCCAGCAAGGCGATGAAGAACTCCACGTTCCGCACCATCGTCAAGACGAAGTCGACGAAGCAGAAGGTGACCACGAAGAGCGGTGGCTACCGCTACATGTCGTGGGGCAACACCAACACCCTGCTCGGCAGCTACAGCGGCGCGATCGGCGTGAAGACCGGCTCCGGCCCGACGGCCAAGTACTGCCTGGTCTTCGCCGCGACCCGCAAGGGCAAGACCGTCATCGGCACCGTGCTCACCTCGCCCTCCGCGGCGAAGCGCACCGCCGACGCGAAGAAGCTCATGGACTACGGCTTCAAAAAGTAGCCCGTTCGTCCCGCGGCACCCCGACGGGGGTGCGGTCACCGTGAGGGTGGCCGCACCCCCGTCCGCGTACCCCGGCCCCGCGCCCGTCCGCGTACCGCCGTTTCCGCGCGCACGCCTGCGGCCGCGCGACAATCTGCCGATGACTTCCTCCTCGCGCGGCCGGGACCGCGTACAGCGACTGGACGCCGACCGCATGGCCGAAGCCGTGCACGCCGGCACCGGGATACGGCTCACCGTGGAGGGCCCCTGCCCCGGCGGGCAGGTGGGAGCCGCGTACGTGCGATGGCCGGACGGCCACCGGTCCGTACTCAAGTGGCGCGCCCACACGGAACTCGCCGCACTCCGGGCCGGCCCGCTCGCGGTCAGCGAAACCCTGCGGGCGGACGGCTTCCCCGCCCCGGCCACCGAGCTGGCCGTCCAGGCCGGGCACGCGGTCGTCACCGTCCAGGAACTCCTCCCCGGCACACCGGTCGAGCGCCTGGACCGCGAGGGCCTGGACCAGGCACTGGCCCTCAACGAGTCACTGGCCGGCCGGCTGGCCCACCGCACCGACATCCCGGCCCTCGCCCTGCATCTGCGCGAGGACGGCCCCGGGTACTGCCTGCACGGACCGCTGCGCGACCACAGCCCCCGTACCGCCGCCCTCGAACGCCGGATCGCCGCCATCGGCGCCGCCCATCCGGACCGGCTCGACGGCACCGACGCGGTCCATCTGGACTTCCACCCCGGCAACATGCTGGCCGTGGACGGAAGGATCACCGGGATCATCGACTGGGACGGAGCGGCCCGCGGGGACCGCAGATTCGACCTCGTCACCCTGCGCTTCGGCCTCTTTCACGGGGAACAGACCGAACCGGACACCGTGGCCAGGCTGGACGCCGTGCTCGACACGGTCCCACCGGACGTCCTGCTGCCCTCCTGGGCCCATATGAGCCTGCGCATGACCGACTGGGCCATCCGGCACTTCGCTCCGGCCGAGGTGGATCAATGGCTGGACCTGGCGGAGCGGCGGCTGCCGTAGGCGGTGTGCGGCTCGGAGGTACGGGGCCGGGGTACGGGGGCCTGCTCGCGCCCTGCGTGTGGCGGGCGCTCCGGCCCGAACTACGGCTGCCGACGCACGTCCGCCGTGAAGGCGTCCCACGCGGCGGGGGTGACGGTGAGGACGGGGCCGGCCGGGCGCTTGGAGTCGCGGACGGCGACGGCACGGGGAATGTTGCGGGCCACCTCGACGCACTCGCCATTGCCGCTGCTGTAGCTGGACTTGACGAACTCGAAGTGTGGCACGACTACAACTCCTTGCGAATACGCCCTATCAGAGCGATGGAATCGCGGGGAGCGAGTCCGCTTCTGGCGATACGGCCGAACGTGACGTTGTGGCGCGCCGCATCCGACTCGCTCTCCAGCCACAGCGTAGACGACGTGGTGTCCATGTAGACCACGTCCATCGCACCGGGTTCAGCGAATGACACGATGCTAAAAGCGCTGGTCATGCCTGGGTGCGAGCCCGCGAGGAAGGGGACAACCTGCACCGTGACATTTGGCTCGGTGGCAGCCTCCGCCAGACTTGCCAGTTGAGCACGCATCACCTCGCGGCCACCGACCAGCTGCCGCAAGGATCCTTCGGCGACGATCGCCCACAGCGCGAGAGGACTGCCGTCCGTGAGACGCGCTTGGCGTGCGATCTTGGCTTCGACGAAGCGCTCGATCTCGTCCGGGTCTTCCCAGTCCGCGTTGCCGACGGCGAGCGCCCTGGCGTAATCCGGCGTCTGGAGCAGTCCCGGCACGAAAGCCCCTTGCCAGGTCCTGACGCCCGTTGCGATGTCTTCGAGCGCAACGTACTCAACCAGCGAACGCAGCTCCGGATACTGGTTCCACCAGCCTTTCGCCTTACGGCGTTCCCGATCTACCCGCGCCACTTCCAGCAGGCGGCTGACGAGTTGCACGTCCTCAGAACCGTAGAACTCACAGAGGGTCCGGATGTCCGGATCCCTCATCGGAACCCACCCCTGCTCCATCTTCACGATCTTCGAGTTGGTCGCGCTGATGACCTGGGCGGCCTGTTGCTGCGTCTTCCCTGACGCGTCTCTCAGGCGTAGCAGCTCACTACCGAGCCTGCGCCCCAGGACAGTTGACAACCGATTGCCTTGCCGAGTCGCTCGATTCACCGCCCCAGTTTGGACTCCCGCAGCACAGGCCGTCGACAACCATCCCCCGTTGGAGACAATTGTCTCCGTTTCACTTGCCCCCAAGCTGCCAGAATCGCTACGTTCGGCACACAGCCGCTCGCACAGCGGAATCAGTCGGCGGAAGTGCACCGCCCTGCCCTGCGCCGGAACCGCGCCGGACCCGAACCGGCCCCGGCCCACCGCAGGCGCGGCACCGCCACCGCCCGCACCACCCACGGAGGCACGCGTCCATGACCGCAGCCCAGGAGATCACCGCCCCCGAGCCCGTCCTCCGCGAGGACCGGGCCGACTACACCCCCACCGCGCGCAGCGTCTCGCTCAGCCGGCACCGCACCGCTCGGCTCGTGCTTCAGTGGGGTCACCCGGAGCTGGCCGGTGACGCGGCTCTCCTGGTCAGTGAGTTGGCGACCAACGCCCTGCTGCACGGGGTCATGCGGGGCGCCTCTTCCGCGTGCGGCTCACCCTCACCGCGACCGTGCTCCGTATCGCGGTCAGCGATCCGCGCGGCGAACGGCTGCCCGGTCTGCGGGAGGCCGATGCCGACGACTGCTACGGCCGCGGCCTCCAGATCGTCGCGCGGCTCGCGGACAACTGGGGCGTCGAACCACGCGCCATCGGCAAGACCGTGTTCGCCGAACTCACCGTGCGGTGACTGCCGGACATGCCGGTGGGCCCGCGCGGAACAACGCGCGGGCCCACCGGAAACACGTACCGCAGAAGG
The DNA here is from genome assembly GCF_044542225.1 of Streptomyces sp. NPDC079020. NCBI lineage: Bacteria > Bacillati > Actinomycetota > Actinomycetes > Kitasatosporales > Streptomycetaceae > Streptomyces > Streptomyces sp. NPDC079020. Next base: position 164,241 of record NZ_JBITUB010000004.1, read on the forward strand.
GCGTTACGCCCAGGTGATCAGCCGCTTCGGCTGCTCCAGGATCGCGGCGACGTCCGCCAGGACCTTGGAGCCCAGCTCGCCGTCGACCAGGCGGTGGTCGAACGACAGTGCCAGCGTGGTGACCTGACGGGGCTTCACCTTGCCCTTGTGGACCCACGGCTGGAGCTTGATCGAACCGACCGCCAGGATCGCGGACTCGCCGGGGTTGAGGATCGGCGTGCCCGTGTCGACGCCGAAGACACCGACGTTCGTGATCGTCACCGTGCCGCCCGCCATCGCGGCCGGGGAGGTCTTGCCCTCGCGGGCCGTGGTGACCAGCTCGCCCAGTGCCGCGGCGAGCTGGGGCAGGGTCTTGTCGTGCGCGTCCTTGATGTTCGGCACGATCAGACCGCGCGGGGTGGCGGCCGCGATGCCCAGGTTCACGTAGTGCTTCTGGACGATCTCCTGGCCGGCCTCGTCCCAGGCGGCGTTGACGTCCGGGTTCCGCTTGATCGCGACCAGGAGGGCCTTGGCGATGATCAGGAGCGGGTTGACCCGGACTCCCGCCATGTCCTTGTCCTCCTTGAGCTCGGCCACGAGCTTCATGGTCCGCGTGACGTCGACCGTGACGAACTCGGTGACGTGCGGCGCCGTGAACGCGCTGCCCACCATGGCCTGCGCGATGGCCTTGCGGACGCCCTTGACCGGGATACGGGTCTCCCGGACGGTCGCGGAAGGCTGCGCGGCCGGGGCCTCGGTCCCGGTTCCGGCGGACTCCGCGGTGACGGACACGGCGGCAGCGGGGACCTCGGCGACCGGCGTGGCCGCCGCGTGGACGTCCTCGCGGGTGATGATGCCGTCCTTGCCGGTCGGGGTGACCGTCGCCAGGTCGATGCCCAGGTCCTTGGCCAGCTTGCGGACCGGCGGCTTCGCGAGCGGCCGGTTCCCCGGGACGGCGGGCGCGGGCGCGCCGTGCCCGTTCAGCTCGGCCTGCACCGCCGCCGCGACGGCGGCGGCCTCCGGAGCCGCGGCAGCACCCTTGCGCGGCCTGCGCTTGGTGGAGGACTCGGCCACGCCGTAGCCGACCAGGACCGGCTGCCGGCCCTTCGGTGCCTCGTCCTCGGCCGCCGGAGCCTTCGAGGGGGCGGCAGCGGGCGCGGCAGCGGCAGGAACAGCGGCGGAAGCGGTGGCAGGAGAGGCCGCGGGAGCCGCGTCACCGCTGCCCGGTGCCACGTCCACCGAGATGATCACCTCGCCGACATCCACGGTCGTGCCCTCGGGGAAGCGCAGCTCGTGCACCACCCCGTCGAACGGGATCGGCAGTTCCACGGCCGCCTTGGCCGTCTCGACCTCGCACACGACCTGGCCGTCGGTGACCGTGTCACCGGGCTGGACATACCACTTGAGGATTTCCGCCTCGGTCAGTCCCTCGCCCACATCGGGCATCTTGAACTCACGGAAACGAGCAGACGTCTCAGTCATCGTCGTCACGTCCCTCTCCCCTTCAGTACGCCAGCGAGCGGTCGACGGCGTCGAGCACCCGGTCGAGACCCGGCAGGTACTCGTCCTCAAGACGGGCCGGCGGGTAGGGGACGTGATATCCGCCGACCCGCAGCACCGGTGCTTCGAGATGGTAGAAGCAGCGCTCGGTGATCCGCGCGGCGATCTCGGCCCCGGAGCCGTAGAAGACGGGTGCCTCGTGGACCACGACGAGCCTGCCGGTCTTCTCGACCGACGTCTGGATGGTGTCGAAGTCGATCGGGGACATCGACCGCAGGTCCAGGACCTCGACCGACTTGCCCTCCTCCTGGGCTGCCGCGGCGGCTTCCAGGCAGACCTTCACCATCGGGCCGTACGCGACGAGGGTGAGGTCGGAGCCCGTGCGGGCCACGGCGGCCCGGTGCAGCGGGCCGGGGATGGACTCGGTGTCGACCTCGCCCTTGTCCCAGTAACGCCGCTTCGGCTCGAAGAAGATGATCGGGTCGTCGCTCTGCACGGCCTGCTGCATCATCCAGTAGGCGTCGCTCGCGTTGGAAGGCGAGACCACCTTCAGGCCCGCGACATGCGCGAAGAGGGCCTCGGGAGACTCGCTGTGGTGCTCGACCGCGCCGATGCCGCCGCCGTACGGAATCCGGACGACGACCGGCAGCTTGATCTTGCCGAGCGCGCGGGCGTGCATCTTCGCGAGCTGCGTGACGATCTGGTCGTACGCGGGGAAGACGAAGCCGTCGAACTGGATCTCGACGATGGGGCGGTAGCCGCGCAGGGCCAGGCCGATCGCCGTACCGACGATGCCGGACTCGGCGAGCGGGGTGTCGATGACCCGGTCCTCGCCGAAGTCCTTCTGCAGCCCGTCGGTGATCCGGAAGACACCGCCGAGCTTTCCGACGTCCTCACCCATGATGAGGGTCTTGGGGTCGTTCTCCAGGGCGTGGCGCAGTGACTCGTTGAGCGCCTTCGCGATGGACATCTTTTCCACGGCCATGGCTAGTTGCCCTCCTCGGCAGAGTCTGCGAACGATGCCTGGTAGGCGGCGAACTGGGCGCGCTCCTCGTCGACGAGGGAGTTGCCGTCGGCATAGCCGTGCTCGAAGATCGCCATCGGGTCCGGGTCGGGCATGGCCCGTACCGCTTCGCGTACCCGCTTGCCGAGGGTCTCGCTCTCCTCGTCCAGCGCGGTGAAGAACGCCTTGTCGGCGAACTTCTGCTTCTCCAGGTACGTGCGCAGCCGCAGGATCGGGTCCTTGGCCTCCCAGGCCGCCCGCTCCTCGTCGGCCCGGTACTTCGTGGGGTCGTCGGAGGTGGTGTGGGCACCCATCCGGTAGGTGAACGCCTCGACGAGGGTGGGGCCCTCGCCGCGGCGGGCGCGCTCCAGCGCGGACCTGGTGACCGCCAGGCAGGCGAGTACGTCGTTGCCGTCGACCCGGACGCCGGGGAAGCCGTAGCCCTGGGCGCGCTGGTAGAGCGGCACGCGGGTCTGCTTCTCGGTCGGCTCGGAGATGGCCCACTGGTTGTTCTGGCAGAAGAACACCACGGGGGCGTTGTAGACCGCGGAGAAGGTGAACGACTCCGCGACGTCGCCCTGGCTGGAGGCGCCGTCACCGAAGTACGCGATCACGGCGGAGTCCGCGCCGTCCTTGGCGACGCCCATGGCGTAGCCGGTGGCGTGCAGGGTCTGCGAGCCGATGACGATCGTGTACAGGTGGAAGTTGTTGGTGCTCGGGTCCCAGCCGCCGTGGTTCACGCCGCGGAACATGCCGAGCAGATTGGTCGGGTCGACCCCGCGGCACCAGGCGACGCCGTGCTCGCGGTAGGTCGGGAAGACGTAGTCGTCGTCGCGCAGCGCCCGGCCGGAGCCGATCTGCGCGGCTTCCTGGCCCAGCAGCGAGGCCCACAGGCCCAGCTCGCCCTGACGCTGGAGGGCCGTGGCCTCCGCGTCGAAGCGGCGGGTCAGGACCATGTCCCGGTACAGACCGCGCAGCTCCTCCGCGGTCATGTCGATCGAGTAGTCCGGGTGCTCGACGCGCTCGCCCTCGGGCGTCAGCAGTTGTACGAGCTGGGGCTCGGAACTCTGCGGCGTCTTGGCGGCGCTGGTCCGCTTGCTGCTGCGTCGCGGTTTGCGCGCGGCAGTGCTCTCCACGGTCACGTGCGTGCTCCTCCGTCGGTCCGGCCCCCGGGGTCTGCCGGGAACCAGTGCGGCTCGCCTGTTTCCGGACCCGTGCACGGGGTGGGTGCCGCTCGGCCGGAAACAGGCGTGACAGGTGCCCCGGCGAGCGTCCTGTCATAGGCACGTTACCCAGTGCTTCGCATAACTGCGAAACCCTATCTGACCTGCGATTTTGCTTGGATTTCCAAGTAAATCGAAAAAATCGTGAAGCCTTGCTGGTCACAGCACTGGTAACAGCCTTGCAGGCCGCCGGAACAACGGCACGTTATCCCGGCGAAAGGCGCCAGGGAAGGGCAGCGAGGAGCTGATCCACAGCTGATCCAAAGCTGGTCCGAGGCCGGCAGGAGCGGAGCCGGGATGAATATGTGAGACTGCGTTTGTGCGCAACGATGGAAAAATCACTGTATTTCTGCTCGATGATCACGAGGTCGTCCGACGCGGAGTCCATGAACTTCTCTCCGTCGAGGAAGACATCGAGGTCGTCGGCGAGGCGGGCACGGCGGCGGACGCGCTGGTGCGGATTCCGGCCACCCGCCCCGATGTCGCGGTGCTCGACGTACGGCTGCCGGACGGCAACGGGGTGGAGGTGTGCCGGGAGGTCCGGTCCCGGGACGAGAACATCAAGTGCCTGATGCTGACGTCGTACGCCGACGACGAGGCGCTCTTCGACGCCATCATGGCGGGCGCGTCCGGCTACGTGCTGAAGGCGATCCGCGGCAACGAGCTGCTGAACGCGGTACGGGACGTGGCGGCCGGGAAGTCCCTGCTGGACCCCGCGGCGACCGCCCGCGTACTGGAGCGCCTGCGCGAGGGCAAGAACGGCAAGGGCAACGACAAGCTCGACAACCTCACCGAACAGGAACGCAAGATCCTGGACCTGATCGGCGAGGGGCTGACCAACCGGGTCATCGGCGAGCGGCTCCACCTGGCCGAGAAGACGATCAAGAACTATGTCTCCAGCCTGCTCTCCAAGCTGGGCATGGAACGCCGCTCGCAGGCCGCCGCCTATGTGGCCCGCCTGCAGGCCGAACGGCGCTGAGCGGGGCCGGTACGGCACCCGGGCGGGACCGCGCGGCCCCGCCGGGCAGGCCCAGAGCCTTCTGAGAAGTTCCGGCGGCCCCGGTGATCTGGGACTTTGGTCCCGGACCACCCGGGGCCGCCGACTCTTAACCCGGCCCACACCCGTGCCGGACAGTGGACCCATGCCCTCTGAGGAACTCCACGCGATCGAGCTGCTCGGCCGCGTCCCCTACGGCCGGCTGGCGACGAGCATGCGGGCCCTCCCCTTCCTGGCGGTGGCCCGGCACATCGTGGTCGGCGACCGCATCCTTCTGCGGATGCACAGCGGCTTCGGCTACCACGAGGCGTGCAACGGCAGCGTCGTCGCCTACGGTGCGGACAACTTCAACGCCGCCACCTCCACGGACGGCGGGAATCTCTGGTCGGTGCAGTTCACCGGCCCCGCCGAGATCGTGCATCCCCGCCCTGACCTGCGGGAACTGTTCGGCACCGCCCCCACCACGGTCAACGGCGAGCCGTTCGAACCGGCCTTCCTCAGCCTGGACCCCCACTTCGCCAGCGAGCACACTTTGGACTTCCGCGCAAGTCCGCTCATCCGCAACGCAGCGTGATCTACCATTTGGTGAGTGCCGCGCTCATATGTAACCCGCCCGCCTGTTCCTCCGGTCGGCGAGGTGCTGCGCCGCTACCCGGACGTCGGTGAGCCACTCGCCTGCGAACCGATCACCAAGGGCCTTCTCAATCACGGATACCGCGTCTCCACCACCAGCGGTTCCTATTTCCTCAAGCACCATCTGGACAAGCAGCATCTGGACGACGCCACCGGCGAACGCGCCACGATCGTGCGCCAGCACCGCGCGACCCAGCGCCTCCAGTCACTCGGCGTACCCGTGGTCCCGCCGCTCGCGGACACGGAGGGTGACACAGTCGCGGTGATCGGCGGCCGCAGCTACGCCCTCCATCCCTGGGTGGACGGTCTGCACCGGGTAGGCGCCCAGCTGACCTGTGCCGAGTCCCAACGTCTCGGGACGCTCCTCGGAGCCGTACACACCGGTCTGGAGCAGGTCATGGCCCCCGGCAGCGGCGAGGACGGCGACAGCGACGGAAGTGGTGAGGGTGACGGAAGTGGTGAGGGTGACGGGCCCAGTAGCTGTACGGCGGCCGGACAGCCGCCCCGGCCCGGTTACGGGAGTCCCGACCCGGCCGACACCTTCGCGCTGATCGACGATCTGCTGGCCGCGGCCCGCGGACAGCACCCCCGGGACACCCCGCGGGACGCCTTCGACGAACTCGCCGTACACCGGCTGGTGGAGCGGCGCACCCTGCTGGAGCGGCATGCCCACCGCCGCCCGCCCACCCCGGAGGGGCCCGCCACGGGCTGGGTGCACGGCGACTTCCATCCGCTGAACCTGCTCTACCGGGGCACCGACCCGGTCGCGATCGTCGACTGGGACCGGCTGGGAGTGCAGCCGCGCGCCGAGGAGGCGGTCCGGGCCGCGGCGATCTTCTTCGTCCGGCCGGCCGGGGAACTGGAGCTGGAGAAGGTACGGGCGTACGCCCGCGCGTACCGGACCGCCGCCGGGGCGGGCGCGGCGGAACTGGCCGCCGCGGTGCACCGGGTGTGGTGGGAGCGGCTCAACGACTTCTGGATACTGCGCTGGCGCTACCGCCTGCACGACCGCAGGGCCGACCCGCAGTTCCCTGCGGTGTCGGCCCTGGCGGTGTGGTGGACGCGCGAGTACGCGGCGGTGAGCGAGGCCTTCACGGGGTGAGGGCCACGCCGCGGGGCCCCGTGGTGTGGGGCCCACACCGTGAGGGCCCCCACGGTGTGGGGGCCCTCACGCATGCGGCATTACGGGGTCAGGCCCGTCGACGCACCGACGTTGTTGCCCGCTCCGCCGTCCTCCGAGCCTCCGTCGTCCCCGTTGCCCCCCGGGGCGCCCGGGTCCGTGGTCGGGCTGGTCGGCTGGTCGGTCGGATCGCCCGTCCCGCCCTCGTTCGTGTTCCCGTCGGAGTTGCCGCCCGTGTCCGGCGGGCTCGCGCTGTCGGACGGGGTGAACGACGGCCGGGTCGGCTTGTGCGAGGGAGTCCACTGCGGCTGGCTGGGCTGCGTCTGACCGCCCGTGGAATCGTCCGGCTCCTCGGAGGGCTCGGTCTCCTCGTCGGTCGGCTCCGGGGAGGTCTCCTCGTCGGACGGCGAGACGGAGCTGGAGGGGGCGACCGGCTTCTTCTCCTTGCCGCTGTCGTTCGCCGCCTGGACGGCGAACGCGACGCCCGCGCCGATCGCGATCAGCGCGAGCAGGACGAAGAGCAACATCTTGCCGCGACCGCCGCCGGACCGGTGCCCGCCGTCGTACGCCCCGTCGTCCGGGTTCATCGGCGGCAGGATCGGCCCCTGCGAGGTGTCCCCGTGCACCGGGTGACCCATCGCCGTCGTCGCGCCGGTCATGCCCATGGCCGGGGTGTGGCCGCCCTCGTGCATCGTGACCGGGCCGGTGTTCCACGTACCGGTGTGACCGCCCTGCACCTGGAGCATCTGCAGGCTGTACTGGACCAGGCCGCGCATCTCCTCGGCGCTCTGGAACCGGTCGTCGGGGTCCTTGGCCAGCGAGCGCATCACGAGCCCGTCCAGCTCCGGGGGCACCCCGTCCGACACCTCGGAGGGCGGCACCGGGATGTCCTGGACATGCTGGTACACCACGGAGAGCGGGGTCTCGCCGGTGAACGGGGGCCGCAGGGCGAGGAGTTCGTAGAGCAGGCAGCCGGTGGCGTACAGGTCGGAGCGGTGGTCGACCGCCTTGCCGAGCGCCTGTTCCGGCGAGAGGTACTGCGGTGTGCCCATGACCATGCCGGTCTGCGTCATCGTCGACTGCGCGCCGTGCAGCGCGCGGGCGATGCCGAAGTCCATCACCTTGACCGCGCCGGAGTGCGTGATGATCACGTTGGCGGGCTTGATGTCGCGGTGCACGATGCCGTGCTGATGCGAGTACGCGAGGGCCTCCAGCACCCCCGAGACGATGATCAGCGCCTGCTCCGAAGGCGGGGCCTCCGCACTGAGGAGCAGGTCACGAATGGTGCGGCCCTCGACCAGCTCCATCACGATGTACGGGACGGTCTGGCCGCCCACGACGTCCTCGCCGGAGTCGTACACGGCGACGATCGCATGGTGGTTGAGGCCGGCGACCGACTGTGCCTCACGGGTGAAACGTGCCTTGGAGACCGGGTCCTCGGCGAGATCGGAGCGGAGGAGTTTCACCGCGACCGTACGTCCCAGGCGGACGTCCTCCGCGGCATAGACCTCGGCCATGCCGCCCCGGCCGAGCCGGTGGGTCATCCGGTATCGCCCGTCGCCGACGACACCACCAATGCCCCAGGAGTCGGTGCCATCCGAAACTCCGCCGCCGTTTGCTTCGGAATCGGGTGCCATCAGTCCTCGCCGTCGTATCTGTCCGCGCGTCCGCGGGTTCTCACGGTGCCTAGCTGCATTGCCACGTCACGCTACAGCCTCTGCCGGACACACCTGTTCCGAGAGGGACGGGTCATCCAACCGGCCGGCGTGCCGGACAAGCAAATTCCATGCGCTTCCTGTAACGCTTCCGAGACTCTTCCTGTGCTTCGGGTCACGGAACGGGCACCTGGCTTGACGTGTCGTACCCCTCGGGCAGACTTGGCCCGTAATACGGATCATCGCGTCAGTCGCGCGCCGAGGGGGAAGCAAGTCATGAGCCAGGACGGCGCACACGGCGCACAAGGTCGCTACGCGGGCGGTGCCGTCGCGGGCGGCCGGTACCAGCTCCGCGACCTGCTCGGCGAAGGCGGTATGGCCTCCGTATATCTGGCGTACGACTCGGCGCTCGACCGCCAGGTCGCGATCAAGACGCTGCACACGGAGCTGGGGCGCGAGCAGTCCTTCCGCGAACGGTTCCGGCGCGAGGCGCAGGCCGTCGCCAAGCTCCAGCACACCAACATCGTCTCGGTCTTCGACACCGGCGAGGACGAGCTCGGCGGCGCGCTGATGCCGTACATCGTCATGGAGTACGTCGAGGGGCAGCCGCTCGGCTCCGTGCTCCAGGCGGACATCCGCAGCTACGGCGCGATGCCCGCGGACAAGGCGCTCAAGGTCACGGCCGATGTGCTGGCCGCGCTGGAGACCAGCCACGAGATGGGGCTGGTCCACCGGGACATCAAGCCCGGCAACGTGATGATGACCAAGCGCGGCGTCGTGAAGGTCATGGACTTCGGCATCGCCCGCGCCATGCAGTCGGGCGTCACCTCGATGACGCAGACCGGCATGGTCGTCGGCACGCCGCAGTACCTCTCCCCCGAGCAGGCCCTCGGGCGCGGGGTGGACGCCCGGTCCGACCTGTATTCGGTCGGCATCATGCTCTTCCAGCTCCTCACCGGCCGGATCCCGTTCGACGCGGACTCGCCGCTGGCCATCGCGTACGCACATGTGCAGGAGGAGCCCGTCGCCCCCTCCAGCATCAACCGCGCGGTCACCCCGGCCATGGACGCGCTGGTCGCCCGCGCCCTGAGGAAGAACCCGAACGAGCGCTTCCCCAGCGCGGCCGCGATGCGGGACGAGATAGCGCGCGTGCTGAACGCCACCGGCGGCCAGACCGGCGCTCCGGTGATCGTCAGCGGCGGAGCTCCGACGAACAGCGGTTCGGGTGTCGGCTCGGCGGTGTTCCCGCCCGTCGACCAGGCCACCTCGGCCCCGCACAGCGTCCAGACGCCCTACCAGCCGCACCCGCACCCGCAGCATCAGCAGCCCCACCAGCAGCCGGGTCCGTACAACCAGCCCACCCCGGCGCCCTCGCCCGGCTACGGCTACCCGCAGTCGGCCCCGGCGTACCAGACCCAGGGCCCCCTGGCCCACCAGACCCCGCCGCCGTACACGACCTCCCCGCAGAGCACGGGTGTCGGAGGCATGGGCGTCAGCGGTGGCGGTCCGGGCGGAGGCCCGGGCGGTGGCAGAGGCGGCTCGAAGCGGAACATGCCGGTCATCGTCGGAGCGATCGCCGTCGCGCTGCTCGCGATCGGCGGTCTGATCACGGTGCTGTCCCTCCAGGGGAACTCCGACGCCGACAAGGACGACCCGACGTCGAACGAATCGTCGGTCGCGGGCGAGCACAAGCCGCCGGAGCGCAACCGGACGATGAAGACCGAGAAGTGCACGGACGCGATGGAGGACTCGAACGACCCGTCGAAGGTCGCGGCTCCGAACTTCATCTACAAGGACATCAAGTCGGTGAAGGCCTGCGCCCTGGCGGCCGGCTGGACGATCAAGGAGATCAAGGAGCCGGGCAACACATACGCGGAGGACCAGGTCGTCGACCAGTTCCCGTCCTCGGGCACCGCTGTCTCGGAGCGGGGCGCCCACTTCGAGCTGCGCATCTCCACCGGCGACCCCGCCTGACGGCTGTCCCGTTCATCCCTGGTGGCCAGGGATCAGCGGAAGGCCTCGATTGACTGCGCGCATCACCCGGCACATGTCATGTGTGCCGGGTGATGCTGTGTTCGGGCGGCATTACGGGGGATTCCCGGGCGTCCCGTGGGCGTCTTCGCTGTCCGGGATGCCGGATATATCGGCTCGTGTGACGCTGATCTCATGGCTCCAGGACTCCTCCCCGTGCGGTCGTCGACCTACGTGGCCTGTCTGGTGATGGCGGTCGGCGCGGCGCTGGGGACCGTGAGCGGGACGGCGTACGCGAACGTACCCCCGGACGACTCGGCCCTCGCCTCTTCCGCCCGCCCGGAAACGGCCTCTTCGGGCGCCTCTCCCGCGGCTCCGCCGGGCGCCACACCTTCTTTGGTCCGGCCGTCGACGACTCCCTCCGCCCCGCCTTCCTCACGCCCCTCCGGCACGGCGACGCTCCGGCCCGCGGGCGGCGGTCCGCTCGCGCCGACCGGGGCGGCCGACGCCTCCTCCGGTGATGCCGCACAGCCACCTGCGGGACCGGCGGAAGGCGCGTCCTCCGCCTCCTCCGCGTCGTCCGCCTCCTCCGCCGCACCCGCGGGACCGGCGGAAGGCGCATCCTCCGCCTCGTCCGCGTCGTCCGCGCCGTCCGCGTCCTCGGCCCCCTCCGCGCCCCTCTCCGCGCCGGATTCCGCGTCCGCCCCGGATTCCGCTTCGGCTGCGGCCTCGGCTTCCGCTTCGGACCGGCCGCTCGCCGGACGGGAGGCCGGGGCGGGTCGGGCGCGCCCCGGACGGTCGCTCTCGCCGCTGGAACTCGCGCGGGCCGAGGCCGACCTCGAAGCGGACGTACCGGAGCCGGACGCCGCTGACGTGCCGGTATTCACCCCACCGGCCAGCGCGTTCTCCAACCCGCCCGGGGCTGCCGGGCAGCCGCTGCACGCACCGTCCGTGAAGCAGGTCAAGCAGGTCTCGCTGGGGGCCGGGATCGCGCTGGTCGGGATGGGACTGGGCTTCCTCGCATTCCGTATGCGCCGAGCCCACTGAGCGTTCCCGGCCCACCGAAACCGACCGCGATCCGCCTGCGGCACCACGTCGCCGGGCTTGCCACGAGCAACATACTCGGTATACATACTGAGTATGTCGATCCGTCACGGGCTTCTCGCCCTCCTGGAGCGCGGGCCTCGCTACGGCTCCCAGCTCCGCACCGAATTCGAGTCCCGCACCGGTTCCACATGGCCCCTGAACGTCGGCCAGGTCTATACGACGCTCAGCCGTCTGGAGCGCGACGGCATGGTCGCGCAGGACGGCGCCGATGACGCGGGCCACGACCTGTACACGATCACCGACGACGGCCGCGCCGAGCTGCGCAGCTGGTTCGAGACACCCGTGGACCGCAGCAGCCCGCCCCGTGACGAGCTGGCGATCAAGCTCGCGATGGCCGTGGGCGCCCCGGGTGTCGACATCCGGCACGTCATCCAGTCCCAGCGCCACCACACCCTGAAGGCGATGCAGGACTACACCCGGCTGAAGGCCCAGGCCCTCGCCGATGTCCCGGCCAACCGTGACGAGGTCGCCTGGCTGCTCGTGGTGGAGCAGCTGATCTTCCAGGCCGAGGCCGAGGCCCGGTGGCTGGACCACTGCGAGGCCCGGCTCGTCCGCCTCGCCGAGGCCGCCGCCACCGAGCCGACGGCCGGGTCCGGTACGGCCACCACTCGCGGCCCGGCGCGCTTCCCGGCCGGCCGCCCGCGTACCCGCCGCTGACCGGAAGCCCTGCCACCCGTACACCGGGCGCGGACCGGAAGCCCCGCCACCCGTACACGGGGCGCGGACCGGAAGCCGTGCCACCCGCGTACCGGGCCGCGTATCCGCCGCTGCCCGGAAGCTCTGCCACCCGTGCACGGGGCCACGTACCCGGCACCTACCGGAAACCCTTCCGCCCGCCCCGGCCCCGCTCCTGCCCCGCTCCTGCCCATGAACGACCGTACGACCGCCCGACCGCACGACATGCTCCGAGCGTTCCTAGGGGGAACAACCCACCATGTCCTCGCCCGCCTCTTCTCCGTCCACCGGCCTGCCCGTGGGCGAGCCCGTTCTCGAACTGCGGAAACTGACCCGCACACACGGTTCCGGCATCGCCGAGGTGCACGCCCTGCGCGGCGTCAACCTCTCCGTGCGCACGGGCGAACTGGTCGCCGTGATGGGCCCGTCCGGTTCCGGCAAGTCCACCCTGCTGACCCTGGCCGGAGGCCTCGACACCGCCACCGGCGGCCAGGTCGTCATCGAGGGCCAGGACATCGCCGCCCTCGGCCGCAAGGGCATGGCCGCTCTGCGCCGCCGCAGCGTCGGCTACGTCTTCCAGGACTACAACCTGATACCGGCCCTCACCGCCGCCGAGAACATCGCCCTGCCCCGCGAACTCGACGGAATCCCGCTGCGCAAGGCCCGCAGGGAAGCCCTCGCGGCGCTGGCCGAGATGAACCTCGCCGAGATCGCCGACCGCTTCCCGGACGAGATGTCCGGCGGCCAGCAACAGCGCGTCGCCATCGCCCGCGCCCTCGTCGGGGACCGGCGCCTGGTGCTGGCCGACGAGCCGACCGGAGCCCTCGACTCCGAGACCGGCGAGGCGGTCCTGGCCCTGTTGCGCAAGCGCTGCGACGAGGGCGCGGCAGGGGTGATGGTGACCCATGAGCCCCGGTACGCCGCCTGGGCCGACCGGGTCGTGTTCCTCCGGGACGGCTCGATCGTCGACCAGACACTGTCCTCCGGGGCCGACTCCCTGCTCGTCGCCGAGGCCGCCGAGTGAGCCTCTTCTCCGGATGGCGCGCCGCCCTCCGTATCGCCCGGCGCGACGCGATGCGGGCCAAGGGCCGCAGCGCCCTGGTGGTCGCGATGATCGCCCTGCCCGTCCTCGGCGTCACGGCCGCCGATGTCACGTACCGCAGCGCCACCCCGACCAGGGCAGAGGAACTGACGGCCGTCATGGGCGCGGCGGACGCCCAGTACACCGACCCCGGCCTGGGGAGGGTGCCCATCCAGCAGGTGCCCGACCAGAGCGCGTGGCGCAGTGGCGACGAGGCGGCCGGACCGCGGCAGGGCGAGGAGCGGAAGCCGGTGGACGTACCGGCCACGTTCCCGAAGGGCTCACGGTTCCTCACCGAACGGTCCGTACCCGCCTCCGTCACGACCGCCCACGGCATCACGAACACCGAGATCACCGAACTGCGCACCGCGGACCGGATGCTCCGCGGCAGGATCGAACTGGTCGACGGCGCGTTCCCGCACGGCAAGGGTGAGATCGCCGTCACCGAGGCGTTCCTGAAGTCGTCCGGCCTCCACATCGGCTCCCGCCTCACCGTGCGCGGCCCCGACCTGGCGTACACCGTCACCGGTTCCGTAGAACTCCCCGACGCGCTGGGCAAGCAGACCCTGTACGCCGATCCGGGCGCCGTCATCGCCCCCTGGAAAGCCGCGGCCGACCGCGACGACAGGATCCTCCCGCCCAACCCAAACAGGACGGAGTGGCTGGTCCAGGGCCCGAAGGGCGCCGGGGTGACCTGGCCCGACGTGCTCGCCGCCAACGAGAAGGGCGTCCTGGTGCTGTCCCGTCGGCTCGTCCTCGACCCCCCGCCGGACTCCGAGATCCCGTTGGCCTCGCAGATGAGCGGAAGAGACGACGGCGGGCTGGTCATGAGCACGGCCGTCATCACCGTCGTGGCCATGACGGTCCTGGAGATCGTGCTGCTCGCCGGGCCCGCGTTCGCCGTCGGCGCGCGCCGGTCGCGCAGGCAGCTCGGCCTCGTCGGTGCGTGCGGCGGCGACCGGAGTCAGGTACGGGCCGTCGTGCTCGCCGGTGGTGTCGTGCTCGGCGGTGCCGGCACCGTGCTCGGCGTGCTGCTCGGACTCGGCCTGACCCTGGTGTTCCGCCCGCTGATCGAGGGCTACACCGGTAACCGCTTCGGCGGCCTGACCCTGCACCCCGCGGAACTCCTGGCAATCGCCCTGCTCGGCCTGGTGACCGGCGTCCTCGCGGCTCTCGTCCCGGCCGTCATGGCCGGCCGCCAGTCGATCCTGGAATCGCTCACCGGCCGTCGCGGCACCCGCCGGAGCTCACGCGTCCTGCCCGTCCTCGGCTCCCTCACGCTGGCGGGCGGTGTCGCCATCGCCGTCTACGGGGGTGTCAGCGGTGAGACACCCCTGGTCGCCGGTGGCTCGGTCATCGCCGAACTGGGCGTGCTCGCCTGCATCCCGGTGATCATCGGTTTCCTCGGCCGGCTCGGCCGCAGGCTCCCGCTCACGCCGCGCATGGCGCTCCGTGACGCGGCACGCAACCGGGGACGTACCGCGCCCGCCGTCGCCGCCGTGATGGCCGCCGTGGCCGGCACGGTCGCCGTCGCCACGTACGCCTCCAGTGCCATGGCCGAACAGGACTACGACTACTCCCCGGTCCTCACCAAGGGCACCTCCGCGCTCGTCGCCGAGGACCCGTCCGCGGCCAGGAAGCTCCCGGGCGCGCGGGCGGCCGTCGAGCGGAACATGCCCGTCAGCGGTGGCCGCTCCGACGTCGGACGGGTCTGGGCGGGCAGCGACTGCTACGTCTACTACCAGGAGGAGAACGGCTGCGGCACCCTCGAACTGGTCAAGCCCACCGGCAAGGGCCACACCTGCCCCCTGAAGGGCCGGGGCGCCAAGGAGCTCGCCGCACGGCTCTCCGCCGAGGAGCACAAACGGCTGACGAACTCCCCCGCCTGCATGGACGAGTACATGAGCCTGACGTCCTTCGGGACCGACACCAACAAGATCGTCACCGGTGACGCCTCGCTGCTCAGCGCGTACGTGAAGCTCGACGACCCCGCGGCCGCCAAGGCCCTGAAGGCGGGCACTCCCGTCCTGCTGAACCCGGCCTACGCCAAGAACGGTGAGGTCACCCTCAAGGCCGTCCACACGTACAACCCCCGCGACAAGAAGAACCTCGCACTGCACCCCGGCAAGGCCCGGACCACCACGGACCGGCTGAAGGTGTACGTCGCGCCCGCGAAGTACACCGCGACGCCCGGCATCCGCATGATCATGCCGCAGCCGACCGCGGAGCGGCTCGGTCTGCATACGCAGATCCACGCAAGCGTGTACACGACCACCCGCCCTCCGACGGAGGCGGAGAAACAGGCGACCTCGGCGGCGATCGACCAGGCCGGCGGCAGCGCCCACGTCATCACGGAGAACGGTTCGTCCAGCCGGGAGGACGCGATCCTGCTGATCCTCGCCCTGTTCGCGGGCGTGGTGACCCTGGGTGCGGCGGCCATCACCACCGGTCTGGCCAAGGCCGACGCGGAGGCCGACCTCACCACCCTCGCGGCGGTCGGTGCTGCGCCGGGCGTACGGCGCTCGCTCTCGGGGTTCCAGTGCGTGGTGGTCGCGCTCACCGGAGTACTGCTCGGTACGGCGGCGGGCATCGTGCCCGCGGTCGCACTGCGGCTGCTCGACCTGCGCGACGCGATGGGGCAGATGCGCCTGCAGCCGCTGAACTCCGCGTACACACCGATCGTGCTGCCCTGGCTCACGATCGGGCTGCTCGCGGTGGTCGTCCCCGTGCTGGCCGGGCTGCTGGCCGCCGGCCTCACCCGGTCACGGCTGACGCTGTCCCGGCGGGCCGGGTGAGCGGTTCACGGGTTGGCCGCCGACCGGGACCGACCGGTTGAGCTGCTCCGGCCCGTGGACCTGCTTCGCCTTGTAGACCGGCTTCGGCTCGTGGACCGGCTTCGTGCTTCGGCCCGTTGGCCTGCTCAGGCTCGTGACCGGCTCCGGCTCGGCTTTCCGGCTGCTCCGTTGCCCCCGGGGAGGGTGGATCATGCTTTCCCGGGGGCACCAGGGGGGTGTACGGCAGGTGTGCGAGACAATGGGCCCATGGAGATGCCGAGGAATGACCGGTCGCAGGAGCACCCCCAGGTCCTGGTGGTGGGACAGGACGGAATGGCTATCGGCGGCGGTGCCGGTGACGACGAGTCGCGCGAGGTCCCGGTGACGGAAATGGTCGAGCAGCCCGCGAAGGTCATGCGCATCGGCAGCATGATCAAGCAACTCCTGGAGGAGGTCAGGGCGGCTCCTCTCGACGAGGCGAGCCGGGTCAGGCTCAAGGAGATCCACGCCAGCTCCGTGAAGGAGCTGGAGGACGGGCTCGCTCCGGAGCTGGTGGAGGAGCTCGAACGCCTCTCGCTGCCGTTCACCGAGGAGTCGATCCCCTCGGAGGCGGAGCTGAGGATCGCGCAGGCCCAGTTGGTGGGCTGGCTGGAAGGCCTCTTCCACGGCATCCAGACCGCTCTGTTCGCGCAGCAGATGGCGGCCCGCGCCCAGCTGGAACAGATGCGCCGCGCCCTGCCGCCCGGCACGGGCCACGAGGACGAGGACGGCAGCGGGGACCCGCACGGAGCGATCCGCTCCGGCCCGTACCTGTAAACCGCCCACCAGTAGCCGACCAGCACTGGACGGACCGGGCCCGGCAAACACGTCGTGGTGTGCCGGGCCCAGCCGTGTACCGGGGCCGGGCTGTGTACCGGGCCCAGCCGTGTGCCGGGCCAGGCCGTGTGCCGGGCCGGCCGTGTGCGACGGCGACAGGCCCGGATCGCGTCAGGCCTTCGAAGACTCGTTACGAGGTCCCGTACCTCCGCGCATCACGCGGACACGGGCGCGGGAGCGAGCAGGAGCACCTTCCCGATGTGCGCGCTGGACTCCAGAACCCGGTGCGCCTCGGCGGCGTCCTCCATCGGCACCGTGCGGTCCACGATCGGCCGAACAACGCCTGCGTCGATCATCGGCCACACGTGCTCGCGCACGGCCGCGACGATCGCGGCCTTCTCGGCGAGCGGACGGCCCCGCAGGGAGGTGGCGGTGATGGCGGCCCGCTTGTTCAGCAGAGCGCTCAGATTCAGCTCGCCCTTGACCCCGCCCTGGAGACCGATGATCGCGAGCCGTCCGTTCACGGCCAGCGCCTTCACGTTCCGGTCCAGGTACTTCGCACCGACGATGTCCAGGATGACATCGGCGCCCGCCCCGTCGGTCGCCCCGCGCAGCTCCTCGACGAAGTCCTGCTCGCGGTAGTCGATGAGGATGTCCGCGCCCAGCTCGGCGCAGCGCGCCAGCTTCTCCGGTCCGCCCGCCGTCACCGCGACGCGCGCGCCGACCGCCTTGGCGAGCTGAATGGCCATCGTGCCGATGCCGCTGGATCCGCCGTGGATCAACACGGTCTCGCCGGGTCGCAGGTGGGCCACCATGAAGACGTTCGACCAGACCGTCGCGGTCACCTCGGGCAGCGCCGCGGCCATCGCCAGGTCCACACCGTCCGGTACGGGCAGCAGCTGGCCGGCCGGTACGACGACCTTCTCCGCGTACCCGCCGCCCGCCAGCAGTCCGCACACCTCGTCACCGACCGACCATCCCGCGACCCCGGGACCGAGGGCCGCGATCCGGCCCGCGCACTCCAGACCGGGGTAGGGGGAGGCACCGGGCGGCGGGTTGTAGAAACCCTGGCGCTGGAGTACATCGGCGCGGTTGACCGCGCTGGACACGACCTCGACGAGCACCTCGCCCTCGCCGGGTACGGGATCGGGCACTTCGGCCCACACGAGCGCCTCGGGGCCACCTGGTTCGGGGATCGTGATCGCATGCATGGCGGCGAGGCTACTCCGCGCGGCCCACGAGGCCTGTGACGGCAGGCGGAACAGCCTGCCGGCCCCCGTGGTCAGGGACGCTGCGGCGCCTGCGGCGGATTGTTCGCCGGCGGGGTGTGCAGCGGGCTCGCCCGCACGATGGTGATCAGCCGGTCCGTCAGCTGGAGGGGACTGGCAGCCGGATCGTCGTATCCGAGCAGCCGGTGCCCGCGCAGCACGCTGACCACCAGGTCGTCGGTCTCCCTGACGTTCTTGCCCACCTCGGCCTTTATCACCGGCCGCTCGACGAGGTCGAGACCGCTGCCCTGCTGGATCAGGTCCTCCATCACGGTGCCCGCGCTCGGGCTGAGGACAGAGAGGCCGAGCAGCCGGCCCGCCGCGCTGGCGCTGGTGATCACCGCGTCGGCGCCGGACTGCCGCAGCAACGGAGCGTTCTCCTCCTCGCGCACCGCGGCCACGATCTTCGCCCCGCGGTTGAGCTGGCGAGCCGTCAACGCGACCAGGACCGCCGTATCGTCCCGCTGGGTGGCGATGATGACCTGCCGTGCCTTGTGAAGCTCGGCCCGCAGCAGCACATCACTTCTCGTCGCATCGCCGACAACGCCGGTGAAGCCCTCGGCGTTGGCCGCCTCGATCACCTTCGACGCCGGGTCGACGATGACGATCTGGTCCTTCTTCAGGCCGGTGGTGCAGAGAGTCTGGATCGCCGAGCGGCCCTTCGTACCGAAGCCGACGACGACGGTGTGGTCACGCAAGTTGGATCTCCAACGCTTCAACCGGAAGTCCTCCCGGGTCCGTTCGGTGAGGACCTCAAGAGTGGTGCCGACCAGGATGATCAGGAAGAGCACGCGCAGCGGTGTCACCAGCAACACATTGGTCAGCCGGGCGCCGCTCCCGTACGGGGTGATGTCGCCGTAGCCGGTGGTGGAGAGGGTGACGGTCGCGTAGTACACCGCGTCCAGCAGATCGACATTGCCGTCGGCGCTGTCGTTGTAGCCGTCACGGTCGACCCAGACGATGAACACCGTGACGGCCAGCACCATCAACGCCATCATCAGCCGCTTGGCGACCTGCCGGGCCGGTCCGTCGACGACTCTGCGCGGGAGCATCACCCGGGTGGGTACGAC
Source organism: Streptomyces sp. NPDC079020 (assembly GCF_044542225.1). Classification (NCBI taxonomy): domain Bacteria; kingdom Bacillati; phylum Actinomycetota; class Actinomycetes; order Kitasatosporales; family Streptomycetaceae; genus Streptomyces; species Streptomyces sp. NPDC079020. The sequence goes on from NZ_JBITUB010000004.1 coordinate 183,113, forward strand.
ATGCTCCTCGGCGCGCCTGGCCATCGCGTCCTGGCCGGGAAGTTTCACGTGAAACACCCTTCCGTCCACGGCGTCGCCGAGGCCCACGGTAGATCGAGGATGTCCACCTCGGTGCCGGACCGTACCCCGCCCGGTGGCACAACGGCCAGCCCGTCCGCCCCGGCGACTCCGCGCAGCATCGCCGGACCGTTGTAGTGCAGGGGTACGACGTAGTCCCGGCCGCCCGCACGGCCGGCGCGATGGACCACGGGGACGAGCCGGGTGTCATGCGGGTGCCCGTGCACCTCGGCATGGACGAGCGCCCGGTACGGTTCCTGCGACACTCTGCCCGCGATCCCTCCGAGCAGCGGTTCGGCGAGCGTGAGCAGGCCCGAGACGGCCGCCAGCGGATTGCCGGGAAGACCGACCAGGTAGGGCCCGTCCGATGGCAGCCGGGCCAGCAGCATCGGATGGCCGGGGCGCACGGCGACCCCGTCGACCAGCAGCTCGGCGCCGATCTCGGCGAGAACCGGGTGGACGTGGTCGACCGGTCCCGCCGCGGTACCGCCGGTGGTGATGATCAGGTCGGCCCGTGACGTGGTCAAGGCCCGGCGCAGGGCGTTCGCATCGTCCCCGAGACGGCGGGGTTCGGACACCTCCGCTCCCGCCGCACGGAGCCAGGGGCCGAGCATGGGGCCCAGCGCGTCACGGATCAGCCCGTCGTGCGGGAGGCCCGAGGTGAGCAGTTCGTCGCCGAGAACGAGGACGTCGACGATCGGTCTGGCCACGGCGGCCAGTGCGTCGTACCCGGCCGCGGCGGCGAGGCCGAGCACGGCCGGGGTCACCAGCGTTCCTGCGGGCAGCAGTTGGTCCCCGGACCGGCACTCCTGCCCCCGGGGCCTGATGTCCTGCCCCGGAACGACGTCCCGCCGGGCGTGCAGCAGCCCTTTCGCCTCGTCGGCGTGGGCGTGCTCGCTGCGGATGACGGCCGTGGCGTCGGCCGGGATACGCGCACCGGTGGCGATCCGCACCGCCCGGCCGTCGGGCAGCGGCGCGGGGGCACCGCGTCCGGCGAGCAGCCCCTCGTCCTTCCGGAAGCCCCATGGCCCCGGCCCCGCGACGGCCCAGCCGTCCATGGCCGACGTGTCGAAGGACGGCAGGTCGGTGAGTGCGCCGAGTGCCTCGGCGAGTACGTACCCCAGGGCCCGGTCGAGAGGAACCCGGAGCGCGGCCACGGGTGAGGTCGCCCCGGCACGAGCGGCAATGCTCCGGGCCTGGTCCCAGGGGGTGTCTCCGGCCCTGTGCGCACGCGGGCGGCGGGCGGAATCAGCCCGGTCTCCGGCAGGGACACCGGCGGAGACACCGGAGGCCGACGCCGAGGAGGGGGAGGGGGAGGGATACGGCGAGGGGGAGAGGTACGGGGAAGTGGCCGGGGCCGGAGAGTCCGGGGAGTCCGGGGAGTCCGGGGGCTGCGAGGGGCGCCGGCCCGAGGACCGCGCGGAGGACCGGACGGAAGACCGGGCGGCGGCATGACCCGGTGACTCGGTGGAGGACCGGCCCGGAGACTGCGAGGCGGCATGACCCGCTGATTCGGTGGAGGACCGGACCGGAGACTGCGAGGCGGAGGACCGGCCCTGATGCCTGCCGGGCGGCTGGGCCGGGTTCGACGGGCGGGGCGCTTCGTGGGCCTGGTGGGCGACCAGCGCCAGGGCCTGTTCCACGGCTCGCTCCTCCTCGTCCGGCTCCGGGGAGACGTCGCGGGAGTTGCCACCGGCCCCGGGGCCGCGGGCGGTCATGGTGTTCCGGCCCCGTCGGATCCGCCCGCCTCGTCCTCCCACCGCAGGGCGAGCGCGGTTGCCCTGCGCGCGGCCTCCGCGACTGCCTCGGCGGCGCCTTCGGGACCGGCGCCGTCGGCCGCCTTCGCCGCCGCGTACCCGACGAGAAACGTCGTGAGCGGCGCGGCGGGCCGGGCGACACCGTGCGCGGCATCACGGGCGAGGTCGAGCAGGACGCCGGTGTCGACGTCGAGGTCGATGCCCAGTTCGGTCTTGACTGCGGTGATCCATTCGTCCAGCACGGTCCCATGCTCCCTGATGCGGGCCCTGGCTTCGGCGATGTCCTCCCAAGTGTCGCAGTCGAAGGAGGCGAGGGGACCGGCCGCGACCTGGGCCAGCTCCAGCTCGGCCGTCAGCAGCCGCAGCGGGAGCCCGGCGAGACTGCCGTGCTCGGTGGCGATGAGTGCCAGTTCCCGGCGCAGCGGCTCGCCCCGGTAGGCGGCGACCAGCGGCTGGTCGCGCCCGTCCGGGTCCGTGCACAGGGCACCTTCCCTGCCGTCCTCCCCGGCGGCGGCCAGCAGGGCTTCGACGGTGCCCACCCCCAGGAACGGCAGATCGGCGGAGAGTACGAGAACCCTCTCCGCCGACGTGTGACGTACTCCGGCCCCGAGCGCCGCCAGGGGGCCACCGCCCGCCGGGACTTCGCGCGCCCAGGTCACGGGCCGTCCCGTGGGCCTGCGGCTGCCCACCACGACGGTGGTGCGGGCCCCGGCGCAGGCCGCGAGAACCCGGTCGAGCAACGCCCGGCCACCGACCCGGACCCCTGGCTTGTCGGCTCCGCCGAGCCGCTTGGCGGCTCCTCCGGCAAGGACGATCACGTCATAGGCGGTCATGCGTCGAGTATGCGTGCCGGCCACCGCCCCCGGTTCCTCCGGGGGCGGTGGCCGGCCGGAGGACCGCTACAGCGTGCGCAGCAGCACCGCCGGTTGCTCCACGCAGTCGGCCACGTACCGCAGGAATCCGCCCGCCGTGCCGCCGTCGCAGACCCGGTGGTCGAAGGTGAGCGAGAGCTGGACGACCTGGCGTACGGCCAGTTCGCCGTCGTGCACCCAGGGCTTGGCCATGATCCGGCCGACGCCGAGCATGGCTGCCTCCGGATGGTTGATGATCGGCGTCGACCCGTCGACCCCGAACACCCCGTAGTTGTTCAGCGTGAAGGTGCCGCCGGTCAGCTGGGCCGGGGTGAGCGCCCCCGTCCTGGCCGCCTCGGTCAGCCGGGCGATCTCGCTGCCGAGCGACTCCACGTTCCGCGTGTGCGCGTCCCGTACGACGGGGACGACCAGACCGCGCGGGGTCTGGGCCGCGAACCCGAGGTGGACACCGGGCAGCCGCACGATCTCCCTCGCGGCCAGGTCCACCGTGGAGTTGAGCTCGGGGAACCGGGCCAGCGCCGCCGTGCAGATCCGGGCCAGCAGGGCGAGAACCGACACCTTGGGCCCGGCGGACGGTCCGCCCGCGGCGTTCATCGCGGCCCTGGCGGCCATCAGCTCGGTGGCATCCGCGTCCACCCAGCACGTGGCATCGGGGATCTCGCTCCGGCTGCGCGACAGCTTGTCCGCGACCGCGCCCCGGACCCCGCGCAGCGGAATCCGCTCAGCCGCCGGGCCCGCCCCGGCCCGAGCCTCGGGTGCCGCCACCGACGCGGCCCCGGCCGTGGCCGCACCCGCCACGGTGGCCGCATCCGCCACCGACCTGATCGCGGATTCCACATCGGCACGCAGGATCAGCCCGTCCGGCCCCGACCCCGTCAACTGCCGCAGATCGAGATCGTGCTGCCGTGCCAGCTTCCGCACGATCGGCGAAACCACCGCCACCGGGCCCGCAGAAGAAGAGGCAGGAGAGACAGGAGAAGCAGGAGAGGAAGAAGAGGCAGGGGAGACAGTTGCGGGAACAGCGGCGGAAACGGCGGCCGGAACAGCGACCGGCGCGGCAACGGGCGCGGGCTCGCACGCCGCGACCGGCATCCGCTCGGGCCGGATCCGCCGACGCCGTGCCGCGGGAGCACCCGTCCCGTATCCCACGAGCACGTTGCCCGAGGACTCCGGGTCCGACTTCGGGTCCGCGTCCGGGTCCGCCGGCCGGGACGGCCCCGCCGAACCGACAGCGACGGTCAACAGCGGTGAGCCGACGGGAAGTTCCGTACCCTCCTCACCGAACCGGGCCGTCACCACGCCCCCGTAGGGACACGGCACCTCCACCATCGCCTTGGCCGTCTCGACCTCGACGACCGGCTGGTCGATGGCGACGACATCGCCGACCTCCACCAGCCAGCGCACGATCTCCGCCTCGGTCAGGCCCTCGCCGAGGTCCGGCAGCTTGAATTCGAGCACCTGCGGCATCAGCCCTCCGCCTCCCACTGCAACCGGGCCACCGCGTCGAGCACGCGGTCCACGCCCGGCAGATGGTGCCGTTCCACCATGGGTGGCGGATACGGAATGTCGAACCCGGCCACCCTCAGCACCGGAGCCTCCAGATGGTGGAAGCACCGCTCGGTGATCCGGGCCGCGATCTCCCCGCCGGGGCCGCCGAAACCGGTGGACTCATGGACGACCACCGCACGCCCGGTCCGCCGCACCGAGGCGGCCACCGTCGCGTCGTCGAACGGCACCAGCGAGCGGAGATCGACGACTTCGAGGTCCCAGCCCTCGGCAACGGCCGCCTCCGCCGCTTCCATGCAGACCGGGAGCGAGGGCCCGTAGGTGATCAGGGTGGCGCTCCGCCCCGGACGGCGGACCACGGCCCTGCCGATCGGCTCGACCTCCGCGGGAGCATCGGGCGACCAGTCCGCCTTGGACCAGTAGAGCCGCTTGGGCTCCAGAAAGACCACCGGATCGTCGGAGGCGATCGAGGCGCGCAGCAGCCCGTACGCGTCGTCGACCGTGGCCGGTGTGACGACATGGAGGCCGGGCGTGGCCATGTAGTACGCCTCCGAGGAGTCGCTGTGGTGCTCGACCCCGCCGATCCCCCCGCCGTACGGGATACGCACCGTGATGGGCAGCGGCATGGCGCCCCGGGTGCGGTTCCGCATCTTGGCGACATGGCTGAACAGCTGCTCCAGCGCCGGGTAGGCGAACGCGTCGAACTGCATCTCCACCACGGGCCGCAGCCCGTACATCGCCATACCGACGGCCGCCCCGAGGATGCCCGCCTCGGCCAGCGGAGTGTCCGTACAGCGGTCGTCGCCGAACTCCCTGGCCAGGCCGTCGGTGACACGGAAGACCCCGCCGAGCGTGCCCACGTCCTCGCCGAGGACGTGCACGGCCGGGTCCTCGGCCATCGAGTCGCGCAGTGCCCGTCCGAGGGCCTGCGCCATGGTGGCCGGCTTGGCCTTCGCCGTCCGCGCACCGGTCGTCGCCGCAGCGGTGGTCATCGTCCGTCCTCCGCACCGTGTTCGCCGTGCCGTTCCTGTTCGGCCTCCAGCTCGGCCCGCAGGCCGGCCGCCTGCTCCCGCAGCTGACCGGTCCGTTCCGCGTAGACATGGGTGAACAGGTCCATCGGGTCGAGCTCCGGGTCGGCGTTCATCCGGTCGCGCAGCGCGGCCGCCATCCGCTCCGCCGCCTCCCGCGCTTCCTCGATGCCGCCCTCGTCGAGCAGCCCGCGCCCGGTCAGCTCCCGCTCCAGAAGCGTGACGGGGTCGTGCGCCCGCCACACCTCGACATCGCTGTCGTTGCGGTACCGGGTCGCGTCATCGGCGTTCGTATGGGCGTCCATGCGGTAGGTGACGGCCTCGACCAGCGTGGGCCCTTCGCCGCGCCTGGCCCGTGCGACCGCTTCGCCGAGCACCTCGTGCATCGCGGCCGCGTCGTTGCCGTCGACCAGCCGGCCCGGCATCCCGTACCCGACCGCCTTGTGGGCGAAGGAGGGGGCGGCGGTCTGCTTGGCCAGGGGGACGGAGATGGCGAAGCCGTTGTTCTGTACGAGGAAGACGACCGGGGCCCGCCAGACCGCCGCGAAGTTCAGCGCCTCGTGGAAGTCGCCCTCGCTGGTGCCGCCGTCGCCCACCATGGCAAGGGCGACGACATCGTCACCCTTGAGCCGTGCCGCGTGCGCCAGGCCCACGGCATGCGGCAACTGGGTGGCGAGCGGGGTGCACAGCGGGGCGATGCGGTGCTCACGCGGGTCGTAGCCGGTATGCCGGTCGCCGCGCAGCAGGGTCAGCGCCTCGACCGGGTCGAGACCGCGCGCCACGGCCGCGAGGGTGTCGCGGTAGCTCGGAAAGAGCCAGTCGCGCTCCTCCAGCACGAGCGCGGCGGCGATCTCGCACGCCTCCTGCCCCGTGCTCGACGGATAGACGGCGAGCCGGCCCTGCTTGGTCAGGGCCGTGGCCTGCACGTTGTACCGGCGGCCACGGACCAGCTCGGCGTAGAGCCGCAGCATCAGCTCGGGGTCCGCGTCGGCCGCCGCGTCCGTACCGAGCACCCGGTAGGGCTCGGGATCCGGGAGCAGCGGCGCGGGGTCGGTGAGCGGCTTCCAGGCCGGGGGCGGCGTGGGCCGGTAGGCGGCCGCACCGGGCAGCTCCTGGACCGTCATGAGAAGCACCTCCTGGGCATCGGGGGAGATCGAGGGGTGTCGAAATATGTCGAGATGTCGAGGGGCGGGCGAGGCGCGGGTGTGGCGTGCCTCACCTACCGATTGTTCGGTCGTGAGGGCATTTTGGCTACAGGCGCCGCCAGGCTGTGGACAAACGGTTCCCCACGGCCTGGGATGGGAACAGGTCGTCCACGACAGGGAGGCACGGGCAGATGGCAGCTGAACAAATGGCCGACAGAAGCGACGATCCCGGCCAGGTTCCGCCCGCGCGACCGCTGGACGCCATCGACCGGGACATCCTCCGCATCCTGCAGACGGACGGCCGCGCCTCGATACGGTCGGTGGCCGAGCGTGTGCATGTCTCGCGCGCCAACGCGTACGCCCGGATCAACCGGCTGGTCGAGGACGGCGTCATCCGGGGCTTCGGCGCACGCATCGACCACGAGCGGGCGGGGCAGGGGGCCTCCGCGTACATCACGCTCAAGATCGTCCAGAATTCCTGGCGCACGGTGCGCGAGCAGCTTCAGGCACTGCCGGGAGCCACCCACATCGCCCTGGTCAGCGGCGACTTCGACGTACTGCTGCTGGTGCACACCCCGGACAACCGCGCACTGCGCGAACTGGTCCTCACCCGGATCCAGTCCATCCCCGAGGTCCTCTCCACCCGGACCCTGCTGGTGTTCGAGGAGACGGACCTCGGCCCGCGCCCGGAGCGGCCCCCGGAACTGTCCTGACCGGCTCGGCGGCAGGCTCTCAGCGGCCGGCCGACCGCATCCCCTCGAAGGCCAGCTGAACGACCGTGTCCGCGAGCTGGTCCTCGCCCGGGAAGCCGCCCGGCTGGGGCCGGTACCACTCGACCAGCGAGTTCACCATGCCGAAGAGCAGCCGGGTCGCCAGCCGTATGTCCACGTCGGCACGGAGATCACCGTCGGCCACCGCCGCCTTGAGCAGCTCGGACACCCGCTGGTCGAACTCGCGCCGCCGCTCCAGGGCCCAGCGCTCCGTCTTGGTGTTGCCCCGCACGCGCAGCAGCAGCGTGACGTAGGGGAGCTCCGCCATCAGCACCCCGACCGTGCGGCGCGTGACGTATTCGACCCGCTCGATCGCGCGCCCGCGCGCGGCCCCCGGCTCGTCGAGGATCTGGAAGAGCCCGTCGAGTGCACGGCTCACGGCTCGCCGCAGCAGCTCCTCCTTGCCCGCCACATGGTGGTAGATGGACGACTTGGAGATGCCCGCCGCCTTGGAAAGGTGCTCCATGGACGTACCGTCGTAGCCGCGCTCGTTGAAGACACGAACGGCGACGGTGAGCAGAGTCTCCGGGGTGTACGTGTCCCGCTTGGCCGTGGTCATGATCGCGATCCTCCCCCATGAGTTGTCCACAGGTTTCTTGGGGCCCCTTGTACCGACCGATCGTTCGGTTACTCTAACTCCGTCCGTACCTCCCTGCCCGGCTCGATGAGGAGTTGGTCCGTCATGGCCGCCGAGCTCACCCCCCAGCAGCTGTCCGAGACCCACCGGCCCACGCTCGACCGGGCCCTCGACGCGATCCGCACCCGCGACTACTGGTCCCCGCACCCCGAGCACCCCAAGGCGTACGGCGAGGGCGGCGCCCCGGGGAGCCTGGGAGCGGCGGAGGGCAAGGCGGCGTTCGACGCGGTGCTGCACACCCGGCTCGATCTCGGCCAGCCGGGCACGGACGGCTGGACGGGCGGTGAGACCTCGCCGTACGGGCCGGAGCTCGGCGTCGAGTATCCGCACGCCGACCCGGACGTCCTGCTCCCGGCCATGAAGGCCGGCATGGGCGCCTGGCGGACGGCGGGGCCGGAGACCAGGGCCCTGGTGTGTCTGGAGATCCTGTCCCGCATCAGCGCCCGCACCCATGAGCTGGCCCACGCCGTGATGCACACGAGCGGGCAGGCGTTCATGATGGCGTTCCAGGCGGGCGGCCCGCACGCCCAGGACCGTGGCCTGGAGGCGGTGGCGTACGCCTACCAGGAACAGACCCGCACCCCGCTGACGGCCGACTGGTCCAAGCCGCAGGGCAAGCGCGACCCGCTCCGGCTGCACAAGTCGTTCACCGCGGCGGGACGCGGCATCTCGCTGCTGATCGGCTGCAACACCTTCCCCACCTGGAACGGCTACCCCGGCCTCTTCGCCTCCCTCGCCACCGGCAACCCGGTGCTGGTCAAGCCGCATCCGCGCGCGGTTCTCCCGCTCGCGCTCACGGTGCGGCTGGCCCGCGAGGTGCTGGCCGAGGCGGGCTTCGACCCGAATCTGGTCGCGCTCGCCACCGAGCGGCCGGGCGAGGGCATCGCCAAGACCCTGGCGGTCCGCCCCGAGATCAAGATCATCGACTACACGGGTTCCACAGCCTTCGGCGACTGGCTGGAGGCCAACGCCCGGCAGGCCCAGGTCTACACGGAGAAGGCCGGGGTCAACACGATCGTCGTCGACTCCACCGACGACTACCGCGGCATGCTCGCCAACCTGGCGTTCTCGCTCTCCCTGTACAGCGGCCAGATGTGCACCACCCCGCAGAATCTGCTGATCCCCCGGGACGGCATCTCCACGGACGCCGGGGCCAAGTCGTACGACGACGTCGTCGCCGATGTCGCCGCGTCCGTCACCGGCCTTCTCGGGGACGACGCACGGGCCGCCGCGCTGCTCGGCGCCCTGGTCAACCCGGATGTGAAGGCACGCGTCGAGGCGGCGTCGGACCTGGGCGAGGTCGCCCTGCCCTCCCGGACGGTCGCCAACCCCGAATTCCCGGACGCGGCGGTCCGTACGCCGGTCATCGTCAAGCTCGACGGCAGCAAGCCGGACGACGACGCTGCCTATCTGTCGGAGTGCTTCGGCCCGGTGTCCTTCGCCGTGGCGGTCGCCTCGACCGCGGACGGCGTGGACCTGCTCCGCCGCACCGTCCGCGACAAGGGCGCCATGACGGTCGGCGCCTACACCACGTCCCCGGAGGTGGAGCGTGCGGTGGAGGACGCCTGCTTCGAGGAGTCTGCCCAGCTCTCGCTGAATCTGACCGGCGGGGTGTACGTCAACCAGACCGCGGCCTTCTCCGACTTCCACGGCTCGGGCGGCAACCCGGCGGCGAACGCCGCCCTGTGCGACGGGGCCTTCGTGTCCAACCGCTTCCGCGTGGTGGAGGTCCGCCGCCAGGCGTGATCACCGGTCCGAAGCCCCGCGCCCGTTCCGGGGCTTCGGACCGCTCAGCCCCTCGGACCGCACAGCACCTCGGCCCCTCGGACCCCGGGCCCTTCGGTCACTCGGCCCCGCAGCCGCGCAGTTGCTCAGCCGCGGGGGTCCGGAACGTCCGCGTACCGCTGCACCCACGCGTGCATCGCGATGGCCGCCGCGGCACCGGCGTTGATCGACCGGGTGGAGCCGAACTGCGCGATGGAGCACACCATCGTCGCGTGGTTCCGCGCCTCCTCCGTGAGCCCCGGCCCCTCCTGCCCGAACAGCAGCACACAGCGCCGCGGCAGCTCGGTCCGCTCCAGCGGCACGGCCCCGGGGAGGTTGTCGATCCCGATGATCGGCAGCCCCTCGGCAGCCGCCCACGCGGTCAGGTCCGCCGTGTCGGGGTGATGCCGGACATGCTGGTAGCGGTCGGTGACCATGGCTCCGCGCCGGTTCCAGCGGCGCCGCCCCACAATGTGGATCTCCTTGGCGAGGAAGGCGTTCGCGGTCCGCACCACCGAGCCGATGTTGAAGTCGTGGCCCCAGTTCTCCACCGCCACATGGAAGTCGTGCCGCCGCAGATCGAGATCGGCGACGATCGCCTCCCTCGTCCAGTACCGGTACTCGTCACCGACATTGCGCCGGTCACCGTGGGCGAGCAGCTCGGGGTCGTACCGCTCGTCCTCGGGCCAGGGCAGCGGATGCGGCCCGACGCCGATCCCGCTCCCGTACCCGTCGTCGTACTGGACGGGTTCCGGTTCCGCTTCCGCTTCCGGTTTCATCGACGGTTCGGGGGCCGCCCCGGACGGCCCGGGGGCCGCCGCTGCCGGGGGCTCTTCTGTACTGCCGGTCTCACTGCTCACCCGACGAGCGTATGGCCCCCACCGGCACCGCGCTGCGGGGCCTCCTCCGTACTGCCGCCGTCGACGCCCGGCCGACCGGGCACCCGGCCGGAATCAGCAGGAGCACCCGACCCGCCCGCCACACGCGGCAGACGGGAGAACAGCCGCTCCCGTCCGAGCGCCACCCGCCCGCCCAGCCACACCAGGAAGACGGTCGGCAGGAAGACGGCGTCCGCGGCGATCATCGCCATCGAGAAGAACGGCAGCCCGAGCAGCAGGGCGATTCCGGCGTGCTCACAGATCATCGCGACCAGCAGAACGTTCTTGACCCGCCGGTTGAACAGGGTGAAGGGGAAGGCGACCTGCACGATGACCGTGCCGTACGTCAGCGCCATCACCATCACACCGTTGGAGGCGAGGATGTCCGACAGACCGGGCCAGGGCGTGAAGTAGTCGAGCTGGAGCGGGTAGTGCAGCGCGGTGCCGTCCTGCCAGCGCGAGCCCTGGATCTTGTACCAGCCGGCGGTCGCGTAGATCAGACAGACCTCGGCCATGATCACGGCGAGGGTGGCGTTGTGGGCGAGATTGGCCAGGACATCGAGCAGAGTCCGCTGTTCACCCTGCGGCGCGTAGCGGTTGGCGGCCCACCACGCGGCACTCCCCGCCCAGATCACCCACAGCAGGACGGGCAGCCACCAGGTTCCTCCGAGGCCGTCCATCAGCGTGGCGATCAGCAGGACCGGACCGAGCACCGCCCACAGAACGGGCCCCACCACGTCGCGCACGGGCCCGAGGCCGTTCGCGGCACGGTCCGCGTTCCGTACGGCGTTCCGCTTCGCGCGCCGGGCATCCAGCGACCAGACCTGGGCGCAGCGCGTCAGGACCAGATAGATCGCCATGAGGTGGATGACGTTGTCCCCGCCGTCACCCATGAAGATGCTGCGGTTCTGCACCGACAGCACACCGGCCATGAAGAGGACGGACGTCGTCCGGGTACGCCAGCCGAGCAGCAGGGCTGCGGCGGACAGCAGCGTGAGGACGTACACGGCCTCGAACCAGAGCGCGCTGTCCGACCACATGAGTACGGAGAAGGCTTCGTTGTTCGCTATGAGCTGCCGGGCCATGTCCCAGTGCCACGGGCCGTCGGGACCGTAGAGCTCATGGCGGTTCGGCAGTTCGCGCAGCAGGAACAGCAGGTACGTGGCCGAGAAACCGATCCGGATCACGGCGCTCTGGTACGGGCCCAGGGCCGACGCGGTGACGCGCTGGATACCGCGGGCGAGACCGTTTCCGGCTTTCCGGCGAAGCCCGGAAGCGGAGGCCGGGGCGCGGCCCGCAGGTATCGGTCCAGGATTCGAGCCAGAACTCCGGCCGGTGATCGGTCCGGGAATCGCGCCGGGATTCCCGGGATTCCGGCGGGAGGCCGAAGGGGCCTGCCGGGGGAACGCGGGGTTCTGGCCGGGGTTCGGAGGGTTCTGGCCCGGATCCGGGGGGTTCTGGCCCGTGTTCGGAGGGTTCTGGCCGGGGGAACCGGCCGGGGAGGGTGTGGTCACTTGTCCGCCTCCTCGCCGCGCGACGCCTGCGGCGCTCCGGCGTTCTCGGGAAGATCGTCCGGGGTCACGGTCCACCACGGGAGCACCCGGTAGTTCGGCCGGGTGCTGATCTTCTCCTCGCTCCATGAGGGCGGCTCCACGGAACGGGTCTCGGAACGTACCTGGATGCGCTCGACGGTGCCGCCGTAGTCCCGCTCGCCGAGGCGCAGCATCACGATGCGGCGGATGTAGCGCTCGGAGAGATCACCGCGCAGGCCGTTGGGGCGGTTCTCGCTGTCGTGGGAGTTGACGAAGAAGTCCCAGCCCCGGCGGAGCTCGTTCTGATTCACGTGGCTGGGGAAGAAACTGCCACGTATCGCTTTGCCGTCCTCGCCGGAAAGGCTCATCCACGGGGTGGTGCGGCGGCCGTCCGCACCGGCTACCTCGGCCCGCACATGGACGGCGATGTTCTGCTGGAGCGGATTGGGGGCGAACAGCTTCCAGTTCTGTTCGAACTCCGGGTAGACCCAGTTGTCGACCGCTTCACCATGCTGCTTCGTCAGGGTGTTGGACGGTGCGACGTGCAGAAAGACCATGGCCACCTGGGCGCAGGCGAGCAGTCCGATGAGGGACAGCGCGAGGGCCGCAACGGCTTGGTACCGGAAGGAGAGCGCGGCTATGCCGCCGCCGGTGGCAGGGCCGGCGGCGCCTGGCACGGGGTCCGCCGGAACATCCGCCGCAGCGGGCGCCGGAACATCCGGCGGGGCAGGGAGCAGTCCGTCCGCCCGGCGGTCCGGCGGGGCGTGCGGCGAGGCTTGTGGTGGGGCGTCCCCATGGCTCACCACCTGCGGCCAGGGGCCCTTCTCCCTGCTGTCGGAGCGCCCACCGTGGTCCGAATCCATCCCGCCCCGCTCACCGTCGATCACCACCGAGTTATCCACAGGGTTGACACCCTACGGGCCGCCGACTCACCATTGAAGTCATTGAACCGAACGATCGGTCGGTAGGGAGTCCGGGATGGCGGCAGTGACTGCGGGCCAGAAGGCGCAGAGAACGGCAGACCCAGCGGATACGGCGGACGCGGCCCGCATCGCGGCATTCGACGCGGCGGTGGCGGCCGACGACCGGATCGAGCCGCGCGACTGGATGCCGGAGGCGTACCGGGCCTCGCTGGTCCGCCAGATGGCCCAGCACGCCCACTCGGAAATCATCGGCATGCAGCCCGAGGCCAACTGGATCACCCGCGCACCCTCCCTGCGGCGCAAGGCCATCCTGATGGCCAAGGTGCAGGACGAGGCCGGACACGGGCTCTATCTCTACAGCGCCGCCGAGACGCTGGGCACCAGCCGCGAGGAGCTGCTCGACAAGCTCCACGCGGGACGCCAGCGCTATTCCTCGATCTTCAATTACCCGACGCTGACCTGGGCGGACGTCGGGGCGATCGGCTGGCTGGTGGACGGCGCCGCGATCACCAACCAGGTGCCGCTCTGCCGCTGCTCCTACGGCCCCTACGCGCGGGCGATGGTCCGGATCTGCAAGGAGGAGTCCTTCCACCAGCGCCAGGGGTACGAGCTGCTGCTCGCCCTGAGCCGGGGCACCCCGGAGCAGCACGAGATGGCGCAGGACGCGGTGAACCGCTGGTGGTGGCCCTCCCTGATGATGTTCGGCCCGCCCGACGACGCGTCGGCGCACTCCGCGCAGTCGATGGCCTGGAAGATCAAGCGCCACTCCAACGACGAACTTCGCCAGCGCTTCGTCGACATATGCGTACCGCAGGCCGAGGCTCTGGGACTCGCCCTCCCGGACCCCGACATCCGGTGGAACGAGGAGCGCGGCCAGCACGACTTCGGCGCGATCGACTGGACGGAGTTCCAGGAGGTCCTCAAGGGCAACGGCCCCTGCAACGAGCAGCGCCTCACCCAGCGCCGCGAGGCACACGAAGAAGGGGCCTGGGTCCGGGACGCGGCAGCGGCGTACGCGGCCAAACACCCGGCCCGAGGGTCCGCACAGCACACCCAGCCCGGGGAGGCAACGGCATGAGCAGCTCGACCGACTGGCCGCTGTGGGAGGTGTTCGTACGCTCGCGGCGCGGACTGTCGCACACCCACGCGGGCAGTCTGCACGCACCCGACGCCGAGATGGCCCTGCGCAACGCACGCGATCTCTACACGCGCCGCTCCGAGGGCGTCTCGATCTGGGTGGTTCCGTCCACGGAGATCACCGCCTCCTCCCCGGACGAGAAGGACTCGTTCTTCGAACCGGCCGGGGACAAGCCCTACCGGCACCCGACGTTCTACGAGATCCCGGAAGGGGTGAAGCACCTGTGAGCGCGGCTCTCGCCCTGGGCGACGACGCGCTGGTGCTCTCGCACCGGCTGGGGGAGTGGGCGGGCCACGCCCCGGTGCTGGAGGAGGAGGTGGCCCTCGCCAACATCGCCCTGGACCTCCTGGGACAGGCCAGGGTGCTGCTCTCCCTCGTCGGCGACGAGGACGAGCTCGCCTACCTCCGCGAGGAGCGGGCCTTCCGCAACCTCCAGTTGGTCGAGCAGCCCAACGGCGACTTCGCCCACACCATCGCCCGTCAGCTCTACTTCTCCGTCCATCAGCACCTGCTGTACAGCGAGTTGGCGGCCGGACAGAGCCCGTTCACGGATCTCGCGGCGAAGGCGGTCAAGGAGGTCGCCTACCACCGGGACCACGCCGAGCACTGGGTCCTGCGGCTGGGCGACGGCACAGCAGAGAGCCATGAGCGGCTCCAGGCCGGCCTGGACGCCTTGTGGCGCTTCACCGGCGAGATGTTCCAGCCCGTCGAAGGACTGGACATCGACTGGCAGGCGCTGCGGGAAAGCTGGCTGGCCGCCATCACCGATGTCGTGGAGCGGGCCACGCTGAGTGTCCCGGAAGGTCGGCAGTCCGGAGCCTGGACGGCCGGGGCCGGGCGCCAGGGGCTGCACACCGAGCCGTTCGGCAGGATGATCGCCGAAATGCAGCACCTGCACCGCAGTCATCCGGGGGCGTCATGGTGACCGAGACCCTGCTGGAGAAGGAGCTGCACAGGCTGGCCGGCTCCGTACCCGACCCCGAGCTGCCGGTCCTGTCACTGGAGGAGCTCGGCGTGCTGCGGGGCGTCCAGGTGGTCGCCCCGGGCCGGGTGACAGTGCGGCTCACCCCGACGTACACCGGCTGCCCGGCGATCGAGGCCATGTCCGCCGACATCGAGCGCGTACTGCACGACCACGGCATACCGGAAGTGTCCGTGGTCACCGTGCTCGCCCCGGCCTGGACGACGGACGACATCAGCGCCGAGGGGCGGCGCAAGCTCGCCGAGTTCGGTATCGCCCCGCCGCGCTCCCACGGCGCTGACGGGGGGCCCGTGCCGCTGACGCTCGCGGTGCGCTGCCCGCACTGCGGCTCCACCGATACGGAGCTGCTGAGCCGGTTCTCCTCCACGGCGTGCAAGGCGCTGCGCCGTTGCGTCACCTGCCGCGAACCGTTCGACCACTTCAAGGAGTTGTAGATGTTCCATCCGCTCCGGGTCAGCGCGATCGAACGGATCACTGACGATGCGGTGGCCGTCACCTTCGCCGTGCCGGCCGAACTGCGCGAGACCTTCCGCCACACCCCGGGTCAGCATCTCAACGTGCGCTACACCGTAGACGGCGCGGAGATCCGGCGCTCGTACTCGATCTGCGCACCGGCCGCCGAGCAGCCGGCCGAGCCGGTGCTGCGGGTCGGCATCCGCATGGTCGACGGCGGCGCGTTCTCCACGTACGCACTGAAGGAGCTGGCCGTCGGGGACGAGGTCGAGGCCATGGCCCCGATGGGCCGCTTCGTCCTGAAGCCGCGTCCCGGCCTCTTCGCCGCGGTCGTCGGGGGAAGCGGCATCACCCCGGTGCTGTCGATGGCGGCGACGCTGCTGGCACGGGAACCGCAGGCACGGTTCTGCCTGATCCGCAGCGACCGGACGGCGGCGTCGACGATGTTCCTCGACGAGGTCGCCGACCTGAAGGACCGGTATCCGGACCGCTTCCAGCTGGTGACGGCACTCTCCAGGGAGGAGCAGTCGGCCGGGCTCCCGTCCGGGCGGCTGGACCGTGATCGGCTCACCGATCTGCTGCCCGCCCTGCTGCCCGTGCGGGACGTGGACGGCTGGTTCCTGTGCGGGCCGTTCGGCCTGGTACGGGGGGCTGAGGGCGCGCTGCGCGATCTCGGCGTCGACCGGGCCCGGATCCATCAGGAGATCTTCCACGTCGACGACGGCCCTGCGGCACCCGCCGCGGCCCGGGTCGCCTCGCCGGCCGAAAGCACTCTCACCGCGACCCTCCACGGCCGTTCGGGAAGCTGGCCGGTGCAGGATGCCGAATCACTGCTGGAGACGGTCCTGCGCAGCCGCTCGGACGCGCCGTACGCCTGCAAGGGCGGGGTGTGCGGGACCTGCCGGGCCTTTCTCGTGTCGGGTGAGGTGCGGATGGACCGCAACTTCGCGCTGGAGCCGGAGGAGACCGGGGCAGGCTTCGTGCTGGCGTGCCAGTCGCACCCGCTGACGCCGGAGGTGGAGCTGGACTTCGACCGCTGACCCTTCGCGGCACCCGGCCGCCCGGAGCGCCGGCCGACCCACGCTCCGAGTACACCGGGTACTCCGGGTACCCCGGTACTCCGGGTACCCCGGTACGTCGGGTACTCCGGGTGGGAGCCTTCGTTCACCCGGGTCTCCAGCGTCGGGGCCTCCGGCGTTCGCGGTGTTCCCTTCTTATAGAACCTGTTCTATCTTGACGATCCGTCAGGTCCGGCTGCGGACAGCGCGGTTCAGGGACGCTACGGTTCGCGGGAGGCCGGGACAGTGGACTTCACCTTCACCGAGGAACAGCAGGCGGCCGTAGAGGCGGCGCGGGCGGTCTTCTCCGGCGTCGCACCCGACGCCGTGCCCAGTCCCGCCCTGACCCCCGGTGCGGTCGCCGAGGACATCGACAGGGCCCTGTGGGCCGGGCTCGCCGGTACGGATCTGCTCAGCCTCACACTGTCACCGGAATACGGCGGAGCGGGCCTCGACCCGGTCGCCCTGTGCCTGGTGCTGCGCGAGTCGGCGAAGGTGCTGGCCAGGGTTCCGTTGCTGGAGAGCTGCGCGGTCGCGATGGTCCTCCAGCGCCACGGCGACCGCGCGCTGGCGGCCGAGCTGCTGCCCGGCTTCGGCCGGGGCGAGCTCGTCCTGACCGTCGGGGCCAACGGGCGCACCGGACACGACCCGGCCGAGCTCGCCGTCAACGCCCGCCGGGCAACGGCGCACCCCGTCGCCGAAGGAACCACCGGAGCCGGAGTCAGCGCCGAAGCGGGAGCCGGAGCCGGAGTCAGCGCCGAAGCGGGAGCCGGAGCCGGGACAGAACCCGAGGCGGCGAGCACGTCCGGGTGGGTGCTCGACGGGGTGCAGTCAGGGGTGCCCTGGGCCCAGATCGCGGACTGGATCGCGATACCCGCCCACACGGGAGAGGGCCGGTCGGTCCTGGCTCTGGTGCGCCGCGCCCAGGACGGCGTGACGCTCGCCGAGCAGGTTTCCACCAGCGGCGAGCGCCTCGCGGAGGTCACGCTCCGGTCCGTGCGTATCGACGACCGCGAGCTGATCGACGCTCCGGGTGCCTGGGACTGGCTGCGGTCACTGCTGACCACCGGTACCTGCGCGCTGGCCCTGGGGCTGGGCGAACGGGTGCTCTCGATGACCAGCCAATACACGGGAAAGCGCGAGCAGTTCGGCTTCCCCGTGGCTACGTTCCAGGCCGTGGCCATGCAGGCCGCCGACAGGTACATCGATCTGCGGGCCATGGAAGTGACCCTCTGGCAGGCCGCCTGGCGTATCTCCGCCGAGGCCAAAGGCGCGCTGCCCCCCGCGGGCGACATCGCCGTGGCGAAGATCTGGGCCTCGGAGGGCGTCCGCCGCATCGTGCAGACCGCGCAGCATCTGCACGGCGGCTTCGGCGCGGACACGGACTATCCCCTGCACCGCTACCACGCCTGGGCGAAGCAGATCGAGCTGTCCCTGGGGCCGGCGGCGGCCCATGAGGAAGCCTTGGGCGACCTGCTGGCCGCCCATCCCCTCGGCTGACGCACCGGGCCCAAAGTGCCGGGCTCCCCGGTGCAAGCCCGGTGTTGGCAGGTCAGAGGACGAACGCCGGGTTCCCGTTGTCCGCGACCATCGGGCGTCCGGCGCCGTCCCAGGCGAGCATCCCGCCGTCGATGTTCACCGCGTCGACGCCCTGCTGAACGAGATACTGGGTGACCTGCGCGGACCGGCCGCCGACCCGGCACATCACATGCACGCGCCGGCCGTCCTCGGCGGCTTCGGTCAGCTCACCGAAGCGGCCGACGAAGTCACTCATCGGAATGTGCAGCGCCCCCTCGACGTGTCCGGCCGCCCATTCGTCGTTCTCCCGGACATCCAGGACGAGGCCGTCCGACGGCACCGCCGCGACGTCCACCGAGGGCAGCGGGGCGAAATTCATGGGTCAGGCCTTCTCTCGTCACGTACGCGGCACAGTCATCCGAAACGCTACTGCACCAGCTCCGAGAGCTCGGCCTCACGCCGGGACACCTCGCTCAGAAGCTGTTCGCCGATGTCCTCCAGCAGCTTGTCCGGGTCGTCCGGGGCCATCCGCAGCATCGAGCCGATAGCGCCCTCCTCCAGCTCCCGCGCGAGCACCGTGAGCAGCTCCTTGCGGCGGCTGAGCCACTCCAGCCGGGCGTAGAGCTCCTCGCTCTCGCTGAGCGGGGCCTCCGGCGGGACCGGGCCCGCCGCCCACTCCTCGACCAGTTCCCGCAGCAGGGCCTCGTCCCCGCGCCCGTACGCGGCGTTGACCCGGGTGATGAATTCGTCCCGGCGCTCCCGCTCCCGCTCGTCCTGGGCCAGATCCGGGTGGGCCTTGCGGGCCAGCTCGCGGTAGAGCTTGCGCGCCTCCTCGCTCGGCCGCACGCGCTTCGGCGGCCGGACCGGCTGCTCGGTGAGCATGGAGGCCGCTTCGGGGGACAGCCCGTCGGAGTCCATCCAGTCGTGGAACAGTTCGTCGACCCCCGGCATCGGCATGACGACCGCCCGCGCCTCCTGGGCCTTGCGCAGATCCTCGGGGTCCCCGGTACGGGCGGCCCGAGCCTCCGCGATCAGCGCGTCCAGCTCGTCGAGGCGGGCGTACATCGGGCCGAGCTTCTGGTGGTGCAGCCGGGAGAAGTTCTCCACCTCGACCCGGAAGGTCTCCACCGCGATCTCGAACTCGATCAACGCGTGCTCGGCCACCTGGACGGCCTTGGCGAGCCGTGCTTCGGGCCTCGGCGGCGCCTGCTCGCCGTCGGGCACCGATCCCTGTCCAGGGGCCTGTGCCGGACCCTGTCCAGGGGCCTGCGCGGGCTGCGGCTCGGGCTGCCGGTCGTTGTCCTGCCGGTCTTCGTCGATCCGGTCTTCGTCGTTCCGGGTGGTCGGCACCCCGGCGGCTTCGTGGGTCACCCGTCCAGCGTATGGCCACGACCGGCGCCCCGGGGACGCGCGGTCACCGCAGGGCACGTCATATACCCAGCTCGGCGGCTACCCGCCCCGCCTTGACCGCCCGCACCAGCTCCGCGTGGTCCGCTTCCGTACGGTCGGCGTAGGTGACCGCGAAGCCGGCCACCGCCTCGTCCAGCTCGGCACTCTTGCCGCAGTAGCCCGCGAGCAGCCGTGGATCCGCGCTGTGCGCGTGCGCCCGCGCCAGCAGCGCACCCGTCATCCGCCCGTAGTCGTCGACCTGATCGGCCGCCAGCGCCGCCGGATCGACACTTCCCTTGCGGTTCCTGAACTGCCGTACCTGGAAAGGTCTGCCGTCGACCTCCGCCCAGCCGAGCAGTATGTCGCTGACGACCTGCATCCGCTTCTGCCCGAGCACCACCCGACGCCCTTCGTGCGCCGTCTGGGGCACATCGAATCCGGCCATCGGCAGGAACGGCGCCAGCGCGGACGGGCGCGCCTCCTTCACCTGGAGAACCAGCGGCTCACCGCGGTGGTCGAGCAGCAGCACCACGTACGACCTGGTCCCCACGCTTCCGGTGCCGACCACCCGGAACGCCACATCGTGGATCGCGTACCGGGCGAGCAGCGGCACCCGGTCCTCGGAGACCGTGTGCAGATAGCCGCCGAGGCCCGCCGCGACCGCCGCGGCCTCCGCGTCCGGCACCCGGCGCAGCACGGGCGCGGCGTCGACGAACCGGCGCCCGCCGTCCCCGGTGTCCTCCGTGGATCTGGCGGCGAACCGGGCACTCGTGTTGTTGCGGGCCTTCGCCGCGACCCGCTCCAGCGTCCCGAGCAGATCCCGCGCATCCGTGTGCGAGACGAGCTCCTCGTCCGCGATGGCGTTCCAGGCGTCCAGCGCGGGAAGTCCGGCCAGCAGCCGCATCGTCCGCCGGTACGCGCCGACGGTGTCGTACGCGCCCCGTCGGCAGGTGTCCTCGTCCGCCCCGGCCGCACGTCCCGCCAGCACCAGTGAGGTGGCGAGCCGTTTGAGGTCCCATTCCCAGGGGCCGAAGACGGTCTCGTCGAAGTCGTTGAGATCGATGACCAGGCTGCCCCGCGCATCGCCGTAGAGGCCGAAGTTGGCGGCATGCGCGTCGCCGCAGAGCTGGGCGCCCACCCCGGTGACCGGTGTGCCCGTCAGGTCGTGGGCCATGAGCCCGGCCGAGCCCCGCAGAAACGCGAACGGCGTGGCGGCCATCCGTCCCACCCGGATCGGCGTCAGGCCCGGCACCCGGCCCTGGTTCGATTCCTCGACCGCCCGCACCGCGTCCGGCCGCCCGGAAGGGAGGACCAGGGCGTCGTGCGAGGAGCGCGGCACCCGTTCGCGCAAGGCCTTACCGGCCGCCTTCGGCGACTTCGGTGCCGCGCGCCGGGCGAACCCGGGCACCTCCGGAATGCGCGGCACCGCCGTCGCCGCCCGCTCTTCCGGCATCGTCACATCGACTTCGCCCATGGAGCGCCGCCTCCCCCGCCCTTGTCCGACTGCCATGCCCACCATCGATCGACCACGACCGTACCGCCGTTCCCGGAGGACCGTCCGCCCCTGTGGACAACCCGCGGCGAAGCCTGTGGACAACGCACTTCCCAGGTCGGACGCTCTCAGACGGTTCGCGGAGCAGCGGAAAGCCTGCTGCGCCACAACCGGACCGGCGGTTCAACGCAGCGGCAGCCGGTTCCTCAGCAGCAACCGGTTCCGCAGCGGCAGCCGGTTTCTCAGCAGCCGGAATCCTCGACCGGCAGATAGACGTCCGCCCACCGTCCGAGCTCCTTGAGGGCCGGCTCCATCGCGGCTCCCGCGTCGGTGAGGCGGTACGAGACGCGCAGCGGCGGCCCTTCATCGACCTCGCGCACCACCAGACCGGCGGTCCCCAGCTCGGACAGCCGGTCCGAGAGCATGCGCTCGCTGATACCGGGAATCGCGCGCCGCAGATCCGCGAAGTGCACGGACTGCCGCATCAGCACCGAGACGATCGGACCGGTCCAGCGCTTGCCGAACAACTCGAAGACGCGAGTGATGCCCACATCGACCCGCCGACAGGCCTGCTCGCTGTGATCCGCCATGTCCCTAGAGTACTGCGCCCCCGTGAGGTGCTTACGAAAAGTAAGGAACTATGATATCCATAGGTACACACGGAAATTTAGTTCCGTCTCGGCAGGTCCGCCCCCGCGTCGGCCGCCCCTCCCGCCCCTCATATCTGTGGAGACCTCCATGGCCACGCTTCTGCACCTCGACTCCGCCGTCTTCTCCCAGGGCTCCGCATCCCGGGACGTCACCTCGGCGTTCGTACAGGCATGGCGCGAACAGCACCCGGACGGCACCGTCGTCTACCGGGATCTCGCCGCCGAACCGCTGCCCCATCTGGACGCCGCAGCCGTGACCGCCGGCGCCGAGGACCCGCTGCGCCGGGAGCTGACCGAAGAGCTGGCCGCAGCGGACGCGGTCCTGATCGGCGCCCCGATGTACAACTTCTCCATCCCGTCCACACTGAAGGCCTGGCTGGACCAGGTGATCGTCGTCGGCCACAACGCCGGAGCGGACTCCCCCATCGCGGGCACCCCGGTCACCGTCGTCGCAAGCCGCGGCGGCTCCTACGCGCCGGGCACCCCGCGCGAGGGATTCGAGTTCGTCCAGAACTACCTGGAGAAGGTACTGACGGGCATGTTCTCCGCCGAGGTCGACTTCATCGTTCCGGAACTGACCCTGGCGCACTCCAAGCCCCAGATGGCCGACCTGATACCGCTCGCCGAGAAGTCCCGCGCCCAGGCACTCAGCAACGCCGCCGAGAAGGCGAAGGCCCTTGCCGCGCGCATGGCCGCCTGACGGCCCACCCGACGAAAAAAAGGGGCTGTGGGGCTCAACCGAGCCCCACAGCCCCACAGTCACGATCCGGGCGTTTCACGTGAAACGACGCGCCGCCCTCACAGGGCGGGCAGCCGTCTGCCCACAGGCTCAGCCCGCCGCACCCACCGTCGCTCCGAAAGCAGCACCCACAGAGCCGCTCAAGGGGTCACCGCCCCCCTCACTCTCCTCGTCCTCCCGCCGCTCCCGCTCCCGCGCCTGAGCGGCCAGGTCCACCCGGCCCTCCGGCTTGATGTGCACGATGACACCGGGGTTGGCGATGGACGGCAGGATGTGGCGCCACATCTGGGCCACGCGCTCCCGCAGATCGGCCCGTCCGGAGTTGGCCTCCGAGATCAGCTGTATACCGGTGAACGACGCGACGATGACCTCCGCCGATACCAGCGGGTCGATCTGGGGGAGCACCTCGCCGCGCTCCTTGCCCAGTTGCAGCATCCGGGCCGTCGCCTCGATCCAGTCGCTCCACGGGTGCGGGCCACCGAGAAACACACCCTCGATGGAGAGGCGCGTACCGGCACGCGCCATCGAGTCGTGGCGCAGGGCGAACGCGAACTGCTGGCCGCCGTCCACCAGTGACTGGAGCGGGGATCCGTCCTCCACCAGGTCCACCGTGGCCGTCTGCTCGTCCATGATCGCCTGAGCGATGGCTTCCTTGGACGCGAAGTGGAAGTACAGGGCCCCTTTGGTCACCTTGGCGCGGCGGAGGATCTCCGAGATGGCCGCACGCTCGTAGCCGTAGTCGTCGAAGACGCTCGCCGCGGCTTCCACGATCGACCGCCTTGTCTGCACCGCGCGAGCCTGCTTCGCCATCTCTTGCCTCCGGGACGTTCTGTGCGCTCGGCCGTTGGCGCCGAGCAACCGAGCAACCGTCAATCCAGCATCAGTAGTCAGCGTATGCAAGCACTTCACTCTAACCGACCAACGGTCTGTTTATGTACTGGACCATAGGCGTCGAGTGCGCGGTGCGCACTACGCCGATGGGTCGCCAATGCGCTGCCTCCCTACCCCACCTGCCCTACGGAAAACCCCCTTCTTCCCGTGAACCACGGGGGTTTGCGCAGCAGTCGGCCCGCAAGTTGAGCACTTTCTCCCATAGCATCAACTGCCACTCGCCAGCAGACTCATTGCATAAATAAACCGACCCCATGGTTTGGATTTGCTGGACCGTGGAAGTCAACCGACTCCCGCGACGTGAAAGGGGCAAATCGCGTGACCGCACTCGCCGCTCGGCCGGACCAGAGCATGCGCAGCCGCACACCCTCCACCGGCGAGCCACCCATCATGAGCCTCGTACCACCGCACCTCGTGCACCGGTCCGACGATTCGGACGTCCTGCTGACACACTTCGGACAGTCCGATGCTGACACGTATCAGTTCACCGTCCAATGGCCAACGACACATGCGCTGTTCAGTTCGGTCCTGGGCCGTGCGAACCCCATGCTCATCGCGGAAACGGTCCGCCAGGCGGGTACCGTCCTGGCGCACATGGTCTACGAGGCACCCATGGACGACCAGTTCCTGCTCTGGAACCTCCGGTACGAGTCCCTGCCCGGCCTCCACGGGACCGCCGGCACACCGGCTCCCACGAAAGCCTTCATACGCAACCCCGAAGTCACCTTGCGCGGCCGCCGGCTGGCCACGATCCGCATAGAGATGGACCTGTTCGCGGGCCCCCTGCGGATCGGCCGGGGCGAGGCCTCCGCCAACTGCCTCTCCGCGGCCGCCTATCGCCGTCTGCGCCCCGGGGCCGTGGATCCGGCCGACGTACCGCGCACCCCCATCCCGCCCTTCCGTGTGGGCAAGGAGAACGAGCGGGACGTCATGCTGTCCCCCGGCGAAACCGTTCCTGCGGTTCCCGCCGGACTCACCGGCCCCGCCGAACTCATCGGCCCCACCAGTCCCGCCGGTACCGCCGACACCCCCCGCACCGCCTCCTGGCAGCTACGCGCCGACCCGAACCACCCCGTCATCTTCGACAGCCAGAGCGATCACCTGCCCGGCCGGGGCATCATCGAGGCCATGCGCCAGGCCGCCCAGCTCGCCTCGGGCCTCGAACACGCCCTCGTACCGTCCATGAACGCCGAGTTCCGCCGGTACGTCGAACTCGACCGCCCCTGCACTGTCAGCGCCGAGGTACTGGCGGACCGGCGCGACGGCCGAATACCCATAGAGGTGACCATGCGCCAGGACAACGAGGTGGCCGCCCTGGCCGTCCTGTACCTGGAGGACGCCGCACCCGCCCGCCACGACCTCCCCGTACGCCCGTGACGAGCCACGGCGGGATCCCGGTCACGGCGCGGCTGAACGGACACGGAGACTGGTACCGCGATTCCCTGTCCTCCGGGACGCCCGCGCCCCGCTGAAGAGGAGCCAGCCATCCCCACCGTCAAGCTCATCCTGGCCGACGACGAGACGATGATCCGGGCAGGGCTCCGGGCCATCCTCGCCAGCGACCCCACCATCGAGGTCGTGGCCGAGGCGGCGGACGGGCGGGAGGCCATCGCGCTGACCCTGGAACACCGGCCGGACGTCGTCCTGATGGACATCCGGATGCCGGTCATGGACGGTCTCACCGCGACCGAGGAGATCACCCGTGTCTCGCCCAGCACCTCGGTGCTCGTGCTGACCACGTTCTCCGAGAGCGAGTACGTGAGCCGTGCCCTCGCCGGCGGGGCCGCCGGATTCATGCTCAAGTCCGGTGACCCGCGGGAACTGCTGGCCGGTGTGCACACCGCCGCGGCCGGTGCCTCCTGCCTCTCCGCGAAGGTGGCCCGGCATGTCGTCGCGGAGCTGAACCGTGGCTCCACCCGGCACCGCGACGCCCGCAGGGCTTCACTGCTCCGCCAGGTCGCCTCGCTCACCGAGCGGGAGCGGCAGGTTCTCGCCCTGCTCGGCAGCGGGTTGTCCAACGCCGAGATCGCGCAGCGGATCCACGTCGTGGAGGGCACGGTGAAGAGCTACGTGAGCGCCGTCTTCACCGGTCTCGGGGTACGCAACCGGGTCGAGGCCGCCATCGTCGCGTACGAGTGCGGGCTGACCGGCCAGGAGGACTGAGGACCCACGCGACCGCAGCACCACGAGGCCCGCCGGACCTGCGGACACCGCAGCAACCACGAGGCTCATGGGCCCCACGGACAGCGCGGGACCCGGAAGACCGCGGGAGCATGAAGCCCGCGGGGCGAAGCAGCCGTGGAACCCACGAAGGCCGCCCGCGGGCGGCCTTCGTCCATGTCACCCGCTCATCACGTCGCACGTCATGTCACGTCACACGGTCATCCCCGCGCCATGACGTCCGCGGGACCTGCGGAACCTGCCGACCGCCCGGGTACCGGGCTTCGCCAGGACCGCCATCATCAGCGGCGCGAGCACCGCCCCGAGCAGGAAACCCGCCGCCACATCGTGCAGGTAGTGGACACCGACGTACACGCGGGACAGCGCGATCAGCACCGCCAGCGGCAGCACCAGCAGCCCGATGAGTCGCCAGGAGAACAAGAGGGCCAGCGCCGACGCGGCCGCGATGACGGAGTGGTTGCTCGGGAAGGACCAGTCGCCCGGCTCCGGGCACTGTGCGATCACCGTGACACCGGGGATGTCCCGGCAGGGGCGCTCCTCGTGCAGCCGGACCTTGATGATCTCGCTCAGCGCATAGACCGTCGCCACGGCGACGGGGCCGAGCAGAGCCAGGGCCATCGTCCGGTCGTCGCCCCTGCGGGCCCGCCACCACTGGAGGACGAAGAGGGCGACGAAGACGAGTATCCCGCCCTCGGTGACGAGTTCCCCCAGCTTCTGCATCCACTCCGGGGTCCCGGCCGCCCACTGGGTGATCTCGCGGAACACCCCGACTCCGTAGTCGGGCCCCGCCTTCTCCGGCGGTCCGGCCGCCACCGGCAGGGCCGTACCGCTCGGCAGCCTCCCGCCGAGCACCGTGCCGCCATGGACGATCCCGCTGTGTGCTGTGTCGATGTACATAAAAGGTGTCGTTCTCCGCACGCCGTTCCCACGTTTTCCGGTCATCCGGAACGTAAGATCCGGCCGGATGTGGGCACATCCCACCGAAGGAACCGGCCGCCCCTCTTCCGACAGGGGGCCACCACGACTTTCGTCATCCGGCTCCCATCCGCCGGGTTTCGTCAGCGGGGCAAGATCACGTCCGTACAACGAAGAAGCCCCCGCTCCGGATCTCTCCGAAGCGGGGGCTCTCTTGTGCGCGAGGGGGGATTTGAACCCCCACGTCCGTAAGGACACTGGCACCTGAAGCCAGCGCGTCTGCCGTTCCGCCACTCGCGCATGAGTGGTGTTTCCAGACTCTCTCACCGTGTGGTGCGAGCGCCTGGCGACAACCGGAAGATTAGCACGCTGGACAGGGTGGATTCACATCCGTTGTTTCGCCGGTGCCTGGAGGGGAAGCGGGAACGCGGAGCCGTCGCACCCACTCCTTCAGTGAGCGCCCCGTGTGCGGGACACTGTCAGGAGGCCACCTCTACGATCCGTGTGAGGGGTGACACTCATCCACAGGGCAGACAAGGGGAACCAGCCGATTTCCCGACGCGTGGATACGATCAGTAAGCAGTACAGGGACGACGACACCGGAGGAGGTGCCCCATGGGAGTCATGAAGCGTTTCGAGCAGCGTCTCGAAGGTCTGGTCAATGGCACCTTCGCCAAAGTCTTCAAGTCCGAGGTGCAGCCGGTCGAGATCGCGGGCGCCCTCCAGCGCGAGTGCGACAACAACGCGACGATCTGGAACCGCGAGCGGACGGTCGTCCCCAACGACTTCATCGTCGAGCTCAGCACGCCGGACTACGAGCGGCTCAGCCCGTACTCCGGCCAGCTCGGCGACGAGCTCTCCGGCCTCGTGCGCGACTACGCCAAGCAGCAGCGCTACACCTTCATGGGCCCGATCAAGGTCCACCTGGAGAAGGCCGACGACCTCGACACCGGGCTCTACCGGGTGCGCAGCCGCACCCTCGCGTCGAGTTCCTCGCAGCACGATCCGCAGGGCCAGCACGGCGGCCCCGCGCCCGCCCAGCCGCACCGCCCCGGCCCCGGGCGGTCCGCCGCCCCGCAGGGCCCCGGCGGCTACGGCTACCCCCCGAGCGCCGCTCCGCCGATGCCCGCGGCCCCGCCGCCCGGCTCCGGACGCCCCTCGGGACCCTCGAGCGACCGGCGCCCGCCGAGCACGCCCGGCCCCCTGCCGGACGCCCAGGTACGGCGCTGGATCGAGATCAATGGCACCCGCCATCAGATCTCCCGCCCGACGCTGGTGCTGGGACGCAGCACCGACGCCGACGTGCGGATCGACGACCCCGGCGTATCGCGCCGGCACTGTGAGATCCGGACCGGAACGCCCTCGACGATCCAGGATCTCGGGTCTACCAACGGCATCGTGGTAGACGGGCAGCACACCACCCGCGCTACGCTCCGCGACGGCTCGCGGATCGTCGTGGGCAGCACCACCATCGTTTACCGGCAAGCCGAAGGGTGAAGCGGGGGCAATGTCAGAGCTGACCCTTACGGTCATGCGGCTAGGTTTCCTGGCTGTTCTGTGGCTGTTCGTGATCGTGGCCGTCCAGGTCATCCGCAGCGACCTGTTCGGAACGCGCGTCACGCAGCGCGGCTCACGCCGCACTGCCGCCGACGCGCGCCCGCAACAGGCACGCCAACAACAACAAACGGCGCCGCCACCGCAGCGCCAGCAGTCCGGGCGCCAGCGCCGCGGGGCGCCCACCAAACTCGTCGTCTCCGAGGGCACCCTCACGGGCACCACGGTCGCGCTCCAGGGCCAGACCATCACCCTGGGCCGGGCACACGATTCGACGATCGTGCTGGATGACGACTACGCGTCCAGCAGGCATGCCAGGATCTACCCGGACCGTGACGGCCAGTGGATCGTCGAGGATCTCGGGTCCACCAACGGCACGTATCTCGACCGGACCCGACTCACCACCCCGACACCTGTTCCGCTGGGCGCGCCGATCCGTATCGGCAAGACCGTCATCGAGCTGCGGAAGTAGTACGACAATGAGCGAGCGGAGCGAGCGAGCCGCGGCGGGCCCGGCGACGGACGCCGCCCGGCTCCCGACCGGAGGGTGGGCAGTGTGGCTCGAGACCGGCTGTACCCCGAGCCGACGGGCGAGGTGCGCATGAGTCTGTCCCTGCGCTTCGCCGCCGGATCGCACAAGGGCATGATCCGGGAAGGCAACGAGGACTCCGGCTACGCCGGCCCCCGCCTTCTCGCCATCGCCGACGGCATGGGCGGCCAGGCAGCCGGTGAGGTCGCGAGTTCCGAGGTGATCTCCACGCTCGTCCAGCTCGACGACGACGTACCGGGCTCCGACATCCTCACCTCGCTCGGTACGGCGGTCCAGCGGGCCAACGACCAGCTGCGCATGATGGTCGAGGAGGACCCCCAGCTGGAGGGCATGGGCACCACGCTCACCGCCCTGCTCTGGACCGGGCAGCGCCTCGGCCTGGTCCACGTCGGCGACTCCCGCGCCTATCTCCTGCGCGACGGCGTACTGACCCAGATCACCCAGGACCACACCTGGGTGCAGCGGCTCGTCGACGAGGGCCGGATCACCGAGGAAGAGGCCACCACCCACCCGCAGCGCTCCCTGCTGATGCGGGCGCTGGGCAGCGGGGACCATGTCGAGCCCGATCTCTCCATCCGTGAAGTCCGGGCCGGCGACCGCTATTTGATCTGCTCCGACGGCCTCTCCGGCGTTGTCTCGCACCAGACGATGGAAGAGACCCTGGCCAGCTACCAGGGCCCGCAGGAGACCATCCAGGATCTCATCCAGCTCGCTCTGCGGGGCGGCGGCCCCGACAACATCACCTGCATCGTCGCCGACGTCCTGGACGTCGACAGCAACGACACCCTGGCCGGGCAGCTCAACGACACCCCGGTCATCGTCGGAGCGGTCGCCGAGAACCAGGCCGCCCAGCTGAACGACGGCGGAGCCATGCAGACCCCCGCGGGACGCGCGGCCGGCCTCGGCCGCACCGTCCCGCCGCCCTCCGGCGGCTTCGGCCCGCCCGGCAGCGGCGACGTCGGCTACGGCGGAATGCCGGACGACTCCTTCGACTCGTACACCGACGAGGACTTCGTCAAACCCGGCGGCCGCAGGTGGGTCAAGCGGTCCCTGTACGTCGTCCTGGCGCTGGCCGTCATCGGCGGCGGTCTGTACGGCGGCTACCGCTGGACCCAGACCCAGTACTACGTCGGCACACAGAACGAGAACGTCGCGCTGTTCCGCGGCATCAGCCAGGACCTCGCCTGGGTCTCGCTCTCGGAGGTCGAGAAGGACCACCCCGAGATCGAGCTCAAGTACCTCCCTCCGTACCAGCGCAAGCAGGTCGAGGAGACCATCGCCGAGGGCAGCATCGCCGAGGCCCGCAAGAAGGTCGGCGAACTCGCCCTCCAGGCCTCCGCATGCAAGAAGGACGCGCAGCGCCGCGCGGCCGAGGCGGACAGCGATGCCCGCACCGGCGAGGGCGAAGCGGGCGGCACCGCGGGTGCCCCCGCCACCAGGACTTCCGTCACGTCCTCCACGTCCGCCAGCACCGCGACCAAGCCGACCGCAGCGACTCCCACTCCTGGCCCCAGCCTCTCGGAGGAAGAGAAGAAGCTGGTCCCGCAGTGCGGTAAGCAGTAAAGCCGTAGGGGGCCTTCAGCACCATGAGCGTTGTCACCAACACGACCACCATCGGCGCGATCGACGCACCGAGCCGTCGCAACACCGAGCTGGCACTGGTTGTATTCGCCGTCTTCATCTCGGTGTTCGCCTACGCCAACGTGGGTCTCGCCCTCAACGGCGAACTGCCCTCCGGCATGCTCGGATACGGGGCCGGGCTCGCCCTCCTCGGCGGCGTGGCCCACCTCGCGGTGCGGCGGTTCGCCAAGTACGCCGATCCACTGCTGCTGCCGCTGGCGACGCTGCTCAACGGCCTCGGTCTGGCGCTCATCTGGCGCCTGGACCAGTCGGAGCGGCTGCTCAGGCTGCCCAGCTTCGCGCCCGCGGCGTCCAAGCAGCTGATCTTCTCGGCGATGGGCGTCGCCCTGTTCATCGGCGTACTGATCCTGCTCAAGGACCACCGCATACTCCAGCGCTACACCTACATCTCCATGGTGCTCGCGCTGATCCTGCTGATCCTGCCGATGTTCTTCCCGGCGCAGTTCGGCGCGAAGATCTGGATCACCATCCCCGGCCTCGGATCCATCCAGCCCGGTGAGTTCGCGAAGATCATCATCGCGGTGTTCTTCTCCGGGTACCTGATGGTCAAGCGCGACGCCCTGGCACTCGCCAGCCGTCGCTTCATGGGTATGTACCTCCCGCGCGGCCGGGACCTCGGACCGATCCTGATGGTCTGGGCGATGTCCATCCTGATCCTGGTCTTCGAGACCGACCTCGGCACCTCACTGCTCTTCTTCGGCATGTTCATCGTCATGCTGTACGTGGCGACCGAGCGCACCAGCTGGATCGTCTTCGGACTGGCCATGTCGGCGGCGGGCGCCGTCGGTGTCGCCTCCTTCGAACCGCATGTGCAGGACCGTGTCACCGCCTGGCTCGACCCGTTCGGCGGCTGGGGAACCCACGCGGCCAGCGAGCAGATGGCCCAGGTACTGATGTCCTTCGGTTCCGGCGGCACGCTCGGCACCGGACTCGGCCAGGGCAACTCCGACCTCATCCTGTTCGCGGCGAACACGGACTTCATCCTCGCCACCGTGGGCGAAGAGCTCGGGCTCGCCGGAATGATGGCGTTCCTCCTCCTGTACGGGCTGATCGTCGAGCGCGGCGTGCGCACCGCGCTGGCGGCCCGCGACCCCTTCGGCAAGCTGCTGGCCATCGGGCTCTCCGGCGCCTTCGCGATCCAGGTGTTCGTCGTCGCCGGCGGTGTGATGGGCCTCATCCCGCTGACCGGTATGACCATGCCCTTCCTCGCGGCCGGCGGCTCGTCCGTCATCGCCAACTGGGCCCTGATCGGCATCCTGCTCCGGATCAGTGACACCGCCCGCCGCCCCGCACCGGCCCCCGCACCCTCATCCGACGCCGAAATGACCCAGGTGGTCCGACCGTGAACAAGCCGCTGCGCCGGATCGCCATCTTCTGCGGGATCCTCGTCCTCGCCCTGCTGATCCGGGACAACTGGCTCCAGTACGTCCGCGCCGACGAGCTGAGCAGCCACAAGCACAACCGCCGCGTCCAGATCGAGCGGTACGCCCACGAGCGCGGCGACATCATCGTGGACGGCAAGGCCGTCACCGGGTCCGTCGAGACCAAGGACAGCGACTTCAAGTTCAAGCGGGTCTGGAAGGACGGGCCCCTGTGGGCTCCCGTGACCGGCTACTCCTCCCAGGCGTTCGACTCCTCCCAGCTGGAGAACCTGGAGGACGGCATCCTCACCGGCAACGACGACCAGCTGTTCTTCGACCGGACGCTGTCGATGTTCACCGGTGACAAGAAGACCGGCGGCAATATCGTCACCACCCTGAACAGCGCCGCGCAGAAGGCCGCGTTCAAGGGGCTCGGCGGGAAGAAGGGCGCCGTTGTCGCCCTGGACCCGCAGACCGGCGCCATCCTGGCCCTCGCGAGCACCCCCTCGTACGACCCCTCCGTCTTCGCGGGCAACTCGCTCAAGGACTCCGACGCCCGGCAGAAGCTCCTGAAGGACAAGGACAAGCCGATGCTCAACCGGGCATTGCGCGAGACCTATCCGCCCGGTTCGACGTTCAAGGTCGTCACCGCCGCCGCGGCGCTGGAGAACGGTCTCTACGACGACATCGACGAGAAGACGAACTCCCCGCTGCCCTGGACGCTCCCGCAGTCGACCACGCCCCTGAAGAACGAGGGCAGCATCCCGTGTGAGAACGCCTCGCTCCGGGAAGCGCTCCGCTGGTCGTGCAACACCGTCTTCGGCAAGATGAGCGACGACCTCGGCAACGAGAAGATGATCGAGCAGACGGACAAGTTCGGCTTCAACAAGGAAGTCTTCATGCCCGTCCGCGCCGACGCGAGCATCTATCCCAAGGACAACAGGCCGCAGAACGCCATGGCGGGCATCGGCCAGGCCTCCAACCGCACCACCCCGCTCCAGATGGCCATGGTGGCCTCGGCCATCGCCAACGACGGCAAGCTCATGCAGCCGTACATGGTCGCCGAGCGCCAGGCGCCCAACCTGGACGTGATCTACACCCACAAGAAGGAGCAGCTCAGCCAGCCGCTCTCGGGGGAGAACGCCCAGAAGGTCCAGCAGATGATGGAGACCGTCGTCAAGAACGGCACGGGAACCAACGCCCGGATCAACGGCGTCACTGTCGGAGGCAAGACCGGTACCGCCCAGCACGGTCTGAACAACAGCGAGAAGCCGTACGCCTGGTTCATCTCCTACGCCAAGACCGGCAACGGCTCCCCGGTCGCTGTCGCCGTCGTGGTCGAGGACGGGCAGGCCAACCGGGACGACATCTCCGGTGGCGGTCTCGCCGCCCCGATCGCACGGGACGTCATGAAGGCGGTCATCGACAGCAAGTAGTGAGACCCGTCACAGCGACCGCCATAACCGGACATCGGGATACCGGTCAGATATCAGCTGACGGGTGCGGGCTGATGACGTAGGGCGTGCCCGGTAGCGTATGCGCGAACAGCGCACCGCCGGACCACACACGGGTGCGGTCGGGACTGACGGAGAGGGCTGGAACAGTTATGGAAGAGCCGCGTCGCCTCGGCGGCCGGTACGAGCTGGGCTCGGTGCTCGGCCGTGGTGGCATGGCCGAGGTCTACCTCGCGCACGACACCCGGCTCGGCCGCACCGTGGCTGTGAAGACGCTCCGGGCGGATCTCGCCCGCGACCCGTCCTTCCAGGCCCGGTTCCGCCGTGAGGCCCAGTCGGCCGCCTCGCTCAACCACCCCGCGATCGTCGCTGTCTACGACACCGGCGAGGACTACGTCGACGGGGTCTCCATCCCGTACATCGTGATGGAGTACGTGGACGGGTCGACGCTCAGGGAGCTGCTGCACTCCGGGCGCAGACTGCTGCCCGAGCGCACGCTCGAAATGACGGTCGGCATCCTCCAGGCACTGGAGTACTCGCACCGCGCCCAGATCGTCCACCGCGACATCAAACCGGCGAACGTCATGCTGACGCGCACCGGCCAGGTCAAGGTCATGGACTTCGGCATCGCCCGCGCCATGGGTGACTCCGGCATGACGATGACGCAGACCGCCGCGGTCATCGGCACCGCCCAGTACCTCTCCCCCGAGCAGGCCAAGGGCGAGCAGGTCGACGCGCGCTCCGACCTGTACTCCACCGGCTGCCTGCTCTACGAACTCCTCGCGGTACGGCCGCCGTTCGTCGGGGACTCACCCGTCGCCGTGGCCTACCAGCACGTACGCGAAGAGCCTCAGCCGCCGAGCAACTTCGACCCCGAGATCACGCCCGAGATGGACGCGATCGTGCTGAAGGCCCTGACCAAGGACCCCGACTACCGCTACCAGTCCGCCGACGAGATGCGCGCCGACATCGAGGCCTGCCTCGACGGACAGCCGGTCGCGGCCACGGCGGCGATGGGCGCGGCGGGCTACGGCGGTTACGACGCCTACGGCAACGACCAGCCCACCACGGCGCTGCGCCAGGCCGATCCGAACAGCGGCCAGACGTCCATGCTGCCGCCGGTCAGTGCCGACGACGGCTACGGATACGACGACCGCCCGGACCGCCGCCGCCAGAAGAAGAGCAACACCTCGACGATCCTGCTGATCGTCGCGGGCGTTCTGGTGCTCGTCGGCGCGATCCTGATCGGCCGCGCCGTTTTCGGCCCCACCGCCGACGACGGCCAGGTGAGCGTGCCGAACATGGTCGGCTCCACGGTCGAGGAGGCAGAGACGCTCGCGAAGAGGTCCGATGTCGTTTTCAAGATCGGCTCCAAGGAGCCCTGCGAGACCCAGGAGAAGGGTCTGATCTGCAGCCAGACGCCGGACAGCGGCAAGATGGAGAAGAAGGGGACCGTCACGGTCGTCGTCTCCACCGGCGCGCCGAAGATCGAGGTCCCCGACGTCCTGGAGAAGTCCGAGGACGGCGCCCGGCAGGCGCTGGAGGACAAGGGCTTCACGGTCGTGGTCAAGACGGTCGAGTCCGCCAAGACGGAGAACACCGTCATCGACCAGAAGCCCGACGGCGGCTCGAAGGCCGCCAAGGAGTCCGAGGTCACGATCACGATCGCCAAGAAGGCGACACAGAATGTGCCCGGCGTGGTCGGCAGGTCCTTCGCGGACGCGGAGTCCCAGCTCAGGAACCTCGGCTTCACCAACATCTCGCGCACCGACGTCGACTCCAACGAGCCGGCGGGCCAGGTCACCGAGCAGACGCCGGCCCGGGACAGCAAGGCGGCGAAGGACGTCCAGATCGTCCTGAAGGTCTCCAAGGGGCCTGCGGTCCCCGAGCAGGTCACCATTCCCGGCGACATCGCGGGCAAGACCTTCCAGGAAGTGAAGGCACAGCTGGAGGCCATGGGACTGGTGGTCGAACTGGGACCGGGCTCGCCCGGCAACCCCAACGCCAAGGTGGTCACGAGCAACCCCGGACCCAACAGCCCGGTGGACAGGAACAGCAAGGTCACGCTCTTCACCGCGCATGACGGCAACATCTTCGGCGGCCCGTCCGGCCGATAGCCGCTTCATCCGCTCAGCCCGGAGCCCCGGTCCACGCCCTCGCCGGCGGGGACCGGGGCTCCGTCGTTGACGAGGACCGCACGGGAAATGTGCCGGCGAATATTCCGGGGCCCACACAAAAAAGCCCGAAGCCGCATCAAACATGTGCGACTTCGGGCCGGAAATCAATGCGCGTAATTGAAGAAAAGCTTAACCGCAGTGGGTGGCCAGACTGCTGTAACTGCCCACATTCCCCGCAGGAGAGGCAATCGCCCCGCCGATCAGAATGCAGCGCCCCGCGGCATTGAACGAGACCGGTCCGGCATAAGAGGTGAACTTGGTCGAGGATCCGAACGGGGGGTCGTAGAGGGCGAGGTCGACCGAGCATCCCTTGCCCGCCGTGCTCCCGGCGACACAGCGCGCCATGTACACGTTCTTGACCGTGGCGGTTCCGGCGCCGCCGGCCGCCGTCGCCACGTTCACGGCACAGTTCTTGCCGGTGGACGAGTCGTAGTAGAGGTGGATGTAGCCATAGACCGTTCCACCGGAGGTCTTCACCGCGTACGAGTCGATCTCGGAGCCGCCGCATCCGTAACCGGCCGCGTGCGCTGCGGGCGAGAAAAGGAGACCACCGGCGAGCATGGCTGCCACCATGGCAATTCTGTCGAATATCCTTTTCACTACTTTCCTTGAAAGTGCCACAAGCTCCGCGCGAACTCTACTGAATCGCACAGCACCCTGCAAGCACTTAACAAAGCACTCCCACCACATGCGAGAAAGGCCGATCTTGCGCAATTTGACAGCCTTATTGCACGTCACATTTGATGTGCGCCGCCGGGAAAACGTCTCTCTACGACTCGTTTTCCCGATTTATGGCGAGAGCCACATCGAGGACGCGGAAGGGCGCCGTGGCGCACCTGCGGGCGGGGCCGCCGCGTCGCTCCGGCGCGGCGGCCCCGTTCTCAGCGCAGCTCCGCCGGCTTCGTACGGTCCTTGTCGACCTTCTCCGTACGCTCCAGCTCGCCCCACACGATGTAGCGGTACTTCGACGTGTAGACCGGCGTGCAGGTCGTCAGCGTGATGTAGCGGCCGGGCTTCTTCACACCCGACTCCTTCGGCACCGGCTCGATCACATCGACGTTGTACTTCGAGGTCTCCGGAAGCTCCTTGTAGACCTTGTAGACGTACCAGGTGTCCTTGGTCTCGAAGACGACCGCGTCGCCCGTGCGCACCTTGTCGATGTTGTGGAACTTGGCACCGTGTCCGTCCCGGTGCGCCGCCAGCGTGAAGTTGCCCTGCTCGTCCCAGGGCAGGGCCGACTTCACCGGGTCCGTGTAGTAGCCGGCGATGCCGCTGTTCAGGGTCTTGGTGTCGGTGCCCTTCTTGACCAGCACCTCGCCGTTCTTCATGGCGGGTACGTGCAGGAAGCCGATGCCGTCCTTGGTGTCCAGGGCGCCCGGACCGTCCGCCCAGCGGTCGCGGACGGTGTTGCCCTGCTTGTCGGCCTCACGGTCGGCGAGCACGTTCGTCCACCACAGCGAGTAGATGACGAAGAGGCCGAGCACCAGCCCCGCGGTGATCAGCAGTTCACCGAAGACGCTGATGGCCGTCGCGACGGGATGCCGGCTCCTGCTCCGTACCGGGGGCGCGGGCTCGTCCGTCCGCTCTTCGTGCTCGGTCCTCGCTGCCACCGCACCCGTCCCTGTCGTGATGATGTTCAGCCCACCAGAGCGTCGGGCTTTCCCTTGCTGCGCGGCCGTTCGTCGACCATCTTGCCCCAGACGATCAAACGGTACGTACTCGTGAATTCCGGTGTACACGTGGTGAGGGTGATGTACCGGCCCGACTTGGTGAAGCCCGAACCGGGCGGCACCGGACCGATCACCGCGACATTGGACGGCGAGGTCTGGGGAAGGACGCTGGCCATCTCGTACGTGTAGTACGCCTCCTGCGTCTCGACCACGATCGGGTCACCGGGCTGCAGCTTGTTGATGTACCGGAAAGGTTCTCCGTGTGTGTTGCGGTGACCCGCCACCGAGAAGTTGCCCTGCTTGTCCGAAGGCATCGCGGTCTTCAGCTTGCCCTCGCCGTAGTGGCCGATCATGCCGCGGTCGAGGACCTTCTCCTTGCTGATGCCCTCGGCGATCGGCGCGACCACGTCGAGCTTCGGGATGTGCATGATCGCGAAGCCCTGGCCCGGCTCGAACACCCCGGGCTTGCGTGCCCCGTTGGCCCAGTCGTCCTGGATCTTGTGCGTCTCCTTGCCGGCTATCTGGTCGGCACGGATGTTGGTCCACCACAGCTGATACGTGACGAACAGCAGCATCAGCACACCCAGCGAGATGAACATCTCGCCCACGACCCGGCTGGCGACGACCGCCGGGCTGTCCTTGGCCGCACGCGCCGCGCGCCGCGCCTCCATCCGTGTCAGGGGAACCGCCGGCACGGCCGGGTCGCCCGCCTCCGCTTCCGGTCCGGGCTGCGGTACCGGACGGCGCCTGCCACGGCCCTTCGCGGCCTTGCGGCGCTCGGCGCGCCCTCCGGTACGGGGTTCGGACGGCAGGGGCGTGGATCCGGAGGCCGGTACGGCGTCCGGATCCGGCACCGCCCCCCGCCCGCCCCCGGCCTCGTCGGCTTCGCGCGGGCGCCGGGTGTCCGCGGTCCGCAGCCCGACGGTCTCGTCGTCCGCCGGGGGCAGATGCGGCACGGGTGCGGCCACAGGGCCGGGCGCAGGGGCGTGAACCGGCCCTGCGGGGGCGTGAACGGGCCCGGGGGCGGCTGCGGAAGCGGGCGTGGCGGCGGGAGTGCGGGCGGGCGGCTCCTGCTGCCCGTACCGGTCCCGTTGGTAGCCCTCGGGGTCGTACCACTCGACCGGGGCCTCCTGAGGCCTCTGAGGCCCCTGGGACACCCCCTGTGGCGCAGACCCGTGCGGCGCCCGCAGATCCGGCTGTTCCTGCCGGGCCTGCTGGGCCTGCTGGGCCTGCTGGGCCTGCTGGGCCGGGATGTTGTCCGCCCGGAACCACGGCGAGGCATGCTGACCCGGCAGCGGATCGTTCAGCGGGTCCGCGAGCTGTTCCACCGCCGCCTCGAACGCGCCGTCGGTCCCGTGCGCTCCCTGCGCGTACGGGTCCTCCTGCCCGGCATCGGGTTCGGGGCGGAGGGGAGTCACGCGGCGGCCTTGCCCACCACCGGCGCGAGCCCTTCCGACCTCGCGACGGCTCCCGCGTCACCGCACTGCTCCAGCCAGTTGGCGAGCATCAGGTGACCGTGCTCGGTGAGCACCGACTCGGGGTGGAACTGCACGCCCTCCACCGCCAGTTCGCGATGGCGCAGCCCCATGATGATGCCGTCCGCCGTGCGGGCGGTGACCTCCAGCTCGGGTGGCAGCGTGCCCGGTTCGGCGGCCAGCGAGTGGTAGCGCGTCGCGGTGAACGGTGACGGCAGCCCCGCGAACACTCCCTTGCCCTCATGGGTCACGGGGGAGGTCTTGCCGTGCAGCAGCTCCGGAGCGCGGTTCACGACACCGCCGTACGCGACCGCCATCGACTGCATCCCGAGGCAGACGCCGAAGACCGGAACTCCGGTGTCCGCGCAGTGCCGCACCATCTCGACACAGACACCCGCGTGCTCGGGGGTGCCGGGGCCCGGCGAGAGCAGGACGCCGTCGAAGCCGTCCTGGGCGTGTGCCGTCGTCACCTCGTCGTTGCGCAGCACCTCGCACTCCGCACCGAGCTGGTAGAGGTACTGGACGAGGTTGAAGACAAAGCTGTCGTAGTTGTCCACGACAAGAATGCGTGCGCTCACCGACCGGTCCCCGCTCCACTGGTGCCTTCGCCGTCGACCGTCACATCACCGAACGGAAGCAGCGGCTCCGCCCACGGGAAGACGTACTGGAAAAGCGCGTAGACGACCGCGAGGAGCAGCACGAGCGAGATGACACCCCGCACCCACGCGTTGCCCGGCAGATGCCGCCAGATCCATCCGTACACGCCGACCCCTCCATTCGGTACGCCACCAGACTAAAGGGCCGGGGCCGGAGCGTGGGTCAGCTGTGGAAAGCCGGTGGTCTGCCGTCCGTCACCGGCCGGGTGGCATCCAGATGCGCCCAGGCGATCAGCCGGTGGCTGCTGCCCCACTCGGGCTCGCAGGTGGTCAGCGTCAGATAGCGCCCCGGCCCGTCGAAACCCGATTTCCGCGGGACGGGGTCGATGACGGCGGTGTCGCCGGGCACGGTCCGGTAGGGCCGGGAAGCGATGCGGTACGTGAACCAGGTCGTCCCGTCCGTCAGCAGCACGGCGTCACCGGTGCGCAGTTTCGGGAAGTCCTTGAACGGGTCCCCGTACGTCCGGCGGTGCCCGGCCACCGCGAAGTTGCCCGTGCCGCCGAGGCGGGCGGTCCCTCTGTAGTGCCCGAGGCCCTTCTGCAACGTCCTGACCTCGGTGTTCTCCAGGACCGGCCACTCCCAGCCCGAGCCGAAGCGGGGGATGTACATCATCGCGAAGGGCTTCCCGCCGCGGTACGCCTCCGGGGCGGGAGCGGCCGGGGCGGCGGGGGCATCGGGGTCGGCCGGAGCGTCGGGGCCGGGCGCGGGGCCGGGCACGGCCCCCTGCGCCCACCGGTTCTGGAGGGTGTCGATCTGCCCCTCGGCCGCGTCGGCGGCTTTCACTCCGGTCCAGAACAGCACATAGGCCACAAAGAGCACGATCAAGGTGCCTACGGTGATACAGAGTTCGCTGAAGGTCCTGACGATCACTCGTACCGTCACCGGCCGGCCTCCCCGGGGCTTACTCCACAGGCTGCGCGTAGTGGAGATCCACTGTGCCCGAGTAACCGGGAAGAGTCACCGCCCCGTTCTCCTCCACTTTCCAGCCGAGTCCGTACGCCTTCACGTACAGCTGGTAGTTCTGGATCGCCGTGGAGTCGTTCAGCGCCTGCCGGAGCCTGCCCGGGTCGCCGACCGCGGTGACCTTGTACGGCGGGGAGTAGACCCGGCCCTGGAGGATCAGGGTGTTGCCCACGCAGCGGACGGCGCTGGTGGAGATCAGCCGCTGGTCCATGACCTGGATGCCGCGGGCCCCGCCCTGCCACAGCGCGTTGACGACGGCCTGGAGGTCCTGCTGGTGGATGACCAGGTCATTGGGCTGGGGATCGGGGTAGCCGGGGTTGGCGGTGGCGTCGGGCGGCGCGTCGTTCAGCGTCACGCTGACGGCTCCGCCGGTGATCTTCGTGGTGCCGGCCGCCTTCTCCAGGGCCTTCAGCTTGGCGTCCTCGGCCCTGGTGCTGCCGTCGTCGCGCTGGGCGAGGGCGTCGATGTCCGCGCGCAGGGCCGCCGTCGACTCGTTGAGCCCGGCGTTGTTCTCGCTGCGCTCCTTGATCAGGTCGGAGAGCTTGAGCAGGGAGGAGTCACTGCGGATGTTGGTGCCCTTGGCCGTGTTGGCACTGGTGACGAAGATCAGTCCGGCCAGGGCGAAGACGGCAGCGGTGAGCCCCCGGACCGGCCACTTGGAGGTGTGCCCGACCGGGCCGTCGGGAGAGTCGGCAGAATTGCTCAACGTACCCTTATCTCCTCAGGCGCCATGGAAGCACTACGCTAACGGACGCCCGGGGGAGGCAGCATTCCCCCTCGCGCCTCGCCCCGGCGCCAGCCACCGATCCCTGCGCGGTCACGCAGCGCATCGACAGGAGAGTTCCTCGTGCCGAAGTCACGTATCCGCAAGAAGGCCGACTTCACGCCGCCGTCGGCGAAGCAGGCAACCAACATAAAGCTGACCAACCGCAGTTGGGTGGCGCCGGTGATGCTGGCCCTCTTCCTGATCGGGCTGGTCTGGATCGTGATCTTCTACGTGACCGACGGCGAGCTCCCGATCGACGCCCTGGGCAACTGGAACATCGTCGTGGGCTTCGGCTTCATCGCCGGCGGCTTCGGCGTATCCACTCAGTGGAAGTAGCGCAAGCCCTGCCCTGAAGTTACCCACAGAGTTATCCACAGGCAGGGGAAAAGGTCAGACGATCTGTGGATAACTTCCACCGAAGTTGACGCCGATGTGACTGCAGCCTCCCTCTTCGAGGGAGGCTGCACCCCTTGTTTCTGCGGGAAAGACCCTACTCAGCGACAACGGGAACACGTGTTCCCCTTGCCGTGCACAAGATCCTGTGCACACTGTGGACAACTTTGCGGACGGGGGCCGGAAAACCGGTCAGGTGAGCGATGCGGTCCTGGCGAGGACGATCCCGAGGACCGCCACCAGCACCAGCGCACAGGTCCCGTACTGCACGGCCGTACGGCGCTCGCGCGGGGCGTGCACCATGCCGATCGCGATCACTGTGCCCGCGATCAGACCACCGACATGCGCCTCCCAGGCGATACCGCCCCAGGTGAACGTGAAGAGCAGGTTCAGCGCGAGCAGCACGAGAACCGGCCGCATGTCGTAGTTCATCCGGCGCATCATGACGGCGGTGGCACCCAGCAGCCCGAAGATCGCACCGGAGGCCCCGAGCGAGCCCTGGTTCGGCGCGGCGATCCAGTACGTCAGGGCGCTTCCGGCGAGTCCGGACAGCAGATAGAGCGAGAGGTAGCGGGCGCGGCCGAGCGCGGCCTCCAGCGGACCGCCGAGCCACCACAGCCCCAGCATGTTGAAGGCGATGTGCATCACTTCCTGATGCAGGAACATCGACGTCACCAGCCGGTACCACTGGCCCTCGGCGACACCTTCGATACTGCCCGGCGGCGGGGTGGGGTCCCAGGCCCGGCCCAGCAGCATCAGATCGTCGGCCAGCCAGGACTGGTCACGCCCGGTGACCCAGACCGCGAGGAACACCGCGAGGTTGATGCCGAGCAGGATCTTGGTGATCAGCCGCGGGTCGGCCGCGACCCTGCCGCCCGCGAGCGTGCGCGGCCGGCTGGCGGCCGGGTGGTGTCCGGTGCCGGTGCCCTGCCGTACGCAGTCCGGGCACTGGAAGCCGACGGAAGCGCTGATCATGCACTCGGTGCAGATCGGGCGCTCGCAGCGCGTGCAGCGGATACCGGTCCCCCGGTCCGGGTGGCGGTAGCAGGTCGGCGTACCGCCGCCGTCCCCGGACGGCATCTGGTCTGCCGGCTGCTGGTCCATCGGTCCTGGCCTGCCTCTCGGTCCTCGTCGTGGCGGTGGCGCACACGCCGCCGCCCTGCACGTCCGCTATGTAACAGTACGGACGGGCAGGGCGGTTGGTTCCCTCCGGGGCGGACCGTCAGCGGCCCTCGTGGACCGTCGGCCGCCTCCGGCGTACGGGCGGGCGTTCCGCGCGGACCGTCAGCGGCTCTCGACGACGACCGACTCGATCACGACGTCCTCCACCGGGCGGTCGGTGCGCGGGTTGGTCCGGGTCGCCGCGATGGCGTCCACGACCTTCTTGCCGGCCTCGTTGGAGACCTCACCGAAGATGGTGTGCTTGCCGGTCAGCCACGCGGTGGGCGACACGGTGAGGAAGAACTGCGAGCCGTTCGTCCCCGGACCCGCGTTGGCCATCGCCAGCAGGTACGGCTTGGTGAAGGCCAGCTCCGGGTGGAACTCGTCGGCGAACTCGTAGCCCGGACCACCGGTGCCGTTCCCCAGCGGGTCGCCGCCCTGAATCATGAAGCCGCTGATCACCCGGTGGAAGACGGTGCCGTCGTACAGCTTGTCCGTGGACTTCTTCCCGGTCGCGGGGTGGGTCCACTCGCGCTCACCCTTGGCGAGCTCGACGAAGTTCCTGACCGTCTTGGGCGCGTGGTTCGGCAGAAGCCGGATTTCGATGTCGCCCTGGCTGGTCTTCAAGGTGGCGTAAAGCTGCTCGGCCACGATCTGCCTTCCGTAAGTCTTCACTGGCGTGCACCGATCCTCGCACGGACCACCCCCGGCGGCGTGCCGTCAGCGCCCGGGAGCGGCGCCCGCGCGAGTCCTGCGGCGCCCCGCCGGGTCCGGCGGTCCCGGCCGGGACAACTGCGGCCGAGTGCCCGCCGAAGCCACGCGCCCGCCGCCGATCCGTGGCATTGTCGTCGGAACGCTCCGCTTGCACCGCATTGCCCCGAAGAAGGCGTTCATGACCCGGATGCCTGCCCCGCATGCCGCTCAGGACCCTGAGAGGCATGATTTCGAATTGGGCGGAAAGGCGGAGTACCTACCCGCCACCAAGGAGGAGGATCCCGTGACCCGCATTGACCGCGTGCGCGCCGCAACCTACTCGGCGAAGGACAGCGCGCAGCACGCCGCGGAAGTGGTGGCGCCTTATGCCGACACGGCCAGGGAACAGGCCGCGCACTATGCCTCGGAGGCGCGCGCACGGCTCGCGCCCAAGGTGACGAAGGCGGCCCACCAGGCCCGTGCCCAGTACGCGTCCCATCTCGCACCGCACATCGAGCAGGCCCTGACCCATGTGCCGCCCAAGGTCGACGAGGCCGCGCACCGTGCCGCGCACCGCACCCGCCGGGCCGCCCGGAGCGCCGCCGACTACACCGTGCCCCGCGTGGAGCACGCGGTGGCCGTGGCCCAGCCCATGGCCGAGGAGGCCACCGCCCGCGGCACGGCGGCGCTGGCCGCCCTGCGCGGACAGGTCACGGCGAAGGAGATCCAGAAGCTGGTCAGGAAGCACGAGCGGCGGGCCAGGGCCGGCCGGCTGGCCAAGAGCGTCGCCGTGCTCGGCATCGTGGCGGGCGGCGCGTACGTCGCCTGGCGGTGGTGGGACAAGCAGGCCAACCCGGACTGGCTGGTCGAGCCCCCCGCTCCCACCGAGGTGTCCGACGAGCGCAACCCGCTGACCTCGGTCGACGGCAGCGGCCGTACGGTGCTCGACCCCGAGGTCCAGGCCAAGCAGGCCGACGCCGAGTCGGGCGACGGGGAGAACAACGGCCTGGACGACCGGCACTGACCCGGCCGCCGCCTTCCGGTGCCCCTGCCCCCCCGGGGGGCGGGGGCAGCGCGGGTCACGAAGCCCGGCCCGTCCCCGCCCCG
The DNA here is from genome assembly GCF_044542225.1 of Streptomyces sp. NPDC079020. Taxonomy (NCBI): domain Bacteria; kingdom Bacillati; phylum Actinomycetota; class Actinomycetes; order Kitasatosporales; family Streptomycetaceae; genus Streptomyces; species Streptomyces sp. NPDC079020. The sequence continues at coordinate 227,010 of NZ_JBITUB010000004.1, forward strand.
GCCTCCGGCTTCTTCGCCGCTTCCTCGGTCTCCGGCTTCTTCGCCGCTTCCCCGGCGGGCAGATCCGTGCTGTCGGCCCCGGCACTCAGGATGTGCCCCTTCGGGACCTCCCGTACGACCGTCCCGTTGACCGCGACAGCGGTCGCCTGCGCGGTGAACTCCTTCGGAGCGGGAAGCATCAGCGTGTACTGGGTGTGGCCGGTCCGCACCTTGGCGGTCTGGCGGAGCGTGGGCGATGTCTGGATCTCGACGGTGTCGCCGACCTCCGCCCCGGTCAGCTTGCCCCACACGGTCCGGCAGCCCTGGCTGTAGCGGATCTCCAGGTGCATGGTGCCCGCGAACTGGGACGCCACCGTCTTCCCGCTGTCGCCGCAGCCGGTGGTCTTGGGGTCGAGCCCCGTGCATCCCTCACCCGAACAGCTGGGCGGGGACTTCGGGTCGGCCGCCGCCGTGGTCTGCACGGATGCCGTCGGCGAGCCCGGCGCACCGCCGGCGTCCCCGCCGCCGCTGCCGTCCCCGAGCAGCGCGGTCAGGCCCACCGTCACCGCCGCGCCCACGACGGCGACCAGAACCGACCCGACGAGCGTCGAGGGACCGTGGCGCCGTATCCACGCCCCCGCGCGGCCGACAGCCGCACCGTCACCGTCCCCGCCCGCGCCTCCGGTGCCCCCGCCGGGCTCAGGAGCGCCGCCACCCGCGCCCCCCGCACGCCCGGAGCCACCTGGGCCTCCCGCGCTCCCCGCACCCGCCGGGACCCCTGTGTTCCCCGCGCTCGTCGTACTCCCCGTGCTGCCCTCGTCCGCGTCCCCTGCCGGAGCGCCGGTCCCGTCGTCCGGCAATGGGGTCCCGCTGCCTTCTGCCATTTCTCACCATCCCCATCCCGACCGATGCTCAGCGCCGGCGGCCGCCCGCACATGAGGCACCAGGTCACCTTCCTCGCTTCCTGCAGGATGACTCTTCCCTGCCGTCCGGCTTCCGCCGCACCAACTCCGGCCAACTCCGGCGACCCTCAACAAGCCTCCGCAGAAGCCCTGTTGGCGCCCGGAGGTGACGCTCCCGTTAAACCTAAAGAGTGAGCTTTCTCCGACCTCACGTTGATGCGAGGTGAGGGACGAGGACGGCCTTCGCAACGTCGGTGATGCGGTTGGTGCTTGCAGCGGAGCTTCCGCAGGAGCCGCCACCTTTGAGGGTGGCCATGGCCTGACCGCCGAGGCAGCGGATCTTCGCGTGGCTGCTGTTGTGGCGGCGCTTCCACCGCTTGAGGCGTCGGCCCCGGAACGGTACGCGGACGGGGCCGCCGGCGCCTTGATACGCCTTGTCCGCCCAGCATCTGAGCCCTGCTTCGGCCATGGCTTCGGTGATCCCGTGCTGTCGCACGGCGGTCAGGTCGTGAGTCGGGCCGGGCATAGCCGGCGAGGCCTGGAGCAGCCGCCCGAACGCATCGGTGAGGACCCGCACGTTCCTGCCGTGACGCTTGTGCTTCCCGGAGTAACAGGGGGTGTCGGCGGCAATGCGGTCGATCGGCGGCAGGGTGCCGTCGGGGATGACGGACGCCTTCTCCCGGACCGTCCGCATCGCATCGGCCAGGGACGGGGCGATGGTGGCCAGGGCCTCGACGGCTTCACGTATGCAGCGGTGGACAGCCGCGATCCCGATGGCGAACCCGGCGGCCGGCTGGGCGTAGGTGTCACCGCACAGCAGGTGCGCCAGGGCGGGCAGGGCCTGCCGTGAGGCGGGAAGCCGCCGCCAACGCGTCCCGATCTCCTGCCGCCCGGCTGCCGGTCGCCCGGTCAGGAACGCAAGGTACGGCTGGACAGATCAATTGAGGACGGGTGGACAAGCACGCGAAGCTCCTGGCAGACACGGGTGATCTTGATCGAGAACCCGTCTACCGGGAGCTTCGTCGTTGCGCAGGCATATCCAACTCGGGGTCAGCACCGACAGCTCGGAAAAGGCTCCTTGACCTGCTCGCATCACACGGGTGAGCCGATCTGTGGATCAAAAGTCGGCCAGAGCCCAGTAACGCTCGCCGATGGTGACGAGTTCCGAGTCCGCTTCAGCCTCGGATATCACCTCCGGAATGAGCTTGAGAAGTCATCGAGAGTCGGCTTCGGGATCGGAAAGATCGCTCACACCGCCCACTCCAGGGGCCACTATTGGCGTACAGCGAGGCCAGCGTCCGACCACCACGAGTGTGACCTCAACCGGGCGCCAATGTGTCACGAACCGGTCGTGGCTGATCCCACACGACCGACGAAGACGGCAATGGCACGTCGCATGTCACGGTCACCGATGCCAATGGCAACGTCATCCAAGACACCACAACAAATGTCTCTGGTGGAGGCGGCGGCGGGGACGGCGGGGACGGCGGCGGAGACGGCGGAGACGGCGGGGACGGCGGCGGAGACGGCGGGGACGGCGGCGGAGACGGCGGCGGAGACGGCGGGGACGGCGGAGACGGCGGCGGAGACGGCGGAGACGGCGGCGGAGACGGCGGAGACGGCGGCGGAGACGGCGGGGACGGCGGCGGAGACGGCGGCGGAGACGGCGGGGACGGCGGAGACGGCGGCGGAGACGGCGGCGGCGGGGACCTCGCCGAGGACCTCCCTGAGAGACTCCCTGAATAAGGCAGGCGGACGGTGAGCGGCAGCGGCAACGCCTCAGCTCCGCAAGGTATTCGGGAGGACCTGGCCACGCTCCGCAAGGCCCTGATCAGCCGCGCCTTCCATCCCGGTGAGGGATGCCGTGCGAACGGTCGGCCCTACGGCTGGATCCTCGACTGCCGTGAGGTCGCCCTGGCCGCCGATGCTCTGCCCGCCGTGAGCCGTCTGATGTACGGGCTGCTGGCCCCGTTCCGGCCTCGGGCGGTCGTCGGTACGGGCCTGTCCGGAGGCCCGCTCGTAGGGGCCCTTGTGCTGGAGGCGGCACGGAACGGATACCCCTTGGACGGGATCCTCGTGCGCGATCGCCCGAAAGAACACGGCAGACGACGACAGCTAGAAGGGTCACTGCCGTCACCCGGATCTGCAGTCGCAGTGGTGGACGACCTCGAAAACAGCGGGGCCACAGCGGACTGGGTCATCGAGACCCTCTCGAAGTACGGCCTTCGGCCTGTCGTCGTTGTCACGCTCGTCACGTTCGACAGCATCGCCCGGGATCATGGTGCGCACAAGAACGTGCCACGGCGTTCTGTGTTCCACCTCAGCGAGCTGGGGATCGCCGAGAGTGGGGAAGAGGCCGGCACCGTGCAGGAGCGGTGGCGGCTCGGAGGCGTCAACGTCAGGGACGATGTCCCGTTCTCACGCCCGGCCTATGACGGGGATCTCGTCGTCTTCGGCTCGAACCAGGGGCAGTTGCATGCCGTCGATCTCTTCGGTGCCCTCCGCTGGCGCGCTCCGCTCGGCGACCCGGACGCACCTTCGCCCACCCACTGCACACCCTTGTTCACCCCGTACGGCGTCGTCATCGGCAGTGACGACGGAGTACTGCGCTGCTTCGACCGCGTCACGGGGCACCTACGGTGGTCGACCCGGTGCGCTGACCGCATCGGATCAGGACTGGCGGACGACGGGGTGGGAAACATCGTCGTCCCCGCAACGCACCTGCCCCGGGCTGGACTCCTCCTACGAGTGCGCGCCCGCGACGGCGCCGTGTCATGGCGCCGGTCTCTTTCCGGGTACGCCCACGCACGACCGGCGGCGGCCATCACTGCCCTCCTGGCCGCAGACAACTCTGGAACGGTCACCGCCTTCCCCACCGCGGGCGGTCAGCAGCCCCTGTGGCATCGCGCATTCGACGCACCGGTCAAAGCCGACCTCGTCGTTGACGACACAGATACCTGTTACTGCGCCGACTTCGGCGGTGTACTCACGGCCCTGGACGTGGCCAACGGCGCCATCCGGTGGCAGCGCAGGCTCGGACGTTGCCTCTACACGACACCACTGGCTTCCAACGAGTACGTCCACGTCGCAGGAGATGGGCACCTCTTCGCAGTGGAACGCGGCTCCGGCCGTCTGGCCTGGGTAGCCCCGATCGGACGACGGGCACGGGGAGCGAGCAGCCGGCTCGCGGACGGGACGATCGTCGTCGGCTGCAGCGACGGCTCCGTACGGTTCGTCTCGTCAACCGGCCGCCCCGTGGGCCTGTTCCGCACCGGCGGCCCAGTCACGTCGGGCGCGACCGCAGTCACCGGCGATTGCGCGCTGGTGTCCTCAGCCGACGGACACCTGTACGCCCTCAGCCCACCTCCGCACCAGTCGTAACCGCCTCCCAAAATCGATCGCATCCGTAGTCCGCCTCTCGGCCGGCTCCCGCACGGCCTCCAGTGGCTGCCGGCCGTCCCGCACGAATATCCGCCCGCCGATCCCGCGTGTGGTCGTCTTCCAGCCCAGGCGACGGCCGCCCGTGCGGAGTGGTCTCCGATGTGCAGCAGCGGAAGCCCGTGTCGTCGTCGAGCATCGTGGAAGCGCCGTCGTTGAAGGACGAGGGTGTGGCGTGGGCAAAGTTGCAGCGGCTGTTCGTGGCGGATGCCTCGTACACGCTGATCACGAACGGGACCCGGGTCCGCACCCACCGCTCCTGGCTGGCCAGGACGCACTTGGACAAGGTCAAGGTCTCGCTGCACCACTTCTCCGACGCCTCGCTGAGGGCGACCGCATCGGGATCGACACGGTCCTGGACGGCATCGAGGTCTCCCGCCAGATCTTCGAACGGGTCGAGTTGAACACGCTCCCGCAGAAGGAGAACGCTCAGGCGGTCCGGCAGATCCTGGACTACGCGCTGGCGCGCCGGCTGCACGTGCAGTTCATCGAACTGGTCGGCACGGACTTCAACGAGGGACACGCCGCCTCAGCGGTACCGGCGGACGACATCATCGCGCACCTGCGGACTCTCATCAGCGACGAGCACACCGAAGTCGTCGGCTTCGGGCAGGGACGCAAGGTCTTCCGGGTCGACGGCATCGAGATCGACGTCATCCACCGTGATCTCGGCCGCCACCACGTCGGCCAGTGCGGCACCTGCCCGGTGCGCGCCTCCCGCGAGACCCCGCCCGGCTCCCTCTTGCCCGACCTCTCCGACGAGGACCACCGGCGACCCGAGTTCTGCTCCCCGGAACCCGACTCCACCCGCCACCAGGTCGACCACGCCCCGAAGATCGCCGAACAGAACGACGGGCGGCAGCCGCTGTATCTCTTCGTCAACGTCTCAGCCACCCACGGCCACTACCTCGGCCACAGCCACGACACCCGCGCCTCACAACAAGCCGCCCTCGCCTACGCCGACCTACGACGGCGAGAACGTCACCATGACCCCGTCGGTCGGCGACCGAGGGCTTCCGTGCCAGTCGCACTACTGATCCACAAGGGCCAAATGCAATGGCGTCGGCGCTACTCCCCAGCGGAGATCGCCGACAACCGGGAACGGGATCGCCGCGATCCCGCGCGGCATGTCGACGAGCCTGCGCAACGCCCGCCGTCGAGGTCGCGTCGCCGCCTGGCCGAATTGGCGTTGGCATCGGTAGGCGAACCAGGGCGGCGACCGAGTCTGCCGCCCGCCTTGTAGCGGGGCGCTACCTGATGTGTGCCATATACGTGCCGGACGCCAGCGGCCTCCTCACCCGAACCGGGCGAGGAGGCCGCTGACCTGCAAGAACACGAGTGGAGCCTAGGAGATTCGAACTCCTGACATCTGCCTTGCAAAGGCAGCGCTCTACCAACTGAGCTAAGGCCCCGGAAAACAGCACGCTCGAACAACGCCGAACACGTCCGGGTCACGACTGCCGTCGCAGACCAGAGTACCGGGTGTCCCCCCGAATCCTGCAAAAGGATTGGGACTCCCGGTGGGCGACCACTCTCCGTAAGATGCACGACGAGGTTCGCAGCAGCGAAGCCGCAGCGAAGGGGAGACGCCATGGACGCAGCGCAGCAAGAGGCAACGGCAAGAGCCAGAGAGCTTCAGCGCAGTTGGTACGGAGAGCCGCTCGGCGCGCTCTTCCGCCGGCTGATCGATGATCTCGGCCTGAATCAGGCCCGGCTCGCCGCGGTGCTCGGGCTGTCGGCGCCCATGCTGTCCCAGCTGATGAGCGGCCAGCGGGCCAAGATCGGCAACCCCGCGGTCGTGCAGCGCGTCCAGGCCCTTCAGGAGCTGGCCAGCCAGGTCGCGGACGGCAGCGTCAGCGCGGGCGAGGCCACCGACCGGATGGAAGAGATCAAGAAGTCCCAGGGCGGCTCGGTCCTGACCAACACCGGGCAGACCACGACCACGGGCGGAGCCCCCACCGTCCGCCGCGTGGTGCGCGAGATCCAGTCACTGCTGAGGTCGGTGGCCGCGGCCGGCGACATCATCGATGCCGCGGACTCCCTCGCCCCGACCCACCCGGAGCTGGCAGAGTTCCTCAGGGTGTACGGAGCCGGGCGCACCGCCGACGCGGTCGCCCACTACGAAGGACACCAGAGCTAGCGGAAACGGAACCGGAACCAGGGCCTCGCTCCGGACGGATGGCCCTGGAACCGGCGGCGGCCCCGGGGCGTCGGGGTGCACGGAACGCGGCGGGGAACGCCGGATCGGGAAACACCGGAGCGGGAAGCCGGATCAGATACGCCGAAACAGGAACCGGAACGGGGAGCGGGCGCAGCGCAATGGGTGAGGTCTTCGCTGGTCGGTACGAGCTGATCGATCCGATCGGACGTGGTGGGGTCGGCGCGGTGTGGCGGGCCTGGGACCACCGGCGCCGCCGCTACGTGGCCGCCAAGGTCCTTCAGCAGAGCGACGCGCACACGCTGCTGCGCTTCGTACGCGAGCAGGCGCTGCGCATCGAGCACCCCCATGTGCTGGCTCCCGCCAGTTGGGCCGCCGACGACGACAAGGTCCTGTTCACCATGGATCTGGTCAGCGGCGGTTCGCTGGCCCATGTCATAGGCGACTACGGACCGTTGCCGCCGCGCTTCGTCTGTCTCCTGCTCGACCAGCTGCTGTCCGGACTCTCCACGGTGCACGCGGAAGGCGTGGTGCACCGGGACATCAAACCGGCCAACATCCTGATGGAGGCCACCGGAACGGGCCGTCCGCATCTGCGGCTCTCCGACTTCGGCATCTCCATGCGCAAGGGCGAACCCCGTCTGACAGAGACCAACTACGTCGTGGGCACGCCCGGTTACTTCGCACCCGAGCAGATGATGGGCGCGGAGCCCGACTTCCCGGCCGACCTGTTCGCCGTCGGTCTCGTCGCGCTGTATCTGCTCCAGGGCCAGAAGCCCGACTCCCAGGCACTCGTCGAGCACTTCGCCACTCACGGCACCCCGGGCGCCCCGCAGGGCATCCCGGAACCGCTGTGGCAGGTTCTCGCGGGACTCCTCCAGCCCGACCCGCAGTCCCGCTTCCGCACCGCGACCGGGGCGCGCAAGGCCCTGACGGCAGCGGTCGAGATGCTGCCCGAACCGGGTCCGGACGACGAACCGGTGGAAGTTTTCGACCAGATCGGACCACTGCCCTCCGGATTTGGCCCCGACGGGCCCGTAACGGGCCTCCAGGCGCCCGGACAGGCGCCGCCGGGCCCCCACGCCGGTCAACTGCCGCAACAGGCCTCCCAGGCCGCACAGGAGGCCTCCGCGCAACAGGCCTCCGTCCAGCAGCCGTACCCGCAGGGCCCGTACACACAGCAGCCGACCCCCCAGCAGCCCGTGTCGATGTCGGAGACGGGCAGCTTCCACCTGGCGCCGCCCCCTCAGCAACCCGCCACCGCGCACACACCGCAGCCCTCCCCGCTGCCGCACCCGGCGCAGACGCCCGCGCCCCCCGCTCCGCACCAGGCGCACGCATCGCACGCAGCTCCCCCGTACGCCACCGGTGCCCCGGACCTCTCCCAGGCCCCCACGTCCGCCGTACCGCACGATCCGGCGGCCACCCGCGCCTACACCGCCCAGCACCCGCAGGCGCCGCACGCCTCGCACCCCGGCGCAATGGCCTCCCCGCCGGCCGCCCCCGCTGCCGGCGCGCACGCCGCTTCCGCAGCGCACAGTGCCCCCGTGCGCCGGACGCGACCGGGACCGCCCCCGAAGGTGGCGGTCCCGGTCCTGCTGGTGGCGCTGATCTGTTTCGCGGTCGGCATCTGGGCACTGACCCAGACCTGAGCCGTGCCCGCCCCGGGCCCTCTCCCAGACCTGAACCAGACCTGAACCAGGCCTGGGCCAAGGCTGATCCGGGCCTGGACCGGCCGTCCGGACCGGCCGTCCGGACCGGCCGTCCGGAGCCGCCGCGGGCTACCAGGCCTGCGGCGGCGGACCGCCGAAGGGCGGCTGCTGCCCGCTCCCGCCGGGCGGCGTACCGCCCGCAGGCTGCGGACGGCGGCGGGCCAGCAGCGTCCACACGCCGAGCCCGAGCACCAGCACGGTGCCCGCGCCGATCCCGCCCGCGGCGACGAGTCGCATCTTGTCGCTCCTGGCGGCCTGCGGAGCGCTGTCCCCGCTCTTCGCCATCTCCTTGTCCTTCTTGGTGACCTCGAAGATCCCGGCGTCACCGTCGTACGGCGATTCCTTCGCCTCGTTCTTCACCTGGACCGTCGTGGTCAGCGGGATCGGCTTGTCGCCGTACACCTCCGCGACCTTCGGGCTGAGGGTCACCGACAGGTAGTACCAGCCGGCGAAACGCATGCCGCTGACCTCGGAGCCGTAGTCGAACCGGTTGTTGTAGGCGACCGGCGGCACCGGGTCCAGCGCCACCGTCGCCGACTTCCCCGCATACGACAGGTACGCGTCGGCGACGTGGCCCTGGGCCGGGTTCTCCAGCGAGAGCGAGAGGGCGTTGCCCATGAACTCGTCCTTGCCGCTCGTGCTGTTGCTGAGCGCGGTGGAGACGAAGAGCTGCTGCCCCCAGTCCACCGGCACCTGGTAGAACCGCGTCTGTCCGGGCGCGACCGAGTCCACCCAGGTACCCGTCTCCAGGCCGGTGGCGTCGTAGAAACCCGCGCCGCCCGCGCGCTTCCGGTCGTCGCCCGCGGGCGGCGCCGGTGACGTGGACGGCCAGGTCTCCGGCGCCTCGGTCGGCATCGCCGACCCCTTCTTCAGCTTCGGCTCCAGCGCGAAGCGGAGCTCCAGGTCCCAGGAGCCCTGGTTCGACGTCGACTTGCTCTCACGCTCGATCAGGACGTCGTACGTGCCGGCCTCCTGGCACGTGCTGCTCTCCTTGTCGATGGTCCGGTGCGCGTAGGCGGCGATCGGACGCGGAAACTCCGTCGAGCCGAAGCGCGCGTCCTCGGAACCGCAGCGCGAATCGTTGAGGTCCCGGATGCTGACCGTGATGCCGTCCCCGTAGGCGACCGCGCCGCCAAGCTTCGGCACCACGACGGCGGAGACATACGCGTTCGACTTCGCGTCGAGCTTCACGCGGTAGTAGAGCTTCTCGCCCGGCTTGATCGCGCTCCGGTACACAGAGCCCGCGTCCAGCACGGACGCCTCGGCGTTGGCCGCGGCTCCCGGAATCGTCCTCGCCCGGGGATCGAACGTGTACGACGGAGTTCCGGCTGCGTGGGCCTGCCCCGGCAACGCCGCCACCGCGCACATCGCCGCGGCCGCCGCCAGCGTCACCCGGCCCTTTTTGCGCTGCCTCTTCACGCGCTTCCCCTCGTCGTCCGCATCGGCTGCTCCGCGACGGCCGCGTACGGACGCGAGGCCCCCGGCCGCTGCCACCGGGGCGCCCGCTCCGGCAGCGGCCGCAATGCCGGTCCATCCTGCCACCACCGGACAGAACCATTCGCTCTCGCAAGCTAGTGATTTGCGTAGGCGAACTCAAGAGCATGGGCGTCACGGTCACGCAACAGCACAGCCCCGCCCCGGAGGGCACGGACCGGCAGGAGAGGGCCGGCGGCAGAGGACCGGCGGGAGAGGACCGGCGGGAGCAAGGGAGGAAGCGAAGAGCCGGAGCCGGGCCGGAGCGGCCTCGCGCGAAGCCCCCCGGACGGCACGAAGCCCCGGCCGCTCAGCGACCGGGGCCCGTAACAGACTGTGCCGTCTCACACACCCGAACCTGCGGGCACGGAGTCGGTCGCCTCCGTCCACAGATCCTGCTCGGCGCGATCCGCCTGGATCTGGCGGTACACGAGGAGCCCGCCGATGGCGGCCAGTGCGACCAGGAGAAGCTTCTTCACCGCGCGACCTCGTCTTTCCTTGACGTAGGGGACTTCTGCCGCCCGACTATACACACCGACCGATACCGATCGGTGACCTGCCCGGAACCCCACCGCGGCGGGCCGGAGGGATCATTCGGGCGCCGCCGGGACCCCGTGACCACGCACGGACAGCCCGTCAGCACCGGTTGCACCATACGAGTGGTGTTCATCTGAAGATCGGCGCAGCGGGGGCGTCGGTCCCCGAAATCGCGAGCCGGATCCACATCATCAGAAAGGTAAGCAAACCGGACCACCTGAAAGCGAGGGGCCATGAGCGCCTTCAAGGTCAAGAGCATCTGGACCGCCTTCATCACCGCCTTCTTCGCGATCCTCGCGTCGATGGGCCTCGTCACCGCCCCCGCCGCGGCGGCGCAGCCGACGATCACGAACCAGGAGCACACGGGTGCGACCGCGGCAACCGCGACCACCCCGTCGGTGCGATGGACCCTTCCGCGTGACAGGGCGCTGCCACCCACGATGAAGCAGCGCATCCGCGCCGAGGCGCACGGCTCCTCACCGGCCACCCGTCACCTGTCCGCCGACACCACGGACGTCCTGCACTCCGCGGACGCGGCCCGCACCGGCCACACGGCCCCGGCCGGCGACTCGCCCCTGCCGCCACCCTGATCCCACCGCGGCACCCCACCGCCGCCCCCGCACCCCAGGGCCCCTGGTCCGGTTCACACCGGCAGGGGCCTTTCCCATGCCCCCACACACCCCGGAGACGGCATACCGGCGCCCACGGACCGGACCCGACGGACCGCCGGCGCGGGGACGCAACTCACCGGGCCCGCCTCCCTCCTGGCGGAACGGGAGACGGCGCCAGCGCCGGACAGCACACCGCGGGCGTCCCCGCACCGCAGGAGAAGAGCAAGCAGCATCAGCTCGTCGTACGTCCCCGAGCACGTCCCCGCAATATGCACCCCATGACCTGAGGGGAACCAGGACACGAAGAAGGGCGCCTCCCCTGGGGGAGACGCCCTTCTTCACTGCTACTTCTTGCTGTGGGGCTAACAGGATTTGAACCTGTGGCCTCATCCTTATCAGGGATGCGCTCTAACCAACTGAGCTATAGCCCCGCCGCGCTCTGCGCTGACTTCTGAAGATTAGCGCACGTCGGGGCCAGTCCCAAAATCGATACCCGGCGGGCTACTCGTCCTCGGCCAGAGTGAGCTCGACGCCACCCACGAAACCGGCCGACAAGTTGTAGATGAACGCGCCCAGCGTCGCCAGCGCGGTGGCCAGAACCACATCGATCACCGCGATGACCGAGGTGAAGATGAGGACGCGCGGCAGCGACAGGAATGACTGGAGATCGAAGCCGTTGCTCTCGTTGGAACCGGTGGCCTCGCTGATCGTGCCACCCACGGTCTCGAAGACGCCCATGGCGTCCATGACCATCCACAGCACCGCCGCCGCGACCACCGTGCAGATGCCCAGGGCGATGGAGAGCAGGAAGCTGACCTTCATCACCGACCACGGGTCGGCCTTCGCCACCCGCAGCCGCGCCTTGCGGGTACGGGGAGTGGTCCGCGCCCCCGTGCGCGGCAGACGCGTCGCCTGCGCGCCGCCCTGCGTCCCACCGCGCTGCTGGCCCCCCTGCGTGCCGCCCGAGGGCGACGGGTACGCCTGCGGCGGGTGGTACGGCCCCGCCGGCCCCGCCGCGGGCTCACGCTCGCCGGGCAACGGCCCGGTCGCGTAACCCTCGTACTGGGGCTGAGGCCCCCGAGTGTCCGTCACAGTGCCCCCTTGGGAGTCCGTGGCAGGGCCACGGGCACCGTTCGCTCCTGCTCCGGAAGCGGCCGAACCGGCGCCCGTGGCTCCACTCACGCTCTACTCCTCGTGCTCCCCGGTCGAAGGCTCCGTGCCCTCGACAGTGCCCTCGATCACGCTTTCCGCGTGCACTCCGGCCGTCTCGCCCTCGGCGTCATCGGTCCCATCGACCTCTTCCGCCTCGCGACCGGCCTCGGCGTTGCGCGCGATGCCGACGACGGCATCACGCTTGCCCAGATTGATCAGTTGGACGCCCATGGTGTCACGGCCCGTCTCCCTGACTTCATTGACTCGCGTACGAATCACACCACCGCCGAGTGTGATGGCGAGGATCTCGTCCGTCTCCTCCACCACCAGCGCTCCGACGAGCGAGCCCCGGTCCTCCACGATCTTGGCGGCCTTGATGCCCAGACCGCCGCGGCCCTGGACGCGGTACTCGTCGACGGGAGTCCGCTTCGCGTACCCGCCGTCGGTTGCAGTGAACACGAAAGTACCGGGCCGGACGACATTCATCGAGAGCAGTTCGTCGCCCTCGCGGAAACTCATCCCCTTGACACCCGAGGTCGCACGGCCCATCGGGCGCAGCGCGTCGTCCGTCGCGGTGAACCTGATCGACTGGGCCTTCTTGCTGATGAGCAGCAGATCGTCCTCGGCCGACACCAGTTCCGCACCGATCAGCTCGTCGTCGCTTCCGTCCGCGGTCTCCCGCAGGTTGATCGCGATGACACCACCGGAGCGCGGCGAGTCGTAGTCCTTGAGCGCGGTCTTCTTCACCAGACCGCCCTTCGTCGCCAGGATCAGGTACGGCGCGGCCTCGTAGTCGCGGACCGCGAGGATCTGGGCGATCTTCTCGTCCGGCTGGAAGGCCAGCAGGTTGGCGACATGCTGCCCACGCGCGTCACGGCCGGCATCCGGGAGCTCGTACGCCTTCGCCCGGTAGACACGGCCCTTGTTCGTGAAGAACAGCAGCCAGTGGTGCGTCGTCGACACGAAGAAGTGGTCGACGATGTCGTCCTGCTTCAGCTTCGTCCCGCGGACACCCTTGCCGCCGCGCTTCTGCGAGCGGTAGTCCTCGGTCTTGGTCCGCTTGATGTAGCCACCGTGCGTGATGGTGACGACGATGTCCTCCTCGGCGATCAGGTCCTCGATGGACATGTCACCGTCGAAGGGAACCAGCGCGGAACGCCGGTCGTCGCCGAACTTCTCGACGATCGCCGCCAGCTCCTCGCTGACGATCTGCCGCTGCCGCTCCGGCGAGACGAGGATCGCGTTGTACTCGTCGATCTTCGCCTGGAGCTCGTCGTGCTCCGCCGTGATCTTCTGGTGCTCCAGTGCGGCCAGCCGGCGCAGCTGCATCTCCAGGATCGCGTTCGCCTGGATCTCGTCGATCTCCAGCAGGCCCATCAGGCCCTCGCGGGCGACCTCGACCGTCTGGCTGCGCCGGATGAGGGCGATGACCTCGTCGATGGCGTTCAGCGCCTTGAGCAGGCCGCGCAGGATGTGCGCCCGCTCCTCCGCCTTGCGCAGCCGGAACCGCGTACGCCGGACGATGACCTCGATCTGGTGCGTCACCCAGTGGCGGATGAACGCGTCGATCGACAGCGTGCGCGGCACTCCGTCGACGAGCGCCAGCATGTTGGCGCCGAAGTTCGTCTGGAGGTCGGTGTGCTTGTACAGGTTGTTCAGTACGACCTTGGCGACCGCGTCACGCTTGAGCACGACGACCAGGCGCTGGCCCGTACGCGAGGACGTCTCGTCCCGCACGTCCGCGATGCCGCCGACCTTGCCGTCCTTCACCAGGTCGGCGATCTTCTGCGCGAGGTTGTCGGGGTTGGTCTGGTACGGGAGCTCCGTGACGACCAGGCACTGCCGGTTCTGGATCTCCTCGACCGCGACGACCGCGCGCATCGTGATCGAGCCACGGCCGGTGCGGTACGCCTCCTCGATGCCCTTGCGGCCCACCACGAGCGCCCCGGTCGGGAAGTCCGGGCCCTTGATCCGCTCGATCAGCGCGTCCAGGAGCTCCTCGTGCGAGGCCTCCGGGTGCTCCAGGTACCACTGCGCACCGGCGGCGACCTCGCGCAGGTTGTGCGGCGGGATGTTGGTCGCCATGCCGACCGCGATACCCGCGGAGCCGTTGACCAGCAGGTTCGGGAAGCGCGCCGGCAGGACCGTCGGCTCCTGGTTGCGGCCGTCGTAGTTGTCCTGGAAGTCGACGGTCTCCTCGTCGATGTCCCGGACCATCTCCATGGACAGCGGCATCATCTTGCACTCGGTGTACCGCATGGCCGCGGCCGGGTCGTTGCCCGGAGAACCGAAGTTGCCGTTGGAGTCCACCAGCGGCATGCGCATCGACCAGTGCTGCGCGAGGCGGACCAGCGCGTCATAGATCGAGGAGTCGCCGTGCGGGTGGTACGTACCCATGACGTCACCGACGACACGGGCGCACTTGTAGAAGCCCTTCTCGGGGCGGTAGCCGCCGTCGTACATCGCGTACAGCACCCGGCGGTGGACGGGCTTGAGACCGTCCCGCACATCGGGGAGCGCACGCGAGACGATGACGGACATCGCGTAGTCGAGGTAGGAGCGCTGCATCTCCGTTTCGAGCCCCACGGGCTCGACACGCATGCCCACGCCTGTGACGGCGGGCTCCTCTTCGGGCGTGACAGGGGTGTTCTCGTCGGCCATTGCTGGTCAAAGTCCTTTCGAGCTGCGGCTTGCTTGTACGGCCGACTCAGATGTCGAGGAAGCGGACGTCCTTGGCATTGCGCTGGATGAACGAGCGCCGCGCCTCGACGTCCTCACCCATCAGCACCGAGAAGAGGTCGTCGGCCTGCGCCGCGTCGTCCAGCGTGACCTGGCCGAGCACCCGGTGGTCGACGTCCATCGTCGTGACGCGCAGCTCCTCGGCGTTCATCTCGCCGAGACCCTTGAAGCGCTGGATCGAGTCTTCCTTGATCCGCTTGCCGTTCTGCTTGCCCAGATTCACGAGCGCGTCCCGCTCACGGTCCGAGTACGCGTACTCGAAGTCGTCCCGGCCCCACTTGATCTTGTAGAGCGGCGGGCGCGAGAGGTAGACGTGCCCCGCCTCGACCAGCGGCCGCATGAAGCGGAAGAGGAACGTCAGCAGCAGGGTGTTGATGTGCTGGCCGTCGACGTCGGCGTCCGCCATCAGAATGATCTTGTGATAGCGGAGCTTCTCGATGTCGAAGTCCTCGTGGACCCCGGTGCCGAACGCGGAGATCAGCGCCTGGACCTCGGTGTTCTGGAGGATCTTGTCGATCCGGGCCTTCTCGACGTTCAGGATCTTGCCGCGGATCGGCAGGATGGCCTGGTACATCGGGTTACGGCCCGACTTCGCCGAACCGCCGGCGGAGTCACCCTCGACGATGAAGATCTCGCACTTGGTGGGGTCGTTCGACTGGCAGTCGCTCAGCTTGCCCGGCAGCGAGGCGCTCTCCAGGAGCCCCTTGCGGCGCGTCAGGTCACGGGCCTTGCGGGCCGCCACCCGGGCGGTCGACGCGGCGATGCCCTTGCGGATGATGTCGGCGGCCTCGTTGGGGTTCCGGTCGAACCAGTCCGTCAGCTGCTCGTGGACGACCTTCTGCACAAAGGTCTTGGCCTCCGTGTTGCCCAGCTTGGTCTTCGTCTGGCCCTCGAACTGCGGCTCGCCCAGCTTCACCGAGATGATCGCCGTCAGGCCCTCGCGGACGTCCTCACCGGTGAGGTTGTCGTCCTTCTCGCGCAGCAGCTTCTTGTCGCGCGCGTACCGGTTGACCAGGGAGGTGAGCGCCGCCCGGAAGCCCTCCTCGTGCGTACCGCCCTCATGCGTGTGGATCGCGTTGGCGAAGGAGTAGACACCCTCGGTGTACTGCGTGTTCCACTGCATGGCGATCTCGGCCGAGAGGAGACGCTCCTTGTCCTCGGCCTCGATGTCGATCACCGACTGGTGGATGACATCGCCCTTGCGGGAGTTGAGGTACTTCACGAAATCGACGATGCCGTTTTCGTAGTGGTACGTGACCGAGCGGGTGGCCTCCTCCTCGGCGGGCTCGACCGCGTCCGCGCTGTCCGCGCCCGCCGTCGCCTTCGCCGACTCCCGCTCGTCGGTGAGCTTGAGGGTGAGGCCCTTGTTGAGGAACGCCATCTCCTGGAAGCGGCGCGCGAGGGTCTCGAAGCTGTACTCGGTGGTCTCGAAGATGTCCCCGTCGGCCCAGAAGGTGACCGTCGTCCCGGACTCCTCGGTGGCCTCGTGCTTGGCCAGCGGGGCGGTGGGGACGCCGAGCTTGTAGTCCTGGGTCCAGCGGTAGCCGTCCGTCTTGACCTCGACGGAGACCCGCGTGGACAGAGCGTTGACGACGGAGACACCGACGCCGTGCAGACCGCCGGAGACGGCGTAGCCGCCGCCGCCGAACTTGCCGCCCGCGTGCAGCACGGTCAGCACGACCTCGACGGCGGGCTTGCCCTCGGACGGCACGATGCCGACCGGGATGCCACGGCCGTTGTCGATCACACGCACCCCGCCGTCGGCGAGGATCGTGACGTCGATGGTGTCCGCGTGGCCCGCCATCGCCTCGTCGACCGAGTTGTCGACGACCTCCTGCACGAGGTGGTGCAGGCCGCGCTCACCGGTCGAGCCGATGTACATGCCAGGTCGCTTGCGGACCGCGTCCAGCCCTTCCAGCACGGTGATCGCGCTGGCGTCGTACGAGGCGGTGACCTCGCCCGGCTCACCGGCTGTGGACGGAATGTTCTCGTTGGGGTTGCCGGAATCGGCCACGAAGCGCCCTTTCTGGCACAGCACAGGCCGTTCTCCGGACAGGCGGGAGCGGCTGCGTCGTTCGGCTTGTATCGACGAATCCCGCACAGGAGCGGGATTGTCCATCAGTCTACCGGTAGCGCCGACATGAATGGGGGTTTGCCGGTACCTGAGTCCGCATGTGCCGCCCTGAATGAGCGGCTGACGACTCCCCATATTCAGGAAGGGGCCCCAAGAGGCCCTGGCGGGCATTGAGCGCTTCGGGCTGTCAACCTCCCACTACGGTGAGGGACGCCTCGGCCCCCCGGCCCGGCCGCCACCCCCGTACAACGGGCCGCCCCGCCCCCCGCGCACCCGCCGGAACACAGCGAAAGCCCAGCTCAGCGAGGTGCCAAGGCCGTGCTCCACGACCGCTTCGCAGGACCGGAGCCGGGCCCGCGGACACGGCCGGAAACCGCGGAATCCCGGGCATCGGCCGCCGAGAAGCCCCTACGCACGGTGAGCGTCGCGCCCACGAGCGGCGGGAACAGCAGGACGCGCGGCTCAGCCGTACGTATCCCCGGGGCCCGTACTTCCCGGCGCCCGCAGCGGACCGAACCCGCGCCGCGGCCCTCCCGGCCCCAACACCTTGATCATCCGGACCGTCCCCTGCCCCAGATCCTCGTTCAGCCGGGCCACCAGCCGCGGAGCCAGCAGACGCAGCTGCGTCGCCCACGCCGTCGAATCGCACTGCACGGTCAGCACCCGCGCGTCCGGATCCTCGTCGTAACGCAGCGGTACACAATGATTCGCCAGATCGTCACCGACGATCTGCGGCCAGCGCCCCATCACACCGCCCACGGCCGCCGGCGTCTCCCAGCCCCGCTCGGTGATCAGCCGGTTGATCGCCGACCCCAGCGGCAACGGATCACGCCCGTCCGAGCGCGCCCCCGACCGCAGCCCACCGCCCCGCCTGGCCTGCTTCTTCTGCTGCGCCGCGGCGCCCCGCGCGCGGGCCTGCTCCTTCGCCGCGCGCAGCGCCACCCGCGCCAGGTCCACCCCCGACACGTCCGGTGGCTTCGGCGCCCCGGCCGTACCGCCGCGCGACGGTTCAGGAGCGCCGCCGCCGGCCGTCCCCGGCGAACCCGCCGGATCCCCGTCCCGGCCGGTCATACCCGTTCCACCTCACCGGCGGTCACCGCGTACCGCGTCCCCGCCAGGACGCCCGGCACATCGTCCTCCACCGCCGCCGTCACCAGCACCTGCTCACCCGGCGCCACCAGCTCGGCCAGCCGCTCCCGGCGGCGGGCGTCCAGCTCGGCGAAGACATCGTCCAGGACGAGCACCGGCTCATTGCCCTCGGAGCGCAGCAGCTCGTACGAGGCGAGCCGCAGGGCCAGCGCGTACGACCAGGACTCGCCATGGCTCGCGTACCCCTTCGCGGGCATCCCGCGCAGCCCCAGCACCAGATCGTCCCGGTGCGGGCCCACCAGCGTCACACCGCGCTCGATCTCCTGCTTGCGGACCCCCGCGAGCGCCGCCGTCAGCTGCTCGTACAGCTCCTCGCGCGACCGCGCTCCCGGCCCGGCGCCGGCACCCGCTTCGGAACCCACCTCGGGCCCCACCGAGCTGCGGTACTCCAGCGCCAGCGGACCGCCGCCCGGCGCCACGTCCCCGTACGCCTTGTCGGCCAGGGGCTGGAGCGTGGCGATCAGGTCCAGCCGCTGTGCCAGCAGCTCGGCGCCCACCCGGCCCAGGTGCTGGTCCCACACATCGAGCGTCGACAGATCCATCGACCGGCCACCGTGCCTGCGCGCCATCGCCGCGGACTTCAGCAGGGTGTTGCGCTGCTTCAGCACCCGCTCGTAGTCGGAGCGGACCCCCGCCATCCGCGGTGAGCGCGCCGTGATCAGCTCGTCGAGGAACCGCCGGCGTTCGCCGGGGTCGCCCTTCACCAGGGCCAGATCCTCCGGAGCGAACAGCACCGTCCGTACGATGCCCAGCACATCACGCGGCCTGACCTGCGAGGACCGATTGATCCGGGCACGGTTGGCGCGGCCCGGGTTCAGTTCGAGCTCGATCAGCTGCGAGCGCTCGCCCTGGGTGACCGCGGCCCGGATGACGGCCCGCTCCGCGCCCATCCGCACCAGCGGCGCGTCCGAGGAAACCCGGTGGCTGCCGAGCGTCGCGAGATAGCCGACCGCCTCCACCAGGTTGGTCTTGCCCTGGCCGTTGGCCCCCACGAACGCGGTGACGCCCGGGTCGAGCGGAACCTCGACCCGGGCGTACGAGCGGAAGTCGGCCAGTGAGAGATGGGTGACGTGCATCCGCGCCGACCTCCCGACTCTTCTGTTCCGCCGTGTGCTGCTGGGACTACTTCTTGTTCTCGACCGCGTGCCCGCCGAACTGGTTGCGCAGCGCGGCGATCATCTTCATCTGCGGGGAGTCGTCCTGACGCGAGGCGAACCGCGCGAACAGGGACGCCGTGATCGCGGGCAGCGGCACCGCGTTGTCGATCGCGGCCTCCACCGTCCAGCGTCCCTCGCCCGAGTCGGCGGCGAAGCCCCGGAGCTTGTCGAGGTGCTCGTCGTCGTCCAGCGCGTTGACCGCCAGGTCGAGCAGCCAGGAACGGATGACCGTGCCCTCCTGCCAGGAGCGGAAGACCTCACGCACGTCGGTGACGGAGTCGACCTTCTCCAGCAGCTCCCAGCCCTCGGCGTAGGCCTGCATCATGGCGTACTCGATGCCGTTGTGGACCATCTTCGCGAAGTGGCCGGCGCCGACCTTGCCCGCGTGGACGGAGCCGAAGTCACCCTCGGGCTTGAGGGCGTCGAAGATCGGCTGGACCTTCGCGACGTTCTCGGCGTCGCCGCCGTACATCAGCGCGTAGCCGTTCTCCAGGCCCCAGACACCGCCGGAGACACCGCAGTCGACGAAGCCGATGCCCTTGATGCCCAGCTCGACGGCGTGCTTCTCGTCGTCCGTCCAGCGGGAGTTCCCGCCGTCCACGACGATGTCGCCGGGGGACAGCAGGGCCGACAGCTCATCGACCGTGGACTGGGTCGCGGCACCGGCCGGGACCATCACCCACACGACCCTCGGGCCCTTCAGCTTGCCCACGAGCTCTTCGAGGCTCTGGACATCGGAGACGTCCGGATTGCGGTCGTAACCGATGACGGTGTGGCCTGCGCGGCGGATGCGCTCGCGCATGTTGCCGCCCATCTTGCCGAGGCCGACGAGACCGAGCTCCATCAGAGATTCCTTAAGCGTTGTGCCGATTCGTACCCAGGGCCGAGCCTACGCCCGGCCGGGGACAGGACGGCGGGCATGCTCAGCGCTGAGCGTGCCCGCCGGAAACTGCCGTGTGCGGACCGTTCCGCGGATCCGCGGGGGTCAGCCGGAGAGGCGGACCGGCATGATCAGGTACTTGTACGCGTCGTCCGCTTCCGCGTCGACGGCCGGGCGGCCGCTGAGCAGGGCGGGCTTGGTGGAGGTCGTGAAGGAGAGCTGGGCGACCGGGGAGTCGATCGCGCTCAGACCGTCCAGCAGGAACGTCGGGTTGAAGGCGATCGAGATGTCGTCGCCCTCCAGCACCGCGTCGACCCGCTCCACAGCCTGTGCGTCGTCGCTGGAGCCGGCCTCGAGGATCAGGACGCCCTGCTCGAAGCTGAGCCGCACCGGGGTGTTCCGCTCGGCGACGAGAGCCACGCGCTTGACGGCCTCGACGAACGGCGCGGTCTCGATCACCGCGACCGAATTGAACTCGGTGGGGAAGAGCGTCCGGTACTTCGGCAGGTCGCCTTCGAGCAGTCGCGTCGTCGTACGGCGGCCCGCGCCCTCGAAACCGATCAGGCCCTCGCCCGCACCGGAGCCGGACAGCGCCAGTGTCACCGTGTCGCCGCTGGTCAGCGCCTTGGCCGTGTCCAGGAGCGTCTTGGCGGGCACCAGGGCCACGGCCGAGGCGTCCGCGTTCTCCGGCTTCCAGTGGAACTCGCGGACCGCGAAGCGGTAGCGGTCGGTGGAGGCGAGGGTGACGGTGTCGCCCTCGATCTCGATCCGCACACCGGTCAGCACGGGCAGCGTGTCGTCACGGCCGGCGGCGATGGCCACCTGGGCGGCGGCGGAGGCGAAGACCTCACCGGGGACGGTGCCCGTCGCGGTCGGCATCTGCGGCAGCGCCGGGTACTCCTCCACAGGAAGGGTGTGGAGTGTGAACCGCGAGGAGCCGCAGACGACGGTGGCCCGCACACCGTCGGTGGAGATCTCCACCGGCCGGTTGGGCAGGGCGCGGCAGATGTCGGCGAGCAGGCGGCCGGAGACGAGCACCGTGCCGTCCTCGTCGATCTCGGCGTCCACCGAGACCTTCGCCGAGACCTCGTAGTCGAAGCTGGAGAAGCTGAGGGCCCCGTCCTCAGCCTTCAGCAGAAGGCCCGCGAGAACGGGCGCCGGCGGCCGTGCCGGGAGGCTGCGGGCCACCCAGGCCACCGCCTCCGCGAGTACATCGCGCTCCACCCGGATCTTCACCGGAAACCGCCTCCTGCTGTTGCTCGCTCGCCCTGCTGGCCTTCGTCGTCTGGATGGGTCTCCCCGCCGATGGGCTGGGGAGGACGCCGGGGTCCAGTCTGACGTACGGCACCGACAGTCGTTGCTGCTCGGGGTCAAGTCGCGCCAAGAGCGTCGAGGCACTCGCCGGTCGAGTTGTACACAGGCCCCACTTCGAAGCGGATCCCTGGCTAACTCTGAGTGGTAGTAGTAGTAGGCCCTGTGGAAACCGTGGATAACGTCGTTTGCGCAGGTCAGAGCCGGTTTTTTATCCACTGCGCCTGTGGGTGCAGCAGTGGACAACCAGGCGTTTCTGTGGACACAGAAAAGTTCTGCACACCCGATGCACAGGAGGGGGCCACTTCTCCCCAGATCTGTCCCCAGCTTTACCCATGTTCCCCACAGCCCAACCGACCCTCTTGGTGTGACGCCTTTCACTCTCGGCGGTGAAAGGGCATGTTGAGTTGCCGAACAGTGGACAGGGCTGTGGAGAAGCTGGGGACAACACCGCTCTGCCTGTGGGCCGACGGTGGACAACCTCGGAGGCCTCCTGTGGGCCACATCTTTGTCCACAGGCTGTGGATCATTGTTGACCACAAATCCCCAGGCACCTGACCTGGTCTGATGGAGTATCGACAGCTGCCCCTGTGGACGCAATATGGACAACTTCGTGTTCCCCAGGCTGTGGACGGAAGATTCCTCGCACATCTGTGGAGAAGGGGCACTCGGCGGCCCGTATTCGAACAGCGGGGTTGCGAGGAAGGTGCCGGGCCGGGGTTCCGGGGCGCGCTCGAGGCAGGTTTTGAGGCTCTCCAGACGCTCTCCGGCGGCTCTCCGGGACCCTTCAGGGGATCCCCACAGGCTTCTCAGAGCTTCTCAGGGACGGTCGAGGTGCCTCCGAGGTGCCTCCGGGGCTTCGCTGAGGTGTCGGCGCAGGGCGCGGGGCCGCGGGGCGCGGGGCGCTCGGGCGAGCCCCACAACGCGTTCCACGACGGCGTGTCGAAGAGCGCGGGGCGAGCGGCGAGTACGGCGAGCGGCAGAGGACGACGAGCGGCAGAGGACGACGAGCGGCAGGGACGGCGAAAGGCGCCCCGGAGGACCGTGGTGAGTCCTTCCGGGGCGCCTTTCGTGCGCGGCGCGTACGCCGCCGCGCGTCAGCCGTTCTTGATGCGGTTGGTGAGCTCGGTGACCTGGTTGTAGATGGAGCGCCGCTCCGCCATCAGCGCCCGGATCTTCCGGTCCGCGTGCATCACCGTCGTATGGTCCCGGCCGCCGAACTGCGCGCCGATCTTCGGCAGGGAGAGATCCGTCAGCTCACGGCACAGGTACATCGCGATCTGGCGTGCCGTCACCAGGACGCGGCTGCGGGAGGATCCGCACAGGTCCTCCACCGTCAGACCGAAGTAGTCCGCCGTCGCCGCCATGATGGCCGGCGCGGTGATCTCCGGGGCCGAGTCCTCGCCGCCCGGGATCAGGTCCTTGAGCACGATCTCGGTCAGCCCGAGATCGACCGGCTGCCGGTTGAGACTGGCGAAGGCCGTCACCCGGATCAGCGCGCCCTCCAGCTCACGGATGTTGCGCGAGATGCGGGAGGCGATGAACTCCAGGACCTCCGGCGGGGCGTTGAGCTGCTCCTGCACCGCCTTCTTCCGGAGGATCGCGATTCGCGTCTCCAGCTCGGGCGGCTGTACGTCGGTGGTGAGGCCCCACTCGAACCGGTTCCGCAGCCGGTCCTCCAGGGTCACCAGCTGCTTGGGCGGCCGGTCGGAGGAGAGCACGATCTGCTTGTTGGCGTTGTGGAGCGTATTGAAGGTGTGGAAGAACTCCTCCTGCGTCGACTCCTTGCTCGCCAGGAACTGGATGTCGTCGACCAGCAGGATGTCCACGTCGCGGTAGCGCTTGCGGAACGTGTCGCCCTTGCCGTCGCGGATCGAGTTGATGAACTCGTTGGTGAACTCCTCCGAGCTCACGTACCGCACCCGGGTGCCCGGATAGAGGCTGCGCGCGTAGTGCCCGATGGCGTGCAGCAGGTGGGTCTTGCCGAGCCCGGACTCCCCGTAGATGAAGAGGGGGTTGTACGCCTTTGCGGGAGCCTCGGCGACGGCGACGGCCGCGGCGTGCGCGAACCGGTTGGAGGCGCCGATGACGAAGGTGTCGAAGAGGTACTTCGGATTCAGCCGGGCATGGGGCTCACCGGGACCGGGCGGGGGCGCCGACTGGGCGCCCATCGGGCCGGGGCCGCCGCCTCCGGTACGGCCGGGGCCGGGACCGCCCTGGCGGTGCTGCGGCTGCTGCTCCTGCATGTCGTGGCGCTCGGGGCGCTGCTCGTAGCCCTGGCGCTCCGGCGGCTGCGAGCGGTAGTCGTGCTGCGGCTGCTGGGGGCGCCCGGTGCCGTACGGCTCGCGCCACGGCTCGGAATGCTGCTCACGGTCCTGGTAGCCGCCGTGCCGCGGCTGCTGCCAGGAGAGGTCTTCCTGGGTACGCGGCCAGGCGCCGGGCTCGGGGCGCTGCTGCTGGTAGTCGGGGTAGGCCGGGCGGGCGGTCGGCATGCCGTCGTCCGAGGGCCGGTGCCCGTAGCTGTCGTACCCGTCGTTGTGCGGGGAGTCGTCGAGCGGCTGCCCCTGGTAGCGGTGCGCCTGCTGGCCCTGGTGGGGCTGCTGGTGCGACTGGTGCATCGGGGGCGCCGGCGGGGAGGGCGGTTCGCCGGCGGAGTCGTCGACGGTGATCGCGATCCGGATCGGGCGGCCGCACTCACGGGTGAGCGTCTCGCTGATGAGCGGCGCGAGCCGGCCCTCCAGGACACGCTTGCCCCATTCGTTGGGGACGGCCAGGAGTGCGGTGTCGGCGACGAGTGCCAGCGGCTGGCAGCGCTCGATCCACTGCTTGTCCTTCGGCTCGATGCCCTGCTGGCCCTCCCCGAGGAGTTGTTCCAGCACTCGTGGCCACACTGCGGCAAGATCGGCAGGTACGTCAGCCACGGGGCACGCTCTCTCGCAGGTCCCACGAATGTGTGGTTCTCGGGACGGGGTGGGTCGGGTCGGGTGAGGCCCGGCAGGCGGGAAGGAAAAGAACCGGAGTTCAGCCACGGTAGTCAGGCCGACCCGCGTGGTTCAAGTTGTTGTCCACAGGCTGTGCATAGTGGGGGCCCTTGCGGGGCCGGTTTGACCGGATGGCGTAGCCGCGCGTACCGTGACCAGGTCGAGTTGTCGATGGCTGCTGCCGCCTGCCTCCGATGGGCAAAGATCACGATCTGTGATTGTGAAGCGGTGCACTAAGGCGTTTACGCGAGTTCCTCGTGGGCGCACGGTGACAGCCAGGCGATGTCCCGCCAACACACGAATCATTTCTGGAGCCCCCGAGTGAGCAAGCGCACCTTCCAGCCGAACAACCGTCGTCGCGCCAAGACCCACGGCTTCCGGCTGCGTATGCGTACCCGTGCCGGCCGTGCGATTCTCGCGAACCGCCGTGGCAAGGGCCGCAGCAGCCTGTCCGCCTGATCGTTTACAGGTCATGACGTGCTGCCTACCGAGAATCGGCTGAGGCGGCGCGAGGACTTCGCGACCGCGGTACGACGAGGACGTCGAGCCGGACGTCCGCTACTCGTCGTCCATCTGAGCAGCGGTGCAACGGACCCGCACGTGACTGGGGAGACTGTTCCCCCGCCGCGTGCGGGTTTCGTTGTCAGCAAAGCTGTGGGTGGAGCGGTCGTACGCACCGCCGTGAAGCGAAGGCTTCGCCATCTGGTCCGCGAACGGCTGGCCGAGCTGCCCCCCGGTAGCCTTGTTGTCGTACGAGCGCTGCCCGGATCGGGCGACGCCGACCATGCACAGCTGGCCCGAGACCTGGACGCCGCCCTGCAGCGGCTGCTGGGAGGGGGCGCGCGATGAAGTACCCGTTGCTGGCTCTCATCAAGCTCTATCAGTGGACGATCAGCCCACTTCTCGGGCCTGTCTGCCGTTACTACCCGTCGTGTTCCCACTATGGATATACGGCGATCGACCGGCACGGTGCGATCAAGGGAACAGCGCTGACCGCTTGGCGCATCCTGCGATGCAATCCGTGGTCACCCGGCGGTGTGGATCATGTCCCGCCACGCAGGCGTCCGCGCTGGCACGAGTTGCTGCGCAACGCCCTGCGTGGTGGCAAGGGCGGGGACTCCGCCGCTGATGTGCCGCCCGGAGGCTCGGTCCCCGAACCTCCCAGCCCGGCCACAGAGACCTCGCCCAAAGCTCAAGGAGCCTGATTAGTGGACACGATTGCCAGTCTGTTCAGCTTTATCACCACCCCTGTCTCGTGGGTCATCGTTCAGTTCCACAAGCTGTACGGGGCGATCTTCGGTGATGACACGGGCTGGGCCTGGGGCCTGTCCATCGTGTCCCTGGTGGTGCTGATCCGGATCTGCCTGATCCCGCTTTTCGTGAAGCAGATCAAGTCGACCCGGAACATGCAGGTGCTCCAGCCGAAGATGAAGGCGATCCAGGAGCGCTACAAGAACGACAAGCAGCGTCAGTCCGAAGAGATGATGAAGCTGTACAAGGAGACGGGCACCAACCCGCTCTCCTCGTGCCTTCCCATCCTGGCGCAGTCCCCGTTCTTCTTCGCCCTTTATCACGTGCTCTCGGCGATCGCCTCGGGCAAGACCATCGGTGTGATCGACCAGCCGCTGCTCGACAGCGCCCGGCAGGCACACATCTTCGGCGCCCCGCTTGCCGCGAAGTTCATGGACTCCGAGGAGAAGGTCCAGGCGCTCGGCGCCTCGCTGACCGACGTCCGGGTCGTCACCGCGATCATGATCGTGATGATGTCCGCGTCGCAGTTCTTCACGCAGCGCCAGCTGATGACGAAGAATGTCGACCTGACGGTGAAGACCCCGTACATGCAGCAGCAGAAGATGCTGATGTACATCTTCCCGGTCATCTTCGCCGTGATGGGCATCAACTTCCCCGTCGGTGTCCTCGTGTACTGGCTGACCACCAACGTGTGGACCATGGGCCAGCAGATGTACGTGATCAACCAGAACCCGACGCCGGGCAGCAAGGCGCAGGACCAGTACCTGGGACGTCTGCTGAAGAGCGTGACCTCCCACGGCGAGGTCCGCGGCCGGACGCGGCGCAACACCGTCAAGCGGATCGTCGCCAAGGGCCCGGACCGCAACGACATCGAGCGCAAGTTCATCACCGGTCTGGCCAAGCTGGGTCTCGCGGCCCAGGAGGACGGCACGGTTGCCAAGAGCGACACCGCTATTGCCGAGGCCGAGGGCGGCGGTGCGCAGAAGCGGCACCAGCCCAAGCGCCAGACCAAGGCGAAGCGGCAGACGGGGGCCGCCACGGCCGGCGGCGCGAAGGACTCCGATTCCGCTGGTTCGGGCTCCAAGACCTCGCTGGAGAAGCACGACGCCTCGCAGGACGACGACAAGCCGAAGGCGGCGGGCAAGCCCGCGTCCGGCTCCTCACGCCAAGCCAAGTCCGGACAGCGCAAGGGCCCGCAGCGGCCCAAGCACCCGTCCAAGAAGTAAGAAGGAGTCCATCCGTGACGGAAGGCACCACCTCCACGGCCGCTGAGGGCAGCAGCGACACCCTGACCCGCCTTGAGCAGGAAGGGGAGATCGCAGCCGACTACCTTGAGGGCCTGCTCGACATCGCCGACCTCGACGGCGACATCGACATGGACGTCGAGGCGGACCGGGCCGCGGTCTCGATCATCAGCGACTCGGCACGTGAACTGCAGAAGCTCGTGGGCCGCGACGGTGAGGTGCTGGAGGCGCTTCAGGAGCTGACGCGCCTGGCTGTGCACCGCGAGACCGGTGATCGCAGCCGTCTGATGCTGGACATCGGCGGTTTCCGGGCCAAGAAGCGTGAAGTCCTCGCCGAGCTGGGTGCCAAGGCCGCGGACGAGGTGAAGACCTCGGGCGAGCCGATGAAGCTGGACCCGATGACGCCGTTCGAGCGCAAGGTCGTGCACGACGCGGTCGCGGCAGCCGGTCTGCGGAGTGAGTCCGAGGGCGAGGAGCCGCAGCGCTTCGTCGTCGTTCTCCCGGCCTGACCGGACCCTTGTACTGTCGGCCCCGTCTGTTCGCAGGCGGGGCCGATCTTTGTCAGCCTGATAGTCAGCCACCCACAGTGCGCTAGTGCGGTACGGAAGGACGGTCCCCGTGACGGAGGCAGCAGAGCTCCCCCAGGCGCCAGAAGAGGCGCAGGCGGTATTCGGAGAGCTCTTCCCGGAGGCTGTCCGGTACGGGGAGCTCCTCGCGGATGCCGGGGTCAAGCGCGGCCTGATCGGGCCGCGCGAGGTACCGCGGCTGTGGGAGCGGCACCTGCTGAACTGCGCGGTGCTCTCCGAGGTGGTTCCCGAGGGTGTCACGGTGTGCGATGTGGGCTCGGGGGCCGGCCTTCCCGGTATTCCGCTGGCTCTGGTGCGCCCGGATCTGAAGATCACCCTGCTGGAGCCGCTGCTGCGCCGGACGAATTTCCTTCAGGAAGTCGTCGAGCTGCTGGGCCTGGACCATGTGACGGTCGTCCGTGGCCGGGCCGAAGAGGTCCTCGGCTCGCTCCAGCCCGTTCATGTGGTGACCGCTCGCGCGGTTGCGCCCTTGGACCGGCTCGCGGGCTGGGGCGTTCCCCTGCTGCGTCCCTACGGCGAGATGCTGGCGCTGAAGGGCGACACCGCCGAGGAGGAGATCCAGGGGGCCCGTGCCGCCCTGAGCAAGCTCGGGGTGGTCGAGACCGAGGTGCTGCACGTCGGTGAGGGCGTGGTCGACCCGATGTCCACGGTGGTGCGTGTGGTGGTCGGGGAGAGCCCGGGTGGTGTGAGGTTCGCCGCAAAGAGGGCCAAGGCCGCGAGGGTGGGCCGGACACGTCGGCGCCGCTGACGTCCGACGGGCCGCGCGGGGCGGCGGGACGCGGTCGTACGTCCGCAGGTCTGCCCCGCCTATCGGCATTGCTCCGGTGAAGAGGTCATACGTGCCTCGTGCGGAGTGTCGTGGCCTGGTAGTTGTGCCACGGGGGCATCGTGTTTCACGTGAAACGTCGCTCTCTGCTGCAGGGAATCATCGGCCGCGGTCGTGCGGCTGCCACGCCGCGCGACCGTAAGCCCGTAAGGGCTGCCGGGCCCGTAAGGGCTACCGAGTTGTCCACAGACGTGGATTCATCCACAGAACAGCGGGCCTCGCTGGTTCACGACCCCGAAAGCATGGCAGGCTCTGTTCATTGCGAGCCTGAAGTCGAGGAGAGTGAATCCTTGCGGTCCGACGCCAACATCGCGGGACCGATGACCGATCCGGTCCCCGGTCCCCGAACCGAGTCCGCGGGGGAGGGTGTTTCACGTGAAACACCGCCGCCGCTGGACGACACACCCATCGGTCGTGCGGCCCAGCTGGCGGTTGAGGCCCTTGGCCGCGCCGGCGAGGGGCTGCCCCGCCCTGACCGCACCCGCGTCATGGTGGTGGCCAACCAGAAGGGCGGGGTCGGCAAGACGACCTCGACGGTCAACCTTGCTGCGTCGCTGGCCCTGCACGGTGCGCGCGTTCTGGTGGTCGACCTCGACCCGCAGGGCAACGCTTCCACGGCTCTGGGGATCGACCACCACGCCGAGGTTCCCTCCATCTACGACGTCCTGGTGGAGAGCCGGCCCCTCTCCGAGGTGGTCCAGCCGGTTCCGGACGTCGAAGGTCTCTTCTGCGCTCCCGCCACCATCGATCTCGCCGGTGCGGAGATCGAACTGGTGTCGCTGGTGGCGCGGGAGAGCCGGCTTCAGCGGGCGATCCAGGCGTATGAGCAGCCGTTGGACTACATCCTCATCGACTGCCCGCCGTCGCTCGGTCTGCTGACGGTCAACGCGATGGTCGCCGGAGCCGAGGTACTGATCCCCATCCAGTGCGAGTACTACGCGCTGGAGGGACTGGGGCAGCTGCTGAGGAACGTCGACCTGGTGCGCGGACACCTGAACCCGGATCTGCATGTGTCGACGATCCTGCTGACGATGTACGACGGCAGGACCAGGCTCGCCTCGCAGGTCGCCGAAGAGGTCCGCACCCATTTCGGCAAGGAAGTGCTGCGGACGAGCATTCCGCGCTCGGTGCGTATCTCGGAGGCTCCGAGCTACGGGCAGACCGTGCTGACCTACGACCCGGGATCCAGCGGGTCGCTGTCGTATCTTGAAGCGGCTCGTGAGATCGCCCTGCGGGGTGTCGGGGTGCATTACGAGGCCCAGCATGCCCACACGGGCAGTCAGAACAGCCAGCAGAGCATCTCGGAGGGCATTCAGTGAGTGAGCGTCGTAGAGGGTTGGGGCGTGGGCTCGGTGCGCTGATCCCCGCGGCTCCGCAGGAGAAGCAGGTGCCGTCCCCCGGGACGCCCGGCGCGAGTCGGGTGCTGACGGCGGAGCGTGGTGTGGCTGCCGCGAAGGTGACCACCCTTCCGTCGGCTCCGGTGGTGCCGGAGCCGAGCTCTCCGGAGGCCGAGCCTGAGAAGACTGCCGGGGCGACGGGTTCCGCCGGGGCGTATTTCGCCGAGGTGCCCATCGGGTCGATCACACCGAACCCCCGGCAGCCCCGGGAGGTGTTCGACGAGGACGCTCTTGCCGAGCTCGTCACCTCCATCAAGGAGGTCGGTCTGCTCCAGCCCGTCGTCGTGCGGAAGGTGGGGCCGGACCGCTTCGAGCTCATCATGGGTGAGCGTCGCTGGAGGGCCTGCCGTGAGGCGGGGCTGGAGCGGATTCCGACCATCGTCCGGGCGACGGACGACGAGAAGCTGCTCCTGGACGCTCTTCTGGAGAACCTGCACCGGGCCCAGCTGAACCCGTTGGAGGAGGCGGCCGCGTACGACCAGCTCCTCAAGGACTTCAAGTGCACCCACGACCAGCTCGCTGACCGTATCGGGCGCTCCCGTCCCCAGGTCTCCAACACCCTGCGCCTGCTGCGGCTCTCGCCGCCGGTGCAGCGGAGGGTCGCGGCAGGCGTGCTCTCGGCCGGTCATGCCCGTGCGCTGCTGTCCGTGGACGACTCCGAGGAGCAGGACCGGCTGGCCCATCGCATCGTGGCCGAGGGACTTTCGGTGCGCGCGGTCGAGGAGATCGTCACGCTCATGGGGTCGAGCCCCACGAGTTCACCGAAGTCGAAGGGCCCGCGGGCCGGTGGCCGGGTGTCGCCCGCGCTGAGCGATCTGGCGTCGAGGCTTTCCGACAGGTTCGAGACCAGGGTGAAGGTCGACCTCGGTCAGAAGAAGGGCAAGATCGTCGTCGAGTTCGCCTCGATGGAGGATCTGGACCGCATTCTCGGCAGCCTCGCACCGGGCGAGGGGCGGGTGCTGGAGCGCGGAGCCGCCGAGGCCCCGGCCGAGGACGACGAGGGCTGAGAGCGGCAGGACCTGTGCGGGGCGGGCTGTGTTCCGGTGAATTCCGGAACACGGCCCGCCCTTTGCGCTTCCTCGGTATCCGCAGTATCTCTGGGTGGATACGATGCGTTCTGGTATGGCGCATCCACCGTGATCCACCTCGGAGGAGGGCAGGGCCGTGCGAACAGTGAGCCGCAGCCGACTGCTGACTGTCGGTTTGGGCCTGGGGGCCGTCGGAGGTTTCGTCGGCAGCCTGTTCCGCGAACGGAGTGCGCTGACAGCCGCACGTGATGCGGCGGGCGCAGGAAGTGAGGAATCGCCTTCATGGGGCGTCGACTCGTACCGCTCACACTCGATAACCTTCCCGATCTCCCCACGCGTTGCCGCTCGTGCGTCTTCTGGGAACTTGATCCGGTCAGCGGGGAAGCCGCAGTAAAGGCGGGCAGGCCGGAGCTGGAGAAGGAGGCCTGGATCTCGGCGGTGTTGCTGGAGTGGGGTTCCTGCGGCCGGGTGGTCTACGTCGATGATGCGCCGGCCGGCTTCGTGCTCTACGCGCCGCCCGCGTATGTCCCGCGCTCGACCGCGTTCTCGACCAGCCCCGTGTCCCCCGATGCCGTTCAGCTCATCACCGGGATGATCATGCCCGGATATCAAGGGCAGGGGCTGGGACGCGTACTGGTACAGACGGTGGCCAAGGACTTGCTCCGGCGGGGGTTCAAGGCGATCGAGGCCTTCGGGGACGCCCGGTGGAAGAAGCCCGCCTGTGTGCTCCCGGCCGACCATCTGCTCGCGGTCGGCTTCAAGACGGTCCGGCCGCACCCGGCCCATCCGCGGCTGAGGCTGGAGCTCCGCACGGCGCTCTCCTGGAAGGAGGATGTCGAGCTGGCTCTCGACCGGCTCCTGGGGGCCGTGCAGAAGGAGCCGGTACTGCGTCCGCTCTGAACGGATGTCGCTGGGAAACTGAACGGGCCCGCCCCCTGAGGGGGACGGGCCCGTTTCACGTGAAACATCGTGCGCGTGGTGCTACTCGCTGATGAAGCTTTCGAGGTCGCGGAGGATCGCGGCCTTCGGCTTGGCACCGACGATCGTCTTGGCGACCTCGCCGTCCTGGTAGACGTTGAGCGTCGGAATGGACATCACGCCGTACTTGGCGGCGGTGGCCGGGTTCTCGTCGATGTTGAGCTTGACGATCTCGATCTGGTCGCCGTGCTCGGCGGCGATGGCCTCCAGCGAGGGGGCGATCTGGCGGCAGGGGCCGCACCAGGCTGCCCAGAAGTCCACCAGTACGGGCTTGGCGCTCTTGAGGACCACCTCGTCGAAGGTGGCGTCGGTAACGTGCTTCAGGTCGCCGGCCACGGCGGCCTCCTTAGATTCTCGTTGTGGGGTGAGATGAGGAAGATCAGACTGCCGGGGTCTTCTCCGGCTCGGCGAGCTGCTCGTCGGCCAGTGCGGCGAGGAAGCGCTCGGCATCCAGAGCGGCGGAGCAGCCGGTACCGGCAGCCGTGATGGCCTGTCGATAGGTGTGGTCGACCACGTCGCCGGCGCCGAAGACACCCGTCAGGTTGGTGCGCGTCGAGGGGGCTTCGACCTTGAGGTAACCCTCGTCGTCGAGGTCGAGCTGACCCTTGAAGAGCTCGGTGCGAGGGTCGTGGCCGACGGCGATGAACAGGCCGGTCACCGGGAGTTCAGAGGTCTCGCCCGTCTTGGTGTTGCGCAAGGTCAGACCGGAGAGCTTCTGCTCACCGCGGACCTCGGCGACCTCGCTGTCCCACGCGAACTTGATCTTCGGGTCGGCGAAGGCGCGGTCCTGCATGGCCTTGGAGGCGCGCAGGGTGTCGCGGCGGTGGACGATCGTGACGGACTTGGCGAACCTGGAGAGGAAGGTCGCCTCCTCCATCGCGGTGTCGCCGCCACCGATCACGGCGATGTCGTGGTCCTTGAAGAAGAAGCCGTCACAGGTGGCGCACCAGGAGACACCGCGTCCGGAGAGAGCGTCCTCGTTCGGCAGGCCCAGCTTGCGGTGCTGCGAGCCGGTGGTCACGATGACGGCCTTCGCGCGGTGCACCGTACCGGCCGTGTCGGTGACCGTCTTGACGGCGCCGGTGAGATCGACGGAGACGATGTCGTCGGGGATGAGCTCCGCACCGAAGCGCTCCGCCTGCGCGCGCATGTTGTCCATGAGCTCGGGGCCCATGATGCCGTCCTGGAAGCCGGGGAAGTTCTCCACGTCGGTGGTGTTCATCAGTGCGCCACCGGCGGTGACAGCACCCTCGAAGACCAGCGGCTTCAGCGATGCCCGCGCGGTGTACAGCGCGGCGGTGTACCCGGCCGGTCCGGAGCCGATGATGATCACATTACGGACGTCGCTCACGGGTTACTTCCTCGTCTCTGCAGACTGCCTACTGCCTACTGGGGCCGGTTCAACGACTCTCACCCCACCCAACGGATCCTACGGGCGATGCATTCCCGACGTGCCGGAGCAGTGCTCAGGAGCGGCTGTAGGGGTGGGTGAGCAGCAGTTGCCCCTTGGCCTCGGGGCCGGCGCCGACGCATGTGGCGGCGACGACGTAGGCCTGGACACGGGTGGCATCGGTGGCGTGAGGGAGCACCACGAGGAAGGCGTCCCTCCCCTGGTAGCGGCCTTCGTCGATGGCGAGGGCCGCGGTGTCCCGGCCGGTGGCCTGCTGGACGCACGGAGGCACGTCCACGGTGGCGGTGCGCAGCGGCTTGTCGGGGGCGGTGGCCTCGGGAGAGCCGACGTCGCCGGTCGTCTTGGTGCCGGATTCAGGCTGCTGCCTCTGGCCGCGGGGGCTCTCCGGGGCGGTCGTGGCGCCGAGCAGGTCCTGGACCGTGTCTTCGAGGGTGTCCTCCGAGAAGCTCCTGGCGCTTCTCTCGTCGGCGCCGGCACTGTGGTCCGCCATGCTGGCTGTCTTGTCCTGCGAGCCCTGGAAGGGCTGGAGGAACAAGATGCCCATGGTGATCACCGCGGCGCCGAACGCGGCACCGAGGACCGCCGTTCGTCGGCGGCGCCCGGAGGTGCGGCGCCCGGGGCCTGTGGAGGCCGATGGGCGGCCTGCGGGCCGGTCCACAGGCGTGGTGCGGGTGCGCTGTCCCGGCAGGGCTTCCGCAGGCTCGGCGGGGTCCGACGGATTCTTGGTGGGGGTCGATGTTTCACGTGAAACATCGACTCCTTCACCGGGGGCGGTGGAGTCGAGGAGGGCCTCCGCCGCCAGAGCGGCGTCGATGCGGCCGGCGATGTCCTCGGGCATCGCCGGAGGCCCCGGGAGCGTGCCGAGAAGGCTGCGGATCTCCTCCAGCGAGGTCCGCACGTCGCCGCAGAGCGCGCAGCCGTCGATGTGCCGACGGACCTCCGCCGTGCGGGAAGGGGGAAGAAGTCCTTCGGTGAGGTCGGAGATCTCCGAGACATCGGGGTGCTGAGCCGTGTCGGCCGTGGATGTCATGTGCGCCCACCTCCTCCCTTCACTGCCGCAGGATCGCTTGTTCCCGAGTCCTTTGGTCCCGATGCCGATGGGACGGATGTCCCGGGCGTCCGGTTCCTTCCCACGGAAAGGCTGCCACTATCCCCGGTATCACCGCGCAGATGGGTGACAAGGGGGGCCAGTCTCGCCCGGCCACGTGCACAGCGGCTTTTCACGGTGCCGGTCGGTACGTCGAGGATGCGGGCGGCTTCCGCGACGGGGTAGCCCTGCATGTCGACCAGGACGAGGGCGGCGCGCTGTTCGGGCGGCAGAGTGGTGAGGGCCGCCAGGAGCTGGCGGTGCAGATCCTGACGTTCCGCGGGTGCCTCGGCGGACTCGTGCGGCTCCAGGAGCTGATCGAGCCGTTCCGCGTCGTCGACCGGTGCCGTTCTGCGTGAAGCGGCCTTGCGGGCGCGGTCGAGGCAGGCGTTGACGGTGATGCGGTGCAGCCAGGTCGTGACGGCGGACTGGCCGCGGAAGGTGTGGGCGGCCCGGAAGGCGGACACCAGCGCGTCCTGGACGGCGTCGGCCGCCTCCTCGCGGTCCCCGAGGGTGCGCAGTGCCACGGCCCACAGCCGGTCGCGGTGGCGGCGTACGAGCTCACCGAAGGCGTCCGGTTCGCCTGCTACGTGCTGGGCCAGGAGATCCTGGTCGCTTGTGTCGGCGAATCTGGCGTCGTCCAACGGTGAGCCCCCTCCCCTGGTGCCGTCAGCTGGTGATCTTGATGTCCGAGACCTTGCCCCGGTAGTTCCCGTCGTCGCTCAGCGGCAGATTGGTCAGCCAGACCAGAACGTACCGTGCCTGCACCGGCTTGCCGGGCTTGAGGGACACCTTTGTACCGGATCCTTCGGCGATCTTGGTGAAGCCGCCGGGCAGCGCGGGGACGGACGAGGCCTCCGTGGTGCGCAGCTCGACCGAGGTGGTGCCACCGAGGAAGGAGACGTCGACGGCGCCGACCTGCTGGACCTTGCCGAGGTCGAGAACGACGCCGACGCCTTCCTTGAGCCGGCCGAAGTCGGCGCTGTAGTAGCCGTCGGTGTTCCAGAAGGTGCTGGGGTCCCCGTCGTGGACGTTTTTTATCGACCCCGGCTTCTCGGAGCCGTCCATGCCGAGCGGGTCGTAGTCCCGTGCTCCGGCGATGGTGATGGGCTTGCCGCCCTTGATGGCGTTCTTGTCGTCGTTGACGTCCGGGGTGGTCTGTGTGGTGCCGGGGTCCGTGTTGTCGTTCTTGTGGTTGAGGAGCGCCTCGGCGAGCTGCCAGCTGCCGAGCCCCAGGGCAGCGATGAGCAGGGCGGACACGGCCCACTTGAGGGCCTTCCCGGTGCGGCTCTGGAGCGGGGCGGGCGGTGCGGTCATCACGGGCTGGGTCGCCGAGGCCGGGCGGGCCGACGGGCGTCCGTAGGTGCCCTGCTGGTAGGTGGTGCGCTGGTACGCGGGCGGGGCGGTGAAGGTGGGCTCGGGCGGCAGGATGCGCGGCATCGCCGCGACGGCCTTGGCCAGCTCGTCGGGAGTGGTGCACGGCGGTTCCTGCCGGGAGGCCGTGGCACCGTCGTTGGCGAGCGCGCGCATGGCGAGTTCGGAGAGACCGCGGTGGACACCGGCCCGCACCTGGTCCGGGGCGATCAGCCCCATGCCCTTGGGCAGCCCGGAGAGGCCATAGGCATCGCTCTCGTACGGCCAGCGCTGGGTCAGCGCGGCGTACAGCAGGGCGCCGATCGCTTCGGTGTCCGTGCGCAGGGGGCGCTCGGCGGTGATGCCGCGCAGGGCGGCGTTCACGGCGAGCCCGCGGATGCGGTACTGCCCGGTGGAGCTGCGCAGGACGGCGCCGGGCGTGAGCCGGAGGTGGGCCAGCCCCTCGCGGTGGGCGGCCGCCATGGCCTGGGAGATCTGGCTGACGAGCTGGTACGCGTCGTGGGCGTCCATCGGTCCGGCGGCCAGCAGAGCGGTGAGCTCGGTGGCGTCCGGGAGCCATTCGTGGACGACGTAGACGAGATCGTCCTCCTCGACCGCGTCGAGGACCTGCACGAAGCGCGGGTCGCCGAGCAGGGCGGAGGACCGGGCTGCGGCCAGCACCGAGCGGGCGCGCGGGTGGTCGGCGGGGAGCAGATGCACGCCCACCGCGCGGCGAAGCTTCTCGTCGACAGCACGCCAGCTGCTGAATCCGTCCAGACGGGTGACGCACTCCTCGAGCCGGTAGCGTCTGGCGAGTTTGTGACCGCTGTGCAGATCGGGCGTCGCCGGGACGGCATCGGAGCTGTCCCGCTCACCGTCCGCGTCGTTGGGGCCTTCGCCCGCTGTTTCCTTGGCTTCCGCCGTCCCGTCGGTCGTGGCCTCGTCCGCCTTGGCGGTCAGCGGCTCGTCGCCGCTGTTGTCGGCCACGTCGACGGCAGCCGTGCTACGTTCCGCCACCGTCGTTCCTGCCTCCCCATCCGTTGCGCGATGCCAGCCAGCTCTGCACAGTCACGCCAATTGTGCCCACACTCCGGCGCTATGCACGACACGCGGAGTCCGGCGATGGTTGTGCGGTCGGACCTGTCTTCAGCGTCCGAGCCGTCCCCGGACCATACCCATCAGGCCGTTGACCTCTTCGATGCGCATCTTCTTCGCGGCTGTGAAGAAGACGCCCAGGAGGAGGATTCCGCCGCAGATCAGCGAGACGAGCGAGCCGAGAGCCCCGTCGCCGAGGAATTCGAGAATGGCGTAGCCCACGCCACCGCCGATGATCGCGGCGGGGATGGCCGCCAGGCAGAGCCGGGCGTACGTACGGACCACATGGGCACCGTCCAGATCGCCGCCGAGCCGGTCGCGCAGCCGTCGCCAGGCGATACCCACACCCACCGCGTAGGCCAGCCCGTACGAGGCCGCCATGCCCACGACCGCCCACCGGGCGGGAAGCACGACGTAGCACAGCGCGGAGGCGGCGGTGTTGACCGCGGCGACGATGACCGTGTTGTAGAAGGGGGTGCGGGTGTCCTCGTAGGCGTAGAACCCGCGCAGCACGACGTACTGCACGGAGTACGGGATGAGGCCGAGAGCGAAGGCCATCAGGATGAAGCCCATGGACCGTGCGGCCTCGGTGCCGCTGGAGGCGTACAGCAGGGTGCACATCGGCAGCCCGAGCGCGAGGAAGGTGAAGGCGACCGGCACGATGGCGACCGCGGAGTTGCGCAGCCCCTGCGAGATGTCGTCGCGGACGGCACCGGGGTCGTTGTCGTGGGCGGCCCGTGAGATGCGGGGGAGCAACGCGGCCATGACGGAGACGGTGATGATGGCCTGCGGCATGCCCCAGATCAGCTGGGCGTTGGAGTAGGCGAGGAAGCCCGTGCCGTCCTTGCCGGCGAGCTTGCCGGCCGAGGTGGCGAGCTGGGTGACGACGAGCACACCCGCCTGGTTGGCCAGGACGAACAGGACGGTCCACTTGGCCAGCTTGATCGTCTTGCCGAGGCCGTGACCCTTCCAGTCGAAGCGCGGACGGAAGCGGAACCCCGCCTCGCGCAGATACGGGATCATCGCGAGGGCCTGGACGACCAGTCCGAGCAGGGTGCCGATGCCCAGCAGGCGCACGCCCTCCGGCGGGATCGTGTCCACTCCCATCCGGGACTCGGCGGAGGTGCCGTAGACCCAGATGAACAGACCGAACGTGAAGATCATGACGATGTTGTTGAGGACCGGGGTCCACATCATCGCGCCGAACTTTCCGCGGGCGTTGAGGATCTGCCCCATCACCACGTGCACGCCCATGAAGAAGATGGTCGGCAGGCAGTACCGGGCGAAGGTGATGGCCACACTGTCGGCAGCCGCGTCGTTCGCGATGGTGCTCGACATGAGATGGATCAGCAGCGGCGCGGCGAAGACCGCCACGGCGACGATCAGGCCGAGCGCGACCATCACCAGTGTCAGCAGCCGGTTGGCGTAGGCCTCGCCGCCGTCCTCGTCGTCCTTCATGGAGCGGACGAGCTGGGGTACGAAGACCGAGTTGAGACCGCCGCCCACGGTGAGGATGTAGATCATCGTCGGCAGGGTGTACGCGATGGTGAAGCTGTCACCGAGCATCGCCGCGCCCAGCGCGGCGGTGATGACCAGACTGCGGACGAACCCGGTGAGCCGGGAGACGAGGGTGCCGGCCGCCATCAGCGCGCTGGACTTCAGCAGGCTGGAGGCGCGGCCGCCGGACTTCGGGGGTACCGGTGCCGGAGCCGCTTCGGGCTCCGGCGGACCCGGCGGCCTTCCGGTGCCTTCCTGGTCGCGGAAGAGGTGGGCGAAGGCGTCCGGCTCCTCGCGGTCGTCGGACGCCTGGGTGACCAGGTCGTCCACCCCGACGAACTGGGTGGTCGCCGCGTTGTCGCCGTAGGGCAGATGGCGGGAGGGGCCTGCGGGCTCGGGCGGCGGGGTCTGGGCCCAGAGGCGCGGGTCGGGGGCGTACGGGGCCGGGGCAGGCTGCTGGTAG
The DNA here is from genome assembly GCF_044542225.1 of Streptomyces sp. NPDC079020. NCBI lineage: Bacteria > Bacillati > Actinomycetota > Actinomycetes > Kitasatosporales > Streptomycetaceae > Streptomyces > Streptomyces sp. NPDC079020. The sequence continues at coordinate 265,480 of NZ_JBITUB010000004.1, forward strand.
AGCGGCTGCGGCTCCTGGTAGGTGCCGGGCGGCGGCGGGGGGTGCGAGGCGCGGTCGTAGAGCGCCTCGTTCACCGGGTCCTGGGCGGCGAGGTCCTGCGCCCGGTAGGGGTCGTGCTCATAGGCGTGCTGGAGGTACGGGTCGGACGGCACCTGACCGTCCTGGCCGGAGCCCGGAGGTACCGGTGGCCCGCCGGGATACCCTCCTCCGCCCGCACCTTGGCCGCGGTCACCGTCGTACGGCGCGTTCATCGAAACCCCACCTCATCGTCCCCGGCCGACCGGCCACGACAGACATCGCTCAACGGTCCACTTTCTCACCCGCATCCGACGGGGCCCCGCTTTCCGGTCCGGTGTCCGGGGTCGGGTCACTCGGCTGCTCGGGTTCGCCTCCGTTGCCGTCCGCCGTGTCGCTTGCGACGGAGCGCTTGCGGTGGGTGTACATCCGGACGCCGGCGAGGACCAGCAGCAGCAGACCGCCGGCGATCACCAGCAGCACGGTGGGGGTGACTTCGGAGACCTTCACCGTGAACGTCATCTCTTCGCCGTACGGCGTTCCGTCCTCGGTGAACAGCCGCGCGGTGACGTGCGCCTGGCCATTGGCGTTGGCCGACGCGTCGAACTTCAGCGACTGGCTGTGCCCGCCCGCGATCCTGACCGGCAGCTCGGCCACGGACCCGTCGTCGTCGAACTTGAGCCGGATGTTGTCCGACGTCACCTTGAGAACCAGATGATCGACGCCCTGTACCAGCTTGTTCTGCACCGTCACAGGGATCGTCGCGCTGCGGCCGGAGAGGGTGACGTCCGACTTCTCGATGAGCGTGACCTCGTTGGAGAGGCCCTGCAGATAGGTGCGGACCGAGTCACGGTACTGCTGTGCTTCCAGGGGCCTGCCGCGCCAGGACGTCGACATCGAGCGGTTGATCGCGTTGCCGAAGGGGGTGACGACCCGCTCGGGCTGGGTGAGGATGACCCGGAAGCTGTTGAGCGAGTCCTGGGTCGTCCTGATGTCCTGGAACGCCTGGGTGGGCAGTTCCTGGGCGCGGAGCTTCTTGGGGTACTTGGAGGCCTTGGGCACCTTCGTGGTGGCCCGTGCGTCGGGCTTCACCTCGGCCGCCGCCACCAGGTCCAGGGGCTGCGTCCAGTGACCGCTGCCGAGCGCCCGCAGAGCGGTGGCCATCGTCTGGGCCTGGGCCGCTGTGGGCATCCGCTGCGGCGCCACGACGATGCTGCGCTCGTTGTCCGGGTCCTGCTCGGTCAGCGCCAGCGTCTGGGCGAGGAACTTCTGGACGGCGAGCGTCGAGGCCTCCGCCTTGGACATGTCTCCGTCGAACGCGGTGGACAGCCGGGCGTCGGCGACGACCGCGGTGGTGCCGCCGCCGATCGGCCGGGCCGCGGTCGGCGTGTACGGCAGGTTGCCGGTCTCGCGGAGGCTGTCGCTGCGGGCGATCACCTTGTGGGCACCCGCAGAGGTGGCCACGTCGACGATCGACGGGTCGACGGCACCGTTCACGGGCCACGCGAAGTCCGTGGACGGCTTCACATGCAGGACGGTCTCCACTGTCTTCGCGGCGACCTCGGAGGCGGTCTGCAAATGGCTCAGGGTGCCGGAGACGTTCTTGCCGCGATGGGCGATGGACGCCAGATCGGGGTCGGCGAACGGAAGGGCGATCACCTTGTCGTCCTCCACCGCGGCTTCCAGTGAGGTGAGCCACTGCTTCGCGGTTTCCTGGTTCTTCCCCGCGACCGTGGTGTCACCGACCTTGACCTGGTAATTCTTGGTCATCGCGTCGACGCCGGCCAGCAGGTCGGGGTCGATGACCCAGGTCACCGGGAGCTGGCTGCCCAGCGACACCATCTGTTCGAGCCGCCCGCCGGGGGCCAGCTCCGCGGCGAGGTCGTCGTTCGCGAAGACCGGTGTCTGCTGTTCGTCCGAGCCCGTCTCCGCCGTCACATGCGGGGAAGCGATCAGCGGCCAGAGGAACGTCATCCTGGTCTTGCTGTCGGTGTCCTCGGGCTGCCAGGGCAGGAAGGAACGCTCGATACCGAGGACCTGGCCGTACCCGCTGCCGGACGTCCGTCCGGAGAGCGAGACGCCGAGCTGGTAAACACCCTCGTCGTCCAGCCCGAGCTTGTCGACGGGAACGGTGAGGGTGAAGTCCTGGCTGATGCCACTGCGCAGCTTCGGGACCGTCAGCGTGTACTTGCCGCCGATCTCCACCGGGTCGGCCCCGGGAACGTAACCGGTGCGCTTGGCCGCATCGTCGATCTCGCCCCTGCTGGACAGCCGCGGGCCCACCCGCAGGCCGACCTTGCCATCGGTGACCGTCTCCTTGCCCTTGTTGGTCAGGGTGCCGGAGATGGTCAGTGTGTCGCCCTCCGCCGGAACGCTCGGCGAGAGGGTGTTCAGGGACACGTCGACCGTACGCGAACCGGTGGGAGCCTTGCCGGGCTCAGCGGCCTGCGCGGCCGGACCGGTCAGCAGAGCGGCCAGCAACGGTGCTCCGAGCGCCGCGGCGGCTGTGCGCCGCAGCCACCGGCGGGCAGGAGAAGGACCGATCCCCTGAAAGTCTGCCGCCTCGGCCACGCGCCTACCCGTCCCTCGTCGTCGTCAGCTGCTGTCGATCGTTGTCGGTTCTGCGTCCACGCATGGTAACGATGTGCGCGGGGGCGAAGTGCTGGGGACTGTGCGACATGATCGGGAGAGTCTTGCAGGGTCCCGGTAAACGATGACGCTCGGGCCGGTCCGTGCACGTAACCTTTTCTGTTGTGCCGAACGCCAACGAAGACAACGCCAGTGCCCTGAGTCAGGTGCAGCACCGCGCAGTGAGTGAGCTGCTGCGGGTGTCCCCGGTCGCAGACGACCTCGCCCGCCGATTCGAGGAGGCCGGATTCAGCCTTGCCCTGGTGGGCGGCTCGGTCCGTGACGCGCTTCTCGGCAGGCTCGGGAACGACCTGGACTTCACGACCGACGCCCGCCCCGAGGACGTGCTCAGGATCGTGCGTCCGTGGGCCGACTCGGTGTGGGAGGTCGGGATCGCCTTCGGCACCGTCGGCTCCCAGAAGGACGGCTACCAGATCGAGGTCACCACCTACCGGTCGGAGGCGTACGACAGGACCTCGCGCAAGCCGGAGGTCTCCTACGGCGACTCCATCGAGGAAGATCTCGTACGCCGGGACTTCACGGTGAACGCGATGGCGGTCGCTCTGCCGCAGAAGGAGTTCATCGACCCGCACGGCGGGCTCAGGGATCTTTCGCAGCGGGTGCTGCGCACCCCGGGTACGCCCGAGGAGTCCTTCTCCGACGACCCGCTGCGCATGCTGCGGGCCGCGCGGTTCGCCGCGCAGCTGGACTTCGAGGTCGCGCCCGAGGTCGTGACGGCCATGACCGAAATGGCCGGGCGCATCGATATCGTCTCCGCCGAGCGCGTCCGTGAGGAACTCAACAAGCTGCTTCTCTCCGCGCATCCCCGCAAGGGCCTGGGGCTGCTGGTGGACACCGGCCTGGCGGACCGGGTGCTGCCGGAGCTCCCCGCGCTGCGACTCGAAAGTGACGAGCATCACCGTCACAAGGATGTCTACGAGCACTCCCTGACCGTCCTGGAGCAGGCCATCGACCTGGAGGAGGACGGTCCCGACCTCGTTCTCCGGCTCGCCGCGCTGCTTCATGACATCGGGAAGCCGAGGACGCGACGCTTCGAGAGCGACGGCCGTGTCTCCTTCCACCATCACGAAGTGGTGGGCGCCAAGATGGCCAAGAAGCGGCTGACCGAGCTCAAGTACTCCAATGACATGGTCAAGGACATCTCGAAGCTGGTGGAACTGCATCTGCGGTTCCACGGCTACGGTGACGGCGAGTGGACCGACTCGGCGGTGCGCAGATATGTGCGCGACGCCGGACCGCTGCTGGACCGGCTCCACAAGCTGACGCGGTCGGACTGCACGACGCGGAACAAGCGCAAGGCGAATGCTCTCTCGCGGACCTACGACGGGCTGGAGGAGCGGATCGCGCTGCTGCAGGAGCAGGAGGAGCTGGACTCCATCCGCCCGGACCTGGACGGCAACGAGATCATGCGGGTACTGGATGTCGGCCCCGGACCGGCGATCGGCAAGGCGTACGCGTTCCTGCTGGAGCTGCGGCTGGAGAACGGGCCCATGGAGCACGAGGCGGCGGTGGCGGCACTCAAGGAGTGGTGGGCCGCGCAGAGCTGAGCGATCCGCCGGTCATGTTTCACGTGAAACATGACCGGCGGATCGCCGGGTGAGGGGGCACTGTTTCACGTGAAACAGTGCCCCCTCGGCATGTCCGCACGGCGCCCCGTGCGCCCGGCCGTCTCCGGCCCGCACGCGCGGACCTCCCCGTTTCCGTCCGTGTACGGCCCGTCCCCCGCTAGGGCCTGCCGCTCGTGCGCCGCCACCGGAACAGCGCCACCGCGACGGCCGCGTAGAGCACGGCCACTCCCGCCACCACGGCGACAGACTTGCCGTCCGGGGGCAGTATCAGGGCCGATGTGGCCGCGGCCCCCACGAACGCGACGTTGAACAGCACGTCGTAGAGCGAGAAGACCCGGCCGCGGAAGGCGTCGTCCACCGAGGTCTGCACCACCGTGTCCGTCGCGATCTTCGAGCCCTGTGTCACGAGTCCGAGGACGAACGCGGCGACCAGCATCGGCACCGGGGCGAAGGTCAGCCCCAGCGCGGGTTCCAGGACGGCCGCTGTCCCGGCGCACACGATCATCCAGCCGTACCGCCCGACGCGTCCCACCGCCCAGGGGGTCAGAACGGCGGCGACGAAGAAGCCCGCCCCCGAGATGCCCACCGCCAGGCCGAGCAGCGCGAGCCCGTCGGACTCGTTGTCCGACCAGGCGTAGCGGCACAGCATCAGCACCATCACGGTGAGGGCGCCGTAGCAGAAGCGGATCACGGTCATGGCGGCCAGTGCGCGGGCCGCGTCCTTCCCTTCCGCCAGATGGCGCAGTCCGGCGGCGAGACCACGGGCCGTGACGGCCAGTGCCGCCCGCAGCCGCAGGGGATCCCCGTCGCGGTCGGGCCCCAGGAGCTCTCGGGGCAGGCTCAGCGAGACCAGTGCCGACAGGAGATAGAGCAGCGCGCCCAGGGTGACCACAGCAGCATCGGACTTGTCCGCCAGCAGGCGTACGACGAAGGCGAGGCCGCCACCCGCGGTGGCCGCGAGCGTGCCGGCGGTCGGGGAGAGGGAGTTGGCCATGACGAGGCGGTCCGCGTCGACCACACGGGGCAGCGCCGCGGAGAGACCGGCCAGCACGAAGCGGTTGACCGCGGTGACGCAGAGGGCCGAGGCGTAGAAGAGCCAGTCCGGTACCGAGCCGAGGATCAGCAGAGCCGTGCAGCAGGCGAGGCCCGCGCGCAGCAGGTTCCCGTACAGGAAGACCTGACGGCGTGACCAGCGGTCCAGCAGCACACCGGCGAACGGGCCGACCAGGGAGTACGGGAGGAGGAGCACGGCCATCGCCGAAGCGATGGCGCCGGCCGAGGCCTGTTTCTCCGGGGTGAAGACGACATGCGCGGCGAGGGCGACCTGATAGACACCGTCCGCCGACTGGGAGAGGAGCCGCACGGCGAGGAGGCGACGGAAGTTCCGAAGGCGCAGGAGTATGCGCAGATCACGCGCGACAGGCATGTGAGCAAGCGTCACACACGTCGGGGGTCCCCGGGCGGATTGCCCGGGGACCCCCGACGTACGGCAAGGGGAGGGGCGTTGCCGCTCATCGCCCTGGTGAGGCTCTCAGCCGTGTCGGCCGATTCAGCGCTCGATGTCGCCGCTGATGAACTTCTCGACGTTCTCGCGGGCCTCGTCGTCGAAGTACTGGACCGGCGGGGACTTCATGAAGTACGAGGACGCGGAGAGGATCGGGCCACCGATGCCGCGGTCCTTGGCGATCTTCGCCGCACGCACGGCGTCGATGATGACACCGGCGGAGTTCGGGGAGTCCCACACCTCGAGCTTGTACTCAAGGTTCAGCGGAACGTCACCGAAGGCGCGGCCCTCGAGGCGCACGTACGCCCACTTGCGGTCGTCCAGCCAGGCCACGTAGTCCGAGGGGCCGATGTGGACGTTGTCCGCACCGAGCTCACGGTCACGGATCTGCGAGGTGACGGCCTGTGTCTTGGAGATCTTCTTGGACTCCAGGCGCTCACGCTCGAGCATGTTCTTGAAGTCCATGTTGCCGCCGACGTTCAGCTGCATCGTGCGGTCCAGGATGACACCCCGGTCCTCGAAGAGCTTCGCCATCACGCGGTGCGTGATGGTGGCGCCGACCTGGGACTTGATGTCGTCGCCGACGATCGGGACACCGGCCTCGGTGAACTTGTCCGCCCACTCCTTGGTGCCGGCGATGAAGACCGGGAGAGCGTTGACGAACGCGACCTTGGCGTCGATGGCGCACTGCGCGTAGAACTTCGCAGCGACCTCGGAACCGACGGGCAGGTAGCAGACGAGGACGTCGACCTGCTTGTCCTTGAGGATCTGGACGATGTCGACCGGCGCCTCGGCGGACTCCTCGATCGTCTCGCGGTAGTACTTGCCGAGACCGTCGTGGGTGTGGCCGCGCTGAACGGTCACGCCCGTGTTCGGCACGTCAGCGATCTTGATGGTGTTGTTCTCGCTGGCGCCGATGGCGTCCGCGAGGTCGAGGCCGACCTTCTTCGCGTCGACGTCGAAGGCGGCGACGAACTCGACGTCGCTGACGTGGTATTCGCCGAACTGGACGTGCATCAGGCCGGGCACCCTGCCGGCCGGATCTGCGTCCTTGTAGTACTCGACGCCCTGCACCAGCGAGGCGGCGCAGTTGCCCACGCCTACGATGGCTACGCGAACCGAACCCATTCCGGTTGCTCCCTGTGTGTTCTCGGTATGACCGATGAAGGATGAAGTCCTGCGGAAATGCGGGGACTTCACTTGGCGGTGTCGTCGGACGGATCCGGCAGGGTGTTACCCCGGTGCCGGGGCAGGCCGCCCGTCTCTCCTGATGTGTCCTGCTGAGCGGAGCCCTCGGGCGAGGATCGTCGCTGATCCCGTCCCGACCGCTCGCTCTCGATGAGCTCGTTCAGCCAGCGCACTTCGCGCTCCACGGACTCCATGCCGTGTCGCTGCAGCTCAAGTGTGTAGTCGTCGAGTCGTTCACGGGTCCGGGCGAGGGAGGCGCGCATCTTCTCCAGACGCTCCTCCAGCCTGCTGCGCCGGCCTTCCAGCACGCGCATCCGCACGTCACGTTCCGTCTGACCGAAGAAGGCGAAGCGTGCCGCGAAGTGCTCGTCCTCCCAGGCATCCGGTCCGGTGTGCGAGAGCAGCTCCTCGAAGTGCTCCTTACCTTCTGCCGTCAGCCGGTAGACGATCTTGGCCCGGCGCCCCGTGAGTGACGAGGCGGGGGCCGCGGCCCGGCCGGTGGCCGGCGGAAGGTCTGCCGGGGCACTTCCCGGTTCCTCGATCAACCAGCCGTTGGCGACCAGCGTCTTGAGGCAGGGATAGAGGGTGCCGTAGCTGAAGGCGCGGAAGATCCCCAGCGAGGTGTTGAGGCGTTTGCGCAGCTCGTAGCCGTGCATCGGGGATTCGCGGAGCAGGCCGAGGACGGCGAATTCGAGGATGCCGGAGCGTCTGCTCACCTTCGCCTCCTCTCCCTCCGAGTGCTCCCGCGGAGCTCTTACGGCGAACTTATGCCGCACTGATGTATCGACTCGATACATCAGCACGATAGATCGGTCAGCACGGTTCGACAAGGGGAGCCTTCGTGAACGGCGTCACATCATCAATTCGTAGGAAGCGACTTGCGTTATTTGGGGTGAACTTCGGCCCTAGGTGGGTTTTGACCGTGCGTAGTCTGTGCGGGATGCAGACCACCGGGAACCGAGTGACGCCACCGGGCGTCAGTCATCGCGGACTGGCGGATGCGCTGCGGAGAACCCTTCCGCAGGGCTTGTCCGTAATTCGGGGGGACCGGATCTCAACTGCCGCTTCCAGGCGCTCGCGCCTGCCCGAGGAGTAGTCGTTCGATGAGCGAGCACCGTCGCAAAATGCCTGAGCCGCAAGGTGGCGGGCGTGCAGCGGCCAGACGAGCCGCCCAGCAGTCAACAGGACGCCGCGCGGCACCGTCACGCAGAGCAACAAATGAGTCACCTTCCGACCCTCATGGCGAGGAGAGCCCGTCCGGGGGCCGCGCCGAGGCCCGTCGTGCCGCACAGCGCGGCGGCCGGCGGCGGGGCGGCGAAGAGGCGGGCTCCGCAGGCCATGGGGCCGGCGGAGGCGGCCGTCGACGCGGCGGCGGAGGGGGTGGGCACGAGGGCCCGCGCGGCCGGGGACGCGGTGGCAGCCGCCCCGGCAAGAAGCGTGTCATCGACTACCCGCGCTACGACAAGGACGGCTTCCGACGCTGGCTGCCGTCGTGGAAGCTGGTCTCCGGCGTCTGCCTGGGCTTCCTCGGACTTCTGATGGGTGCGGCCGGGATCGCGTACGCGCTGGTCGTCCCCCCGAAGGTCAACGACGCGGCCAAGGCGCAGAACAACGTCTACTACTGGGCCGACGGTACGCAGATGGTGGCGACCGGAGGTGAGGTCAACCGCCAGGTGATCAGCTACGGGCAGATCCCCGAGGCCATGCGGAACGCCGTCATCTCGGCCGAGAACAAGACGTTCGACGACGACCGGGGCATCGACCCGATGGGCATCGCCCGCGCCGTGTTCAACATGGCCAAGGGCGGTGATACCCAGGGCGGTTCGACGATCACACAGCAGTATGTGAAGAACTCGATGCTCACCCAGGAACAGACGCTGAGCCGCAAGGTCAAGGAACTGTTCATCACGCTCAAGGTCGGTGGTACGGCCAACAAGGAAGACGTGATGGCCGGGTACCTCAACGTCTCCTACTACGGCCGTGGCGCATCGGGTCTCCAGGCGGCGGCCCGTACGTACTACGGCAAGGACGCCTCCAAGCTCAACCCGAGCGAGTGCGCCTTCCTGGCGACCCTCCTCAAGGGCGCGAGCTACTTCGACCCGGCCGGTGCCCCTGAGGTCGACAAGGAGAAGGCCTCCGCGAAGGCGAACACCAAGCGTGCGAGGGAACGCTGGGAGTGGATCCTCAACGAGCAGGTCAAGGACAAGCGGATGTCGCAGCAGGAGCGCGACAAGTACACCGAGTTCCCGATGCCGCTGAAGCCGAAGAAGAACGCCCAGCTGGGCGGTCAGACCGGCTACCTCGTGGACCTCGCCAAGAATTACTTCATCAACAACAGCAACCCGAAGGTCGACGCCGAGGCCCTCGCCCTGGGCGGCTACGAGATCCACACGACCTTCGAGAAGGACAAGGTCAAGGCCCTCAGCGACGCGGTGGAGAAGGTCTACAAGGCCAAGATCGACCCGGAGAAGCGCCCCGGGACCGACACCCATGTGGAGTTCGGCGGGGCGTCGATCGACGCGAAGACCGGCGCCATGCTCGCCACGTACGGCGGTCAGGACGCCACCGAGCACTACACCAACAACGCCAACCCGACCGGTGCGCAGGTCGGCTCGACCTTCAAGCCGTTCGTGCTGGCCGCGGCCATGCAGTACGGCAAGCGCGACCCGTCGCTCGGGGAGGACCAGGGCGAATCGGAGCGCACCCTGGTGTCGCCGAAGAGCGTCTACAACGGTGACGACAAGCTGGAGATCAAGAACTACAACGGCGAGGTCTGGAAGGACGAGAAGGACAACAGCTGGCTCCAGACCAACGACGGCAACCACGACTACGGCGACGTCGATCTGCGGTACGCCATGCAGGAGTCGGCGAACTCCCCCTATGTGCAGCTCGGCATGGATGTCGGCACGGACAAGGTGAAGGACGTCGCCATCGCCGCGGGACTGCGTGACGACGACTACATGGCGAACGCGACCGTTCCCTCGTTCTCCATTGGTACGTCCTCGCCCAGCGCCATCCGGATGGCCGGCGCCTACGCCACCTTCGCCACCAGTGGTCAGCAGAACGAACCGTTCTCGGTGACCGAGGTGAAGAAGAAGGGCAAAGCCATCTACCGGCACCAGAAGAAGCCCAAGCGTGCCTTCGACCCCGTCATCGCGGACAACGTCACGGACGTCCTGAAGAACGTCGTGGAGAACGGCACGGGTACGCCCGCCCAGCTCCCCGGCCGTGATGTCGCGGGCAAGACCGGTACGACGGACGGCAACAAGTCGGCCTGGTTCGTCGGCTACACCCCGCAGATCTCCACCGCGATCAGCATGTTCCGGCTGGACGACGACGAGAAGAACAAGGACCGCGAGTTCCTGAAGATGTTCGGCACGGGTGGCGAGAAGAAGATCCACGGTGCCTCGTTCCCCGCGTCGATCTGGCACGACTACATGGCCGGTGCGATGAAGGGGAAGGAGGTCGTGCGCTTCCCCGCACCGAAGCCCCTGGGCGACACGCTCTACGGCGGCGGTGCGGTCAGCCCGACCCCGACCCCCAGCCCGACCCCCTCGGAGACGCCCTCCAGCGAGGCGCCGTCGACACCGACGCCCGACCCGTCCACGGCGTCGCCCACACCGACCAACACCTGTAACCCGCTCGACTGGCAGTGCAACAACAACGGCGGCGGTGCCAACACCGGTGCGGACGGCGGTGGGAACAACGCCGGGGCCGACGGCGGCACCGACGGGGGAGCCGCCGACGGAGGCGCCAATTCCGGGGCCAACCAGGGCGCCACGGACGGTGCCGACGGGAGCGGCGGGAACGGGAACGGCGGAAACGGGAACGGGAACGGCGGAAGTCTCTGGGGCGGCGGAGGCTAGCCGCTCCGGCCGGGACTCCACCGGGCAGCCCGCCCGGAAACCACCACCCGGAACTCCACGGACCGACGAGGGCCGCCGCACCACACCCGGTGCGGCGGCCCTCGCCGTGTCCCCGGCCCGGCCACGCCCCGCCCACAGCCCCGTACGGCAGGATGTGCGGCATGCCAAGCGCAGAAGACACGAGCGTGCACCAGGAGCGGCCCGTCGTACGGCCCACGCGCCAGGACGAGGTCGCCGCAGCGGGCAGCGAGCTGATCGGCGGGCGGGTGGGCCGCTGGGCACGGCTCGGCGACGGTCCGCTGACGCCCGTGCGGGTCATCGCACTGGTGGCGATCGGGATGTTCGCACTCGGCATGGTGCAGAAGATCCCCTGCTACGAGTGGGCCTGGTTCAAGGGCGCCACCTCGCAGTACACACACGCCTGCTACTCCGACATCCCGCATCTCTTCCTCGGCCGAGGATTCGCCGACGGTCTCGTGCCGTACTTCGACGAGATCGGCGGTGACATGCAGTACCTCGAATACCCCGTCCTGACCGGGGTGTTCATGCAGGTCGCCGCGTGGCTGACGCTGACGCCGGACAGTGACCCGCTCCAGCAGCGCGAGCAGATGTTCTGGATGGTCAACGCGGGCATGCTGATGATCTGCGCCGTGGTCATCGCGGTGTGCACCTCCCGTACGCACCGGCGGCGCCCCTGGGACGGGCTGCTGGTCGCACTCGCCCCCGCGTTCGCGCTCACCGCGACGATCAACTGGGACCTGCTGGCCGTCGCTCTGACGGCCGCGGCGATGCTCATGTGGTCCCGGGGCCGGGTGATCGCTTTCGGCGTCCTCATCGGCCTGGCGACGGCCGCCAAGCTCTATCCCGTCCTGCTGCTCGGTCCGCTCCTCGTGCTGTGCTGGCGGGCGGGCAGATGGCGGGAGTTCGGGCAGGCGGCCATCGGCGCGGCGGCGGCCTGGCTGGCGGTCAACCTGCCGGTGATGCTGTTCGCCCCCGAGGGGTGGAAGAAGTTCTACACCTTCAGCCAGGAACGGCCGATCGACTTCGGCTCGTTCTGGCTGATCATCACGCAGCGCACGGGGAAGGCCATCGACGTCGGCACCGTGAACACGGCGTCGGTGCTGCTGATGGCCGTGTGCTGCGCGGGGATCGCCGGACTGGCGCTGATGGCACCGCGTCGGCCCCGGTTCGCCCAGCTCGCGTTCCTGGTGGTGGCCGCGTTCGTCCTGACGAACAAGGTCTACTCGCCGCAGTACGTGCTCTGGCTGATCCCGCTGGCGGTGCTGGCCAGGCCGCGCTGGCGCGACTTCCTCGTCTGGCAGGCCTGCGAGGTCCTGTACTTCATGGGGATCTGGCTGTACCTCGCGTACACGACCAGCGGCGACAAGCACCAGGGGCTGCCGCAGGACGGCTATCAGCTCGCGATCGTCCTGCACCTGCTGGGAACGCTGTACCTCTGTGCCGTGGTCGTACGGGACATCCTGCTGCCCGAGCGGGACGGGGTACGGAGCGACGGGTCGGACGATCCGTCCGGCGGGGTCCTCGACGGGGCGCCGGACGCCTTCGTCCTGGGGCCCGCGGCGCATCCGTCCCGGCACGCGGCGTCCGCGGTCGAGGGGCCGCGGGTGGAGTGGGGCACGGCGCGCGGCCGGACCGCCGCCGACTGACCTGCGGCCGGGGTGCCCGGCCGCAGGGTGCGTGGTACGGGCCGGGTCAGCGGTCCACGAGGCGGTCGAACTGAGTGGTCGTGTGGCGCAGGTGGGCCACCAGCTCGTCGCCGACCTTCGGCTCCTCGGCGTCCGAGGGGACGAACAGGATCGACACCTGCATGTGCGGCGGCTCGGCGAACCAGCGCTGCTTGCCGGCCCAGACGAACGGCGACAGATTGCGGTTGACCGTCGCCAGACCGGCGCGGGCCACGCCCTTGGCGCGCGGCATCACTCCGTGCAGGGCCTTGGGGGCCTCCAGGCCGACGCCGTGGGACGTACCTCCGGCGACGACGACCAGCCAGCCGTCCGAGGCCACTTTCTGCTGGCGGTAGCCGAACCGGTCCCCCTTGGCGACGGGCGTGACGTCCAGGACGGCACCCCGGTACTCCGTCGCGTCGTGGTCGCCGAGCCAGAGCCGGGTGCCGATCCGGGCGCGGAAGCGGGTCTGCGGGAACTGCTGCTGGAGCCGCGCCAGTTCCTCGGAGCGCAGATGGCTGACGAACATGGTGTGCAGCGGCAGCCTGGCCGCGCGCAGCCGGTCCATCCAGCCGATGACCTCCTCGACGGCGTCGGAGCCGTCGGTGCGGTCCAGCGGCAGATGGATGGCGAAGCCTTCGAGCCGTACGTCCTCTATCGCGGCGTGCAGCAGCCCCAGCTCCTCCTCCCTCACCCCGTGGCGCTTCATCGAGCTCATGCACTCGATGACCACCCGGGCGCCGACCAGCGCGTGCACGCCGTCGACGGAGGAGACGGACCGGATGACGCGGTCGGGGAGCGGCACCGGCTCCTCGCCCCGCCGGAAGGGCGTCAGGACGAGCAGATCGCCGCTGAACCAGTCCTTGATCCGGGCCGCTTCGTAGGTCGTGCCGACCGCGAGGGTGTCGGAGCCGAAGCGGATCGCCTCGTCGGCGAGCCGCTCGTGGCCGAAGCCGTAACCGTTGCCCTTGCAGACGGGTACGAGGCCGGGGAACTGGTCGATCACGGACTTCTGGTGCGCCCGCCAGCGCGCGGTGTCGACGTAGAGGGAGAGCGCCATGGCCGGCCCGGAACCTTTCTGGTGGCTGCGGTGGAGTCAGAGGTGTACGGAGGTTGCTGGAGTGTCCGCCGACGGGATCGCGTCGGGCGGCGTGTCCATTGAAACGAATGACACCGGTTTCGTCACCGATGTCACCGGGATCAGCGGCGCGACATATAGATGTCGAGCGCCTTGTGCAGCAGCTTGTTGAGCGGGAAGTCCCACTCGCCGACGTACTCGACGGCCTCGCCGCCGGTGCCGACCTTGAACTGGATCAGGCCGAAGAGGTGGTCGGTCTCGTCGAGCGAGTCGCTGATGCCGCGCAGGTCGTAGACGGTCGCGCCCATCGCGTACGAGTCGCGCAGCATCCGCCACTGCATCGCGTTCGAGGGCCTGACCTCACGGCCGATGTTGTCGGAGGCGCCGTAGGAGTACCAGACGTGGCCGCCGACGACGAGCATCGTGGCCGCGGAGAGGTTCACGCCGTTGTGCCGGGCGAAGTACAGCCGCATGCGGTTGGGGTCCTCGGAGTTGAGAACCGTCCACATGCGCTGGAAGTAGGAGAGCGGGCGCGGCCGGAAGTGGTCGCGCACGGCCGTGATCTCGTACAGCCGCTGCCACTCGGCAAGGTCCTCGTAGCCGCCCTGGACGACCTCGACACCTGCTTTGTCGGCCTTCTTGATGTTGCGCCGCCAGAGCTGGTTGAAGCCCTTGAGGACGTCTTCGAGGGAGCGGTTGGCCAGCGGCACCTGGAAGACGTAGCGGGGCTGTACGTCACCGAAGCCGGCGCCGCCGTCCTCGCCCTGCTGCCAGCCCATCTTCCGCAGCCGGTCCGACACCTCGAAGGCACGCGGCTCGATGTACGTGGCCTCGACGTCGCGCAGACGCTTCACCTCGGGGTCCTGGATGCCGGACTTGATGGCCGCCGAGTCCCAGCGCCGGATGACCACCGGCGGGCCCATCTTCACCGAGAACGCGCCCTGCTGCTTGAGGTGGGCGAGCATCGGCTGGAGCCAGTCGTGCAGGTTGGGCGCGTACCAGTTGATGACCGGGCCCTCGGGGAGGTACGCGAGGTAGCGCTTGATCTTGGGCAGCTGGCGGTACAGGACGAGCCCCGCGCCCACCATGTCGCCGTTCCGGTCGAACCAGCCCAGATTCTCCGAGCGCCATTCGGTCTTCACATCAGCCCACGCCGGGACCTGGCAGTGACTGGCCGAGGGCAGGCTCTGGATGTACGCCAGATGCTGCTCTCGGCTGATGGTCCTCAGGGTCAGGCTCATGCGGGGCGCTCCTCGGCAGGTGTGTCCCCATCGGTCAGGGGCTCCGGCTCTCGCGCCGAAGCCTACTGTGACCGAGGAGCGCCCGGTCTGGCCCCGCCCGGACCGGGTCCGGTCCCTTTGGGCCGGTGCCCGGTCGCGGGCGGCCGGCGGTCAGCCGATCACACCGCCGAAGAGGCCTCCGTGGGCCATCCCCAGGAAGAATCCGATGGCGGACGCTCCGAGGCCGAGGATGAGCGGGAACCTCTCGCGGGTGGTCACCGAGATGTACTGCCCGTAGGCGCCCGTGAGGATGCCGATCAGACCGGCCCACGAGCTGATCAGGTGCAGGTTGTGGAACATCGCCGTCACGAACGCGAGGGCGCCGAGGACCAGCGTCACCACCATCAGCGCGTCCTGCAGCGGATGGGACTTGCCGTCCGTGGCGAGGAGGGAGACGGAGGAGCGGGGTCGAATTGCCTGTGCCATGGAGTACCTCCTGGCCGGAAGGCGGCGCACCCTAGCGCCGCTCACGTCCGATGTGTACAGATTGCGTCCTTCGGGCACCGGATTTCAACCGGAAGCCGGTCTACGGGTACTCTGTACGGTCTGCACCGGTGTCTGCCCAGGCCAGCACAGAGCGAGTCCCTCTTCACGGAGCGGATTTGTCAGTGGCGGCTGTTTTACTCGGAGACACTGTTGCTTACGCATCACGACCCTCCTGCCACGGAACGACCGTGGCCGCTGAGTCCAAAGGAGGTGGGTTCCACATGCGTCACTACGAGGTGATGGTCATCCTCGACCCCGATCTCGAGGAGCGAGCAGTCTCCCCGCTGATCGAGAACTTCCTCTCCGTCGTCCGTGAGGGCAACGGAAAGGTTGAGAAGGTCGACACCTGGGGCCGTCGTCGGCTCGCTTACGAGATCAAGAAGAAGCCCGAGGGCATCTACTCGGTCATCGATCTGCAGGCCGAGCCTGCGATCGTCAAGGAGCTCGACCGCCAGATGAGCCTGAACGAGTCGGTCCTCCGGACCAAGGTCCTCCGTCCCGAGACCCACTGAGCTTCTAGCTCAGTGGTCATCGGGTTCGAGTAGCAGCAAGCAGCCAGAAGCAATCCCCGCCGAGAGGTTCACCCATGGCAGGCGAGACCGTCATCACGGTCGTCGGCAATCTCGTCGACGACCCCGAGCTGCGCTTCACCCCGTCCGGTGCGGCGGTCGCGAAGTTCCGTGTCGCGTCCACTCCCCGCATCTTCGACCGGCAGACCAATGAGTGGAAGGACGGCGAAGGCCTGTTCCTCACCTGCTCGGTCTGGCGTCAGGCGGCGGAGAACGTCGCGGAGTCGCTCCAGCGAGGCATGCGCGTTGTCGTGCAGGGCCGGCTGAAGCAGCGGTCCTACGAGGACCGTGAGGGCGTCAAGCGCACGGTCTACGAGCTGGACGTCGAGGAAGTCGGCCCCAGCCTCAAGAACGCCACGGCCAAGGTCACCAAGACCACGGGTCGCGGTGGCCAGGGCGGCCAGGGTGGATACGGCGGCGGCCAGCAGGGCGGCGGCAACTGGGGCGGCGGTCCCGGTGGCGGCGGCCAGCAGGGTGGTGGCGGTGCTCCCGCCGACGACCCGTGGGCCACCGGCGCGCCGGCAGGCGGTCAGCAGGGCGGGGGCCAGCAGGGCGGCGGAGGCGGCTGGGGCGGAAGCTCCGGCGGTTCCGGCGGCTCTGGCGGCTCTGGCGGCGGCTACTCGGACGAGCCTCCCTTCTAGGGCAGCTCGTACCCCACTTCTTGATCACACAGGAGAAACACCATGGCGAAGCCGCCTGTGCGCAAGCCTAAGAAGAAGGTCTGCGCATTCTGCAAGGACAAGACCCAGTACGTGGACTACAAGGACACGAACATGCTGCGGAAGTTCATTTCCGACCGTGGCAAGATCCGTGCCCGCCGCGTCACCGGCAACTGCACGCAGCACCAGCGTGACGTCGCCACGGCAGTCAAGAACAGCCGTGAGATGGCGCTGCTGCCCTACACGTCCACCGCGCGATAAGGGAAGGGTGACAAGAGCATGAAGATCATCCTCACCCACGAGGTCTCCGGCCTCGGTGCCGCCGGCGACGTCGTCGACGTCAAGGACGGGTACGCCCGTAACTACCTGGTTCCGCGTGGCTTCGCCATCCGCTGGACCAAGGGTGGCGAGAAGGACGTGGCGCAGATCCGCCGCGCCCGCAAGATCCACGAGATCGCGACGATCGAGCAGGCCAACGAGATCAAGACCAAGCTCGAGGCCGTGAAGGTCCGTCTGGCTGTTCGCTCCGGCGACGCCGGCCGTCTCTTCGGCTCCGTCACCCCGGCCGACGTCGCCTCGGCGATCAAGGCTGCCGGTGGCCCCGACGTCGACAAGCGTCGCGTCGAGCTCGGCTCGCC
Organism: Streptomyces sp. NPDC079020; assembly: GCF_044542225.1. Classification (NCBI taxonomy): domain Bacteria; kingdom Bacillati; phylum Actinomycetota; class Actinomycetes; order Kitasatosporales; family Streptomycetaceae; genus Streptomyces; species Streptomyces sp. NPDC079020. The sequence continues at coordinate 282,665 of NZ_JBITUB010000004.1, forward strand.
GATCAAGACGCTCGGCGGACACCAGGTGTCCGTGCGTCTGCACCCCGAGGTCGCAGCGAAGCTCGGCATCGAGGTCGTTGCTGCCTAAGGGCAGAGCTCAGCAGAGCAAGGTGAAGGGCCGCACCCAGTGGGTGCGGCCCTTCGTCGTTTCACGTGAAACGACGGTGGCCGTGGTCGTGGTCGCGGTTTCACGTGAAACGACGAAGTCGGTGGGCGGATCCGGATCGGTTCAGCGGGTGCCCGGGTTCAGCGCGTGGCGCCGGTGACGATCCAGCGGCCCGACCGGGTACGCAGCCACAGGGTCACCAGCCGGACCGCCATCATCAGGGTCATGGCCCACCAGAGTGCCGTGAGGCCACCGCCGAGGGTGGGGACGAGCAGGGCCACCGGGGCGAAGACGGCCAGGGTGATCAGCATGGCCCAGGCGAGATAGCGCCCGTCTCCCGCTCCCATCAGGACGCCGTCCAGGACGAAGACCACGCCGGCGATCGGCTGGGAGATCGCTACCACCAGCAGTGCCGGGAGCAGGGTGTCCTTGACCGAGGGGTCGCTGGTGAACAGCGGGACGAACAGGGGCCGGGCAAGGATGATCAGTACACCGAGCATCACTCCGCAGCCGATCCCCCACTCGACCATGCGGCGGCAGGCCTCACGTGCGCCCTTGGCGTCGTTAGCCCCGAGATAGCGGCCGATGATGGCCTGTCCCGCGATGGCGATCGCGTCGAGGGCGAAGGCGGTAAGGCTCCAGAGAGACAGGATGATCTGGTGCGCGGCGATGTCCGTGTCCCCGAGGCGGGCGGCGACAGCGGTGGCGATCATCAGGACGGCGCGCAGCGACAGCGTACGGACCAGCAGTGGGACACCCGCCTGGGCGCTGGCTCTGATCCCGGCGGCATCGGGGCGCAGGGAGGCTCCATGCCGGCGTGCTCCCCGGACCACCACGATCAGATAGGCGATGGCCATACCGACCTGGGCGATCACGGTGCCCCAGGCGGATCCGGCGATGCCGAGGCCGGCGCCGTAGACGAGGGCCGCGTTGAGCGCGCCATTGGCCGCGAAGCCGCCGATGGCGACGTAGAGAGGAGTGCGCGTGTCCTGGAGACCACGCAGAACACCCGTCGCGGCGAGCACCACCAGCATGGCGGGGATACCGAGACTGGAGATCCGCAGATAGGTGGTGGCGTACGGGGCCGCGGTGTCGGACGCGCCGAAGACCTCGACGAGCCAGGGCGCGGAGGGGAGGGCGAGCGCCACCACGACCGCGCCGAGCAGTAGTGCGAGCCAGATGCCGTCCATGCCCTGGCGGATCGCGGACGGCAGGTCACCCGCGCCGACCCGGCGCGCGACGGCGGCGGTGGTGGCGTACGCGAGGAAGACGAAGACGCTCACGGCGGTCATCAGCAGTGCGGCGGCGACGCCGAGACCGGCCAGCTGAGGAGTGCCGAGATGGCCGACGATGGCGCTGTCGACCATCACGAACAGGGGCTCGGCGACGAGTGCGCCGAAGGCGGGGACGGCGAGTGCGATGATCTCGCGGTCATGCCTTCGGCGGCTGGACGGAGGGGGCGCGGAGGCCTGGGTCATGGGGGTAAATCTAATCTTCCACAGGTAAGAGATGCAATGCCATTTCAGCCCTTACTTTTTCCCTGGTTGCGCGCTCGGGTGTGTGCGTTGTGCGGCGATCTTGAGCTCAGGGGAAAAGTTTTTCTCCCCCACAGTCAGTGGATGGAGAACGTGCAGGTCAGGGCATTGATGGTGGGTCGGCTATGAGTTTGTCCACAGCGCTGTCCCCCGGTCCGTGCACAGGTTCGGCGGAGTTCTCCACAGCATCTGGTCCGTCGTCCACATGCCCTGTGGATAACCAGATTGGCTGACGGTGCGGAGCGGCCTACCGTGGTCCGGCGCCCGCACTCCGTTCCTGCCTCGGAACCCGCAGAATTCGACGCGTTGGAACCGGAGTCGGGCGGCCTGTTTGTCGGTGCCGTGCCGTAAGAAAGAGTGGCATGGCTAGGTCCGCGAAGCGGACGGGAGGAGGTGGCCCGGTGAGCATTCCCGAGCCTTTGGACGACCCCTGGGCCGACACCGGTCCCAGTGACCGTCTGCCCGTTTCCCGTCAGCGCCGCGGAGACCGCAAGGGGCGCGAGGACCGGCACGACCGGGGCTCGGAGGACGGCTGGGACGGTGGCTCCCCCGGCTTCGAGCGGGTGCCGCCGCAGGATCTCGACGCGGAGCAGTCGGTGCTCGGCGGCATGCTGCTGTCCAAGGACGCCATTGCCGACGTCGTGGAGATCATCAAGGGCCACGACTTCTACCGTCCGGCCCATGAGACGGTCTACACCGCGATCCTCGACCTCTACGCCAAGGGCGAGCCGGCCGACCCGATCACGGTCGCCGCCGAGCTGGTCAAGCGGGGGGAGATCACCAAGGTTGGCGGAGCCCCGTATCTGCACACCCTGGTCCAGTCGGTGCCGACCGCGGCCAACGCCTCGTACTACGCGGAGATCGTCCACGAGCGCGCGGTCCTCCGGCGGCTCGTCGAGGCCGGAACGAAGATCACGCAGATGGGATACGCGGCCGACGGGGATGTCGACGAGATCGTCAACTCCGCGCAGGCCGAGATCTACGCCGTCACCGAGCAGCGGACCAGCGAGGACTATCTGCCGCTCGGCGACATCATGGAGGGCGCGCTCGACGAGATCGAGGCGATCGGTTCGCGCAGCGGCGAGATGACCGGTGTGCCGACCGGCTTCACCGATCTGGACGCCCTGACGAATGGGCTGCACCCCGGCCAGATGATCGTCATCGCGGCGCGTCCCGCCATGGGCAAGTCCACGCTGGCCCTGGACTTCGCGCGGGCCTGTTCGATCAAGAGCAACCTGCCGAGTGTGATCTTCTCGCTCGAAATGGGGCGCAACGAGATCGCGATGCGTCTGCTGTCCGCGGAGGCCCGGGTGGCTCTGCACCACATGCGCTCGGGCACGATGACCGACGAGGACTGGACGCGGCTCGCCCGGCGGATGCCCGACGTCTCGGCCGCCCCGCTCTACATCGACGACTCGCCGAACCTCTCCATGATGGAGATCCGCGCGAAGTGCCGTCGCCTCAAGCAGCGCAACGAACTCAAGCTCGTGGTCATCGACTATCTCCAGCTGATGCAGTCCGGCGGCGCGAAGCGCGCCGAGAGCCGGCAGCAGGAGGTCTCGGACATGTCCCGAAACCTCAAGCTGCTGGCCAAGGAGCTGGAGCTCCCGGTCATCGCCCTCTCGCAGCTGAACCGTGGACCGGAGCAGCGTACGGACAAGAAGCCGATGGTCTCCGACCTGCGTGAGTCCGGCTCCATCGAGCAGGACGCGGACATGGTCATCCTGCTGCACCGCGAGGACGCGTACGAGAAGGAGTCGCCCCGGGCCGGCGAGGCGGACCTGATCGTGGCCAAGCACCGTAACGGCCCGACGGCCACCATCACCGTGGCCTTCCAGGGCCACTACTCCCGCTTCGTCGACATGGCGCAGACCTGATCGGCCGGCGCGTAGGGCCTCACCTTTCCTGTCGGAGTCTCGGAGCCTCGGAGTGGATGCCGGATCGGAGTCGGATGCGACATGGCGTTGAGACCCGCGGTTGGTGACTCTCGCCTGTTCGGGTGAAGCAGTGAAGGTGTGCCCTCGTCGGCGTGTCGACGGGGGCATCGTGCTGCGGACGCCAGTCCGGCCTGGGGGTGCCGCTGGCACACGGGCAGAAGCACTATTCCGGCATGTACGGGGCGGCGACGGTCCACCGCCGCCCTCGCCGCCGCAACCGCCGCCCTGTCCGTCGGCGTCGGGTTCCTGCCGGTCACCGGCGCCGCCGCAGGGCTCGGCACCGTCGCCACCGGCGCAGCCGTCTCCGTCCTCGCGGCCACCGCCGCCTTTGTCCAGCCCACCGCCGGACGTGCCCTCGACAACGGGCGACTGACCACGCGCACCGGCCTGGCCGTCGGCCTGACCCTCACCGCCGCCGGGCTTGCCTGCGCCATGGTGCCCGGCCTGATCGGCGTCCTCACCGCCGCCACCCTCATCGGCGCCGGCACCGGCCTGATCACCCCCCTCGGCTTACCACCCTCGCCACGAGCACCCCCGAGGAACGCATGGGCCAGACCATGGGCGCCGCCGAACTCGGCCGCGAACTCGGCGACGCCGGCGGCCCCCTCTTCGTCGCCGGGGTCGCCACCATCGCCACCCTCACGTACGGCTACGCGGCCCTCGCCGGCCTCGTCGCCATCGGCGCCGTCCTCGCGATCCTGCGGCGCGACAGCACGCCCGCCGCGGTCGGCGCCGAACAGCGCACCACCGCGAGACCACGCTCCACCCACCGCCCCGCAAACCCGCCCGACCGCCGCGTCAGCTCCGTACGCGCCACGGACCAGGGCCCTCGCCGCCCTCGCCGCCGTCGCGGCAGGCCGGGGCAGCCACAGCCTCGCGCCATGAAGCGGGCGTGGAGATCCCACAGGGGGCGCTGTGGGATCCCGGACCGCACGGCCGCATCTCACGGCTCTCGGCCGCTTCGTGGCCGGTCGGCCATCGATCCGAGACTCCCCGGCCACCCCGCTCGCTGACCGGGGCGACCCCGCACGTGGTGCGGATCTTTACGGATTCGTCCCCGTGATCTGGATGGTCGGTGGAGGTTGAGCGGGAGCCGATGCCGCGGGAGCGGCGTGGGGCTAGCATGCGGTTCGCCAGGTCGGTCGGTGGGGGCGGGGAGCGAAGTGGTCGAGCGGGTGCTGGCCGGGCGGTACCGGATGGAGCGGTGCGTCGGCCGCGGCGGCATGGGCGAGGTGTGGGAGGCGTTCGACGAGCGGCTCGGGCGCAAGGTCGCGGTCAAGGTCGTCTCGTTGCTGGCCGGCGGCGGAACCGCGGCCGGTGAACTGCGGGTCCGGTTCCTGCGGGAGGCCCGGATCACGGCGGCGCTGGAGCATCCTCGTATCGTGGCTGTGCACGATCTCGGGGAGGCCGCCACCCCGGACGGTCAGGCGCCGTACCTGGTGATGGAGTTCCTGCGCGGCGAGGGTCTTGAGGCGGTGGCACGCCGTGGCCCCGTGGCCCGCGAGCAGGTTGCCCGGTGGGGTGCGCAGATCTGTGACGCGCTGACCGAGGCGCACACCGGGGGCATCCTGCACCGGGACATCAAACCGGCGAACATCTTCATCACGGCGTCCGGCGGCGTGAAGGTGCTGGACTTCGGGATCGCCCGCGCCGCGGACCCCTCCGCGACCGGGGATCTGCTGACCCGCACCGGGATGGTGGTGGGGACGGCCGCGTACATGGCGCCGGAGCAGGCCCGTGGCCGGCCGGAGCGGCGCAGCGACCTGTACGCGGTGGGCTGTCTGCTGTTCGAGCTGCTCACCGGCAGGCTTCCGTTCAGCTCTCCGGACGCGCTGGGATTTCTGACCGCGCATCTGCATGATGTGCCACCGGCGCCGAGCAGTGTCCTGCCCGGTATCCCGGCCGCCTGGGACAGGCTGGTGCTGCGGCTGCTGGAGAAGGATCCCGAACGCCGCTACGGGAGCGCCGGTGAGCTGGGTGCTGAGCTTCGTGCGCTGCGCGGCGGGACGGACCGGGGCGCGCCGGTGCCGGCCCAGCGCACGCCGACCGTCGTGGATACCGGCGGAGCGAGGCCGCAGCCCTCCCCGTACGCTCCCACGGCCGACGTGTCCCCTCCCGCAGGTTCCCGCCCGAGGACACGACGCGACGCGTTGCGGCTCGGAGCGGCGGTTGCCGTGCTCGGTGCGGCCGGTACCGGTGCGGCCCTGTATCTGACGGACGATCCGGACAAGGGGCCGCTCGTCTGGTCGCGGGGCATCGGCGACTCCCAGAAGCTGGACGGGAGCGATTCCGCGATGGCGGTCGGCGGCGGCCGCTGGTTTGTGGCCGCCGGCCTCGGCCCTGTGGTGGTGCACGCTTTCGACGCGGCCCGGGGAACCCGGCTGTGGAAAGCGACGGTGAACGGGGACTACGACTACGGGGACGGCAGCCCCCGGCTCGCCGTGGTCGGCGGTGCCGTCGTCGTCAGGACCAGGCCGGCGGACGGGGACGGCCCCCGGTTCGATGCCCTCGACGTGGACAGCGGCAAGCTGCTGTGGCGTCGGGAACCGGAGTCGGGGAGCTGGGCCGTGCACCGGCCCAGCGGCCTGCTGCTCGTTCACAGCGACACGGCCGTGAGCGGTCTGGACCCGCGAACCGGCGAGGAGCGGTGGCAGTACACCTCCGACATCCCAGGATCGGCTCTGCCCGCCGGAGACCTGGTGCTCTTCGGGGATGCCGCGCTGCTGGGGCGTACCGGGAAGGCCGTGTGGCGGCAGGCCGGCTTCTCCCCGAAGGGCGACCTGGCCCATGCTCCGGGGAAGTTCCTGCTCTGCTACGAGAACGGCAGGCCGGCCGCCACCGATCTCGTCTGCCGGTCGGCGCGTACCGGCGAAGTGCTGTGGCGCACGCCGTTCAACGACCGGGAGGAACAGACGGGTACGTCCCGGGCGGCCTGGGAGGCGCTCGTGTCGGGCACCACCGTCTTCCTGCCGTTGGCAGCCGGGGGCCGGAAAGAACCCACCGCCGTGGACGTGGCCAGCGGCAGGGTGAAGTGGACCTACGGCGGCCCCTACGAGCGGGCGCTCGAGTTCGACGACGGCAATGAGCCGAAACGCGTGCGGGGCATCCGGAACGTGCTGGCCGTCGCCGGCGGATTCGTCCTGCCCACCGGGGAGAGGACCGTGTGCCTGGGCACCGACGACGGCAAGGAGCGCTGGCACAGCACGAAGGGACGCATCGACGGCACGGACACGTACGTCCTGATCAGCGAGACCCACAAGCGGTTGTTCACCACCTGGAGACGGGCCCACGTCCTGCATGCCGCTGACGGCCGCGAGGTGTGGGCAGGGGAATTCGCGAACGCCTTCGCCAACGAGCCCGCGTTCACCAAGGGCCGGGGCTTCGTCGCCGAGGCGAGCGGAACACTGTGGGCCCTGCGGCTCTGACCCGGCCTGAAGCCTCCCGCCGAGGTGGTGCGGGACGCCGGCCGGGCCGCAGCGCCGACCGGCTCCGGCCGGGACGTCGAGGAAGTGCCACGTCCGTGAGGCTGAGCGGCTGTGCCATCGACCTGGGACAGCGGAAGAACCGCTGCTCGGCCGGCACGGCCTGTGCCACGGGCGACGGAGCTCCTACACGGCGGTCAGCGTCCGGCGGAGCAGCAGGAGCAGGCGGTCCCAGTGGCGCTGCACCGCTGAGGGGCTGAATGCGTCGGTGTCGGACATGGTGAAGCCGTGGACGGTACCGGGGTAGATCTCGGTGGTGTGCTCGACACCCGCGGCATCCAGGGCCCGGAGGAGTTCACTGGTGGTCCCGGGGGTCATATCGCCCTCGGCGAGGCCGAGATGGACCTGTGCGGTGAGTTCGCCGAAGAGGTGGTGCGGGCTGTCGGGTGCGTCGGTGACCAAGGGGCTGGGGTGGAATCCGGCGACGGCGGCCACCCGGCCGGGGTGGGCCGCCGCGGTGCGTACGGCCAGGGCGCCTCCCATGCAGTAGCCGATCGCGGCGACGGGTCCGGCGGTGACCTCGGGCCGGCTGGTGAGGAACGTGAGGTAGGCGTCGGCGTCGCGCAGGACCCGTTCGGTGGTGTGTGCCGTGATCAGGGGCATCAGCCGGTCGATGACCGCGGGCCGGATCTCCTTTCCGATGTGCCCGGGAAGCTCGGTCACCGGTGCCGGGCCGTGCCGGTAGTAGACGTTGGGAACGAGCACGTAGTAGCCGTGCGCGGCCAGTTCGCGGGCCTTGTCCTCCAACTCGGGCCGCACGCCGAAGGCGTCCTGGTACAGCAGCACCCCCGGGTGCCGCTCGCCACCGTCGGGGAACGCGGCGAAAGCGTCGGCCCGGCCGTCCGGGGTGGGAATCCGCACTGTCGTGGTGGGCAAGATCTTCCTTCCTTGGAGTCCGCTCGAACAACGTTCGTCTAACTAACGATCTTGGCGCGAGCGAACATACATCGTTAGTCTGGCTAACGCAATGAGTAGGATGGGCGCCATGATCAGAGCCGAGGCCGCGGACCTGCCCGACGACGGCGCGCTCAGGACGCCCGACAGGCTGCGCCGGCGGGCGAGCCGGCTGCTGTCGCAGCTGACCGTACGGTCGGACCGGCTGATCTCCGAGGGGCTGGCCCGGGTCGGCACCCGTAAGTGGCACTACGCCGTGCTCGCCTCCCTTCAGGATCTGGGGCCCGGCAGCCAGGCGGAGCTGAGCCGGCGCACCGGCATCTACCGCAGCGACATGGTCGGCGTGCTCAACGAACTGGCCGAGCGCGAGTTCGCCGAGCGGGCACCGGATCCCGACGACCGGCGCCGCAACGTCATCACGATCTCCGCCCGGGGCCGCCGTCAGCTCCGCCTTCTCGACAACGTCCTGGACGGCCTCCACGACGAACTGCTCGCGCCGTTGACCCCGGCCGAGCGCGAGCAGTTCACGCGGTTGCTCACATGCCTGCTGGACCACCACACCCGTACCGTCTGAGCGTTCGCCGTGCCGCCGTGAAGCCCCGCTCCGGGCCGCGTTGTCAGTGCTCCCTGCTTCGATGGCCCCATCGTGATGTGACGTCACCACGCGGAGGAGAAGCCATGGGTACCTGGGGCAGCGGGAACTTCGAGAGCGACACGGCCATGGACTACCTGTCGTCCTTCATCGACCGGCTCGTCGCGGAGGTCGCCGAGGTGATGGACGGCGATCCGGTCGAGATCGAGCCCGACGAGTACTGGGGTGTCGCCGTCCCGTGCCAGCTGGAGCTGCTGACCGTCCTCACCCGGGCCGGACACACCTCGGACACGCTGCTGCGGCCGGAGCAGGTGGAGAAGTGGAAGAAGCAGTTCATACCCGTCTGGGAGCGGACGATCGACGATCTGGGGCCCTCGCGGGACTACAAGGAGGAACGTCGGGCGGTACTGGTCCGCACCTTCGACCAGCTGGCCGAGGCCGCTGCCGCACACGTGGAATAGCCGGTGCCGCTCACGTGGAACAGCCGCTGCCGCACACGTGGAACAGCGGTGCGGGACAGCCCTCAGCCGCTCGTGAGGATGACGAGTTGCTGGGTGGCCCGGGTCATTGCGACATACCGGTCGACCGCTCCCTCGATGCCCTCGCCGAACGTCTGCGGGTCGATGAGGACGACCAGGTCGAATTCGAGTCCCTTCGACAGCTCCGGAGTCAGCGACCGGACGCGCGGCGTCTCCGGGAACGCGGGATCACCGATGACGCAGGCGATCCCGTCGGCGTGCGTGGCGAGCCAGGTGCCGAGGACCGAATCCCGTTCCGCGACGGACCCGTGGATGACGGGGAGGCCGCTGCTGCGGATCGAGACCGGCACGTTGGCGTCCGGGAGTACCGCGCGGATGACCGGTTCGGCTTCCGCCACGATCTCTTCCGGTGTCCGGTAGTTGACGCTCAGGGAGGCCAGGCCGATCCGGTCGAGGCCGACCCGTTCGAGCCGTTCCTGCCATGACTCCGTGAAGCCGTGCCTGGCCTGGGCCCGGTCGCCGACGATGGTGAAGCTCCGGGAAGGGCACCGGAGCAGCAGCATCTTCCACTCCGCGTCGGTCAGCTCCTGGGCCTCGTCCACGACGATGTGCGCGAACGGGCCGGCGAGCGGGTCCGGCTCGATGCCGGTCGGTGCGCTCTCGTCGACCAGGGTGTTCTGGATGTCCTTTCCGCGCAGCATCGTGACCAGGCCCTCCCCGTCGTCATCGGCTTCGAGCAGGGCGTCGACGACCTTGTCCATGTGCTCGCGTTCGGCGGCGACCGCGGCTCTGTGCCGCCGCCTGCGCCGTGACGCCTCCGGGTCGCCGATCCGCTGCCGTGCCGCGTCCAGGATCGGCAGGTCGGACACCGTCCAGGCGCGCACGTCGCCACGCTGCAGCAGCGCCACCTCGTCGGAGCCGAGCCAGGGAGCGCACTTCCGCAGGTAGGCGGGTACCGACCACAGGTCTCCGACGATGTCGGCCGCTTCGAGCAGCGGCCACGCGCGGTTGAAGGCCGTGCGCAGTTCCCTGTTCCGCGTCAGCGACCTGCGGAGCTGGTCGTCCGGGGCGTCGCCGTCGTGCTTGTCCACCAGGATCGTGAGCAGTTCCTCCCAGATCTGGTCGTGCGCCTCGTTGTGCGGCGTACCGGGTTCCGCCGCTTCGAACGCGGTGGCCCAGTCGCCGGGGCTCAGCGGGATGTCGGACCAGTGGGTCGTGACCGTCATTCCCACGGCGGGCGGATCCTCGTAGAACCTGACGGCTGTCTCGACCGCCTTGACCAGGTCTGCGGAGGACTTCAGCCGGGCCACGGCCGGGTCGGTCTCGGCCGTCGCCGCGGCTCCCTCGGTGACGAGGTCCCGCAGGGTGCAGGTCTGCACGCCCTCCTCGCCGAGGCTGGGGAGGACATCGGCGACGTAGGCCAGGTAGGGCTGGTGCGGGCCGACGAACAGTACGCCGCCACGGCGGTGACCGAGGCGGGGGTCGGAGTGGAGGAGGTAGGCGGAGCGGTGCAGGGCGACGACGGTCTTGCCCGTGCCGGGCCCGCCGTCGACGACGAGGGCGCCGCGGGAGCCCGCGCGGATGATGGCGTCCTGGTCGGCCTGGATGGTGCCGAGCACATCGCGCATCCGGGCGGACCGGTTGCTGCCCAGGCTGGCGATGAAGGCGGACTGGTCGTCGAGTGCGGCGTTGCCGGCGAACCCGTCCGAGGTGAACACCTCGTCCCAGTAGTCGCTGACCCGGCCGCGGGTCCAGCGGTATCTGCGGCGGCTGGTCAGCCCCATCGGGTTGGCGTGGGTGGCCCCGAAGAACGGCTCGGCCGCGGGGGAGCGCCAGTCGAGCAGCAGCCGGCGGTCCGCGCTGTCCGTCAGGCCGAACCGTCCGATGTACACGGGTTCGCCGCTCTCCTCGCTGACCATGTGCCCGAGGCACAGGTCCAGGCCGAAGCGGCGCAGTGCGCGCAGGCGCGCGGTCAGCCGGTGGATCTCCAGGTCCCGGTCCATCGCCTGCCGGCCGATGACGCCGGGCGCCCTGCGTTCGGCGTCGAGGCGGTCGGACAGTTCGGCGAGCGACGCTTCGAGGCAGTCCGCGATGGCCGCGAAGTGGCGCTCGTCGGCGGCGATCAGCGCCGGGTCGGCCTTGGGGGAGAGACGGTCGGGCAGGTCGAACGCGCTGGTGGTCAGGGGGTTCACGGCATGACTCCGATCTGAGGCCGTTGCAGCCGTCGCGTCCGGCGGGGCGTCCGGGGCGTCCGGGGCGGCGGTGGCCTCGGCGGACGATTCTGCGGTACGGAGGGGGCCTTGCCGCAAGGCCCCCCATGCGCTATATGTTGAGAGTGGAAAGGAGTGGGTACTCCCCTTTCCCCTCTCGTTCGCCGGCTGTCGGCGACACCCTCCTCGCAAGAAGCCCCCGCGCCTGTGCGCGCCCGTACCTTGTCCCGGTCCGCCGCGGGTGATGTGCCGCGCCGTCGCCTCGTGGCCGTCTACCGTCTACCGCAGGGGCATGATGCGCGTGACGACGGTCTCCACCACCTGGTCCAGTTCGGTGTCGGCGAGCATGTCGGGCAGGGTGAAGTGCTCCAGGAGCACACCGGTCATGGCCAGGTAGAGGACGAGGAACGCGTCGTTGTCGCCGGGGAGTTCCGCGTCCCGGTGGAACCGGGCGCTGTCGTCGAATGCCGCGCGCACCGTCCGGGTCAGCTGCGCCCGCAGGGCGGGCCGGCGGGTGGCCTCCAGCCGGAGTTCCAGCATGGCCAGATAGCCGGTGCGGTCATCGGCCATGCGCTGGACGAGCCAGTGCATCAGATCGGCGATCAGTTCGCGGGAGGGTGCGGGGCGCATCGCCTGCTCGACCCGGTCCGGGTCGGGTGTCATACGGCTGTTGATGCGGGCGCCCGCCTGCATGAACAGGTCGTCGCGGCTGCTGAAGTAGTTGGAGGCCGTGCCCACCGGCACACCGGCCCGCGCATCCACCGCGCGGAAGGTGAGCCCGCGTGCTCCCTCGTGCGCCAGCACCTCGATCGCCGCGTCCGTGAGCGCCGTTCTGCGCTCGGGGTTCTTCGCCATCGTCCTTCTCCTCGCCGGTCTCCGCTGATCGCCTCCCGTAAAAGAGGCTTGCTTAACCACTACACATGAAGCACTATAAGCGAAGTGGTTGAGGCGCGGTGCGTGACTGCCGTGACCGTCACCTTGAACAGGACTCTTCGGCCTGTGCCGAACGTGGAACGGGGAACACATGCGAAAGCTCACGTACTTCATCGCCTGCTCGATCGACGGGTTCATCGGAGATCCCCAGGGCGATGCCTCGACGATGTATCCCTTCGTCAGCGAGGAGTTCCTCGGATTCCTCACCTCGGGGTACCCGGAGACGATCGCGGTCCAGGGCCGCGAGGCGCACGGACTCCAGGACGCGAAGCAACAGCGCTTCGACACCGTGATCCAGGGGCGGTCCAGCTATCAGCTGGCGCTGGACCTGGGCATCACCAGCCCGTACGGCCATCTGAGGGAGCTGGTGGCGTCCCGGACACTCGCCGAGTCGCCGGACCCGAATGTGGAGATCATCTCCGAGGACCTGGTCGCCCGGGTCAGGGAGCTCAAGGCCGAGGACAGCGAGCTGGACATCTGGCTCTGCGGTGGCTCGCAGCTGGCGGGAGAACTGCTCGACGAGATCGACGAGCTGGTGATCAAGACGTATCCGCTGGTGTACGGGAGCGGGATGCCGATGTTCGGGTCGGACTTCGCGGTCACCGAATTCACCCTGGAGGACGTGCGCTCCTTCGAGAACGGGGTGCTGGTCAGGACGTACAGCCGCAAGGGCTGAGGCCTGCTGCCCCCTGGTCCCGCTTGCCTGCCGTTGCTCAGGTGCTTGCCGCCCTCCCCCGTGGCCCGTCTGCCCGCCGACCGTCGGCGGGCCCTTCGGCGCCCAGCGAAAAGGGCTCGTCACAGGCCGGGCGGCCGGGTATGTGTGGACCATGACCTCCCCCAGTGAAGAACTGCTCCCCAGCACCCGGCGTGCCCTGCTGCACCGCGCTGCCACCGCGCAGGCCGAAGGGCGTACCCCCTCGCTCGTGGCCGCGGTCCAGCGACAGGGGCAGCCTGTCTGGAGCGGCGCCCGTACCTGTGTCGAAGGGCATGCCCCGGATACCGATACGCAGTTCAGGATCGGCTCGATCACCAAGACGTTCACCGCCGTACTGGTGATGCGGCTGCGCGACGAGGGCCTGATCCATCTGGACGACCCGCTGGAGAAGCACCTTCCCGGCACGGCGGCGGGCGACGTGACCGTCTACCAGCTCCTGGGACACAGTGCGGGGCTGGGGGCCGAGACGCCCAGCCCCTGGTGGGAGCGGACCCCGGGGACCATCCGTCCGGAGCTCGCCGATGTCCTCGGTGAGAAGCCGCGGCCACACCCGGCCGGCCACCGGCACCACTACTCCAACCCCGGCTACACCCTGCTCGGTTCACTGATCGAGGCGGTGCGCGGAGCGTCCTGGGAAGAGGTGCTGCGCCGCGAGATCCTGGAGCCGCTGGGCATGCGGCGTACGTCCGCCCAGCCGCAGGCCCCGCACGCGGGAGGCTGGGCCGTGCACCCCTGGGCCGATGTCCTGATGCCCGAGCAGGTCGAGGACCTCGGTCTGATGGCGCCGGCCGGTCAGCTCTGGTCGACCGCGTCCGATCTCCTCCGGTTCGCCGCGTTTCTCGCGGAGGGGGACGAACAAGTCCTGTGTGCCGCTTCCGTACGGGAGATGCGCGAACCTTCGGCGCCGTCCGAGTCCGGTGACTCGCAGAGCGGTTACGGTCTGGGCGTCCAGATCGCACGGCCGGGCGGCCGTACCCTCATCGGGCACACCGGGTCGCTCCCCGGCTTCCTCGCCGCCCTGTGGTTCAGCGTGGAGGACGACGTCGCCGCTGTCGTGCTCAGCAACGCCACGTCCGGGCCGCCCACCGGTGAAGTGGCCGCCGACCTCGTACGGATCGTCGCCGAGGCGGAGCCGCGGATCCCCGAACCGTGGCGTCCGCTGCCCGGGGTCGACGGGCAGCTGCTGGCCCTGACCGGGCTCTGGTACTGGGGCACCCACACCTTCGTGCTGAAGCTGAACGCTGACCGCGGGCTGGAGCTCCGGCCGCTGCGCGCCACCGGCCGCGGTGCGGCTTTCCGCGCCGAGCGGGACGGAACCTGGACGGGTCTCAGCGGCTACTACGCGGGGGAGACCCTTCGTATCGTTCGCGCCGACGACGGGACGGTGGATCATCTGGACCTGGGCTCGTTCGTCTTCACCCGTGAGCCGTACGACGCGGGGGCGGCCATTCCCGGCGGTGTGGACGAGGGCGGCTGGCGCGGGCTCGGCAGCTGAATCCTGAGGGTGCGTGTTTCACGTGAAACACGCACCCCGTCCGGCCCGAACGGCCGCACCCCGTCCGGCCCGAGCGGCCGCACCCCGTCCCGCCCGAACGGCCCGGTCAGAGCGCCAGCTTGAAGCCCACATGGCTGGCCGTGAAACCGAGCCGCTCGTAGAAGCGGTGCGCGTCGGTACGAGTGACATCCGAGGTCAGCTGCACCAACTGGCATTCCTGACGCCGTGATTCGTCCACCGCCCACTGGATGAGCCGGGTTCCCAGGCCGCTGCCGCGCTCGTCGCCGTGGATACGGACACCCTCGATGATCGAGCGGGTGGCTCCACGCCGGGACAGCCCGGGGACGACGGTCAGTTGCAGGGTCCCGACGACGCGGTCCTCGCGCACGGCCACGACGAGATGCTGGTTCGGGTCCTCGTCCAGCCGCTGGAAAGCGGCCCGGTACGGGGTCGGGTCATCGGGCGATTCGCGCTGGGCGCCCAGCGGGTCGTCGGCGAGCATGGCCACGACGGCCGGGAGGTCCGTGAGGACGGCAGGGCGTATCTCAAGATCACTCATGATCGGCAGAATACGCAGCCCGCCATGGCTACACGGGGACCTTCAGTCCTTCGACCGCCCTGACGAGCGGTGCCAGTCCGGGATTGCCGCCGGCCTCGTCCAGCGCGGTGCGCAGCGCGGTGTCATTGGTGGGCCGGGCCTGGTCGAGCAGGGCGAGACCGGCCTCGGTGACATCGGTGTAGATGCCCCGGCGGTCCGTGTCGCAGAGATACCGGGTCAGCAGTCCGCGGTCCTCCATGCGGGTGACCAGCCGGGTGGTGGCGCTCTGGCTGAGGACGACGGCGTCGGCGACCTGCTTCATCTGGAGATGCCCGCCCGGCCCGTCGTGCTGCCGGCTCAGGACATCCAGCAGCGAGTACTCACGGACGCTGAGGCCGTGGCCGGACTGCAGTGCCCGTTCGATGTGTGCCTCGATCTTCCCGTGGAGCAGAGAGAGCGCGCACCAGCCCTGGGCGAGGGCCGTCAGTGCGGGGTCGTTCGCTGTCATGGGTCTCTCCTCCGTGCGGGAGCTGCGTGCTTACAGGATAGGGGACGTCCGCAATAGCCAGCGTTTGCAAATAAACGGCGTCTGCAATTATTGTGGGCGCTCGTAAGGTGCAGGCGCAATCTCCTGGAAAGGTGAACCCATGCCGCTCGCGCTCCTCGCCCTCGCCATCGGGGCATTCGGTATCGGAACCACCGAGTTCGTGATCATGGGGCTGCTCCCCGAGGTTGCCGCGGATTTCCAGGTATCGATCCCGACCGCGGGATTCCTGGTCACCGGGTACGCACTGGGTGTCGTGCTCGGTGCCCCGCTGATGGCGATGCTCGGCACCCGGATCACCCGTAAACGCATGCTCATGCTCCTGATGGGGCTGTTCATCGTCGGCAACGTGGTGTCCGCCGTCGCTCCCGCCTTCGGTGTCATGCTCGCCGGACGGGTGATCGCCTCGCTCGCACACGGCGCCTTCTTCGGCATCGGGTCGGTCGTCGCGGCCGATCTGGTCGCCCCGCAGAAGAAGGCCGGGGCCATCGCCATGATGTTCACCGGACTCACCGTCGCCAACGTCGTCGGCGTACCTCTGGGCACCTTCATCGGACAGACCGCCGGCTGGCGGACCACGTTCCTCATCGTCGCCGGACTCGGTGTGCTCGGACTCCTCGGAGTGGCGAAGCTCGTACCGGAACAGCCCAGGGCCGAAGGCGTACGTCTCCGGCACGAACTGGCCGCGTTCCGCAATGTGCAGGTCCTGCTCGCGATGGCGATGACCGTCCTGGGCTTCGGCGGAGTCTTCGCCGCGATCACCTACATCACCCCGATGATGACCGAGGCCGCTGGATACTCCGCATCGTCCGTCACCTGGCTGCTGGTCCTCTTCGGGATCGGCATGGTCGGCGGCAACCTGGTCGGCGGCAGGTTCGCCGACCGCCACCTCATGCCGATGCTGTACGTGTCGCTCGGCGCGCTCGCCGTGGTTCTGGGCCTCTTCACCGTGACCGCCCACAGCAAGACCGCCGCGGCCCTCACCATCGTCCTGATCGGCGCCCTGGGCTTCGCGACCGTACCGCCGCTCCAGAAGCGGGTGCTCGACCAGGCGGCGGGCGCACCCACCCTCGCCTCCGCCGTCAACATCGGAGCCTTCAACCTCGGCAACGCCCTGGCCGCCTGGCTCGGCGGCATCGTGATCGCGGCGGGATTCGGATACACCGCGGCCAACTGGGTCGGCGCCGCCCTGGCTGCCTCGGCGCTGGTGCTCGCAGTCGTCTCCGGCACCCTGGAGCGGCGTACGACCGCCCGCAGCCGGATCGTCGCCTCGCACATTCCCGAGCCGGCCGCGGTCGCGGCGGCCCGGGACTGAAACACCCCGGCCACCCGGCCCGACCGACCGGACGGGTGGCACCGTATGACCGCGCGGGGTCAGCCCGTCGCCACGGTCAGCGGGGCGAACCGGCGGGTCCAGTCCCCCGGCAGGTCGTGCCCCCCGTACGTCATCACAGCCGTACGGGAGCCCGGCTCCAGGCCGTGCTCCCCGAACCAGTCCAGCAGCTCCGTGTGGCGCGCGTCGATATCCGCCCGCAGCGGACGGTCCGTCGTCGCGGCCAGCGAGGCGACGAGGGCCTTGGCCGTGGCCGTGTCCCGCGCGATCAGCGGACCGACCACATGTGCGTTCCCGCTGGGCCAGAGCGCCGCGTAACCGACGAGTTCGCCGTCGGCCTCCGCGACCCGGAGCCTGTCGGAGAAGGCCGGCAGCCGGGCGAGCATGGGCGTCCGGTCGGTCCCGAAGACCGTGTGGTCCAGCCGGACCATCGCCCGAAGGTCGTCGGCCGCGGCCGGGCGGGTGGTGACGGACGCCGCAGCCGCCGCACCGTGCGCGTCACCGCGCGGGCGGAAATATCCGCCGACGCGGTTCGACCAGCCCAGGAGCCCGAAGCCGAGCTGCTCGTAGAGAGGCTGTCCCTGAGCCGTCGCGTACAGCGAGAGCGGTGTGCCGCCCGCGGCGTCGATGACATGCTTCATCAGCCTTCGCGCGACGCCCTGTCTGGTGCAGCGCCCGGCGACGAGCAGCATGCCGATGGCGGCGAGCCGGGGCCCGTACGAGGTCACCACGCAGGCTGCCACGAGACCTTTGCCGTCGGGGTCATCGATGCCGTATCCCGTACCGGCGGAGAGCAGCAGACCCCAGCGGGGCTCATCGCGCGGCCAGCCGCGGTCCTCGCAGAGATCGGCGCAGGCGACCAGGTCTGCCCGGGTGAGACGCCTGATGGGCAGTTCGGCGAGCGGCCGGGGCTGTGGGCGGTGCATAGAGGTCAGGCTGTCCGACGCGATGATCGCCCGTCCACCCCTTTGGCGGAACTCGCAGGTCGGCGCGGCCGTCGCCCGCGACGGGTCGGGCCCCATGGCTTGAGCACCGAGACGGCGGTGATGAAGAGATAGGTCGCCGTGGCCACCGCGGGTGCGACGACCAGATCGATGTCCACGGTGCTGCTCGCCGCGGCGTGGTTGATCCCGGGGCGCAGCGAGAAGATCGACAGTCCCGCCGTGATGAGGGTCAGCCAGAACTTCGTCCAGACCCAGCGATGCCGCGCCAGTCCCCAGGCGGTGCCGAGGGCGAGGGCCAGGCCGCTGAGAAGCGCGAGGAGGGCGACGGGGACGACCAGCCAGTCCCCGAAGATCTTCATGGCACGTGTGGCCGCCTCGGCGGTCGTGACGTCACCTGTGAGGAAGGCCGCGAGGGCGAGCGTCAGCAGACCGACGGTGAGGCCGAGCCAGCTCACTGAGACGGCGATATGGACGACGAGGAGACGTCGGCGGGCGGAACGCTTGAGTGGTTTCACGTGAAACACGGTGCCGAACGAGAGGCGTCGGGTCGTCTGCCGAGGGGAGTATCCGTCGATACTGGCCTTGGAGTACGAACCGCTGCCCTCGGCCCCGGGTGTGCGGGGGCTACCCGCACGGCCGTGGGGCAGGAGAGCCTGGACCGTGTCCGCTCGGTCCCGCCCGGTACTCCGCGCCGCGGGTCCGACCATCAGCAGACGTTCGAGGCGAGGCACAGATATGGATGTTCCGGCCAGCTCCACATCGGCCGCCACCACCGGGACACGCGGACCCTCGGCGCCCTCCCCGTCAGCCGACGCGGTCCTGATCCATCGCACCCTCGCCGAGGTCGGTCCCGTCGCGGACCGGGCCACCTCGTACTTCTACGCCCTGCTGTTCGTCCGGCACCCGGAGCTGAGGGACCTGTTCCCGGTGGCGATGGACACCCAGCGCGACCGCCTGTTCCGGGCGATCCTCACCGCTGCCGGCCTGCTGGACGATCAGGCGGCGCTCGTCGGGTACCTCGGTGGGCTGGGGCGCGGCCACCGGAAGTACGGCACGCGCAGCGCGCACTATCCCGCCGTCGGCGAGGCACTGCTGGGAGCCCTCAGCCGCTACGCGCTCACCACCTGGGACGGCGAGACCGAGGCGGCCTGGGTGCGCGCCTACACCGGGATCTCTCAGATCATGATCGACGCGGCCGCCGAGGACGAGAGCCGGGCGCCCGCCTGGTGGCAGGCGGAGGTGGTCTCGCACGACCGGCGAACGTCGGACATCGCGGTGCTCACCGTCCGTCCCGACCAGGCCTATCCGTTCCTCGCCGGTCAGTACACGGCCCTGGAGACGCCCTGGTGGCCGCGAATCTGGCGGCACTACTCGTTCGCGTCGGCACCCCGGACGGACGGGCTGCTCTCGTTCCACGTCAGGGCGGTTCCGGCGGGCTGGGTGTCGAACGCGCTGGTGCACCGCGCCCGGCCGGGCGACATCCTGCGGCTGGGGGCGCCGACGGGTTCGATGACGGTCGACCACAGCACGCACCACGGCCTTCTCTGTGTGGGCGGCGGGACGGGCATCGCCCCCATCAGGGCACTGGTCGAGGATGTCGCCGAATACGGTGACCGGCGTCCGGTCGAGGTCTTCTACGGGGCGCGCAGCGAACGCGACCTCTATGACATCGACACGATGCTGCGCCTCCAGCGGACCCACCCGTGGCTCGCGGTCCACCCCGTGGTGCCCGGGGGCCCGGGGCCGGGGACGGCGGGACTGCTTCCCGAAGCGGTACGGAAGGGCGGTCCATGGAGGGGGTACGAGGCCTATCTGTCCGGCCCGCCGGGCATGATCCGCAGCGGCGTGGATGTGCTCAGGGACATCGGCATGCCCGCCGATCGCATACGCCACGACGCGGTCGAGGAACTGACGGCTGCCGCACCATCCCCCTGAAGCCCTGAAGCCCTGAAGCCCTGAAGCCCTGAAGCCCTGAAGCCCTGAAGCCCTGAAGCCCTGAAGCCCTGAAGCCCTGAAGCCCTGAAGCCCTGTGCCGCGCGACGGCCGGTGCGTCAGCCGAGGTCCGGTGCGTGCATGGCCCGTACGCCCTCGATGTTGCCGTCCAGATAGTGCCGCAGCGACAGCGGTACGAGATGGACCGCCGCGATCCCGACCCTGCTGAACGGCACCCGGACGATCTCGTACGCTCCGCAGGGGTCGTCGATCTCGGGGCCGTGGCGTCGCGAGGGGTCCATCGACTCCAGTCGGCAGACGAAGAAGTGCTGGACCTTCACGCCCGTCACCCCGCCGTCCGCGATGTGCTCGACGGTGTCGACGAAACAGGGCACGACGTCGACGATCTTGGCGCCGAGCTCTTCGTCGACCTCCCGGTGCAGGGCGTCCACCACGGTCGCGTCCTCCGGTTCGACCCCGCCGCCGGGCGTCAGCCAGTACGGATCCACCCCCGGCTTGGTGCGCTTGATGAGGACGAGGTCCTCGCCGTCGAGCAGGATGGCGCGTGCGGTGCGCTTGACCACAGGACGTTCGGTCATGGCAAGAGCGTGGCCCGGGAAACGCGTTCCGAAACTCCCCGGGCCCGCCGGGTCACCAGGCGCTGGCAGCGCGCACCAGCGATTCATGCGCCCGCGCGAGGTGAGGCAGGGCGAGTGTGCCGGTCCGTACGGCGAGGAAGTACGTCCGCAGCGGTGGCACCGGAGGATCGAGCAGGGCCACGACCTCGCCCCGTTCGAGTGCCCGCTCGCAGAGGTAGCGCGGCAGGACGGCGAGCCCGGCACCCGCCACCGCGCACTCCAGGACCGCCCGCAGATCCGGAGCGACGACGGCGGCGGACGCGGCGGGCCGGCTCTCGAAGACGGCGGCCCAGTAGCGGGAGACCAGCGGCAGGCTCTCGTGCACCTCGACCACCGGCAGCTGCTCCAGCACCACGGGGTCCTTGTGGCGCAGCGTCCCGGGTCCCAGCCGTCCGGCCCAGCGCGGTGCGGCCACCAGGACGTGTTCCTCGTCGCAGAGGGCTGTCGAGGTGAGCAGCCCGCCGCGCGGCCGGGCCGTGGTGATGGCCAGGTCATGATGGCCGGCGGCCAGGCCCTCCAGCGTCTCTTCGGCGTTCGGGACGAAGGCGCTGCGCAGTGCGAGGCCCTGCGAGACCAGCGGTGTCAGCGCGGGCAGCGCGCGTACGGAGGTGAACTCCGGCGGGCCGGCCAGATGCAGGGTGCGCACGCCCGATTCCTCGTCGAGCCCGGTTCCGGCGATCTCGATCAGCGCGTCCAGATGGGGCGCCGCCCGGTGGGCGAGTTCGTCGCCGATGCTGGTCGGGGTGACTCCACGGGCCCTGCGCAGGAAGAGGGGGCGGCCCAGCTGCCGTTCCAGGGTGCGTATCTGTGAGGTGACGGCGGGCTGGGAGAGCCCCAGGAGGGCGGCGGCCCGGGTGAAGGAGCCCGCCCGGTGCACGGTGACGAACGTACGGAGCAGGGCCAGGTCCATGCCGTCCCCTCCCAGCCGCGCACCGTGTGGATCCGGACAACGATAGATTTGTCGATAGGTCGCTGTCGCTACTGTGATTGGACACTGACGCAGAGTCAACTAGCCTTGTCCAGACGGTTCTTCGCGCGGAGAACCGGGGCGGTCCGAGCCACGAGGGGGGAGGCTCGGACCGCCGGGCGACGCTTTGGCGCCGGTCCTCAGCGCACCGCCTCGTCCAGCGCCCGCTCCACATCGGCCAGCAGGTCCTCCGGGTCCTCCGCGCCGGCCGAGAAGCGGATGAAGCCCTCCGGTACGGCGTCGCCACCCCAACGGCCCCGGCGTTCGGCGGTGGAGCGCACGCCGCCGAAGCTCGTCGCGTCGTCCACCAGCCGCAGCCCGGCCAGGAAACGCTCGGCGGTCTCCCGGTCGGCCAGCACGAACGAGACCACGGAACCGAAGCGCCGCATCTGCCGCACGGCGTTGGGGTACGAGGGGTCGCCGGGCAGTCCCGGATACCGCAGCCCGGTTACCTCCGGACGCTTGCCCAGGGCCTCGGCGAGCGCGAGAGCGGTGGCGCACTGCCGGTCGATCCGCAGGTGCAGGGTGGCCAGCGAGCGGTGCGCGAGCCAGGCCTCCATGGGTCCCGGGATCGCCCCGACGACCTTGCGCCAGCGCCGTACCCCTGCCGACAGCCGGGGATCACGGCAGGTCACATGGCCGAGGAGAAGGTCGCCGTGTCCGGTCATGCCCTTGGTGTCACTGGCCACCGAGAAATCGGCGCCCAGTTCCAGCGGCCGCTGGCCCAGCGGGGTGGCCAGGGTGTTGTCGACGGCGACCAGCGCGCCCGCCGCGTGCGCGGCAGCGACGAGCCGTCGTACGTCGCAGACATCGAGGCCCGGATTGGACGGGGTCTCGATCCACAGGAGCTTCGCGCCGTCCAGGACGGCGAGCTGGGCATCGCCTCCCGTCGGCGCGGTCCGTACCCCGACGCCGTACGCCTCCAGCTGTTCACGCACCAGCGGAAGCGCCTGGTAGCCGTCGTCCGGCAGCACCACGGTGTCACCCGTGCGCGCCTGGGACAGCAGCACCGCCGAGATGGCCGCCATTCCGGAGGCGAACACCGTGGTCCCGACGTCCTCCCCCGGCGCCTCCAGCTCGCCGATGGCCCGCTCCAGATGGGTCCACGTCGGATTGGAGTCCCGGCCGTAGGTGTACGGGCCGACCGGTTCGCCGGACAGATGGAAGTGTGCGGCGAAGACCGGACCGGGCAGGGTGGGTTCGTACTGCTCCGGTTCGGGAAGCCCCGCCCGTACCGCCCGTGTCCCCTCGCCCATCGTGCTCATGCTGATTCCTCGCTTCTCTCTCCCGGCGTCACCGGTCCGCTCAGCACTGTTCCAGGTCCCCCGGAGCGGGCTTCGGCGGCACCTCGGTCAGTCCTCCTCGGGCAGGACGACGTTGAGTGCCCAGGACACGACAGAGATGATCAGGCCGCCGAGTACGGCAGTCCAGAACCCGTCGACATGGAAACTGAGATCGAACAGGCCGGCCAGCCATGAGGTCAGCATCAGCATGAGGGCATTGACGACCAGGGTGATCAGCCCGAGCGTCAGGATGAACAGCGGGAACGTGAGCAGCTTCACCACGGGCTTGACGAGGAAGTTCACCAGCCCGAAGAGCAGAGCCACCACTATCAGGGTGAGCGCCTTGCGCCCGGTGCTCCCTCCGTCGAGCGTGATGTCCTGGACCAGCCAGATGGCCACGGCCAGCGCGCCCGCGTTCGCGATCGTCTTGACTAGGAAATTCATCATGTGTCTGATCGTGGCAGACACGATCGGTGGCCGACACCGGCATGACAGGTACAAAGGGGCGGACAGGCCATGAAGGCATTCAGACTGGACGAGCTGGAGGCGGAGCGGGCCGCCAACGACGGCGCGTATCTTCAGTTCGTGCGGGAACGCAACATGTCCGTCGGCCTGTACGCGCTGAACGCCGGTGAGCTCGACCCCCAGCAGCCGCACCAGCAGGACGAGGTGTACTTCGTGGTCAGCGGCCGGGCGTCGATCACGGTCGGCATGGAGACGACCCAGGTCGGCCGGGGAAGCGTCGTGTACGTCCCCGCCGGGGTGGCCCACAAGTTCCACCACATCACCGAGGACCTCCGGGTGATGGTGGTTTTCTCCCCGCCCGAGAGCTGAGCCCGGAACCCCGGGTTCCCTAGGGGTTCGATCAGGGGACTCCAAGGGCTGCGGAGCCCCCGCCGGGCCACCTCGCGCCCCTAGCATCGAGGCAGGAACTCACAGAGACGAGGTAGAGCGATGGCCGTGCGGGAGATATTCGCGGGGATGCCGTGGTGGGTGAAGTGGGTCGCGGTGCCCGTCATCGCGATCGTCGTGTTCGGCGGGCTCATCGCCAGCGTGGTCGGGTTCGTCATCGGCCTGCTCTTCAAGGTGCTGGTCTTCGTCGTCCTGGTCGGCGGTGTCGTCTTCATCGTCCGGAAGTTCATGTCGTCGTCCTCGTCGCGCGGCGACTGGTAGGAAGACCTGCGCCGCGCGGCGGCAGGCGCGGCGCAGCTCCGATGAACACGCAGAGCGACGACGGTTAGGCCAGCTGAGCTAAGTCGCCCAGGAAACTGCATCCCGAAACGGGCGGTACGGATACAGTGGGGTACCGCTGCCGCCATCTGGGATGTCACAGTCCGTCACCACCCTGACCAGTGGTTTGTATGACAGTCCGTTTGCCGGACCCCAGGATCGCGGCAGGCCCGTGGGGGCGGCCCCCACGGGAGGGCTGACCGCCCGTCACCATGCCTGGGGGTGACCTTTGACCACGGCAACGAATGCCGCTGTCCCGACACTGATCGGTTCGGTTCAGCGGGCGCTGAGGCTGCTGGAGGCTGTGGGCACCCATCGGGACGGGGCACCAGCGAAGCAGCTCGCGCGGGAGGCGGGCCTTCCGCTTCCCACCGCGTACCACCTGTTGCGCACCCTGACCCATGAGGGCTATCTCCGCAGGGAGAAAGGCGTTTTCGTCTTCGGCGCGGCCGCCGAGAAGCTGACCGGGCTGCAGGCGGTGCAGAATCGTCGCAGCTCCGTCAGTGACTCGCTGGCGCATCTGCGCGATGTCATCGGTGCCCCGGTCTACTGCGCCGTCTACCGCGAGGGTGAGGTCGAACTCATCGCCGTCGCGGACACCCCGGCCGCTCCCGCCGTGAACGAGTGGGCCTCGTTCCGGGAGACGGGGCACGCACACGCGATCGGCCAGTGTCTGCTGAGCCAGCTGGACGAGAAGGCCCGCGAGGAACATCTCGACCGCCATCCGGTCCAACCGCTCACCCGTTACTCAGTGCGAGATCGTGAGTCGCTTCTTGAGCGATTCAGAACGATGGAGCGTACGGAACCTGTCATCGAGCGACAGGAGTACGCACTGGGCACGGTGTGCGCCGCCATCCCCATCACCGCAGGTTCCACGGTCGCCGCAGTGGCCATTTCCTTACCCCTTGACCAGGCGGATCGGTTGCTCCCCGCAGTCGAACAGCTACGTGGCGAAGTGACGAGCCTCTTGCGTTCGTTCGTGTTCTCTATCAGTATCTGAAAAATCACTCCTTGTGATCTGCTATCGCGTGCACCACGATGGCGTCAATAGGGTCAGGGGGGATCATTCCTGGCCAGTTTCATCTACTGCGGGGTTGAACGATGCGCGAGTCGGTTCAAGCAGAGGTCATGATGAGCTTCCTCGTCTCCGAGGAGCTGTCTTTCCGAATTCCGGTGGAGCTTCGCTACGAGGTCGGTGATCCGTACGCGATCCGAATGACGTTCCACTTGCCCGGCGACGCCCCTGTGACCTGGGCGTTCGGCCGTGAGTTGCTGTTGGACGGTCTGAACAGTCCCAGTGGGGACGGTGATGTGCACATCGGGCCGACGGAGCCCGAAGGGCTGAGCGATGTGCACATCCGTTTGCAGGTCGGCGCGGACCGCGCCTTGTTCCGGGCCGGTACGGCGCCCCTCGTGGCGTTTCTCGACCGGACGGACAAGCTGGTGCCGCTGGGGCAGGAACACACGCTGGGTGACTTCGACGGAAACCTCGAAGAGGCGCTCGGCCGGATCCTCGCCGAGGAGCAGAACGCCGGTTGATACGGACAGGTCCCTTGCCGGTTCAGGAGAGCGGCTCGACGCCTGCCGAGGGGCGGCGCGGCGTCCGCGGGGAGAAATGGGGTGGTTGTCGCCGGCAGGGGCGAGGTGCCGGTTGAAGCGCGGTTGAGTGCCGGTCGAGCGGGTGGTACGCCGGTCGTTCGCGGTCATGCCTTGCGACGACGGCCTCTCCCGGTCCGTACGGGTGCAGGAGCTCCGGCTTCCGCGCCGAGCCCTGTGCGGTCCGCGGAGACGACCAGAGCGGCGAGCACCGTGGTCACCGGTACCGAGGCGACCAGTCCGATCGATCCGACCAGCGTCCGGACGATCTCCACAGCGACCAGCTCGCTGTTGGCGACCGATCCCACACTGCTCTGGGCGATGGTGAAGAGCAGCAGCAGCGGCAGTGCCGCGCCCGCGTAGGCGAGCACCAGGGTGTTGACGACCGAGGCGATGTGGTCCCTTCCGATACGGATCCCTGCCCGGTACAGCGCCCGCCAACCCATCCGCGGGTCCGCCTGATGCAATTCCCAGACGGCCGAGGTCTGGGTGACGGTCACGTCGTCGAGCACGCCGAGCGAGCCGATGATGATCCCGGCGAGCAGCAGGCCGCTCATGTCGATCTCCGGGTACAGGCCGTGGATGAGGCCGGTGTTGTCGTCGGTGTTGCCCGTCAGGCTCGCCCAGCCGATGAAGAGCGAGCCGAGCAGCCCGATCAGCAGCAGTGAGATCAGTGTGCCGATGACCGCGACGGACGTACGGGCCGTCAGCCCGTGGCACATGTAGAGGGCCGCCAGCATGATGGCGCTGGCCCCGATCACCGCGACGACCAGCGGATTCGACCCCTGAAGGATCGCGGGCAGGATGAACAGGGTCAGTACGGCGAAGGACACGGCGAGCGCCACCAGTGCCATCACCCCGCGCAGCCTTCCCACGACGACGACCGCGAGGGCGAAGATCCCGGCGAGCAGAGCCATCGGGACCGTCCGGTCCACATCGATGACCGAGTACTGGAGGTCGTGCGGCGCGTCGGGCGCGTACGCCACGACCACGCCCTGTCCCTCACGCAGCTGCCGGGGGGCGTCGGGCTGGATCACCTCGACGAACTTCCGGCCCTTGTCGTTGCCGGTGGTCACCTCGATCGTGGCCTTCTCGCACTGCCCCGACTGCTCGTTGACCGCTTCCCGTCCGGACGGAGTGGAGGTGCCCCCGGTCGGCGGCACCTGTGCGGCGTTGACGTCCTTGCAGTCGACCTTGTCGACCTGCACCACTGTGCCTTCCTGGGTCTGCCGGTCGAAGCCGACGCCGGTGCGCTCGTGCGCCGGGACGCCGCCGGGCCAGAAGGCCACGAGACCGACCACGACCGCGGTGGCGAAGGGGATCAGTACGGCCGCGATGACCTTGCGCAGATGCTTGGAGACGGGCGCGGCGGGGCCGTGACTGTGCGAGTGGCCATGTGCGTGGCCCTGGGATGCGGGGTCGCTTTGGGGGGAAGTCACGGGGCGATCATCGCAAGAACGGGAGGGGGCCTCTGGTCAGCTCGCCACGAAGGGCGCTAGCGTGGTGGCACCTTTGCACACGCGGGAGCTCGGAGCACCGGGCTGAGAGGACGCTGATCTCCGTACATCTGTACGGGACATGCTGCGTCGACCGCCGAACCTGTTACCGGGTAATGCCGGCGTAGGGAGTAGGTCTCATGACCACATCGGACGCACGCACGCCTGCCTCGAAGCGGAATGACCAGGAAGCGCAGAATGTGCGCGTCGGTCAGGGCGCACCGGACGACGAGGCCGGGAAGTCCATCGGCTGGCACAAGGGATACGTCCAGGGCTCACGCCCGGACCTCCGGGTGCCGGTCCGCCAGGTGCACCTCACCAACGGCAACGACGTGACGCTGTACGACACATCGGGGCCGTACACCGATCCGTCCGTCGACACCGATGTCCGCCGCGGGCTCGCACCGCTGCGGGAGAACTGGATCACCGCCCGCGGCGACACCGAGGAGTACGCGGGCCGTCCGGCCCGCCCCGAGGACGACGGGCTCAAGCACACCTCGCCGCGTGGCGGGCTGCGCAACCTCGACGCCGTCTTCCCGGGCCGGCCGCGCCAGCCGCGCCGCAGCCGGGACGGACGGCCCGTCACCCAGCTCGCGTACGCCCGGCGGGGTGAGATCACTCCCGAGATGGAATTCGTCGCGATCCGGGAGAACGTCGAGCCCGAGGTCGTGCGCCAGGAGATCGCCGAGGGCCGGGCCGTGCTGCCCGCCAACGTCAATCACCCGGAGACAGAGCCGATGATCATCGGCAAGCGGTTCCTGGTGAAGGTCAACGCCAACATCGGCAACTCGGCGGTCACCTCCTCGATCGAGGAGGAGGTGGACAAGATGACCTGGGCCACCCAGTGGGGCGCCGACACGGTCATGGATCTCTCCACCGGGCGCAACATCCACACCACCCGTGAGTGGGTGCTGCGCAACTCCCCGGTGCCGATCGGCACCGTCCCGCTCTACCAGGCCCTGGAGAAGGTCGACGGCAGGGCGGAGGAGCTGACCTGGGAGATCTACAAGGACACCGTCATCGAGCAGGCCGAGCAGGGCGTCGACTACATGACGGTGCACGCCGGCGTGCGTCTGCCGTACGTCCCGCTGACCGCCCGCCGCAAGACCGGCATCGTCTCCCGGGGCGGATCGATCATGGCGGCCTGGTGTCTCGCGCACCACAAGGAGTCGTTCCTGTACGAGCGCTTCGAGGAACTGTGCGAGATCCTCGCGACGTACGACGTGACGTACTCGCTGGGCGACGGTCTGCGCCCCGGCTCGATCGCCGACGCCAACGACGAGGCGCAGTTCGCCGAACTGCGCACGCTGGGCGAGCTGAACACGATCGCCAAGCGGTTCGGTGTGCAGACGATGATCGAGGGGCCGGGCCATGTCCCGATGCACAAGATCAAGGAGAACATCGACCTTCAGCAGGAGATCTGCGAGGAGGCGCCGTTCTACACGCTCGGCCCGCTGACCACCGATGTCGCCCCGGCGTACGACCACATCACCTCCGGTATCGGTGCGGCGATGATCGCCTGGTGGGGCACGGCGATGCTCTGCTACGTCACGCCCAAGGAGCACCTGGGGCTGCCCAACCGGGACGATGTGAAGACCGGCGTGATCACCTACAAGATCGCCGCCCATGCGGCGGACCTCGCCAAGGGGCACCCGGGGGCGCAGGACTGGGACGACGCGCTGTCGGACGCGCGCTTCGAGTTCCGCTGGGAGGACCAGTTCAATCTGGCCCTCGACCCGGTCACGGCGCGGGAGTTCCACGACGAGACACTGCCCGCCGAGCCGGCCAAGACGGCGCACTTCTGCTCGATGTGCGGGCCGAAATTCTGCTCGATGAAGATCTCACAGGACATCCGGCGTGAGCACGGGGGCTTGCGGACGGAGATCGAGGCGGGGATGGCGGAGAAGTCGAAGGAGTTCGCCGCGGCCGGAAACCGGGTCTATCTGCCGATCGCGGACTGACGGCCGGCCGGGCCTCCGACGGCGTATCGAGGGCATGAACGGCGCTGTTCCGGGCGGGTCTTCCGCCGGGAGCGGCGCCGTGCTCCGTGTGCGAAGGACGGCAACGTTTGTCTTGTACGCGCCATTTGAGCCGGTCGGTGGCCATCCGGCCCGGTTTTTCATGCAGGTTGAGCGACGGTATGGACACGGTAGTGCTGCAGCTGGATGTACGTTCCGCCGAGGGTCCACCAGAGCTTGACCGTCTCCTTATCTGTGCCTTACTTTCCGGCATGCCTGGCCGAAAAATGTGAGCCCTCGCACGGGGGGCCCGGGGAGGGAATCACCATGAACTGGTACCTGGACGTACTCAAGAACTACGCAGGCTTCAGCGGTCGCGCACGCCGCAAGGAGTACTGGATGTTCGTGCTCTTCAACATCATCGCGGCCGTGATCCTGATGGCCATCGGTGCGGCGATAGGCACGCAGGTCCCGTACTACATCTACATCGTCGCCGTCATCGTCCCGTCGCTCGCCGTCATCGTGCGCCGTCTGCACGACACCGGCCGCTCGGGCTGGTGGATCCTGATCTCGCTCGTCCCGCTGGTCGGCGGCATCATCCTGCTCGTCTTCCTGGCCACCGAGGGCAAGTACGAGGCGAACGAGTACGGCGCCAACCCGAAGCTGTCGCCGCAGGGCGTCTGATTCTCACCGCTCCGGCGCCGTGACGGGCCGGAGCACCGCACGGGCCGGGTGCAGCGCGAGCTGCCCCGGCCTTTGCCGTGTCCGAGGGCCGGGGACCGCCCGCGCGAGGATTCCGCGTGCGCGGGGACTCCGCGCGCAGGAGCGTTACTTCGGCTGGTGCTCGGGGCCGCCGAAGTCCGGACTGGTGAAATCCGGGCTCGTGAACGTCGGCCTCGGACCCGCTGCGGGGCCGCCCTCCGGACCGGAGAAGTCCGGGCTGCTGTAGCCGATCCTGGGGATGCGGTTCGGGGAGCGGTACGGGGTCCGTGCCGCGGGTCCGGCCGTGGGGTCGTCCAGGGCGTCCCGCAGGAACGGCAGGATGCCGCGCTCCAGCAGGGCATGGCGCCAGGCCTCCCGGGCCCGTGCGATCTCTTCCGGAAGCTCCTGTTCCTCGTTCTCGGCGGAGAGCGAGGTCGCCCCGTTGCGCAGAGCCGTGATCAGCAGCCCCACGGCGGCGACGAGGATGGCCGCCGCGGCGGCGGCCGCGAAGAACCAGCCGGCCGTGACCATCGTGCCGGCGAAGGCGAGGGACGGGCTGACGGCCTTGAGCAGATAGCCGAGCAGCAGGAAGATCGCGGCCGCAGTGCCCGCCAGGACCGGGGCCAGGACCGTGACGACCGCGCCTATGCCCGCGCCCGTACGCGCGGCCCCGTCCGGCCCCGCGTCACCGGGGGCGGGGCCCTGGCCCTGCTCGTCGTCCGGGTCCTGGTCCGCCGCGCCGGTGGGCCTGCGCAGCTCACCGCGGGCGCGCACATAGTGGTCGTACTCGGTGGCGGCGGCCCCGGTGATCAGGTCCGTCGCGTTCAGTGCCATGGTGCGCAGCTGTTCCGTGTTGAGACGGTCCCCGACGCCGTCCAGATCCGGGCGTTCATGAGCATGGCGCAGTGCGTCGCCCAGGATCCGCTCGTACTCGGGTCGGTCCTCGGCCAGCAGGTGCGGAGCGCTGTTCATGTGCATCCCCCGATGCTCCGTAGGGCCTGACTGCCCGCGTGGACCGGGCGTTCGGGCGGAAACGGAGGAGAGCCTGCTACTGATACGCCGATGGTAGAGCGCCCACGGCACGGGGTGACAGGGGGTTTCCGTAAATAGGCCCGGTGATCGGAGCAGTCAGGTCGATGATGCGTCTTCCCCGGCAGCCGTCAGTCATGCAGGGGGAGTTGGACCACCAATAGCTTTCCGGCCATGGTCACTCCGCCGTCCATGGCGATGGCGAGCCCGTCCGCGTACACATGCGGACCGGTCACGAGCGGACCCGCGCCGTTCTCGCCGTCCTCCGAGCCGACCTCGCCGAGCAGATAGGGAATGGGACTGTGACCATGGACGACGCGCTGTCCGCCGTACGTCGACATCAGCTCCCGCACCGCCTGCGCACCGCCCTCGTCGCGGAAGGCGAACCGCTTGGTGAGCTTGCGGAAGAGGTCCCAGCACTCGTCGGCGTCGTTGCGCGTGAGAATGGCGTGGACCGTGTCGTTGACGTCCTCGATGGTGGACCCGTAGTCGAGGTAGGCCGTCGTGTCGGAGTGCATCAGCAGATGCCCGTCCTCCTCGACGACCGCGTCGAGCCGGGACATCCACTGGAGGTGGACGTCCTGGAGCCGCTCCATGTCGGTCTTCTGTCCGCCGTTGAGCAGCCAGGCCGCCTGGAAGGTGGCGGTGCCGGCTCCGGAGTTGACCGGGGTGTCGGCGAACCGCTTGGCGCCGATCAGCAGGAGCTCGTGGTTGCCCATCAGCGCCTTGCAGTAGCCGCCGGCGGCCGCGGCCTCGGCGGAGAGCCGCATGACGAGGTCGATGACGCCGATGCCGTCGGGCCCGCGGTCGGTGAAGTCGCCGAGGAACCACAGCCGGGCGTTGCCCGCGGTCCAGTTGCCGTCGGCGTCGACGAGACCCTGTTCGGCGAGGGCGGCCAGCAGCTCGTCCAGATAGCCGTGGACGTCCCCGACGACGTACAGCGGGCCGCGCTCCGACTCCGCGGCACTCCGCGGGACCGGGGTGGCCCGCACCTGGACCGTGTCACCGCGGTTGATGACGGGAAGGTCGCGCTCGGTGGGCGTGTAGCCCTCCGGCGGCTCCTCGCCCACCACGGCGTTGCCGGGATGCGGTGGGTGCGGGGGCACGGGTGTCCGCGCGTACGGAGGTACGCGGAAGTCGCGCAACGTCGCCGTCCGCACTACGGGTTCCTGACCGGCCCCCTGAGTCATCGACCCCTCCACCACCGTCGCGCCGCCGTACACCTGACGGGCCGTGCCTGGTAGAGGTGGTCCGCGGTGTCGTGCGCCCATCATAGGAATGCGGATCGTGCTGTGTGACGCACCAGGGGTGGTGAATCCGGGCGCACTCACGGTTCACCCGCCGTTTGGTCCGAAATAGTACGATCAGTCCCCGCTCGGAGATCGTGGCGCGCTGACCGTGGTGCGGGGCGGACGGCGTTGCGAGGAGGTCCGGACGATGAGCTCCGTCGGTATCACCTGCTCCACCGGACCGTCGTGCTCGACGCCTTCGATGGCGTCGATGAGAAGCTGGACGACCGCTGT
The DNA here is from genome assembly GCF_044542225.1 of Streptomyces sp. NPDC079020. Taxonomy (NCBI): domain Bacteria; kingdom Bacillati; phylum Actinomycetota; class Actinomycetes; order Kitasatosporales; family Streptomycetaceae; genus Streptomyces; species Streptomyces sp. NPDC079020. The sequence goes on from NZ_JBITUB010000004.1 coordinate 314,756, forward strand.
GCCGATGCGGCGCGGCTTGAGCGAGAGTGTCGTGATGGGCGGTTCGGTGCTCGCGTACACCGTGGATTCGCTGCAGCAGACCAGCAGCAGGTCCTCCGGGACCCGCAGACCGTAGCGGCGGGCGGCCGCCAGCAGATCGGTCCCGTTGGGGTCGAAGAGCCCGTACACGGCGTCCGGCCGGTCCGGGCGGGCGAGGAGGCGGTCGGCGGCGACCGCGCCCGCGCAGGGGTCGTGGGCCGGGTAGGACTCGTAGACCGGGTCCTGGCCCACCCGCTCGCACCAGTGGAGATACGCGGTGGTGGACAGCCGGGTGTACGTGTCGGTGGTGGTGCCGGTCAGCAGGCCGATGCGGCGCGCCCCGGCGGCGGCGAGATGGTCCAGGAGGTCGAGCACGGCGGCCCGGTGGTCGTTGTCGACCCAGGCGGTGACCGGAAGCGTGCCGGCCGGGCGGCCGTCCGAGACGACGGGCAGGCCCTGGCGTACGAGTTCGGTGACGACCGGGTCCTGGTCGGAGGGGTCGATGACGACGGTGCCGTCGAGCGCGACGTTCGACCAGACGTCGTGGCGGGAGGTGGCGGGGAGGATGACGAGGGCGTACCCGCGGTCGAGGGCCGCGGAGGTCGCGGCTCTGGCCATCTCCGCGAAGTACGCGAATTCGGTGAAGGTGAAAGGTTCATTCCCGTACGTGGTCACGGTCAGGCCGATCAGGCCGGATCTGCCCGTACGGAGGGTTCGGGCCGCGGCCGACGGGCGGTAGCCCAGGCGCTCTGCGACCTCGCGGACATGGCGGCGGGTGGCTTCCGGGAGCCTGCCCTTGCCGTTGAGCGCGTCGGAGACGGTCGTGATCGAGACCCCGGCCGCGGCGGCCACATCACGGATCCCCGCCCGTCCCGGCCGGCCGTTGCGCCGGGGTGTCTCCGTCCGGCTCACCTGGTGCTTCCCTGCTGCTGTCATGGCGAGCCGATAGTAGGGCTCCGGAGGGCGGTCGGTCCGGTCGCATATGCACGCGTTGACAGGCACGTTTCTGCATGGTCATCCGTAACCAAATACCTTGCAAATCAAGGGTGTTGGCCGCCTGGGCGTAAGTGTGTCATGCGTGGACCGGCGTGGGCCTCATAAATGTTCGATGTTTCGAAGAGGTCTCAACTCACCTCTTCGGGGGACGCGCGCCACGGAGTGAGCCACCGGCGCGCGCCGGGACGGGAAATGCTCCCCCCGGGAAACGATTCCCTGCTCCGCCATTCGCAGCGGCGCCCAATCCTCATAAGGTGAGCAGTATTGATCCGTACTGATGGCCTAGGAGGACCTGCGGTGAGCGAGACGAGCCCCAAGCTGCGTGCTGAGCTGGACGGTGTTCCCGCCTATGTGCCGGGCAAGCCGGCCGCTGCGGACGGACCGGTCGCCTTCAAGCTGTCCTCCAACGAGAATCCGTACCCGCCGCTGCCCGGTGTGCTGGAGTCCACCCTGGCCGCGGCCGAGCGGTTCAACCGGTACCCGGACATGGCGTGCACCGGCCTGATGAACGAGCTGGCGAACCGTTTCGGTGTCCCGCTCTCGCACCTGGCCACGGGCACGGGGTCGGTCGGTGTGGCGCAGCAGCTGCTCCAGGCCACCTCGGGCCCCGGCGACGAGGTCATCTACGCCTGGCGCTCGTTCGAGGCGTACCCGATCATCACCCAGGTCAGCGGGGCGACCTCGGTGAAGGTGCCGTTGACCGACGGTGAGGTGCACGACCTCGACGCGATGGCGGACGCGATCACCGACCGGACCCGGCTGATCTTCGTCTGCAACCCGAACAACCCGACCGGCACCGCCGTGCGCAGGGCCGAGCTGGAACGGTTCCTCGACCGGGTGCCGGGCGATGTGCTCGTGGTCCTCGACGAGGCGTACAAGGAGTTCGTCCGTGATGTCGAGGTGCCGGACGGCATCGAGATCTACCGGGACCGGCCCAATGTGGCCGTGCTGCGGACCTTCTCCAAGGCGTACGGCCTCGCGGGGCTCAGGGTCGGGTTCGCGGTGGCCCATGAGCCGGTGGCCGCCGCGCTGCGGAAGACGGCTGTCCCGTTCGGCGTCAGCCAGCTCGCGCAGGACGCCGCGGTCGCCTCGCTCCGCGCCGAGGACGAACTGCTGGGGCGGGTCGGCACTCTGGTCGGCGAGCGCGCCAGGGTGTACGAGGGGCTGGTGGGGCAGGGGTGGACCGTTCCGGAGTCCCAGGCCAACTTCGTCTGGCTGCGGCTCGGTGAGCGCACGGTCGACTTCGCCGCGGCCTGTGAGCGGGCCGGTGTGGTCGTGCGCCCGTTCGCGGGCGAGGGGGTGCGGGTCACAGTCGGCGAGAGCGAGGCGAACGACCTGTTCCTGAAGGTCGCGGAGGAGTACCGCAGCCGGCTGTAGGCCGAGCCCTGCCGCGGAGCGGCCGTGCCCCGGCGGTGGGAGCGGCCGTGCCCCGGCGGTGAGCGGACGCTGTGTGCCGGTGGCCCCGGACCTCGATCGGTGAGGTCCGGGGCCACCGGCATGTCCGGGGCGGCCGCCGAGCTGTCCGCGAGCGCCGGCGCGTCCGGGATTACCGGGGCGTCCGCGAGCACCGTCCTCTGCGGTTGCTCGTCTGTCCGGCCCCGTCCTGCCCGGCCCCCGTCCTCTGTGGGTACCCGTCTGCCCGGCCCCGTCCTGCCCGGGTATCTGGGTGGATTGGGGGCGGGATCATGCCGAAAGCCCGAAGAGGGGTACCCCGCACGAAGGTCCCGAAAGTCTGTGCGCCATAATGTTTGTGAATGTGAACGCGTTCACAAGCGTGTCCTGGTTCATCCCCTGTTTTGTGGGATTAAAGGGGCAAACTGCGGCTGTGACCACGGCGATTTAAGGAGAAGACGACGTGGACCTAGCTCTGGCGCCGGAGACCTTGGCGCGATGGCAGTTCGGCATTACCACCGTCTACCACTTCCTGTTCGTCCCGCTGACGATCTCGCTCGCCGCGCTCACCGCCGGCCTGCAGACCGCCTGGGTCCGGACGAACAACGAGAAGTACCTCAGGGCCACCAAGTTCTGGGGCAAGCTCTTCCTGATCAACATCGCCATGGGCGTGGTCACCGGCATCGTCCAGGAGTTCCAGTTCGGGATGAACTGGTCCGACTACTCGCGGTTCGTCGGCGACATCTTCGGTGCGCCACTCGCCTTCGAGGCGCTGATCGCGTTCTTCTTCGAGTCCACCTTCATCGGGCTGTGGATCTTCGGCTGGGACAAGCTGCCGAAGAAGGTTCACCTCGCCTGCATCTGGATGGTCTCGATCGGCACGTTCCTCTCCGCGTACTTCATCCTGGCGGCCAACTCCTGGATGCAGCACCCGGTCGGTTACCGCATCAACGAGGAACGCGGCCGCGCCGAGCTCACCGACTTCTGGCACGTGCTCACGCAGAACACGGCGCTCACCCAGTTCTTCCACACCATCACGGCCGCCTTCCTCGTGGGTGGCGCCTTCATGGTCGGCATCGCGGCCTTCCACCTGGCGCGCAAGAAGCACATCGCGGTGATGCGCACCTCGCTGAGGCTGGGTCTGGTCACGGTCGTGATCGCCGGGCTGCTCACCGCCGTCAGCGGTGACCGGCTGGGCAAGGTGATGTTCAAGCAGCAGCCGATGAAGATGGCGGCGGCCGAGGCGCTGTGGGACGGCCAGAACTCCGCGCCCTTCTCGGTCTTCGCGTACGGGGATGTCAGCAAGGGCCACAACTCCGTGGAGATCTCGATCCCGGGGGTACTGTCCTTCCTCGCGGACGACGACTTCAACTCGTACGTCCCCGGCATCAACGACATCAACAAGGCAGCGCAGGAGAAGTACGGGCCCGGCGACTACCGGCCGAACATCCCCGTCGCCTTCTGGAGCTTCCGCTGGATGATCGGCTTCGGGATGGCGTCCTTCGGCCTCGGCATCCTGGGGCTGTGGCTGACCCGGAGGAAGTTCATGCTGCCACCGGGGATGCGCACCGGTGAGGACGAAGTGCCGCATCTGGTCCTGTTCAAGAACAAGGCGCTGAGCCCCAAGCTCACCAAGCTCTACTGGATCGTCGCCCTCTGGACCCTGCTCTTCCCGCTGATCGCCAACTCCTGGGGCTGGATCTTCACCGAGATGGGGCGTCAGCCCTGGGTCGTCTACGGCGTCCTCCAGACCCGTGACGCGGTCTCCCCCGGTGTCTCGCAGGGCGAGGTCCTCACATCGATGATCGTCTTCACCCTGCTCTACGCGGTGCTCGCCGTGATCGAGGTCAAGCTGCTCGTGAAGTACATCAAGGCCGGACCCCCGGAACTCACGGAATCCGACCTCAACCCGCCCACCAAGATCGGCGGACGCGACCATGACGACGCCGACCGGCCCATGGCCTTCTCCTACTGAGAGCAGAGGAGCTGAGAGATGGAACTCCACGACGTCTGGTTCGTACTCATCGCCGTCCTCTGGATCGGCTACTTCTTCCTGGAGGGATTCGACTTCGGCATCGGGGTCCTCACCAAGCTGCTGGCCCGCGACCGCAAGGAGCGGCGGGTCCTGATCAACACGATCGGGCCCGTCTGGGACGGCAACGAGGTCTGGCTGCTCTCCGCGGGCGGCGCGACCTTCGCGGCCTTCCCGGAGTGGTACGCCACCCTCTTCTCCGGGTTCTACCTGCCGCTGCTGATCATCCTGCTGTGCCTGATCGTGCGCGGGGTCGCCTTCGAGTACCGCGCCAAGCGGCCCGAGGAGCGGTGGCAGACCAACTGGGAGAACGCGATCTTCTGGACCTCGCTGATTCCCGCACTGCTGTGGGGAGTGGCGTTCGGGAACATCGTGCGCGGCGTCAAGATCGACGCCGACATGGAGTACGTCGGGAACTTCTGGGACCTGCTCAACCCGTACTCCATCCTGGGCGGACTGGTCACGCTCTTCCTGTTCACCTTCCACGGCTCGGTGTTCGCCGCGCTCAAGACGGTCGGGGACATCCGGACACGGGCGCGCAAGCTCGCTCTGAAGCTGGGCCTGGCCACCGCGGTGCTCGCGCTGGGCTTCCTGATCTGGACGCAGGCCGACAACGGCGACGGCTGGAGCCTGCTCGCGATGATCATCGCCGTCGTGGCGCTGGTCGGAGCGATCGGCGCCATCGCGGCGGGACGCGAGGGCTGGTCGTTCGCGCTCTCGGGAGTGACGATCACCGCGGCGGTCGCGATGCTCTTCCTGACGCTCTTCCCGAACGTCATGCCGTCCTCGCTGAACGAGGCCTGGAACCTCACGGTCACCAACTCCTCGTCCAGCCCGTACACCCTGAAGATCATGACCTGGTGCGCCGGGATCGCGACGCCCGTGGTGCTGATGTACCAGGGGTGGACGTACTGGGTGTTCCGTAAGCGCATCGGCACACAGCACATCGCCGACGCGCACTGACGTACCCGCATGAACGTGTGCGTATACATGGAGGTACCGACGCGTATGTACGTGTACGTGTCGACACGCACCGAGCCCTCTGGGGGATGTTTCACGTGAAACCGATCGACCCGCGCCTGCTCCGGTACGCCAGGGCCACCCGCTTCTTCCTGGCGGCCGTGGTGGGACTCGGACTCGTCGGTGCGACGCTGGTGATCGCCCAGGCCATGCTCATCGCCGAGGTGGTGGTGGGCGGGTTCGAAGGCCGGATGACGGTCTCCGAACTCCGCACACCACTGCTTCTGCTCGCCGCGGTCGCGCTGGGGCGGGCGCTCGTCGCCTGGCTCACGGAGCTGGCCGCGTACCGGGCGAGCGCGGCGGTCAAGTCCGAACTGCGCGGCCGGCTCCTGGAGCGGGCCACGCGGCTCGGTCCCGGCTGGCTGAGCGGCGAGCGCACCGGCTCCCTGGTGGCGCTGGCCACCCGCGGGGTCGACGCCCTCGACGACTACTTCGCCCGCTATCTGCCGCAGCTCGGACTCGCGGTGGTCGTGCCGGTGGCGGTTCTGGCGAGGATCGTCACCGAGGACTGGGTGTCGGCCGTGATCATCGTGGTCACGCTGCCGCTCATTCCGCTCTTCATGATCCTGATCGGCTGGGCCACCCAGTCCCACATGGACCGTCAGTGGCAGCTGCTCTCCCGGCTGTCCGGGCACTTCCTGGACGTGGTCGCCGGGCTGCCGACCCTGAAGGTCTTCGGGCGGGCCAAGGCGCAGGCGGAGGCGATCCGCACGATCACTTCGCAGTACCGCCGCTCCACCATGCGGACGCTGCGGATCGCGTTCCTGTCCTCCTTCGCCCTGGAGCTGCTGGCGACGCTGTCGGTGGCGCTGGTCGCCGTCACCATCGGGATGCGGCTCGTCCATGGTGATCTCGACCTCTACACCGGACTGGTGGTCCTGATCCTCGCGCCCGAGGCCTATCTGCCGATCCGGCAGGTGGGGGCGCAGTACCACGCGGCGGCGGAGGGCCTCTCGGCCGCCGAGGAGATCTTCGCGGTCCTGGAGACCGAACCGCGGGCCGACGGCACCCAGGCCGTCCCCGCGTCGCTGCGGCTGGAGCTGGAGGACGTGACGGTCCGGCACGGCGGCCGCGGCGAACCGTCGCTCGACGCCGCGTCCCTGGTCGTCGAGCCGGGGGAGACCGTCGCCCTGGTCGGCCCGAGCGGTATCGGCAAGTCCACCCTCCTCAATGTGGTGCTGGGCTTCGCGGTGCCCGACGAGGGGCGGGTACGGGTCGGGGGCACCGATCTCGCGGAGCTCTCCCCCGAGCTCTGGCGCGAACGGATCGCCTGGGTGCCGCAGCGCCCGCACCTCTTCGCGGGCACGATCGCCGCAAACGTGCGTCTCGCCCGGCCGGACGCGGACGACGAGGCGGTGGCGGCGGCGCTGCGGGACGCCGGGGCGTACGACTTCGTCGCGGAACTGCCCGAAGGGGCGGAAACGCCGCTGGGCGAGGACGGTGCCGGGCTCTCGGCCGGCCAGCGTCAGCGCCTCGCCCTCGCGCGGGCGTTCCTGGCCGACCGGCCGCTGCTGCTGCTCGACGAGCCGACCGCGAGCCTGGACGGCGAGACGGAGGCGGGCATCGTCGAGGCCGTACGGCGGCTGGCGGCCGGACGGACCGTGCTGCTGGTGGTGCACCGCCCGGCGCTGCTGGCGGTCGCCGACCGCGTGGTGACGCTGGAGCCCAGGGAGCCCAGGGAGCCCAGGGAGCCCAGGGAGCCCGGGGACCGGCCTGTCGCGGCCGTCGACGGGGAGCCCGGGGAGCGGTCCGCCACGGCCGCCGGGAGGCCGGCGGAAGCCCCCCAGGCGCTCCCGCGGCGGAGCCCCGCCGGTACCGAGCCGCTCACCGCCGTCGCCTCGCGGGACGTCCTCGAACCCGTGCTGCGCGACACCGCGCCCCGGCTCGGCGGCCGGGTGCTGGCCCGGGTCCGTGAGGCCGCCGGCGCGCGCCGCGGACAGCTGGCGCTCGCCCTGCTGCTGGGCAGTCTCGCCGTGGGTTCGGCCGTCGGCCTCATGGCCGTATCCGGCTGGCTGATCTCCCGCGCCTCCGAGCAGCCCCCCGTGCTCTATCTGATGGTCGCCGTCACCGCGACCCGCGCCTTCGGCATCGGCCGGGCCGTCTTCCGCTACGCGGAGCGGCTCGTCTCCCACGACGCGGTGCTCAGGATGCTCGCCGAACTGCGGGTGGCCGTCTACCGCGGACTGGAGCGCATCGCGCCCGCCGGTCTGCGCACGGCGCGCCGCGGCGACCTGCTGTCCCGGCTCGTCGCCGACGTCGACGAGCTCCAGGACTACTGGCTGCGCTGGCTGCTGCCCGTGGGCACCGCGGTCGTCGTCGGCGCGGCGGCGGCCGGCTTCACCGGCTGGCTGCTCCCGGAGGCAGGTGTGGTGCTCGCCGTCGGACTGCTGCTCGCCGGGGTCGGCGTACCGCTGGTCAGTGGCGCCTGTGCCCGGCACGCGGAACGACAGCTCGCCCCCGCCCGTGCCGCACTGGCCACCCGCGTCACCGATCTGCTCGGCGGCACGGCCGAACTGACCGTTGCCGGGGCGCTGCCCCGCCGCCACACCCGGGTGCGCGAGGCGGACGGTCTGCTCACCCGGATCGCCTCCCGGGCCGCCGCCGCGACCGCGCTCGGCAGCGGGTTCTCCGCCCTGATCTGCGGGCTTACCGTGGTGGCCGCCGCTCTCGTCGCCGTACCCGCGGTGTACGACGGACGGCTGGAGGGCGTCGCGCTCGCGGTGGTGGTGCTCACCCCGCTCGCCGCCTTCGAGGCCGTGGCCGGGCTGCCGCTCGCCGTGCAGTACCGCCAGCGGGTCCGCCGCAGCGCGGAGCGGGTCTACGAGGTGCTCGACGCCCCCGTACCGGTGCGGGAGCCCGCGAGCCCGGCACAGCCGCCCTCCTCGCCCTTCCCGCTGGAGGTACGCGGGCTGACGGCCGGATACGCGGGGGCCGGGCGGAACGCTCTGGAGTCCGTCGACCTGACCCTGGTGCCCGGCAGGCGGGTGGCCGTCGTCGGGCCCTCCGGTGCGGGCAAGACCACGCTGGCCCAGGTACTGCTCCGCTTCCTGGACGCGGGGGAGGGGACGTACCGGATCGGCGGGACCGACGCCTTCGAGCTGGACGGGGACACGGTCCGCGCGTTCGTCGGGCTGTGCGCCCAGGACGCCCATGTCTTCGACAGTTCCATCCGCGAGAACCTGCGCCTGGCCCGGACCGGTGCGACCGACGCGGAACTGCGCGACGCCCTGGCCGGGGCCCGGCTGCTGGACTGGGCCGAGGCGCTGCCGGAGGGGCTGGACACGCTGGTGGGCGAACACGGCGCCCGGCTCTCGGGCGGGCAGCGCCAGCGGCTCGCGCTGGCCCGCGCGCTGCTCGCCGACTTCCCCGTGCTCGTCCTCGACGAGCCCGCCGAACATCTCGATCTGGCCACCGCGGACGCACTGACCGCCGATCTGCTGGCCGCGACCCGGGGACGGACCACCGTGCTGATCACCCACCGCATCGAGGGCCTGGAGGCCGTCGACGAGGTGCTGGTCATGGACACGGGCCGGGTGGTGCAGCGTGGCCCGTACGCCGATCTCGTGGCCCAGGACGGGCCGCTGCGCCGCATGCTGGAGCGCGAACGGGAGACGACGGTGGGGGGAGCGGCGGCGCGCGAGGCCGCGCGGGAGAGCGTGGGAAGCAGCCGGTAGCCGGGGACTTTTCGGTCGCAGGGGCTCGGTACGGACCCGCGCAGGGGCGTCACACCGGGGGATGCTGTTGGCATCCCGGGGGGTGTGGCGCCCCTGCCGTCGGAGGCCGGACGGGAGGCCCGACTTTCGTTGCCAATCAGGACTAATTAGGCTCGGTGCATGCCGGAGCAGGACCCGAAGGACTCACTCGAAGCCGCGACACAGGCGACACGCAGCCTGCGAGGGCTCTCCACCGAGCTCACCGCCCGCGTCCCGCAGCTGCTGGAGGCGATGCGGTCCGTCGGCACGGGCCTGGAACTGCACTCCACCCTCGACCGCATCTGCGAGACCGCGGCCGAACTCGCGCACGCCCGCTACGCCGCGATCGGCGTCGTCGACGAAGCGGGCGAAGGGCTCTCCGACTTCGTCACCTTCGGGGTCCCGGACGAGGTGGCGCGTGCGATCGGGCGCAGGCCCGACGGGCACCGGGGTCTCCTCGGCGCCCTGATCCACGACCCCGTCCCCGTCCGGCTGGCCGATCTGACGGCCGATCCGAGGTCCGCCGGCTTCCCGCCCGGACATCCCCGGATGCGTACCTTCCTCGGCGTACCGATCCGGGTGCAGGGAGAGATCTTCGGCAACCTGTATCTGACCGAGAAGCACGACGGGGCCGAGTTCAACGACTACGACCTGCACATGGTGCGGGTGCTCGCGACCGAGGCGGGCATCGCGATCGGCAACGCCCGCCTCTACGAGGAGGCGCGGCAGCGGGAGCGGTGGATCGACGGTTCGGTGGCCGTGACCACCGCGCTGCTCTCCGGCGGGGACGCCGACGACGCCCTGGCCGTCGTCGCCGAACAGGCCCGCCATCTCGCCGACTCCGCCGCCGGGATCGTGCTGCTGCCGGCCGCCGAGGGCGGTCTGGAGATCGTCGCCGTCTCCGCCGACGACCCCACCGCGTCGCTCGGAGTGATCATTCCGGCGGAGAGCCCGGTGGTGGCCACGCTGCTCGACGGCGACCCGGTGTTCATAGACGACTCGGCCACCGACTCCCGCATGATCACCAGGCTGGCCGACCGGTTCGGCCCGAGCATGCTGCTGCCGTTGCACAGCGGGGGCCGGGTGCTCGGCGCGCTGGCCACCCCCCGGGCCCGGGGCGGCCGCCCGTTCACGGAGACCGAACGGACGCTGGCCACCCAGTTCGCCTCCCAGGCCGCGCTCGCGCTGATGATGGCCGAGGCACAGCGGGACCGGGAACGGCTCGCCGTGTACGAGGACCGCGACCGGATCGCCCGCGACCTCCACGACCTGGTCATCCAGCGGCTGTTCGCCACCGGGATGATGCTGGAGAGCGCGCAGCGCCGCTCGGAGGTTCCCGAGGTGCAGACCGGCGTCGGGCGGGCGGTCGACGAACTGGACGTGACCATCCAGGAGATCCGCACCGCCATCTTCGCGCTCCAGCAGGAACCCGCCGAAGCGCCTTCGGGGCTGCGCACCCGCGTCATGCGCGAGATCAACATGGCGGCGGTGCCGCTGGGCTTCAAGCCGTCGCACCGTTTCCTCGGCCCCGTCGATTCACTCGTCGGTGAGCTGACCGGCAAGAATCTCATCGCCGCCCTGCGCGAGGCCCTGTCCAACGCCTTCCGGCACGCGAACGCCTCCCTCATCGACGTGGTCGTCGACGCGACCGCCACCTTGCCGGACGGGCGTGACGCGGTACGCCTCTCGGTCGCCGACGACGGGGTGGGCATCCCGCAGGACGGCCGCCGCAGCGGACTGCGCAATCTGGCCCGCCGCGCCGAGTCGCTGGGCGGGGCGAGCTGGTTCGGACCGGGGATCGGCGAGGACGGGGGCGGTACGACGGTGGTGTGGCAGGCCCCGCTCTGACGGGCGGGCCGGCGGAGGGCGGCGGCTCGGGTGCTCCGTCGTTCCGGCGGTTGTGGGCCGGTTGGCCGTACGACACCTCGCGGTCCCGGGAATCGCGGCGGCCGGGGGTGACCATCCGGAGATGGCTTCCGCCGCACTGAGTCGCTGTCGTACCAGTACGGGTACCGCTCCTCGTCCTCGCTCTCGTCCTCGGCGTGACCGTGACCGTGGCCGTGGCCGTGGCCGTGGCCGGCCGGCCGTGCTGCTGGTCTGTGCTCTGCTCGCCCTCCTCACCCTGCCCGCCGCGGCCGCCGACGGGCCTCCCCGGCCGCCCGGCCCGTCCGGCACGCCCACCGCCGGTGCCGTGGTCACCCGGCTGTACGCGGAAGCCGCGAGGGCGGCCGAGGCGTACGAGCGGGGCAGACGTTCCGCCGACGTGCGGCGGGCGGAGGCGGGACGGTACGAGAAGGCGCTGACGGCGCATCGGCGCACCCTCGCGGCCATCGACGCGGACCTGGGGCGGCTGGCGCGTGCCCAGTACCGGGGCGAGAGGGCCGGTCTCCCGTACGCCGCACGGATCCTGCTCGCCGATGACCCCGAACAGCTGCTGCGCGCCCATCGGCTGGCCGGGCAGGCGGAGCGGGCGGTGACCCGGCTGCTGGAGCGTGCCCGGCGGGCGGAACGCGCGCTGGCCACCGCCGAGCAGCGCGCGCGGAAGGCCTGGCACGACCTGGACGTACGCATGATCGGGCTGGCCGAGGTCAAGCGGGGCATCGCGGACAGACTGGAGGCGGCCCAATGGCAGCTCCAGCGTGAGGCGGAACGCAGTGTGGCGGCCGGGAAGTGCGCCGGTGCCGTACGTGTCGAGCAGCCGAAGGGCCCGCCCGACGGGCGGAGCTGGGTCGCGCCGGTGGAGACGTACGAGCTGTCGGCGGGGTTCGACAGCGCGGGCGCGCACTGGGCGAACCGGCACACGGGGCAGGATTTCGCCGTGGACATCGGCACGCCGGTGCGCTCGGTGGGCGCGGGCCGGGTGGTGTCGGTCTCCTGTGGGGGCGCGTTCGGCGTCGAGGTTCTGGTGCGACACCTGGGTGACTACTACACGCAGTACGCGCATCTGGCGGGCGTCGCCGTGGACCAGGGCGAACAGGTGCACGCGGGCCAGTGGGTCGGCAGGTCGGGCACCACGGGGAACTCGACCGGCCCGCACCTCCACTTCGAGGTGCGACTCACTCCCCAGCTGGGTTCCGGCGTCGATCCGGCACGCTGGCTGCGCGGGCACGGCGTGCGGATCTGACCCGGTACGGGGCCGGGCCCGGCCCCGTACGGGAAGGTCAGAGCGCGGCGATGATCCGCTCGATGACGACCGCGACGCCGTCCTCGTTGTTGGTGAGGGTCCGGCCCGACGCGGCGGCCAGGGCCGCGGGGTGGGCGTTGTCCATCGCGTACGAGGCACCGGCCCAGCTGAGCATCTCCACGTCATTGGGCATGTCACCGAATGCGACGACCTCGGCGGGGGAGATGCCGCGCTGCGCGCAGCATTCGGCCAGGGTGCTGGCCTTGGAGACCCCGAGGCCGCTGACCTCCAGGAGCGCGGAGGGGCTGGACCGGGTGAAGGAGGCCCGGTCACCGGCGGCCGCGCGGGCCAGCGAGAGGAAGTCGTCCGGGGCGAGTTCGGTGTGGTGGGCGAGAAGCTTGAGCACGGGGGCACCGGTGCCCGGCGCGTCCTCGTGGAGCAGCTTCTCGGCGACGGCCACCGCGGCGGCCGGGTCCAGATGGAACGGAGGGTAGGCCGGTTCGTAGTTGATACCGGTGGTCAGCTCGATGGCGAACGAGGTGCCGGGGGCCCGCTCGCGGAGGGTGTGGATGGTGTGGAGGGCGGCGTCGCGCTCCAGGGGGCGGACCGTGAGCAGCTTGCCGTCGGCACGCAGATCGGCGACGGCCGCACCGTTCGCGCAGATCGCCAGTCCGTGGCTGTGGACGTGGTCGCTGACGACGTCCATCCAGCGGGCCGGCCGGCCCGTGACGAAGAAGACCTCGATCCCGGCCTCCTCGGCTGCTGCGAGGGCGGCGATCGTGCGCTCGGACACGGTCTTGTCGTCGCGCAGCAGGGTGCCGTCCAGATCGGTGGCGATCAGCCGGGTCGGGGCAGGCGGAGGCGAGTCGGTAGCTGGGGTCACCGGTTCATTCTCGCGTACGAGGGTGCACGGGCGTGCGCAGGGGCGCGCATCTGAGGACGCACGCCCCTGTACTGCGAAACGTTCCTCCGGCATATGCCGGAAGGCGGCGACGCTGCTCCGTGTCAGGCGAGCTGGGCCAGCCCCTCGGTGGCGATCCGCTCGAAGACCTTCTCGTCCGCGGCGAAGTCGGACCCCGGTACCGGCCAGTGGAGGACGATCTCCGTGAAGCCCAGCGCGAAGTGGGTTCCGGCGAAGTCGACGAACGCGTCGAAGGAGTCCAGCGGGCGGTCGGGGGTGAACCCGGTGAGCAGGATCTTGTCCAGCTCCGCCACGTCCCGTCCGACCTCCTCGCAGGCCGCCCCGAGCTTCGCGAACTGTCCGCGGATGGCTGCCACGGACTGCTCGGGGGTCCCGGTCTCGAACACCTTCGGGTCGCCGGTGGTCACCCATGCCTGGCCGTACCGCGCGGTGAGCTTCAGCCCGCGCGGACCGGTGGCGGCGACCGCGAAGGGCAGCCGGGGGCGCTGGACACAGCCGGGGATGTTGCGGGCCTCGTTCGCGGAGTAGAGCTCGCCCTCGTACGTCACCGAGGGCTCGCGCAGCAGCTTGTCCAGGAGCGGCACGAACTCACCGAAGTGATCCGCCCGCTCGCGCGGCGTCCACGGCTCCTCGTCGCCGCGGCGCAGGGCCGTGGCATCGAAGCCGTTGCCGCCCGCGCCGATCCCGAGGGTGATCCGGCCCCCGGAGACGTCGTCCAGTGTCATGAGGTCCTTGGCGAGCGTCACCGGGTGCCGGAAGTTGGGCGAGGTGACGAGGGTGCCGAGCCGCAGCCGCTCGGTGGCGAGGGACGCCGCGGTCAGGGTCGGAAGCGCACCGAACCACGGGCCGTCACGGAAGGTCCGCCAGGACAGGTGGTCGTAGGTGTACGCGGCGTGGAAACCCAGCTCCTCGGCGCGCTGCCAGACCTCTCGGCCTTCGGTCCAGCGGTGGATGGGGAGAATGACAGTGCTCAGACGCATGGCTCGACGATACGGCGGCTGTTGTCGCAAGGGGCGTGGCCGCCGTATTGCGGGGCCTTCGTCCCGTGTGGTGGGGCCGGGCCGTAATACGTGGCGGGGTCCGGCAACAGTGGTTGCCGCCGAGCATCCCCGGCGGGACGCTGGAGGCGAGCCCGACCGGGATATTCGCGTGCGAGTGCGCGGCGCCGGGGCGTGGTTCGCCGGAAGGATGAGACGTCATGAGGATGCTGCTCACCGCAAAAATGGAGACCGAGGCCGCGAACCGGGCGGTCAACGACGGGTCGATGACCAAGATCATCGATGAGGTCGTCGAGCACCTCAAGCCCGAAGCGGCGTATTTCGCCCCCGTCGACGGCGTACGTACGTGCATGCTCGTGTTCGACATGCAGGAGTCCGCGCAGATGCCGCCGATCAGCGAGCGGTTCTTCCAGGCCGGTGCCAAGGTGAGCCTGCAGCCGGTCATGAATCTCGACGATCTCCGTATCGGTCTGTCGAACCTGGCGCGGTAGGCGCGACGGCCTCTTACCGATGGTGTGCACGGACAGCGGCATGCCGTGGACCTGGCCCCGGGGCCCGGGAGCGGCTGTGACGCGTCAGCCGGGCAGGCGCAGGAACCGCGGGGGTACGGCGTCCGCGAGCCAGACACCGTTGGCGCTGACCCGGAAGGTGTGGCCCGCGCGGTGCATGGCTCCCGCGTCCACGGAGAGGACGAGGGGCCGGCCCCGGCGGGCGCCCACGCGGGTGGCCGTCTCGCGGTCGGCGGAGAGATGGACGTGGTGGCGGTCCATGGGGCGCAGTCCCTCGGCGCGGATCACGTCCAGGACCCGGGCGACCGTGCCGTGGTAGAGGTACGCGGGCGGTTCGGCCGGCGGGAGGTCCAGGTCGACGGCGACGGTGTGCCCCTGATTGGCGCGGATGCGGTCTCCGTCCAGGGTGAAGCGCTGCTTGTCGTTGACGGCGACGACATGGTCGAGCTCGGCGCGGGTCAGGGCGAAGCCGTGCCGGGCCGTCGCGCGCAGCAGCTCATCGACGGTCACCCAGCCGTGTGCGTCGAGGGTGATGCCGATCCGCTCGGGCCGGTGCCGCAGATGCTTCGAGAGGTACTTCGACACCTTCACGGTGCGTTGTTCATCCATCGTGTCAGGGTGCCCTCAACACACTTTCCGGCGCATCGGGATTTCTTTCGGCGTTCGGGCAGTAATTTCTGTCCCCAGGTTTGATCCACAGCCAACTAGGGTTATCCACAGGTAATTTGGCGATTCTGTGGACAAGTGACCTTGGATTTAATCCATTTGGTGAATCTACTTATAATTTGTGCTAGATGAGGCAAGTGCGTCCAATGTCCGTGCTTGTACTTCTCGTTCGGTCGCGGCGGCGACAAAGGCGGCTACGTTCTGTGCACCAACGAGTGCCTGGACCGCCTGCGTTGTGCGAGCGGGCAGGAGCACCGGGCGCGGCCCCTGCGGGTCGGCGGAGGCGTCCTCCGCGCCGAGGTGGTGGTGCAGATGCCGGGTGGCGAAGGTCCGCATGGCGCGGGCCAGTTCGGCATCGACGGTCTGCTGGGCCAGCGGGCGGAGCCTGCGCACCATCGAGGCGGCTTCCGCCGCGTCGGCGTCCTTCGGGGGGCGATGCCCGAGATAGCGGGCGAAGACATGCTCGGTGGTGAACTCCAGGAAACGGGACGCTATGTGCTCGACCTGCCCGCGAAGCTCCCGCAGATGCCCGGAGATTGCGGGCAGCGGGACTCCCGCGGCGTGCAACTCCACGGCCACAGCCAGCTCCTGGGGGCTCGGTACGAGGAATTCGTCCTCCCGGCCCGGAACACGTTCCAGGATGCCGAGCTCCACCGCTTCCGCGACCGCCTCGTCGTCCTGTGCTCCGCCGAACCTCGCGTCCAGCTCGGCCCGGGTGATCCGGTCGGCCTCCTCGTCGGTCCACGGTCCGTGCACCTCGGCGACCAGCCCGAGCACCCCGCCGAGACCGCGCCCCGCGTCCCACGCCTCCAGCAGCTCCTTGATGCTGGCCAGGGTGTAGCCGCGGTCCAGCAGGTCGGCGATCTGCCGCAGCCGGGCGAGGTGGGTCTCCCGGTACACATTGGCCCGCCCGCGCCGCTCCGGCGTGGGCAGCAGCCCCCGGTCCTGGTAGGCGCGGATCGTGCGCACCGTGGCGCCGCTCGCATGCGCCAGATCCTCGATCCGGTACTCCGCCCCGGCCCGGGCCTCTGCCGGCGAGGGCGCGGTCGGCCCGCTCACAGCGGCGGCTTCAGCCGTGCGATCCCGCGCAGCACCCCGGGGCTGATTCTGGACAGCAGCCGGGCACCCCGGGCCTCCGGTGTCACCGGCACCACGGCCTGGTTGCGCACCACGGCCTTGAGGATGGCGTCGGCCACCTTCTCCGGCGGGTAGTTGCGGAGCCCGTACAGCCGGCTGGTCCGCCGCTGGAGGCGCTTCTCCTCCGCCTCGTCGGCACCCGCGAAGTGCGTGGCCGAGGTGATGCCGGTGTTGACGATGCCGGGGCAGATCGCGCTGACCCCGATGGACCGCTCCGCCAGCTCCGCCCGCAGGCATTCGCTCAGCATCAGCACGGCCGCCTTGGACGTGCTGTACGCGGGCAGCGCCCGGGAGGGCTGGTAGGCCGCCGCCGAGGCGGTGTTGACGATGTGGCCGCCCTGGCCGCGCTCGGCCATCTGCTTGCCGAAGATCCGACAGCCGTGGATGACTCCCCACAGATTGACGTCGAGGACGTTCTTCCAGTCCTCGCTGGTGGTCTCCAGGAACGGGCCGGACAGCCCGATTCCGGCGTTGTTGACGAGGACATCGACGATTCCGTACTCCGCGGCGACCTTCTCCGCGAGCTTCTCCATCGCCTGCTCGTCGCTCACGTCGACCGTCTCGCCCCAGGCGGACGGGGCGCCGATGAGCAGGGCCATCTCCGCCGTCCTGGCCGCGCCCTCGCCGTCCCGGTCCACGGCCACCACCCGGGCCCCCGCCTCGGCGAACGCGAAGGCGGTGGCCCGCCCGATGCCGCCCGCCGCGCCGGTGACCAGCACCAGCTGACCGGCGAACCGCTCGGCGTAGACGCTCCTGGCCGTGGTGTCCCGCACCGGCCGGCCCTCGTGCCGGGCGTCCTCGTTGGCCGTGACGAACTCACCGATCCAGGACGCGAGCTGGTCCGGCCTGGTCCGCGGCACCCAGTGCTTGGCCGGCAGGGAGCGGCGTACCAACTGCGGGACCCAGTGCTCCAGGTCGTCGTAGAGCGTCTCCGAAAGGAAGGCGTCCCCGGTGGGTGTGATGAGCTGGACCGGCACATGGGCGTAGGCGTCGGCACGCGGACTGCGCAGCCGGTAGCGGATGTTGTCGCGGTAGAGCCAGGCGCCGTGCGCCGCGTCGTCGGGCAGGGAGGGCGTCGGATAGTCGCCCGCGGGCACCTTCTCCATCCGCTCCAGGATCCGGGGCCACTGCTTGCCGAGCGGCCCGCGCCAGGCGAGCTCCGGGAGCACCGGCGTATGCAGCATGTACACGTACCAGGACTTGGCGCCCTGGCCGAGGAGCTGGCCCACGCGCCGGGGGGTGGGGCGGGTCATGCGCTGCTTGATCCAGTGTCCGAAGTGGTCCAGGGAGGGACCGGACATCGAGGTGAAGGAGGCGATCCGGCCCTCGGTGCGCTTGACCGTGGCGAACTCCCACGACTGGACGGACCCCCAGTCGTGTCCCACCACATGCACCGGCCGGTCCGGGCTGACGGCGTCGGCGACCGCCAGGAAGTCGTCGGTGAGCTTCTCCAGCGTGAAGCCGCCGCGCAGCGGCTTCGGCGCCGTGGACCTGCCGTGCCCCCGCACGTCGTACAGCACCACATGCCAGTGCTCGGCCAGTCGCACCGCGACGTCCGACCAGACCTCCTTGCTGTCCGGGTAGCCGTGCACCAGAACCACCGTCGGACGCCGCTCATCGCCCAACTCGGCGACGCACAGCTCGATTCCGCCCGTACGCACCCGGCGTTCGCGGGCTCCTGAAAGATTCACGCCGCCACCTTCTCCTCGGCCCAGCGCCGCACGTGCGGCAGATCGTCGTCCAGCCAGAAGGCGCTCTCTTCGGGGTCCCGGGAGTCGGTGACGACCAGGATCTCCTCGAACTTGGCGCCCGTACCCCGGAATCCGAGGTGGGGTTCGACCGCCCACAGTCCGGGCCGCGGGGGATGGTCGGAGAAGCGGTACGGACTCCACAGCGGCGACCAGCCGTCCCGGTGCCCGTGCAGCGCGTCGCTCACCAGACCCTTGAGCGACTGGGTGCCGAACCCGAACACCTGCGGGGACCAGCGCTTCTCGGCGACCCGGTCCACCTTGTGGGCGATGACGCCGAAGGGGTAGGCGCGGTGCCGGTTCGCGTAGCCCTGCCTGACCATGAGGCGTTCGACGTCCTCGTAGATGTCGCGCAGCGAGCGGCGTTCGCGCACCTCGCGCAGGATCAGCTCACGATGGGCTTCCAGGTCGGCCATCAGCTTGTCGTGGAGGGGGCTGGGACCGAGACAGCCGGAGTACCCGATGTCCGCCGTGAATCCCTTGTACACCGGGGCCATGTCGAGAATGAACGGCATTCCCGGCTCCAGCCTCCGGTCGGTCGGGAAGAACTGGAGCGGCACCTTGAAGCCGGCGAACGCCGTGCGGTCCCCGAACCAGGCGAAGGGGAGGTGGAACCAGTCCCGCACCCCCCTCCGGCGCAGCCATTCCCGCTGCATCCGCGCCGCCTCGCGCTCCGTCACCCCCGGCCGGAGCTGGGCGGCGACCGCCTCCGCGCAGTCGTAGGCGAGGCGCTGCACCTCTGTGAACCCCCGCAGTTCCGGGGCCGTTCCGTCCTTCACCGCCGAGGTCATGCCGTGCCACCGTCCGTTCCCTGCCGTGTGCGGTACGTGCCCGTAACGTGACACTGATGAATGTGACAATGTCCGGCGGCTACGTCAAGGGGCGTGCGACGACCTGTGGACAACTCCCCGGTCTCCTCCCCCGTGGGGTCCCCTACGGGTCCGTACACCTGGAGTCTGAGGCGGATCCAGCCGCCAGGGCTGACGACCGCTGTGGCCCGCGCCACTACCTTCGTAGACGTGACTGTGATCGCGACCGAAAGCCTGAGCAAGCGGTTCCCCCGGGTGACCGCTCTTGACCGGCTCTCCTTGGACATCGGAACCGGTGTGACCGGCCTGGTGGGTTCCAACGGAGCCGGCAAGTCCACACTGATCAAGATCCTGCTGGGTCTCTCCCCCGCCACCGAGGGCCGGGCCGCAGTGCTCGGACTGGACGTGGCGACCAGCGGCGCCGCCATCCGGGAACGGGTGGGCTACATGCCCGAGCACGACTGCCTGCCGCCGGACGTCTCGGCGACCGAGTTCGTCGTGCACATGGCCCGGATGTCCGGCCTGCCGCCGACTGCGGCGCGTGAGCGCACCGCCGACACGCTGCGCCACGTCGGCCTCTACGAGGAGCGCTACCGCCCCATCGGCGGGTACTCGACCGGTATGAAGCAGCGCGTGAAGCTGGCCCAGGCGCTGGTCCATGACCCGAAGCTGGTCCTGCTCGACGAGCCGACCAACGGCCTGGACCCGGTCGGCCGCGACGAGATGCTCGGCCTCATCCGCCGTATCCACACCGACTTCGGCATCTCCGTGCTGGTCACCTCGCACCTCCTGGGCGAGCTGGAGCGCACCTGCGACCATGTCGTCGTCATCGACGGCGGCGCTCTGCTGAGGTCCAGCTCCACCAGCGACTTCACCCAGACCACCACCACCCTCGCGGTCGAGGTGACCGACAGCGACACCTACCCCGACGGCACGGACGCCCTGCGCGGGGCGCTCAGCGCGGCCGGGGTCACGCTCATCGGCCACGACGGACTCGACGCGGAAGGGCTGCCCGGCGCGGGTCACATCCTGCTGGTCGAGGCGACCGGCGAGGAGACGTACGACATCGTCCGCGACAGCGTCGCCGGGCTGGGACTCGGCCTCGTACGGATGGAACAGCGGCGCCACCACATCGCCGAGGTCTTCCGTACCGAACAGGCTCCCGCCGACCGGGACGTGGCAGGGGCCGCGTCCGCGACGGCCGGGGCCGTACAGCAGAAGGGGAACGGTCACGATGAGCAGTACTGAGACCGGGGCCGTGAGCGGGAGCGACACCTCCCGGATCCACAACATCGGGTACCGCTCGTACGACGGGCCGCGCCTGGGCCGCGCCTATGCCCGCCGCTCGCTCTACTCGCAGACCCTGCGGGGCTCCTTCGGACTGGGCCGTTCCGCCAAGTCCAAGGTGCTGCCGATGCTGCTGTTCGGTGTGATGACGCTGGTCGCGGCGATCCTGGTGGCGGTCTCCATGGCCGCCCCGGACACGACGAAGCTGGTGGTCAAGTACACGTCGTACGCGATCTACCTTCAGGCCGTCATCGGCCTCTTCATCGCCGCCCAGGCGCCGCAGGCCGTCTCCAGGGACCTCCGTTTCAAGAGCGTGCCCCTGTACTTCTCGCGGCCGATCGAACGGGTCGACTACGTGGTCGCCAAGTTCGCGGCCATGGCAACGGCGCTGTTCGTGCTCACCGGAGTGCCGTTGCTCGTCCTGTATGTGGGCTCCCTGCTCGCGAAGTTCGATTTCGCCGATCAGACCACGTGGTTCGGCCAGGGGCTGGTGTCGGTGGCGCTGCTGTCCGTGCTGTTCGCCGGTCTGGGACTGGTGATGGCCGCGCTCACCCCGCGCCGCGGCTTCGGCGTCGCCGCGGTGATCGCCGTACTGACCATCTCCTACGGTGCGGTCTCCACGGTCCAGGCCATCGCCTGGGAGACGGGCTCCGCGGGAGCCGTGCAGTGGCTGGGGCTCTTCTCGCCGATCACCCTGATCGACGGCGTCCAGACCGCGTTCCTCGGCGCCACCTCGGCCTTCCCCGGAGGGGAAGGTCCGGGTGCGGGCGCCGGGGTGGTCTACCTGATCGTTGTTCTCGCGCTCGTCGCCGGCTCGTACGCCGTCCTGATGCGCCGTTACCGGAGGGTCGGGCTGTGACCACCATCGAGATCGACCACACCTCCCGCTGGTTCGGCAATGTGGTCGCCGTCAACGACGTGAGCATGACCGTGGGGCCCGGTGTCACCGGGCTGCTCGGCCCCAACGGTGCCGGGAAGTCCACGCTGATCAACATGATGGCCGGGTTCCTCGCCCCGTCCACGGGCACGGTCACGCTCGACGGCCGGACGATCTGGCGCAACGAGTCGGTCTACAAGGAGATCGGCATCGTCCCGGAGCGGGAGGGCATGTACGACTTCCTGACCGGCCTGGAGTTCGTCCTCGCCAACGCCGAACTCCAGGGCCTGGGCGCGGCGGAGGCGCAGCGGGCGCTGGCGACGGTCCAGATGGAGTACGCGCAGGACCGCAATATCTCGACGTACAGCAAGGGCATGCGCCAGCGCGTGAAGATGGCGTCCGCCCTGGTCCACGAGCCGTCCGTGCTGCTGCTGGACGAGCCGTTCAACGGGATGGACCCGCGCCAGCGGATGCAGCTGATGGAGCTGCTGCGGCAGATGGGAGCACAGGGCCGTACGGTCCTGTTCTCCTCCCACATCCTCGAAGAGGTCGAGCAGCTCGCCACGCACATCGAAGTGATCGTGGCGGGGCGGCATGCCGCGTCCGGTGACTTCCGGAAGATCCGCCGTCTGATGACGGACCGGCCGCACCGCTATCTCGTACGGTCCAGCGACGACCGGGCTCTCGCGGCCGCGCTCATCGCCGACCCCTCCACGGCGGGGATCGAGGTCGACCTGAGCGAACAGGCCCTGCGGATCCAGGCCGTCGACTTCGGGCGCTTCACCGAACTGCTGCCCAGGGTGGCACGTGAACAGGGCATCCGGCTGCTGACCGTTTCGCCGTCCGACGAGTCCCTCGAATCGGTCTTTTCCTATCTCGTAGCGGCCTGAGTAGTGGCCTGAAAGGAGCTGTGAAGCGTCATGTACGACCCCACAGTCGCCCGGCTCACCTACCGGGCCCTGCTCGGCCGGCGCCGGGCCGCCATCCTGTTCGTCCTGCCCGCGCTGCTGGTGGCCATCGCCGTGGCCGTCCGCGCCTTCGCGGGGGCCGATGACCAGGTCGCCGCGAACGTGCTCGGCGGCTTCGCCATCGCCACGATGGTGCCGCTGATCGGTGTGATCGCGGGCACGGGCGCCATCGGCCCCGAGATCGACGACGGTTCGATCGTCTATCTGCTGGCCAAGCCGGTGAAGCGGCCGACGATCATCTTCACGAAGCTGATCGTGGCCATCGCCGTCACGATGGTGTTCTCCGCCCTGCCGACCCTCGTCGCCGGACTGATCCTGAACGGCAACGGGCAGCAGATCGCCGTGGCCTACACGATCGCGGCGCTGGTCGCCTCGATCGCGTACAGCGCGCTGTTCCTGCTGCTGGGCACGATCAGCCGCCACGCGGTGGTGCTCGGCCTGGTGTACGCCCTGGTGTGGGAGGCCCTGTTCGGCAGCCTGGTGCCGGGAGCGCGGACGCTGAGCGTGCAGCAGTGGTCCCTCGCGGTCGCCGAGAAGGTCGGCCGGGAAGGCGCGATCACCTCCGACGTGGGTCTGCCGCTCGCGACGGTGCTGCTGGTCGCCGTGACGGTGGCGGCCACCTGGTACGCGGGCCAGAAGCTGCGTGCGCTGAAGCTGGCCGGCGAGGAGTGAGCGGCTCGCGATAGCGGACCGGCGGCCCGGTTCCCCTCCCGGCGCGGTACGCGCGTACGCGCACGGATCATCGCGGTCACGCGGACAACCCCCGTCCTTTGGGCGGGGGTTGTCCTATGAGCGGACCGTCAACCGCGTAACTGTGCGGTTCTCGTTTCGTTGTGCAGGGTGCGTGGAGGCAACTGGATTCTGTGGCGTCGTAGCTTTCGTGAAATCGGGGAGTGCCGGCACGGGTGGGGACCCCGCCCGTCGGGCCGGTCATCGAGTGAGTGGCAACCGTGAGCGTTCTCCACCCCTGAAGCCCGGGGACCGGGCGGTCATCGTCGTTCCCGTATGAAAGGCATGCCCATGCCCACGGAACTCGCCCTGCTCGAATCGCGCGCCCTGCGCGTCGAGCGGATGGGGCGCGTCGACGTCCTCGACAAGGTGAAGAGCCTTGTCATGCTCCCGGACGGAATTCACGTTCGCACAGAGGATGTCGCTCGTTACTTCGAAGTATCCACAGCCTCGGTCAGGAAGCTCACAGACCGGCATCAGCAGGAGTTCACCGAGAACGGGATGCGTCTGCTGCATGGCTCTGAGCTGCACACCTTCCATAGCGACATGATGTCGCTATGGACAGCGGAGCGGGGGGAAAGTTATCCACAGGCTGCCACCCGGCTGCGGCTCTACACCCGCCGCACCGTGCTCAACATCGCCATGCTTCTTCGCGACAGCGACATTGCCCGCTGCGTCCGTACGTATCTCCTCGACGTGGAGGCGGACCTGCGGACGAGGTACGACTCGCTCGACCGGCGCGTCACGCGGATCGAGAGCTGCCTCGCCGGAGTCGGCAGTGCGCTCCAGGAGCTCGGGCCGGTGCTGTGCCGGATGTCGGAGCGGTTCGACAGTCTCGACCGGAAGCTGGAAGCGACGCATCAGGTGGTCGGCGCCATCGGCGTCAGGCTGTCGGACGTCTCGCAGGACATCACGCGCATCGACGCGCGCATGGACGATTTCGTCCACCAGCTGAAGGAGCTGCGCCGCCGTAGCAGGCGCCGCTGACCCCCGGTCCGCAGGGCCGGCCAGAACGACGACTGCCCGCGACCTTCGCGGTCGCGGGCAGTCGGAGCGGCGTGGCGGCGAAACGGACAGCACCGCGAAACGGACAGCACGGAGAACCAGGCAGTACCACGAAACGGACAGCACCGCGATCGAGGCAGCACCGCGAAACGGGCACCGTTACGGGCGGGACGTCCTCAGCAGCTCCTCCAGCACCACAGCGATGCCGTCGTGCTGGTTCGATGCCGTGACCTCGTGGGCCACGGCCTTCAGGTCGTCGTGCGCGTTGGCCATCGCCACGCCGTGCCGCGCCCAGCCGAACATCGGGATGTCGTTCGGCATGTCGCCGAAGGCCAGCGTGTCCGCGGCCTTCACGCCCAGCCGTCGCGCGGCCAGCGAGAGGCCGGTGGCCTTGCTCAGGCCCAGCGGCAGGATCTCCACGACACCGGGACCGGCCATGACCACGTCCACCAGGCTGCCGACGGCTTCCCGGGCGGACCGTGCGAGGGCGTCGTCGTCGAGCTCCGGGTGCTGGATGTAGATCTTGTTCAGCGGGGCGGCCCACATCTCGGTCGCGTCGTCCACGAAGACGGCCGGCAGCGGACCCTCCTGGATCCGGTAGCCGGGGCCGAACAGGACCTCGCCGTCGAGCCCGTCCCGGCTCGCGGCGAGCGCCAGCGGGCCGATCTCCGCCTCGATCCTGGACAGGGCGAGCCTCGCGAGCTGCCGGTCCAGGGTCAGCGAGGTCAGCAGCTTGTGCTCGCCCGCGTGGTAGACCTGTGCGCCCTGGCCGCAGACCGCGATGCCCTCGTAGCCGAGGTCGTCCAGTATGTGGCGGGTCCACGGCACGCCGCGTCCGGTGACGATGATGTGCGCCGCGCCGGCCGCGGTGACCTCGGCCAGCGCTTCACGTGTGCGCTCCGAGACCGTGCTGTCGTCACGCAGCAGCGTGCCGTCCAGGTCGGTCGCGACGAGCTTGTAGGGAAAGGTCACTTGGAGACCGGCTCCAGGACCTCGCGCCCGCCCAGGTACGGACGGAGCACCTCGGGCACCCGGACCGAACCGTCGGCCAGCTGGTGGTTCTCCAGGATCGCCACGATCGTGCGCGGTACGGCGCAGAGCGTGCCGTTGAGCGTGGAGAGGGGCTGGACCTTCTTGCCGTCCCGCATCCGGACGGAGAGGCGGCGCGCCTGGAAGCCGTCGCAGTTCGACGCGGAGGTCAGCTCGCGGTACTTGCCCTGGGTCGGGATCCAGGCCTCGCAGTCGAACTTGCGCGAGGCCGAGGACCCGAGGTCACCGGTGGCGACGTCGATCACCTGGAAGGGCAGCCCGAGACCGGTGAGCCACTGCTTCTCCCAGTCCAGCAGCCGGCGGTGCTCCGCCTCGGCGTCCGCCGGGTCGACGTACGAGAACATCTCGACCTTGTCGAACTGGTGGACGCGGAAGATGCCCCGGGTGTCCTTGCCGTACGTGCCCGCCTCGCGGCGGAAGCACGGGGAGAAGCCCGCGTACCGCAGGGGCAGCTTGTCGGCGTCGATGATCTCGTCCATGTGGTATGCGGCGAGGGGTACTTCGGAGGTGCCGACCAGGTAGTAGTCGTCCTTCTCCAGGTGGTACACGTTCTCCGCGGCCTGGCCGAGGAAGCCGGTGCCCTCCATGGCGCGCGGACGGACCAGCGCCGGGGTCAGCATCGGGATGAACCCGGCCTCGGTGGCCTGGGCGATCGCCGCGTTGACGAGGGCGAGCTCCAGCAGCGCGCCGACACCCGTCAGGTAGTAGAAGCGCGAACCGGAGACCTTGGCGCCGCGCTCCATGTCGATGGCGCCGAGCTTCTCGCCGAGCTCCAGGTGGTCCTTCGGCTCGAAGCCCTCGGCACCGAAGTCGCGGATGGTGCCGTGCGTCTCCAGGACGACGAAGTCCTCCTCGCCGCCGACCGGCACGTCCTCGTGGACGATGTTGCCGAGCTGGAGCAGCAGCCGCTTGGCCTCGGCGTCGGCCGCGTCCTGGGCGGCGTCGGCCGCCTTGACGTCGGCCTTGAGCTGATCGGCCTTCTTCAGCAGCTCGGCGCGCTCCTCGGGGGAGGCCTTGGGGATCAGCTTGCCGAGCGACTTCTGCTCGGAGCGGAGTTCGTCGAAGCGGACGCCGGACGACCTGCGCAGCTCGTCGGCGGAGAGCAGGGCGTCGACGAGCGCGACGTCCTCTCCACGGGCGCGCTGGGAGGCGCGAACACGGTCGGGGTCCTCACGGAGCAGGCGAAGGTCAATCACCCCTCCAGGCTACCGGTGCGCGCTTCTGGCGCTCGAACCGATATTGCCGTGCGTGTCACTTTGCCCGTATTGCCGGAATTGATAATCCTGAGGAGGAATCGCCGGGTACGGGGCGGGTAGAGACGTCAATTTGGGGAGCGTATTCCCCTGAACAGGGCAGAAGGGGTGACCTGTCTTGACGTACTGGCCTTCCCTGTAAGGGGAGTTGAGGGGCGCCCGACCCGATGTTGTCCACAGGGGGTCTGTGGAGAATTAGTTATCCACAGGCTGTGAAGAAGTTCTGTGGATGCTGGAAGCGGACGTTCCGGGGGCTGGGTGAAGGCTCATGGAATCCCCTCCCAAACCCGCCCCACACACTCATTCGGGTGGGAATTCCTCGCCCCAAAGAGTTGATCAAGGGAATTGGGATGACATCAGAGGCCCCGGGCTCCCCTGGGTGCATCCGGGATCGCTGGGCGATTTGTCGACCATGTCGCATTGCGGTGTCGACTTGTCCCCAGGCCGAGCCACCACCCTGTGGATAACTCTGTGGGTGAATGAAAATCGGCAGGTCGGACCGGAGCGGAACGCTCCGCGCGGCCCTCGCCCCGGCGATCCCGTACGGCGGACGGGGTCAGACCCGGCCGTCCTGGCTGCGCGCCAGCCAGTCGGAGGCGTCCGTGAACTCCCGGTCCGAGGTTCCCGCCCGCAGCGGCGGCACCTCGTCGGGCGTCACTCCGGCCCGCGGGTACGAGCCGAGGAACCGCACGTTCGGACAGATCCGCTTCAGCCCCATCAGCGCCTCGCCGACCCGCCGGTCCGCGATGTGTCCCTCGGCGTCCACGGCGAAGCAGTAGTTCCCGATGCCCTCTCCGGTCGGACGCGACTGGATGAGCATCAGGTTGACCCCGCGGACGGCGAACTCCTGGAGGAGTTCGAGCAGCGCACCGGGGCGGTCGTCGCCCAGCCAGATCACCACGGACGTCTTGTCCGCGCCGGTCGGGGCCGAGGGCCTGGCCGGCCGTCCCACCAGGACGAAGCGCGTCTGGGCGTTCTCCGCGTCGTGGATCTCCGTCACGAGGGGTTCCAGGCCGTAGGTCGCCGCGGCGAACTCACCCGCGAAGGCGGCGTCGTAACGCCCTTCCTGGACCAGCCGCGCCCCGTCCGCGTTGGAGGCGGCCGATTCCCATACCGCCTGCGGGAGATGGGCCGCCATCCAGTTGCGCACCTGCGGCTGGGCGGCCGGGTGCGCGGTGACCGTCTTGATGTCGGACAGCTTGGTCCCGGGGCGCACCAGCAGCGCGAAGGTGATGGAGAGCAGCACTTCGCGGTAGATCATCAGCGGTTCGCCGGAGGTCAGCTCGTCGAGCGTCGCGGTGATGCCGCCCTCGACGGAGTTCTCGATCGGTACGAGCGCTGCCGCCGCCTCACCGCTGCGTACGGCGTCCAGGGCGGCCGGTACGGAGACCATCGGGACGAGCTCCCGGGTGGCGGCTTCCGGGAGCGTGCGGAGGGCGACCTCGGTGAAGGTGCCTTCGGGGCCGAGATAGGCGTAGCGCGTGGCTGACATACGGTCACCCTAATGCGCCGTACGCCCGGTGCCGGGCCGTCTCGGAATGCGATCCGGCCCGCACCCGGAACTGCGGGACCCGGCGCCCGGCGCCCGGCGCCGCAGCCTCCCCGGCCGCCGGAGCCTCGGATTCCAGCGCCCGGAGCCTCAGGACTCCAGCAGCCGCTGACCCACGTACTCACCCTTCGCGGCGCCTCCCGGTACGGCGTAGAGGCCGCTCGCCTCGTGCCGGAGGAACGGCGAGAGCGCGTCGCCCCGGTCGAGTTTGCGCTGCACCGGGACGAAGCCCCGGAACGGATCCGCCTGCCAGCAGACGAACAGCAGCCCGGCGTCCGGGGTGCCGTCCGCCGAGATGCCGTCGTGGTACGAGAAGGGGCGCCGCAGCATGGCCGCGCCACCGTTCTTCTCGGGGGAGGAGATCCGGGCGTGGGCGTTGTCGGGGATCACGAGTCTGCCGTCGGGACCGGCCTTGTCCAGGTCCATCGGGGTGGTCTCGGTGCCGCCACTGAGCGGGGCCCCGTCCGACTTGCGCCGTCCTATGACCTGCTCCTGCCGGTCCACCGGGAGCTTCTCCCAGTCGTCCAGCAGCATCCTGATGCGCCGTACGACGGCATAGGAGCCACCGGCCAGCCAGTCCTGCGAGGCGTCCGGAGCCCCCGAGGCCCCCGAAGCCCTTGACGGGGACGGTACGAAGATCCGGGTGTCGAAGTCCTCGTCGGCCGGCTTCGGATTGCCGGTGCCGTCGATCTGGCCCATCAGATTGCGCGCGGTCATCGGACGCCCGGTGGCGCCGGGCGTGCGATTGAAGCCGTTCATCTGCCAGCGCACCCCGGCCGCCCCCATGGCCTCCTTCTGGATGGCGCGCAGGGCGTGGAAGGCGACCAGCGCGTCGTCGGCGCCGATCTGGACCCACAGGTCGCCGTTGGAACGCCTGGCGTCGAGCTGGTCCGAGGAGAACGGGGGCAGCGGGTCGAGCCCGGCGGGCCGGCGGCCGGTCAGGCCGGTGCGGTCGAAGAAGGTCCGGCCGAATCCGAAGGTGACGGTCAGCGAGGAGGGCCCGGCGTCCAGGGCGATGCCGGTGTCATGGCCGGGCCCGTCCGTGCCGCCGGCGGTGGACGGGCGCCCCGCCATGAGCTCCCGCGCCACGGCCGACCAGCGGCGCATCAGGGCGGCGGCCTCCTTGCGTCCCGCGCCAGGCACCAGGTCGAAGGCGACCAGATGACCCCGGGCCTGAAGCGGAGTGGTGATCCCCGGTTGATGTTTCCCGTGAAACATCGCCTCGGTGGCTCCGATGGCCGTCAGCGCGGCCGGTTCGTCGGGGCGGGACGCGGCGTACCCGGCCGAGCCTCCAGCGGCGCCGAGCACCAGGCCGGCGGCCCCGGCGGCCCCCGCACTGCCGAGCAGCCGCCGCCGCGAGAAGCCGACGCCATCCGTGCCGGTACGGTCCTGCGAGCCGGCGCCCGCCCCGGCCACCGTCTCGGCCCCGGCAGCCGCTCCCGCGCCCCCAGCCGCTCCGGCGGTCGCCGAGGTGCCGTTCGAGCCGTTCGAGCCCTTCGCGTTCCTCGCGCCCGTCACACTCTTCGTGCTCTTGCTCACCGTGCTCAGCCGATCTTTGCGTTCTTGTCGATGGTGGCCTGGTCGATGTCCGACGTACGCACCGTCACCGCGATCTTCCAGTCGCCCGCGATGGGGATCCGGACATCGCTCGCCGTCCAGTGCCCCTCGGCGAGCCGGTCGGGGACGACCGGCAGCGGGCCGATGTCCTTGGACTCCAGGGTGAGGGCGAGCTTCACCTCGGGAACGTCCATCGGCTTCCCGTCGCTGCCGTCGACCCAGACGTGCAGCTCGTTGGCGCCGGTGCCACCGGGGTCGATGTCGATCCGGACGGTCCCCTTGCCGTTCTGGCCGCCGGTGTCGAAGGGCATGCTCAGGTTGACGGGGCCGGCGGCACCCGGAGCGGTCGCCGTCGTGGCGCTGCGGGCGGCCTCCTCCTCGGTGCGTGCCGGTTCGGTGGACGTCAGGACCGTCGCCACGGCGAGCAGCACCACGGCCACGGCCGCCTCGGCCAGGACCGAGCGGCGCAGCCCGGAGCGCTCGGGGTCGGCGTCGCGGACCCGCTTCTTCTTCGTGGCGGTCAGGACGGCCTGCTGCCGGGCGAGCTGCGCTGCGCGCTCGGGTGCGACCTCCGGCGCGGGCTCCTGGCCGCTCTCCCCCTCCCCGCGGTCCGTCCCGTCCTCGGGGCCCGTTCCGTCCTCAGGACCCTCACCCTCTTCAGGGCTCTTCGGCGCCTCGCCGGTCTCCCCCTCATCCGAGGCCTCCGTACCCGGCTGTGCCCCGTCCGTCAGCCGACCCGTCCACCGCCGGGAGATCCAGGCCAGGCCGATGAGCACGGCGAGCAGTCCCACCTTGATGATCAGCAGCTGCCCGTACCGGGTGCCGGTCAGCGCCGACCAGGAGCCGACCTGGCGCCAGGACTGGTAGATGCCGGTGGCGGTGAGGACGAGGACGCTGCCGAACGCGATCCGGGAGAAGCGCCGCACCGCCGCGCGCTCGATGCCGGGTGTCCGGTACAGGGCGACGAGGAGCGCGGCGAGCCCGCCGAGCCAGGCGGCGACGGCCAGCAGGTGCAGGATGTCCATCGGCATGGCGAGATCCGCCTGGATACCGGTCGACGCGTGCTCGGAGAGCGCCCACGTACCGGCGATGCCCGCGGCGATGACCGCGCCCCCGATGGCGAGTCCGAAGGTGAGGTCCCTCTTCTCCTTCTCGTCCTCGCGCTTCGCGTACGTCCCGAACAGGACGGCGATGAACAGGGCACCGGCGCCGAGCAGGAGCAGCCGGGCGACGAGCGCGGCACCGGGTTTGGTGTCGAGGACGGCCTGCAGCCCGTCGAGGTCGAAGGCGTCGGCGAGCTTTCCGCTGCCGGTGTACGGGCTGCGGAGCAGCAGCATGACCAGGGTGGCGGCGGTGAGGGTGATCCAGCCCCGGACGACGAGGCGTTGCAGCGGGCGGGCGGCCGCGCCGCGCCGCCAGCAGGCGAGCACGAACGTGGCACCGCCGACGAGCAGGACGAATCCGGCGTACGCCGCGTAGCGCGCGATGCTGTAGAGCGTGCCGACGAGGCCGCCGCCCGCACTGGTGGAGGGCAGCGCGACCGTGGTCTCGGAGGGGGCGCCGATGGAGAAGGTGAAGGCGCCGGAGACGGGGTGGCTGTCGGCGGACACGGCCTGCCAGGCCACGGTGTAGGTGCCGTCGGGCAGACCGGAGTGGAGCTTGACGCCGTACTGCACGGTGCCGGGACTGTTCATGTCGCGCGGAGCACCGTCGTCGGCGCGCTTGCCCGTGGGGTCGAGGACGCGGATCGAGTCGTCGCCCATGGCGATCGATTCGGAGAAGGTGAGCGTGACCTCCCCGGGGGCCGTGTCCACCACCGCCCCGTCCTGCGGGTTGCTCCCGGTGAGGGCCGCGTGCGCGGAAGCGGGGCTCGCGCCGGCCAGCACCAGACCGAACAGCAGGCTGATCAGCGTGGTGAGGAGCGCGGCCCGGGCGAGCGGCCGTCGTATCGGGGATGGCCCGAAGCGCGGGGCGGTGGCGGTCATGTGTGTCGGTCCCTCACTGCTTCTTCGGGTTGTGGGTGGTCTCCTTCACGGGAAGGTCGACCTTGATGGGGCCGGCCTTCTCGAAGTGCAGCTCCATGGAGACCTTCTCGCCCTGCTTGGGCATCTGCTTGAGCTTCATGAACATGATGTGGTTGCCACCGCGTTCAAGATCGAGCTCGCCGTCCGCAGGGACTTCGAAGGACGTGACCATGCGCATCTTCTGGTTCTTCGTCTCGTGGATCGTGACGTCGTCCGAGAGCGGGCTGGTCACCGAGGTGAGCCGGTCGGCCGTGCCGCCGCTGTTCTGCACGACGAGGAAGGCGGCGGCCATGTCGCTGACGGGCTGCGGCATGAACGCTCCGACGACCTTCAGCTCGGGTTCGCTGTCCGTGGAGCACCCCGCCAGCGTCAGCCCGGTGGTGAGGGCCAGAACGCCGGCGAGGGTCGTGCGGCGGTTCACGGGGTCTCCCCCTTGAGGATCTCGGGAAGGTCCTTGGCGTAGTCCTCGGACGTGGTGTCCTCGCCGTAGAGCAGGTAACCCTGGTCGGTCTTCGGGGAGAAGGCGATGACCTGGGCGCCGTGCATCGAGACGACGGTGCCGTCCTTCTCCTTCTTCGGCGCGTCGATGCCGATGCCGATCTGCCGTGCTCCCGCCTGGATGGTCGGGAAGTCGCCGGTGAGCCCGGTGAAGGACGGGTCCTGCGCCGCGAGCCACTTGCCGAGGGAGGACGGGGTGTCCCGCTCGGGGTCGGTGGTGACGAAGACGACCTGGAGCTTGTCCTGGTCGGCCTTGGGCAGCGCCCGCTTGGCGAGCGAGATGTTGCTCATGGTCAGCGGGCAGACGTCGGGGCACTTGGTGTAGCCGAAGTAGATGAGTGTCGGCTTGCCCTTGGTCGCCTCGCGGAGGTCGTACTCCTTGCCCCGGGTGTCGGTGAGTACGAGGTTCGGCTTGGTGAACGGCTGGTCGAGCACGGTCGCGGCCTGGGTCCTGGCCTCGGCGCTGACGTCGGCGACGGGCTTCTTCGCCGAGTCGTCGCTGCTGCCGCAGGCGGACAGGGTCAGTGCGGCCGCGGCGGCGAACGCCACGGCCGGCACCATCTTCTTGTTGCGCATGGAGAGTTGTTTCCTGAGTGTGGTGCGGGTGGTGGAACCGGCGGGTCAGGCGGTACGGCGACGGCCTGCGAGGACGCCGAAGGCGACCCCCGCGATACCGATGACGATGCCGATGATGCCCAGGGTGCGGGCGGTGTTGTCGCTGGCGGACCCGGACGCCGCGGTTTCCTTGGAGGACGCGGTCCTGTCGTCCGTCTTGTGCTCGTCGGATCCCTTGCCGGCCGCTGCACCGCCGTGGGCGTCGGACGCCGCCGCGGTCAGCTTGAGGACGGGGGCCGGGCTCTCGGGCTCGGCCGCGCCCTCCTTGGGCTCCTCGATCCAGCGGACGACTTCCTTGTTGTCGTACGTCTGGAGGGCCTTGAAGACGAGCTGGTCGGTGTCCTCGGGGAGCTGGCCGACCGAGAGCGGGAACTGCTGGAAGTAGCCCGGCTCGATCTTGCCGCCGTCCGCGGTCCAGGTCACCTTGGAGACGGCCTCGTTGATCTTCTTGCCGTGGACGTCGAGCGGCTTGTCCAGCTTGGTCTTGTCGACCTTGATCTTCCAGCCGGGCACGGCCTGCGGGGTGACCGAGGACAGCGGGTGGTCGGCCGGGAAGCTCACTTCGACCTTGACCGTGGAGGCGTCGTCGCGCTCGTTGGGCACCTTGAAGTTGATGGTGGCGTAACCGCCCTTGGCGGCCTCGCCCTGCGGCTGTACGCCGACGTGTGCGGCGGCCGGACCGGCGAACAGCAGGACGGTGGACGCGGCGACGCCGCCCGCGATGGCGATACGTGAAACGTTCATGGCAGGGATCACTCCACAGGAGAACGAGGAAAGGTGTTCCGGCGCGCGGGTGCGCGACGGCATCACGACACCCCGGCCGCGCGGAAGGCGGTGAGACGGAGAAGGTGTCGCGTCAGGCTGCGAGTGCGTACACGGCGGGAGGCCCGCGCCTGGTCACCAGGTGCTGCAGGTGTTCCCCGGAGGCGGGCGCCGGGGCGTCGTCGGCCGTACGGGGAGTGAGCGGCCCGGTCGTGCGCTGTCCGGGCAGACCCGCGCTCAGGGCGCGTACGAGAGCCAGGGCGGCGCGCAGGGAGCGCAGCCGGGCTCCGGCGGCGAGCTGCTGGGCGCCGTGCGCCGAGAGCCGGGCCAGCCGGAAGAGGGCGGCCTCGCCGCGCCGCAGCAGCCAGCCGGTGGCGAGTGCGGCCAGCAGGTGTCCGAGGAACATGGGCAGGCTGGGCAGCAGGTCCAGCACCGGCGCGTACGGTCCGCCGCCGGGGACGGGGCCGGGTGCGGCGGCCGCTCCGGCCGACGCGAGGTGCTCGTGCCCCGGGGCGACGGTCGCCGGGTCGATGCCCGCGGTGGTGACGATGCGATGGGCCTCGGCGGCGTTCAGCTGGGAGGGCCCCATGCCGCACACGAGTCCGGCGGCGAACCGGACGAGGCTGCCCTCACCGCTCGTGCCCGCGGTCGTGGCGCCGGCCGCCGTGTGGCCGCCGAGCCCGAAGAGGGTGTGCAGGACGAGCTGGCCGCCGGCCAGAGCACCCGCGATCGAGGGCAGCGACCGTTCGCGCCCGGCGAGCAGCACGGCGGCCGCGAGGATCCCGAGGAAGCCCGCGAGCACGGTCCAGACCGGCACGGCGGCACCCGCCGCGAACGTATGTCCCGCCGCGGACAGCACGACGCAGACCGCGGCGAACACCGCGGCCCTCATGAGCCGCAGACCGGCTCCGGCACGTGCGACAGGCGTGGACATGGCCGGGACATCATCGCACTGCGCCCCATGCCCGTGTACGGCAGGTCCGGAAGATCTGCTTCCGTCCGTAAGAGCGCCTGTTGCACCTGTTCGCGGGGGATGCCGAGGGGGCCGGCGCGGCGGTCGCGGGGCCGGGCATACACCGCTGAGCGGAATATTCGCATCCGCCGAATGAGGGCTCTCACAGTCGTTCTGTGCTTACAGGGCGCCCTGTGCGGCAATACGTATCGGTATGTCGAGCCGCAGCCAGGAGGCTGGAGCATGAGCATCTGGTGGTCACTCCATTTGCGGCGCGAAGCTGCGAGCGTTCCGCTCGCCCGTCGTTTTCTGCTCGGAACCATGGAAACGGCCGGGGTGGATCCGGACATCTCCTACGACCTGTCGGTCGCGCTCAGCGAAGCCTGTGCGAACGCCGTCGAGCATGGCGGCGGCCGGGAGGATTCCGGGTACGGGCAGCCCCGTACGGACTCCGGGCAGTACCGCGTCACGGCGTATCTGGACGGCGAGAAGTGCCGTATCGAAGTCGCCGACTCGGGGCCGGGCTTTCCCGCCCGGCGCGTGCTTCGCCCTGCCGCACAACCCCTGCCCACCGCCGAGAGCGGCCGGGGCCTGGGTCTCATCGAGCAGCTCGCCGATCACGTCCACTTCGGCAACCGTCCGGGGCGGGGCGCGGTGGTGAGCTTCGACAAGGTCCTCAAATGGCGGGAGGGCGCGCTGCTCATGGTGTCCTGAGCGGCGCGCCCTCCGTTGCCGGGAGGTGGGGCGGGGGTCAGCCCTTCAGCTGGGCCATCCACGCCTCGATCTCGTCGGCCCGGCGCGGCAGCTTGTCGGAGAGGTTCCGGTTGCCGTCCTCGGTGACGAGGATGTCGTCCTCGATCCGGACGCCGATGCCCCGGTACTCCTCGGGCACCGTCAGGTCGTCGGCCTGGAAGTACAGTCCGGGCTCCACTGTCAGGCAGACGCCCGGCTCCAGGGTGCCGTTGACGTACGACTCGGTGCGCGCGGCGGCGCAGTCGTGGACGTCCATGCCGAGCATGTGGCCGGTGCCGTGCAGGGTCCACCGGCGCTGGAGACCCAGCTCCAGGACCTTGTCCACGGACAGGTCGCCCAGCAGGCCCCACTCGACGAGCTTCTCGGTGAGTACGCGCTGTGCGGCGTCGTGGAAGTCGCGGAAGCCGGCACCGGGCCTGACGGCCGCGATGCCCGCCTCCTGCGCCTCGTACACGGCGTCGTAGATCTTGCGCTGGAGCGGCGTGAACGTGCCGTTGATCGGCAGGGTCCGCGTCACATCGGCGGTGTAGAGGTCACGGGTCTCCACACCGGCGTCCAGGAGCAGCAGCTCACCGGCGCGGACGGCGCCGTCGTTGCGGACCCAGTGCAGCGTGGTGGCGTGCGGGCCCGCCGCGCAGATCGAGCCGTAGCCGATGTCGTTGCCCTCGATGCGGGCGCGCAGGAAGAAGGTGCCCTCGATGTAGCGCTCGCTGGTCGCCTCGGCCTTGTCGAGGATCCTGACGACGTCCTCGAAGCCGCGCGCCGTGGCGTCGCAGGCCTTCTGGAGCTCGGAGATCTCGAAGTCGTCCTTCACGAGGCGGGCCTCGGAGAGGTAGACGCGCAGTTCCTCGTCGCGTTCCGCGGTGACCTTGTCGGCCAGGGCGGCCTCGATGCCCGCGTCGTGGCCGCGGACGTTGCGGACCGGGCCGGTGGCCTCGGTCAGCGCGGCGGCCACCTCACGGACGTCCTTGGCGCCGATGCCCAGCAGCTGTTCGGCCTCGGCGAGGGAGTGTCGGCGGCCCACCCACAGCTCGCCCTGGCCGTCGAGCCAGAACTCGCCGTTCTCGCGGTTGGAGCGCGGCAGGAGGTAGACCGTCGCGTCGTGCCCGGTCCCGTCCTTCGGCTCCAGGACGAGCACGCCGTCGTGCGTCTGGTCGCCGGTGAGGTACGCGTACTCGGTGGAGGCGCGGAAGGCGTACTCGGTGTCGTTGGAGCGGGTCCTGAGGTTGCCCGCGGGAATGACCAGGCGCTCGCCGGGGAAGCGCGCGGAGAGCGCGGCGCGGCGGGCGGCGGTGTGCGCGGCCTGGGCGATCGGCTCCAGACCGTGCAGCTCGGTGTCGGCCCAGCCCGACTTCATGCTGTCGGCAAGCTCGTCGGAGACGCCCGGGTACAGGCCGTTCTTCCGCTGCTTGATCGGCTCTGCTTCTTCGGTCTCCGGTTCCGGGTTCTCCGGGGTGAGCTCCTCAGACACGATTTGTCTCTCCTTGATACGACACTGGACCGTCTCCATCGTACGGGTGTGCGTAAGGGGGCCCAGGGGCGAATGACCTGTTACATGTCCGGCGCCGGGCGAAGCACGGGGACGCACGCGGGCGCACGGAACACGGAGGCAGGCACGGACGCGGGCGCCGGTGCTGGGCGCGGGCCTCGCACACGTGCGTACGCGGTGGGCGTACGTCAGTCGAAGCGCGCGGCCAGCACCACCACGTCCTCGGTGCTGTCCTTCGGGTCGAGGCCGTCGGGCAGCATCGTCCGCAGGATGTGGTCGGCGACGGCACCGGGATCGTCGCGGTCGGCCGAGGACACTCCGGCTGCCGCGGAGTGCAGCCGGGCGAAGGCCCGGTCCATCGTGTCGCCGGTGCGGCGCAGCAGCCCGTCCGTGTAGAACAGCACGGTCTCACCGGGGCCGGGGGTGAATTCCACGCTCGGCGCCTCCCAGCAGGCGAGCATGCCCAGGGGCGCGGACAGCGTGGTCTCCACGAACTCGGTGCGGCGGTCGCCGATGACCAGCGGCGGCGCGTGTCCGGCTCCGGCCAGCACGATCCTGCGGGCGGCGGGCTCGCAGTAGGCGAAGAGCGCGGTCGCGGTCCTGGCCGGTTCGGTCAGCCGGAGCAGCAGTTCGAGATCGGAGAGTACGGCGACGGGGTCCTCGCCCTCCATCACGGCGTACGCCCGCAGACTGGCCCGGAGCCGGCCCATGGCGGCCATGGCGCCCGGTCCCGATCCACCGGCCGACCCGACGGCGAGGCCGAGCGCGCTGTCCGGCAGCGGCAGCGCGTCGAACCAGTCGCCGCCGCCCCTGACCGCGGTCCGGCGGCGGGCGGCCAGCCGGACACCGGGGATCCGGGGCAGCCGGGTGGGCAGCAGTTCCTCGGCGACGGTCGCCACCGCCGCTCTGGCCCGTTCCAGTTCGAGCAGCCGGGCCAGGTGCTCGGTGGCGTACCGGACGTACAGGCCGACGAGGTGGCGCTGGCGCTCCAGGGGTTCGGCGGGCTCGTCGTACAGCCAGACGGCCGCGCCGAGACGTCCGGCCGCCTCGGTGGCGAGCGGCAGCGCGTAGCTGGCGGCGTAGCCGAGCCGGGCGGCGACCTCGCGCTGGCGGGGGTCGAGGCTCGTGTCGCCGAGCAGGTCGGGGTTGGTCAGCGGGCCCTGGGCGTCCGGGAGCCCGTCGAGGATCCGGCCGTAGGAGGTGGCGCCGCGCGGCACGGTCTCGATGTGCCCGAGTTCGGCGTGGGCGAGTCCGAGGCCGATGGTGGTGGAGGGTACGGAGCCGTCCGGGGGTTCCAGGACGAGGAGTCCGCGGCGGGCGCCGACCAGGGCGGCTCCGGCGCACAGCAGCTCGTGGAGGGCTTCGTCGAGCGTGTTCGTTCCGGCCAGGCGCTCGGTGAGTTCGTGGAGCGTGGTGAGGTCCGAGACCCAGCTCGCCAGCCGGTCCTGGATGAAGGCTCCGGGGGCGGCCGGTACTTCTGCCAGAGGTGCGGCAGTGTGCGTTGAAACCGGAACTGTGGGGTCGATTCCAGCCACTTTCGGCGGGTGGAGGGAGCTCATGGCAGCCAGCTTTCTGGCCGGTGCGATTCGTCGAATAGCATCGCAAACCCCCATGTCATTCTGCGCCGCTATCAATGCATCCACATGTACACGCACAAGTAAGCTGATGTCCAGCATTGCCCCCGGAGGATTCGTGGTGTCCGGGGCCCTCTTAACTTGGCCAAAAAATGCACCCTATGGAAGCAAATTGCGGTCGACTGGTCGTGCTCGACAGGGGGTGCCCTCGGGGTGAAGTGCCGGAGGGAGCGTCATTCCGGGCGTGCTGGGTACCTAATCGGTGATGAGCAGGGGCAGTTGTGATCAGCCCCGGAACCTGGCAGCGGGCCCGGACGTCCTTATCCGTGACGGTTACACCTCCGCCCCCGAGTGGCGGGGTTTGCACCAGGGACGGCAAGCGCGGGGCGCGTGCCACCCTCGCCATGATGTGGCCGGCCACCGGCCCACTCCCGATCCGGCGCCGTCCGTTCGGCTCCGCCGGGTCGGTTCGACTCAGCTCAGCTCGACTCTGCCCGGCTCCACTCAGATCGGCTCCACTCCGCTCGGCTCGGCTCACGCTCGGTATCGAGGGCTTGCCCGTACCGCAGAACTGATGAGTGTGTACGCACAGCGAAGAGACGCACACGTGGTGTGACCCGCACGTGGTGTGCTGTGGACCTCGGCGTTCAACGGAAAGGAACGAGCGCTCATGCGCGAGATCCTCGGAAGGCGACGCAGGCTCCGGCTCCGGCGCAAGGGGGGCCCCGCTCAGCTCGACGCGGCGCTGACCTGCGCCACCGCCTGGAAGTGGCCCGTGCTCCCCGGGGCCGGGCTGGCGCCGGCCGGCCCGCGTGGTGACCGCGGCCGCGGCTGCGCCTGCCCCGACCCCGAGTGCGCCGTACCCGGCGCTCACCCCTTCGATCCCGGTCTCCTGGCGGCCACCACCGACGAACGCATGGTGCGCTGGTGGTGGGCCAACCGCCCGGCGGCCCCGCTCCTGCTGGCCACCGGCGGCCGTGCGCCCTGTGCGGTGAGTCTGCCCGCCGTGGCCGGCGCGAGAGCGCTGACCGCACTCGACCGCATGGGGATGCGCCTGGGCCCCGTGGTGGCGACGCCGACCCGGTGGTCGCTGCTGGTGGCCCCGTACACCCTGGAACGGCTCGGGGAGATGCTGCACGCCAAGGACTGGGTGCCCAGTTCCCTGCGGTTCCACGGCGAGGGCGGCTATCTCGTGCTGCCGCCGTCCGAGGCGGGTACGGGACAGGTGCGCTGGGAGCGCCCGCCGGCCCCCGGCTCCGCGGCGCCCTGGCTGCCGGACGTGGAGGCGGTCCTGGACGCTCTGGTCGAGGCGAGCAACAGCGCACCCGACGGCGGCAGCCGGCTCGCGTACTGACCGGCGGGGCGCGGGCACCTGGTGGGCCGCGGTGCGGGCACCGGGCGGGGCGGGCACCCGCCTGCGGGGCGCGGGCGCCGGGCGGGGAGTGGGTACCGGCCGTGCTGACGGTCCGTGTGCCGACGGGGATCCGGGTGGCTCACTCGTACGGGTGTGGGCCGCCCGAGTTCTGCGGTAAACGGGTGCTCGGCGCACCGGTGTCGTGTATTCCGCCGATATCTCGGCTCACCGTCAGAAATTCCCGTGCAATCGGCGGGTGGGAGCCGCCGGGAATCCCCGCGTCATCGACCGTGATGGTCGTGGTGATCTCCGCCGGACGGCTTCCGCGGAGTGTGGGAGTCCGGTCGGCGGACGGCGCGGATCCGGTATCGGCGGATACGAAATCCTTTGCCGGAGGGGCAAAATCCGCTGAGGGCAGGCATTCTGACGAACCTTCCGGCAGCCCTTCCCGGGGAACCCTTCCCGAGCCCTTTCCGGCACCCCTTCTTCACGGCCGTCGAAAAGGATTTCCGGACTCGGACCATTGTCTGAATTCAAACGGTCCGGGACTGCGGACGGCGCCGGTACGGCCCCGGGGCGCAGGACCCGGTCGGCGGCCCCGCAGCCGCAACACCGCCGGTGGGGCGCCGCGTTCGGCCGCCCGTGCGCCGAGAACGCCCCGAGGTCCCGCCCGCGACCCGTCCGGAAGTGCCGGGTACGGGGCAGGAGTGCGGGGCGGGGTGCGCGGGGTGAGCTTTCCGGGGAACGCCCGGCCCCGCCGCTGTCGCGTTCCGGGCCGAATCGGCCGTTCCACGCGTCGGACCGATGGGGAAGAGGAAGGGCCTCGATGGCTCCGGGCGGTCTTCCGCGGCCGGGAGGGCGGGGCCGTTCGGCCGGTCGCCGCACTGCGGTGGGCCAGAACATACCGTGGGCGCGTTGTACGTACGCAGAACGCGCCCGGAAAATGAGGACGCCCGATCGCTGGCGACGGGGGATGCACCAGCGACCGGGCTTTTAGAACGGTAACAAGAGATCTGCCGTTCGCAAATTCGATCTCGCCTATTCGGACAGTGATTTACCTGCGAGTACGGGGAGTTGTGACGCGAGTCACCAAGCCGCCGCAGGTTTCGTCACTGTCAGCTGAGCGTCACTTGGCGGTTCGTGAGCCCGCCGCGCGCCCGCCGCTCCTCGGCGGTGAGCGGGGCGTCCGAGGCGAGTGCCGCGGCGAGCCGCTCCGCGAACTCGACCGCGGGCTTCTCGCACGCCTCGGCGCCCATCGAGGTCGGCAGGTCCCAGACGGGGACCATCAGCCCGTGCGCCCGGAACGAGCCGACCAGCCTGGTCCCTTCGCCGAGCGAGGAGGTGCCCGCGGCGTGCAGCCGGGCGAGGGCGTCGAGGAGCTGCTCCTCGGGGTGCGACATGACCCAGCGCAGGTGGTTCTTCTCCGGGGTCTCGCACCAGTACGCGGCGTCCACGCCGGAGAGCAGCGTGGTGGGGATCGCGGCGGCGTTGGCGCGCTCCAGGGAGGCGGACACCTCGGGGGTGGCGTTCTCCGCGTCGGGCACCCAGAACTCGAAGCCGGAGTGGACGACCGGCGCGAACGCGGCCTCCGGGTCGAGCAGGTCCTGCAGCCGCGGTCCGTCCGCGGGCACGCGCCGGGCGGTGACCGGCGAACCGGGCTCGGTCTCCAGCGCCCGCAGCAGGGTGTCCGCGAGGTCCCGGCTGAGGTCGCCGGAGGAGGTGTCGTTCTGCAGGGCCAGCAGGACGGAGCCGTCGTCGCGGCGCAGGGCCGGCCAGGCCATCGGCAGGACGGTCGCGAGCGTCACGGACGGCACGCCCTCGGGCAACCCGCCCTTCAGCGTCAGCGCGACGGTGGCGGCGGGCACCAGTTCGCGCAGGGAAACCCAGTCGCACTCACCGGCCAGGCCCTCGAACGGACGGTGGACAAGCTCGGTCACGGCCTGGGCGGCGGCGCGTCCGTGACACGCCTTGTAGCGGCGGCCAGAACCGCACGGGCAGGGCTCACGGGCCCCGACGACCGGGATCTCACCGTCCTTGAGCTGCTGCTTCCCGGCCTTGGTCTGAGGGCGCTTCTTGGCCATGGTGGGCATTCTCCCGTTTGCGACAGTGCGGTCTCGGCGCGAGCCTAGCCCGCCGGTGCCTCCCCGGGGCACACCCGCCTGCACGACTGCCGCCACCGGGCCCGTCGTTGCGCGGCCCGGCCGGCTCCTGCCGGGCTCTCACCGGGCGCCCGTCGACACCGTGCGCGTACGCCGGTGTTCGCTCCGGGCCTTCGCTCCGGGCCTTCGCCCCGGGCCGTCGCCCTGTGACCTCGCCCCGCGTCGTCAGCCTGCGGCGTCAGCTCGCGCCGTCGCCCCGCGTCGTCCCGTCAGCTCGCGTCGTCGAAGGCGTCGGCGAACTCCAGTCCGTCGAAGCCGGGCAGCCCGCCCAGTCCGTTGAACCGGTGCCGCTTGGCGGACACGAGGGCCCAGACGGTGACCTCGCCCGAGGAGTCGTCCCGCACGCCCCACTCCTGGGCGAGGGCGCTGATGATGTTGAGTCCCCGGCCGCCCCGGGCCGTCACCGAGGGGGTGGAGGGGATGGGCCGGGTCGGCCCGCCGCCGTCCGTCACCTCGACGGTCAGTCCGCCGGTTCTGTCCATGTGCCATGCGGCGCGGACGTCGCCGTCACCGATCTCCGTCTGCCACCCCAGCGGTCTGCCGTGCCGGCAGGCGTTGCTGAGGAGTTCGGAAAGGATCAGAACGGCGTCGTCGACGACCGAGTCGGACACTCCGTTGCTGCGCAGCTGCTCACGCATACGGTGTCGCGCTTTGCCCACGCCGGCAGGGCCATGGGGAACGGCCATGCTCGACGACGTGGGCACTTCTTGTGCCACCACAAACGCCACCCCCGAGACCTCCTTTGCCCCACGCCACGGATTGGATGCCCCACCGGGCTGAACCGGAAACCGGTCAAAGCCCTCCCAGTGACGCACTCGTAACGATCGGGCACTCGCTGAATGCGCCGGTGCACTCCCCGTAACTGATCTTAAAGACGACCCAGTTGGGACAGGACCTGTTTCGGGCGATTTGTAATGATTGCTGCTACGCCGAGGCGCACGCAGAGCTCGACATCCGCCGGTTCGTTCACCGTCCAGACGTGCACGCGGTGTCCCGCGCGGTGGAGCCGCTCGATGTAACCGGGGTGGCTGCGCACGATCCGCATCCCCGGTCCGGCGATCCGCGCCCCGGCGGGCAGCCGTCCGTCGCGCAGCCGCGGGGAGACGAACTGCATCAGATAGACGGTGGGCAGCGTGGGCGCGGCGGCCTGGACGCGGTGCAGCGAGCGGGCGGAGAAGCTCATGATGCGTACCGGGGACGGGCCCTCGGCCGGTGCTTCGTCCAGGCCGAAGCGCTTGAGCAGGTGCAGGAGGCGCTCCTCGACCTGTCCGGCCCAGCGGGTGGGGTGCTTGGTCTCGATGGCCAGTTGCAGCGGCCGCCCGGCCGCCCGCGTCTCGGTCACCAGCTCAAGAAGCCGTTCCAGGGTGAGTACGGAGGTGAGCTCGCCCGGCACCGGATCCCAGTCGGGCGACTCCTCGCGGTCCTTCCAGGAACCGAAGTCGAGAGCGGCGAGATCGGCGAGCTCCAGCGCGGAGACGGCGCCGCGGCCGTTGGACGTACGGTTCACCCGGCGGTCGTGCACACAGACGAGCTGGCCGTCCGCGGTGAGCCGGACATCGCACTCCAGGGCGTCGGCGCCGTCCTCGATCGCTTTGCGGTAGGCGGCCAGGGTGTGCTCGGGTGCGTCGTCGGAGGCTCCGCGGTGGGCGATGACCTGGATGGGCGTCTGTGGTGTGTGCTGCCGTGCGTGGGTCACCGCGTCATGGTGTCACCGTGACGCGGCGGGTGCGGGCACGTCGTCATGGAGGACTGTTTTGTCTGATGTAA
Source organism: Streptomyces sp. NPDC079020 (assembly GCF_044542225.1). Classification (NCBI taxonomy): domain Bacteria; kingdom Bacillati; phylum Actinomycetota; class Actinomycetes; order Kitasatosporales; family Streptomycetaceae; genus Streptomyces; species Streptomyces sp. NPDC079020. Next base: position 358,041 of record NZ_JBITUB010000004.1, read on the forward strand.
GTATTGGTGTGCGGATGCACAGGTCCTGCTTACAGTGGCCCGACGTGCTGTGGGAAAAGCTGACCGCAGACACGTGCACAGCGGATCTCTTGCCGAATGCCGAGTGGAACCGAGGAGTAAAGAGCTGTGAGCACCGAGAACGAGGGCAACGAGGGCAACGCGGTTCCGGCCGTACCGTCCGTTCCGTCCGCACCTCCAGTGCCGGCCGCCACTCCCGAGGGCACCCCTGACGGAGTCACGCCCGCGGCGCGGGCCGACGAGTCCGCCGCGGATCCCGGTGCGGAAACCACGTACCGGGACCGGCCGCAGGCGCCGACGCAGCCGGTGCCGCCCCAGCCGCAGTCGGCACAGCCCCTGCCCGAGCCGCCCCACCACCAGCCGTACCCCGCGCCGCAGCCCCCGGCCGCCGCGGGTGCCTGGCCGCCCCCGCCCCCTCCGGCGGTCCCGTCGTACGCCGGTGGCGGTGGCGGTGACCCGGTGTGGGGTGCGCCGGTCGCTCCGTCGTCCGGCGCGCCGCGCAAGCCCCGCGCGAACGGTCTGATCGCGGCCGTCGCCGTGGCGGCGCTCGTCGCGGGCGGCATCGGCGGAGCCCTCGGCTTCTGGGCGGCCGACCGCAACGGCGGCTCCTCCAACGGGTCGACCACGGTCGCCGCCTCCGACACCCCGAAGGACCTCAAGCGCGCGGACGGCACCGTGGCCGGAGTCGCCGCGAAGGCGCTGCCCAGTGTGGTCACCATCGATGCCCAGGGCGGCGACGGCGAGGGCGGTACGGGCACCGGCTTCGTGTACGACAAGGAGGGCCACATCCTCACCAACAACCACGTGGTCGCCTCCGCGGCGGACAGCGGCCAGCTGTCGGCGACGTTCTCCGACGGCAAGACGTACGACGCCGAGGTGGTCGGCCGTGCCCAGGGCTACGACGTGGCCGTGCTGAAGCTGAAGAAGCCGCCGTCGGGCCTCGCGCCGCTGCCCCTGGGCAACTCGGAGAGTGTCGCGGTGGGCGATTCGACCATCGCGATCGGTGCGCCGTTCGGCCTGTCCAACACGGTGACGACGGGCATCATCAGCGCGAAGAACCGCCCGGTGGCCTCCGGCGACGGCTCCAGCAACAAGAACTCGTACATGAGCGCCCTCCAGACCGACGCCTCCATCAACCCCGGCAACTCCGGCGGCCCGCTGCTGGACGCGGGCGGCGCGGTCATCGGGATCAACTCGGCGATCCAGTCGACCAGCGGAGGCGGCGCCGGACAGTCCCAGGCCGGCTCCATCGGCCTCGGCTTTGCCATCCCGATCAACCAGGCGAAGAACGTCGCCGAGCAGCTGATCAAGACCGGCCAGCCGGTCTACCCGGTGATCGGCGCGACGGTCACGATGGAGGAGAAGACCGGTGGCGCGGCCATCTCGGCCGCGGGCGCGGGCGGCACTCCGGCGGTCACCCCGGGCGGTCCCGCCGCCAGGGCCGGCCTCAAGGCGGGCGACGTCATCACGAAGTTCAACGACACCGTGGTCGACAGCGGCCCGACCCTGATCGGCGAGATCTGGACCCGTAAGCCGGGTGACAAGGTCACGCTGACCTACAAGCGCGACGGCAGAACGGCAACGGCCGAAGTCACCCTGGGCGAGCGCAAGGGCGACAGCTGACCGGCTAGGCTGTCCCACGCGTCGAACCGCCCCTGAAGGGCCGGTCGAACCGTCGGGCCCCGGGCCCGACGGCCGATGACGCGGGGTGGGTTGCCCGAGCGGCCTAAGGGAACGGTCTTGAAAACCGTCGTCGCAGCGATGTGACCGTGGGTTCAAATCCCACACCCACCGCCATGAGTACGGCCCCTGACCGGTCGAAACGGTCAGGGGCCGTACTCCTGTGCGCCGGCCGCAGGGTGGGCTAACGCGTGATCAGGGCCGGGCGGGCGTCGGGGCGTCCGAAGGCGAGGATGCGCGGCAGCACCTCGCGCATGCGGGCCACGTCCGTCGGCGGGGCGTGGAGCAGGGCCTCGACGACGGGGTCGCTCAGGCCGAGGTCGTCCAATGACGCGGGGTCCAGGGTCACCCGCAGCACATCGGCGCTCAACTCCACCTCTCGTACACAGCCGTACGCGGTGCCCTGGTCGGGCGTGCCGAGGCAGTGCGTGTCCATCCCGAGCGACACTTCCTGGGAGTCGGGCTCCTCGAAGTCGCACATGAACAGGAGGGAGAACCCCTCCTCGTCGTCCGACTCGGCCACACCCGCCATCACGCAGTCGTCGGCGTCCGGATCGTCGAGTCCGCAAGCCATCCGTGCCGTGAACCTGTACGTCATACGTGCGTTCTATCACCGAGCGCCGACAGTCGGGGGCGGCCCTCGTGGGCGGCCGGATCACGGATGCTTACGGCTATCGGCGCGGGTCGGCGTTCGGTGGCGTCCGGAGGGCGCCCAGGACCCAGGGCATCGTCTTCCGGCGGGTGACGACCAGCACCGGTACGCCGTCGTCCTCGCACTCCAGGACCAGGCATGTGCGGTCGGGGCGGCCGGGGTCCGTCAGGTAGGGCGGGCGGACGCGGACCGGGGTCAGGGTGGGCGGGGTCTCCCGGCGGAAGGCGGCGCCGGTCGGGTCGGGGGTGGACGACAGGAGGGCGGGGCCGGCCACCAGATATCCGCCGCCGCCCGCGTACGGGACATCGCCCAGGACCGTGCCCGGGAAGACGTGTTCCCGGGCGGGCACGGACGGTGTCACCGCGATCGTGTCGTCGTCCTTCTGCCGCCGGCGCAGGAACAGCGCCGCCACCGTGCCGACGGCCAGGACCGCGGGGACGGCCAGGCCGGTCAGCAGGAGCGCCGCCCCGGCGCTGTCGGTCAGCCACGGTGCCGCCGCCGCGACCGGGGTGAGGCAGAAGCTGCCCAGAACCAAGAGGTTGACCTGCCAGGAGTACACCCTGGCCGAGACCAGGGACCGCCGGTACGCCACGAGCATGCCCGCCGGGAGGACCGTCACGTAGAAGCCGAGGCCGAGGCCGATGGAGCAGGGCAGCCGGTAGTCGCCGCGCGGGTCCGCGTTGGTGTAGCGGCGCGTGGACTCGAAGTCGACGTACCGGATCTGCCCGCGCCAGTAGGTGACCTCGACTCGTGCTCCCGGGCGGGCGACCGGGTGTTCCTGCGGGCTGCCCGTCAGACGGGTGCGGGTGGAGGTTCCGTCCGCGTCGGTGACGTACAGCCAGTACAGGGGTGTCTTCCGGCCCGTCACGCGGTCGGCCCGGTCGATCCGCGCCTCGACGGTCCGCAGGCAGCCGTCGTCATGACCGCCGTCATGGCTGTCGTCCGCAGCGCAGGTTGCCGCTGTCCGGAAGGCGCGTTCCTCGGCGAGCGCGTCCGGCACGGTGACCAGCAGCAGCCACGCGGCGACCAGGACGGACACGGTGACGAAGGCCGCGGCGGCGCGTATCGCCGTGCGGGACATGGGGCGGGGCGGGCTCATCGGGGGAGTCACCCGCGCATTCTGCAAGGTCGGCCGCCACCCGGAACAGGAGAGACATGTGCACCTCCGGGGTGCCGTCCGTTGCCGGGAACCGGCAGGGCGAAGGCCGCCGTCGGCTGCTCGGTGAGCCCGGATTGGCTCTGTTCTCAGGCGTGTTCGGGGCGGCCCGCGGTGAGGCGGGCGGCGGAGGCGATGGCGGCGCGGGCCTCGTGTTCGGTGAGACCGGTGCGGACGGCCGCGTCGGTGAGGGCGTCCGCGAGTTCGTCGCCGAAGCCGTGTTCGTACGCCCGGCAGGCTGCCCAGAAGAGCCGGGTGTTGCGCTGTCCCTCGTGCGCCGCGAGCACGAACTGGATGAGGCCCTGACCCTGCCGGGTGCGCGAGGCGTGGCCGGCGGTGCGGCGCGGGCGTGAGGGGGGCGTGAGCAGGCGCAGAAGGGCTCGGGGGCAGGGGGCGGGGGCGATCCCCGCCGAGCCGGGAGCGAGCCGGTACATGCCGTGGGTGGTGACCGAGCCGGGGCCGACCAGATACCCGCCGGCGCCGCGGATGTCGATGCCCGGGGCGAGGCGTCCGGCCGAGTTCGGTACGGAGACGTCGGGCGGCCCGGTCAGCCAGAGGTGGCGGCCACCGCTCGGGGTGAGCACCGTGACGGTCGGCGGCACCGTGAACAGGTGCTGGAAGGCCAGCTGCTGGAGTGCGGCCAGGGAGTCGTTGCCGCCGGTGGTGTCGATGTCGAGATCGACACCGATGAGGCGGTGCGGGGCGCGTCCGCAGGCGATGCCGTAACCGGTGGCGCGGGGAGCAGCGGCGAAGAGGGCGCGGACGGCGGCGGGGTCGGTGGTGGCGTCGTGGACGCCGTGGCCCGGAAGGCCGCAGGCGCCGCGGCAGAGGACCGGCGGGGTCTCGCCGCGGTGGGGCGAGCGCAGCGCGGGGAGCTTGGTGGCGGACAGGGGGAAGACGGGGAGCCCGCGCCCGGCGGCGGAGAGGGCGTGGGCCAGGGCCAGGGTGGCGGTCTGCCGGTCGATGGTGGCCATGCCTTCATTTTCGTACAAGCGTTCGAAGAAAGAAAGGGGGTGGGCGGCGTGAGGGTGGTGAAGCGGTGCTTCGGGGGCGCCCCCCTCGGCGGAGTGGGGCGAGAGTCGTGGGGCGTGGGGCGTGGGGCGAGGGGTGAGGGTGAGAGTCGTGGCGTGGGGCGTGGGGTGCGGGGGTGCGTGTTGTGGTGCCGGGGTTGACAGGGCACCCGAATCTGACGGACAGTCAGAAACCTGTCAGGTCCCTTGATCCGCCCTGAGCCGTACGCCCGGGAGGCCGCCACCGTGCACCTCGCCCCGACGGAGCGCCAGCAGCGGCTGCGCGCCGAACTCCGCACGTACTTCCGCGATGTGATGCCCGGCCGAAGGCCCGGGGAAGGCGCCGAGCAGCGCAGCCTGCTGCGCCGGATCGGCGCCGACGGCATGCTCGGGCTCGGCTGGCCCGTCGAGTACGGAGGACAGGGGCGAGGCCCCGACGAGCAGTTCGTCTTCTTCGACGAGGCCTACCGGGCGGGCGCCCCCGTCTCCATGGTCACGCTCAACACCGTCGGGCCGACCTTGATGAAGTACGGGACCGAGGAGCAGAAGGCGTACTTCCTGCCCCGGATCCTCAGCGGGGACCTCGTCTTCGCGATCGGCTACAGCGAGCCGGAGGCCGGTACGGATCTGGCGTCCCTGCGGACGAGAGCCGTCCGGGACGGCGACGACTGGGTGATCGACGGCCAGAAGATCTTCACCAGCAACGCCCAGCACGCCGACTGGATCTGGCTCGCCTGCCGTACGGACCCGGCGGCGCCGAAGCACAAGGGCATCTCGATCGTCCTGGTGCCGACGGACGCCCCGGGCTTCTCCTGGACGCCCATCGAGACGGTGGGCGGGCTGACCACGACGGCCACCTACTACGACGGCATCCGGGTGCCCGCCACCCACCTCGTCGGCGCCGAGAACGCCGGCTGGGGCCTCATCACCAACCAGCTGAACCACGAGCGGGTGGCGCTGGCCGCGATCGGGATGCAGGCCGAGGACTTCTACGGGGCGGCGCTCGCACACGCCCGCACCCCCGACCCCGTGACCGGGCGGCGCCGCATCGACGAGCCGTGGGTGCGGTCCCGGCTGGCCGAGGCCTATGCCCGGCTGGCGGCGACACGCCTGCTCAACTGGCGCCTGGTGGGGTCTGTGGGGGCGGGGACGCTGGCGCCGGGCGAGGCGAGCGGCGTGAAGTTCGCGGGGACCGAGAGCGCCGTCGAGGTGTACCGGATCTGCCAGGAGGTCCTGGGCGAGGCAGGGCTGATCCGGGGCGGATCCCTCGGCTCCTTCGGGGTCGATGCCGGGGCTGATGCCGGGGTCGATGCAGGGGCCGGTGATGGGGCCGACACCGGGGCCGGTGACGGTGAACTGGAGCGGATGAACCGGGCGGCACAGATCAACACTTTCGGGGGCGGGGTCAGCGAGGTGCAGCGGGAGATCGTCGCGACGATGCGGCTCGGCATGAAGAGGGGTAAACGATGACGGGTGGCCGGCCGGAACCGATGAGCGCGGCTGCCGGGCCGGAAGGACCGGAAGGACGGGGCGGGCCGGACGGGTCGGACGGGCCGGTCGGACGGGGCGGGCTGGAAGGACGGGGCGGGCCGGAAGGACAGGGCGGGCCGGACGGGCCGGACGGGCTGTACGAGCGGCTCAAGGCGTACGAGGGGTGCTCCGCCGCCACGGCGGGCGTCGGCAAGGACCCGGTCAACGAGGCGATGATCCGGCACTGGTGCGAGGCGATGGGGGACACCGGGCCGGCCTACCGGGGGCCCGGGGCGATCGCCCCGCCGACGATGCTCCAGGCCTGGACGATGGGCGGGCTCTCGGGGCACACAAACCGCTCACCGGCGTACGAGGAACTGTTCGGCCTGCTCGATGGCGCCGGGTACATCTCGGTGGTCGCGACCGACTGCGAGCAGGAGTATCTGCGACCGCTGCGCCCCGGCGACCGGATCACCTTCGACGCGGTCATCGAGGCGGTGTCGCGACGCAAGTCCACCAAGATCGGGGCGGGTTACTTCGTCACGACCCGGATGGACGTCCGCGCGGACGGGGAGCCGGCCGGGACGCACCGCTTCCGGATCCTCAAGTACGCGCCCGCGGCGGTGAGCCGGTCCGCGGCGACGGCCGCGCGGCCCGGGGCTGCCGCCACCTCCGGGGCGAAGCTGCGGCCCAGGCCGGTGATCAACCGGGACAACGCCGGATTCTGGGCCGGAGTCGCCGAGCACAGACTGCTGATCCAGCGGTGCGGAGACTGCCGGACACTGCGTTTCCCCTGGCTGCCGGGGTGCAACGCGTGCGGTGGCCGGGACTGGGACACCGTGGAGGCGAGCGGTGAGGGGACCGTCTACAGCCATGTGGTGATGCACCACCCGCCGTTTCCCGCCTTCAGCGCGTCCGCCGAGGGCGGCGCGTCCGGGGAGAGCGGTGGAGGCGGTGAGGGCGGCCCGTACGCCGTCGGGCTGATCGAACTGGCCGAGGGCGTCCGCATGGTCAGCAATGTGGTCGGTGTGCCGTACGACAAGGTCCGCACGGGCATGCCGGTACGGCTGGAGTTCCTGCGTACGGACCCCGAGTTGGAACTGCCCGTCTTCCGCGGCGACGTACGGGAGCGGTCCGAGGAAAGCGTCCGGGAGAGCGAGGCCTGACATGGACTTCACGCCCACGGAGGAGCAGGCCGAGGCGCGGGGGCTCGCCGCGCGGATCTTCGGTGATCTGTCGACGCCCGAGCGGCTGGCGGCGGCCGGCACGGGGACCGACGCGGAGCTGTGGAAGGCCCTGTGCGCGGCGGGGCTGCCCGCCGCCGTCGAGGACGTCGGGCTGCTCGGCCTGGTCCTGCTCCTGGAGGAACAGGGCCGGACCACGGCGCAGGTACCGTTCGCGGTCACCTGTGTCTACGGGCTGCTCGCCGTCGCGGAGCACGGCACGGCGGAGCAGCGGCAGCGGCTGCTGCCCGCACTGCGCGACGGTACGGCGGTGGCGACCGGTGCCTTTCCGGCCCGGAGCGGGGTGCGGTCGGCAGCCGTGGGCGCGGGACCGGGACCGGGACTGGGAACGGGAACGGGACCGGGAACGGGGGCGGGCGCGGAGGCAGGCGCGGGCGGCGTGGCCGGGGCGGCCCCGGCCGGGGCCGGTGGTGCCGACGCGGAACTCTCCGGCGTGGTGCCGTACGTGCCGTGGCTGCGGGACGCCACCCACGTACTGGTGGCCGACGCGGACCGGGGCCTGTGGATCGTACGGACCGGTGACCCGGGGGTGACGGTGCTTCCGGTGGAGACCACGGCGCCGTGGTCCGCGGCGCGGCTCGTTCTCGACGGCGCGCGTGGTGAACGGCTGGGCGGGGCGGCCGCCGGGGAGGGTCCGGCCTCCGGGGAGAGTCCGGCCGCAGGGGGGAATACGGTCGCCGGGGAGCGTACGGAGAGGGCGTGCTCCGGTGCGTACGCCTCCGTGCTGGCTGCCGGCCGTACCGCCTTCGCCGGACTTCAGGCCGGAGTGTGCGCCGGTTCACTGGCGCGGGCGGTCGAACACACCGCGACACGCGAGCAGTTCGGCCGCCCGCTCTCCACCAACCAGGGGGTCCTGCTGCGCGCGGCCGACGCGCATATGGATGTGGAGGCGATCCGCGTGACGGCGTACGAGGCGGCCTGGCGCAGGGATCAGCAACTTCCCTGCAACACGCAGGCGTTGACGGCGGCGTGGTGGGCCTCGGAGGCCGGCAAGCGGGTCGTGCACGCCGGGCAGCATCTGCACGGCGGGACCGGCGCGGACCTGGATCATCCGGTCCACCGGCACTTCCTCTGGGGCCGTCAGCTCGACGCGTATCTGGGAGGTGGCAGCGAAGTGCTCCAGGAGCTGGGGGAGTCGCTGGCTGCCGCTGAGGAGAGGGAGGCGTCGTGAGGCGGGAGAGCGGCGTCGTGAAGCGGGAGGAAGGCGGTGGTACACGGGAGGGAGGCGTCGTGAAGCGGGAGGGAGACGGTGGTACGCGGGTGGGACGCGGCGTGAAGCAGGTGGGAGACGGTGGTACGCGGGAGGGAGGCGTTGGTACGCGGGTGGGAGAGGAGCTGGCACCGCTGGAGATCCCGGTGACCCGGACACTGATCGTCGCGGGGGCCCTCGCCTCCCGGGACTACCAGGACGTGCACCATGACGCGGAGCTCGCGCGGGAGAAGGGCTCGCCGGACATCTTCATGAACATCCTGACGACCAACGGCCTCGTCGGCCGGTACATCACCGACCACTTCGGCCCCTCGGCCGTCCTGCGCAAGGTCGCGATCCGGCTGGGCGCCCCCAACTACCCGGGGGACACGATGGTGCTCACCGGAACCGTCACCGCCCTCACCCCCGGCCCGGATCCGGTGGCCGAGGTGGCGGTCGTCGGTACGAACGGCCTCGGCCGGCACGTCGCCGGAACGGTCACCGTCGTCCTGCCCGGAGGTACGTCATGAGCGTGCGCAGGGCCGATTCGCTGGGCGGGAAGGCCGCGATCGTCGGCATCGGGGCGACCGAGTTCTCCAAGGACTCCGGGCGCAGCGAGCTCACCCTGGCCGTCGAGGCCGTGCGGGCAGCGCTCGACGACGCGGGCCTGTCGCCTTCCGACGTCGACGGTCTCGTCACCTTCACGATGGACACCAGTCCCGAGATCACCGTCGCCCAGGCGGCCGGAATCGGCGAACTGTCGTTCTTCTCCCGCGTCCACTACGGCGGCGGCGCGGCCTGCGCCACCGTGCAGCAGGCGGCCCTCGCCGTGGCGAGCGGGGTGGCCGATGTCGTGGTCTGCTACCGCGCGTTCAACGAGCGCTCCGGGCGCAGGTTCGGTTCCGGGGTGCAGCGGCGCGAACCCACCGCCGAGGGCGCGGCGCTCGGCTGGAACCTTCCCTTCGGGCTCCTCACCCCCGCCTCCTGGGTGGCGATGGCGGCCCAGCGGTATCTGCACACGTACGGACTGGAGCCCGAGGTCTTCGGCCATGTCGCGGTCACCGACCGGCGTCACGCGGCGCGCAATCCGGCGGCCTATTTCTACGGCAAACCGATCACGCTCGCCGACCACGCCGCCTCGCGCTGGATCGTGGAGCCGCTGCGGCTGCTCGACTGCTGCCAGGAGACGGACGGCGGTCAGGCGATCGTCGTGACCAGCGCCGAACGTGCCCGGGACCTGCCCCGGCCGCCCGCGGTGATCGTCGCCGCGGCGCAGGGGGCGGGGCGGGCCCAGGAACAGATGACCAGCTTCTACCGGGACGGGCTGACCGGGCTGCCGGAGATGGGCGTGGTCGCCCGGCAGCTCTGGCGGACCTCCGGGCTCTCCCCCGCCGACATCGACGTGGGCATCCTCTACGACCACTTCACCCCGTTCGTGCTGATGCAGCTGGAGGAGTTCGGCTTCTGCGGGCCCGGTGAGGCCGGCGGGTTCGTGGCGGACGACGCGCTGCCCCTCAACACCCACGGAGGCCAGCTGGGGGAGGCGTATCTGCACGGGATGAACGGCATCGCGGAGGCGGTCCGGCAGATCCGTTCCACCTCGGCGAACCAGGTCACCGGCGCGGCCAGGACCCTGGTCACGGCGGGCACCGGCGTTCCCACATCGGGGCTGATCCTGGGCCGGGACGGCTGAGTGCCCGGAGCGCGCGGGCCCCGGGAGCGTACGGCCGGGGGTCCGGCACCTGTCTCAGGGGTGGACCCTGACCGGCGGCAGCGGCCCCTCCACCTACAGGAGGTGCAGTCCACCCCGCCCCTACAACCTGAGGCGGACCCGGCTTCGGGACCTGGGGGCGATCCCCCGGGCGGCCCCCGCTCCTAGCGTGGAGCCATGACCACGCCAGTCTGCACGGGCGCCTCCAGGGCAGCCGCTGCCGCCGCCGGACACCCGCCCTATGCGTCGTTCTCGTCGTACGTACGGGCGCGGGGGCCCGTACTGCTGCGCACCGCCCGCTCCCTCACCGCGAATCCCTGCGACGCGGAGGACCTGCTGCAGACCGCGCTGACCAAGACGTATGTCGCCTGGGAGCGGATCGAGGACCACCGGGCGCTCGACGGCTATGTCCGCCGGGCCCTGCTGAACACGCGTACCTCGCAGTGGCGCAAGCGCAAGGTCGACGAGTTCGCCTGCGACGAGCTGCCCGAACAGGAAGGTGTCCCGGCGGCCGATCCCGCCGAACAGCAGACGCTGCACGACGCGATGTGGCGTGCCGTGCTGAAGCTTCCGGACCGCCAGCGGGCGATGGTCGTCCTGCGCTATTACGAGGACCTCAGCGAGGCGCAGACGGCCGAGGTGCTCGGGGTCTCCATCGGCACGGTCAAGAGCGCCGTGTCACGCGCGCTCGGCAAGCTCCGCGAGGACCCGGAGCTGACGCCGGTCCGCTGATCCGGCGGTCCGAACCCGCCGATCCGGCGGCCCGAACCGCTGATCAGGCGCATCGGACCCGCTGATCAGCCGGCCCGGTCCGCTGATCCGTCGTGGATCCGGCGGTCCGAACCGTCCGATTCCGTCGGCCGACACCGATTCGTACTCCCGGAAGTAGTGACATACCGAGTGGTATGTGAGCAGAATCAGCGGAACCTTACTGCCGCGTAGCGCCCACCGGGAGGACGCCGTGCTGAGCACCATGCAGGACGTACCGCTGACTGTGACCCGCATCCTGACCCATGGGATGACCATCCACGGGAAGTCGCAGGTCACGACCTGGACCGGCGAACCCGAGCCGCAACGACGCACCTTCGCCGAGGTCGGCGCACGTGCCACGCAACTGGCCAACGCCCTGCGCGACGAGCTGGGAATCGACGGCGACCAGAGGGTGGGAACACTCATGTGGAACAACGCGGAGCATGTGGAGGCGTATCTCGCCATCCCCTCCATGGGCGCCGTGCTCCACACCCTCAACCTCCGGCTGCCCGCCGAGCAGCTGGTCTGGATCGTCAACCACGCGGACGACAAGGCGGTGATCGTCAACGGTTCGCTGCTGCCGCTCCTCGTGCCGCTGCTTCCCCACCTGCCGTCCGTCGAGCATGTGATCGTCTCGGGTCCCGGTGACCGTGCGGCCCTCGCCGGGGTCGCGCCGCGCGTGCACGAGTACGAGGAACTGATCGCGGGCCGCCCCACCACGTACGACTGGCCGGAGCTGGACGAACGCCAGGCCGCGGCCATGTGCTACACCTCCGGCACCACCGGTGACCCCAAGGGCGTCGTCTACTCCCACCGGTCCATCTACCTGCACTCCATGCAGGTCAACATGGCCGAGTCCATGGGGCTGACCGACAAGGACACCACCCTCGTGGTGGTCCCCCAGTTCCATGTGAACGCCTGGGGCCTGCCGCACTCCACGTTCATGACCGGCGTGAACATGCTGATGCCGGATCGTTTCCTCCAGCCCGCCCCGCTCGCCGACATGATCGAGCGCGAGCGGCCGACCCACGCCGCCGCGGTGCCCACCATCTGGCAGGGCCTGCTCGCCGAGGTCACCGCCAACCCGCGCGACCTCAGCTCGATGGCCAACGTCACCATCGGCGGCGCCGCCTGTCCGCCCTCCCTCATGGAGGCGTACGACAAGCTCGGCGTCCGCCTCTGCCACGCCTGGGGAATGACGGAGACCTCGCCGCTGGGCACCATGGCCAACCCGCCCGCCGGGCTCGACGCCGAGGCGGAGTGGCCCTACCGCGTCACCCAGGGCCGCTTCCCGGCCGGAGTCGAGGCGCGCCTGGTCGGCCCCGGCGGCGAGCACCTGCCGTGGGACGGTGAGGCGGCGGGTGAGCTGGAGGTCCGCGGTCCCTGGATCGCGGGGGCGTACTACGGCGGCGCGGACGGCGAACACTCGTGCCCCGAGGACAAGTTCAGCGAGGACGGCTGGCTGAAGACCGGCGATGTCGGCGTGATCAGCGAGGACGGTTTCCTCACCCTGACGGACCGGGCCAAGGACGTCATCAAGTCCGGCGGTGAGTGGATCTCCAGCGTGGAGCTGGAGAACGCGCTGATGGCCCACCCGGATGTCGCCGAGGCCGCCGTCGTCGCCGTCCCGGACGACAAGTGGGGCGAGCGCCCGCTGGCGACCGTGGTCCTCAAGGAGGGGGCCGCCGCCGAGTACGGGGCGCTGCGGGAGTTCCTCGCGGAGTCCGGCATCGCCAAGTGGCAGCTGCCGGAGCGCTGGACGATCATTCCGTCGGTGCCGAAGACGAGTGTCGGCAAGTTCGACAAGAAGGTGATCCGCAAGCAGTACGCGGACGGCGAGCTGGACATCACGCGGCTCTGACGCGACAGCGGGAGCGCGGATCGGCGGGACAGGGACGAGGGCGGTACGGAGTTTGCTCCGTACCGCCCTCGTCCCGTGCCGCGGCACCCGCGCGCTGTGCTCGTGTACCCGTGCGCTGTCCCGCTGTCCCGCTGTCCCGCTGTGCCCGTTGTTCAGTTGGTCCCTATCTTCGCCAGCAGGTCGACGATGCGGGACTGCACCTCGTCGCTGGTGGACCGCTCCGCCAGGAAGAGGACGGTCTCGCCGGAGCTGAGCCTCGGCAACTCCGCCCGGTCCATACCGGCCGAGGTGTAGACGACCAGCGGGGTGCGGTTCAACTGGCCGTTCGCGCGCAGCCAGTCGATGATCCCGGCGCGCCGGCGGCGTACCTGCATCAGGTCCATCACCACCAGGTTCGGCCGCATCCGGGTGGCGAGTTCGACGGCCTCGCTGTCGGCCGCCGCCCGCGCGATCTGCATCCCGCGCCGCTCCAGCGTCTCCGTCAGGGCCAGCGCGATCTCCTCGTGCTCCTCGATCAGGAGCACCCTCGAGGGGTGCTGCTCACTGTCCCGCGGGGCGAGTGCCTTGAGGAGTACGGCGGGGTCGGCGCCGTAGGCGGCCTCCCGGGTCGCCTGCCCCAGTCCGGCCGTCACCAGCACCGGAACCTCGGCCGCCACCGCCGCCTGGCGCAGCGACTGCAGGGCCGTACGGGTGATCGGCCCGGTCAGCGGGTCGACGAACAGCGCGGCGGGGAACGCCGCGATCTGGGCGTCGACCTCCTCGCGGGAGTTGACGATCACCGGGCGGTAGCCGCGGTCGCTGAGCGCCTGCTGGGTGGAGACATCGGGCGCGGGCCAGACGAGCAGCCGGCGCGGATTGTCCAGCGGCTCGGGGGGCAGCTCGTCGTCGACCGGCTGCGGCTGGGGGCGGTTGGCGACCTCGACCGCGCCACCGGGGCCGTCCAGCGGTTCCGGACCCTCGGCACCCTCGTCGGGGGCGCCTATGGCGTACGCGCGCCCCTCGGCGGCCGGGGGAGCCAGCAGCCGGCCCGAGCCGGAACCAGGTCCGGATCCCGTGGCCGCGGCCTGGGGCCCAGCACCGGGGCGGGGGCCGGCGGCGTGGGTACCACCGGGCTGAGGGGCACCGGAGTGGGCGCCGGCCGCCGGGGTACCGCCCGTCGGGGTGCCGCCCGCCGGGGTGCCGTCCGCAGGGGTGCCGTCCGCAGGGGCCGTGCCGGGCTGGTCGGCGGCCGTGGGATCGGCCTCCGGAGGAGCGGCGAGCTTACGGCGCCGTCCCGCACCGCCGAGGCTCTGGTTCTGCTGGTGCGCGAGGTGCTGAGCGAAGGGCACACCCTGTCCGAGGGTCCGCACGCTGAACGCCCGCCCCTGCGTCGAATCCGACGACACCCCGGGCATCGGCGCCTCCCCGGGCATCGGCGCCTCCCCGGGCAGCGGCTGCCGTCGCGCGTCCGGCACGGGGGCGCCCGCGCCGCTGTCGGCCGGGTGCGGCGGGACGGGGGTGCCCGTGGTGCCCGTGGTGTGCGTGGTGCGGCCGGGAGCGGCCCAGGACACGTCGTCCGGCGCCTGACTCGGTGCGCCTGCGGAAGGCGTTCCTGCGGAAGGCGTTCCGGCAGAAGGAGTTCCGGCGGAGGGGATTCCTCCGGGCGGTGTGGCCGTGGGCTGCGCGGCGGGCGGTGCGGCGTGCGGTGCCGGCAGCCGGCTCTCCGGTACGTCGACGTCGTCGTACACCGTCAGTCCGGCCAGGCTCTGACCGGACGGATCGCCCCGCCCCCAGTCGGACTGCGCGGGGTGCGCCTGCGGCGGGGTGTGGTCGGCGTCCGGAGCGGTGCGTACCGCGTCGTGGCGCTCCTGGCCCGCCCGGGGCTCCCGGACCTCCTGGGGCGCGACCGGCACGGACGCCGGCATGGACGGAACCGGGGGAACCGGCGGGACCGGCGGGACCCGGTCGGCGTCGGCGGGCGGGAGGGCGAACGTGGTGCGCGGCCCCGCCGCCTCGGCCTGCGCGGAACGCTCCTGCGCCGCAGCCAGCGCCCGTCGGGCCCGTCGCCCACCGGGCTGCTGGGCCTGTGCGGAGTGCTGCGCGGCATCGGCGTCGGCAGGAACGGGAGCTTCGGCGAGGGCGCTGCCGGGCACCTCGGCGTCATGGCTGCCGGAGGTGAGCGCCGGGAGCGCGGGCCGGTTCTCCCCGTCGCGGCGCGCGCGGCGCCCCGTGGGCGGTACCGGCTGCTGCGCCTCGGACGGCACGCCCTGCGGCGGTACGGTCTGCCCCCGCTGCGGGCGCCCGCTGCCGGCCTGGGCCCCCTCGGCGGCCGTGACGACGGACCCCTCGGAGGGTGCGGGGGAGCCGGCCGACGGGGCCGCGGAGGCCGCCGCGGGCAGCGCGAGGGCCTGCCCCTGCTGTCCTGCCGGCTGCTGCGTCTGCTGGGGCGATGGCCCGGCCGGACCTCCGGGAACGGCCACCCCACCGGCCGCCACCCCACCGGTGGCCACAGGCCCGGTCGCCACCGGGCCGGTCTCCGCCGCCCCGGTCTGCACCGCCCCGGTCTGCACCGCGCCGGTCTCCGCCGGGCTGGGGCGGCCGCGCCTGCGGCCGGAGCCCTCGCCCTGCTGAGCCGGGATCAGTTCCTGGGCCTGCTGCTCGTCCGTCGCGGCGGGCCCGCGACGCGCCCTGCGCCGTCCCGTCGGTTCGGCAGCGGCGGTGTCCTCGGCCTGTGCCGCCCCCACGGGGCTCTCCAGGAACGCGTCCGTGGACGACCGGCGCGCCCGTCGCCGCCCCCCACTCGTGGCCTCCGGAGCACCGGCATCCGGAACAACGCTCTCCGCAGCACCCGTTCCCGCACCGGCTACCTGAGCACCGCCTGCCGCCTGCGCGCCGAACTTCTCCGGGGCGCCGAACTCCTCCGGGGCGACCGGGGGCGCGGCCGGGGGCGCGACCGTCCCCGAGCCGGAGCCGAGCGGCACTTCGAGCACGTACGCGCTGCCGCTCATTCCCGGCACCTCGTGCGTCTGGAGCACGCCGCCGTGCGCCCGCACGATCCCGCGCACGATCGGCACATGCACCGGGTCTCCACCGGCGAACGGCCCGCGTACCTCGATACGTACGACATCACCGCGCTGCGCCGCGGCCACGACCACGGTCGAGTCGACATAGCCGCCGCCCGGGACCGGCCGTGTCTTGCCGGTCGAGTCGACTCCGGCCACGTCCGCCACCAGATGGGCCAGGGCCGTCGACAGTTGCCGCGCGTCCACCTCGGCCTCGATCGGCGGGGCGTGCACCGCGAACTGCGCGCGCCCCGGGCCGATCAGCTCGACCGCCCCGTCGACGCCCGCCGCCACGACGGCGTCGAGCAGCGCGGGGGCCTTGGCGAGGCCCTCCGTACCGGCGTCGAGCCGCTGGTAGCCCAGCACATTGTCGACAAGCGTCGTCATCCGGGCGTATCCGGCGGCCAGGTGATGCAGGATCTGGTTGGCCTCGGGCCAGAGCTGGCCCGCCGGATCGGCGGCGAGCGTGGACAGCTCGCCGCGCAGCTCCTCCAGCGGTCCGCGCAGTGATTCGCCGAGCACGGCGGTGAGCTGGGTGTGCCGGCCGGTCAGTGCGGCGATGCGCTCGGCCTGTTCCTCCAGCTCGGAGGCGTAGCGCTCGGTCCGGTCGGCCAGCTCGGCGGCGTGCGCCTCGGTGAGGGCGGTGACCTCGGCCGCGTGCCGCTCGGTGAGCTCCTCGACCTCGGCGGTGTGGCTCGCGGTCAGTTCGGCGACGGACGCCGTGTGCTGCTCGGTGAGCTCCTGCTGCGGCCGACGGTCGGTGAACGTCATGACCGCGCCGACGAGCTGGTCCCCGTCCCGTACCGGAGCGGTCGTCAGGTCCACCGGCACCTGCGCGCCGCTCTTGGACCAGAGCACCTGCCCGCGCACCCGGTGCTTGCGCCCGGACCTGAGGGTGTCGGCGAGCGGCGACTCCTCGTACGGGAACGGCTCGCCCTCCGCACGCGAGTGCAGGATCAGCGGGTGCAGCTCCTGGCCGCCCAGGTCGCTCGCCCGGAAGCCGAGGATCTGCGCGGCGGCGGGGTTGACGAGGACGACCCGGCCGTCCGTGTCCGTGCCCACGACACCTTCGGACGCGGCCCGCAGGATCATCTCGGTCTGGCGCTGCGAACGGGCCAGTTCGGCCTCGGTGTCGACGGTGCCCGACAGATCCCGTACGACGAGCATCAGCAGCTCGTCGCCGGTGTAACTGGCGTGGATGTCGTTGTACTCGGCCTGTCCGCTGTCCAGGCTCGCGCTGGTGACCTCGACGGGGTACTCGTTGCCGTCGGTGCGCCGCGCGGTCATCCGCGTCGGCTTGGTCCTGCCCTGCTCGTCCGCAGCCTCCGGCCGGCGCATCGACCCGGGGATCAGCTTGGAGTCGAACTCCGGAAGCAGATCGAGCAGTCCGCGCCCGACGAGCGCGGTGCCCGGGGTCTCGAACATCTCGAGGGCGATGGTGTTGGCGTTGACGACCGTGCCGTTGCAATTGACGAGCAGGAGCCCGTCCGGGAGGGCGTCGAGTATGGCTGCGAGGCGAGCAGCGCCTCGGGATGGCCTGCTGCTCACGACGACGCTTCCTCCCTGGTTACCGCACCTTGCCGACAGCGGGCCCCATCTTGCCCCTCGGGCCGCAGGCTGTCACTGGAGGAGTCTAAAGGCTGGGGAGCGCCGAGGGGCGGCGGATGAGGGGGAGCTCTCACCAAGGTTCTGTGCGCGCCGTGCGCGCCGGGGGCCTGTGGTGTGCCCGTCCGCACACCCTGTGACGTGCGTGGACACAGGGCGGCGGGCCGGGCCGGGGCGGCTACTTGACCGTCGGCAGCAGGGGAACGAGCCGGTTCCAGCGCGAGATCTCGCAGCCGTTGCTCCGGCTCACGGTCGTGTCGATCTGGCGTCCGCGCCAGGTCCCCACGACGCGCGCGGCGGCGGGTCCGCCGTCCATCTGGGTGCACATCGCGTCCGCGGGTGTCGGCGCGAACAGCTCCTCGTCCGCCCCCGCCGCCTGCGTCAGCCGGTCACAGGCCTGCTGCCGCTGCGGGTGGCTGCCCCCGGTCGGCGCGCACCGGAGCTCGAAGACCCCGTCGGCCGCCCGGTCGCCGGACTCCGAGACCGTCACCGTCAGCCGGGTCGGCTCCGCACCGGCCCCGTCCAGCCAGCGGCCGTGCCCGGCCCCGAACCCGGCACCCTGCCCGTCGCCCAGGCCACTGCCCGGCCCGTCCCCGAGGTCGTGGAACACCGGCCACGGCGGGATCGGCATGGACAGCGGCCCCGCGGCCGTCGCGGCGGGAGCGGCGGCGGACAGTGCGGCGAGGGAGGCGAGGGAAACGGCGGCGGTGAGGGTGAGACGACGCAGCATGCGGTGCTCCTGTGCTCTGACACGACGGACTCGACGGACTCGGTGGAGGGGCGGCGGCCGGCGGACAGTCATCGGCGGCCGTGACCCCGTCTCCTCTAACGCGCCGCGCGCCCCGACGTTGCGCACCGGCACGGGGAAGATGCTTTGCCCTGGCACCCGCATGCCTAGTACCGTGGGCGGCGATTGGTGACAGCGCGCTCGTCTGTGTCATCATCTGCACGCACCACTCGCGTTCGCGCGGGGTGTGCTGGAGGCGTCGCCTAGTCCGGTCTATGGCGCCGCACTGCTAATGCGGTTTGGGTCTTAAAGCCCATCGAGGGTTCAAATCCCTCCGCCTCCGCTCGAACACCGAAGCCCCGTGCCACCGGCACGGGGCTTCGGTCGTCCCCGGGCCGTCGTCTTCGCGGCGGTGGGGGCGAAAATGTGCGAGAGGGTGGCCGAGATCCGCCCCGAAACGGTGTTTTCGCAGCTCAGCGGCGGTATGGCTAATGGATTTCGCGTCACGGCACAGGTCATGTAATGTTGTTCTCGCAACGCCGACCAGGCAGAAAAGCCCGGAACGCCAAGCACTCGTAGCTTAACGGATAGAGCATCTGACTACGGATCAGAAGGTTGCAGGTTCGAATCCTGCCGAGTGCACAGCAGGCCAGAGGCCCCCAGGAGAAATCCTGGGGGCCTCTCGCGTTTGATCCGTGGAGGGCAGGTATCGGCACATGGGGTGGCTGTGCACCGGGCTGCGGTGGCCGGGGGAGAGTCCCGAGCTGGGGTGGCGCAGAGGGGACGCCCGGCGGGTGAGCGTGCTCACGTACGGGGCGGAGCTCGGGTTCCGCGCGGTGGGGGAGCGGCACTGTGTGGGGGCACGGGGGAACGTGTGTCCGGTGGGGGCGGTGGTGCCGGCGCGGAGTACCGGGGCGCGGTGCGCGGAGTGCGCGCGGCTGGACCGGGCGCATTCGGTGGCCGCCGACACGATCGCCGATGACCCGCGCACGTACCGCGTCTATCTCGCGTGGTTCGGGCCCGGGATGGTCAAGGTCGGGATCACCGGGGAGGAGCGGGGAGCGGCGCGGCTGCGGGAGCAGGGGGCCGTGGTGTTCAGCTGGCTGGGGCGCGGGCCGTTGATGGCGGCGCGGCGGACCGAGGAGTTGCTGCGGGCCGCGCTGGGGGTGCCGGACCGGATTCCGTACGCGAGGAAGCGTGCCGTGCGCGGAGCCCTGCCGGGTGCGGTGGAGCGGGCCGCCGAGGTGGCGGAGCTGTACGGGCGGGCGGTCGCGCTGGAGGGCGCCGGCTGGCCGGAGTCGCTGGAGCGGCTGCCGTTCGAGGCGGTCGACCAGGTGGGGGTGTTCGGGCTGGAGGGCGCGCCGGAGGCGGTCAGGGCCGTGAGCGCGCTGGTGGACGGCGGGGTCGTCGCGGGGCGGCTCGTCGCGGCGGCCGGGCCCGATCTGCATCTGGCGACGGCCGGGGCGGGCGCCGGCGGGGTGGTGGTGCTGGACACCCGGCTGATCACCGGCTGGGACCTCGTGGCGGCTCCGGCGGCCCCGGGTGCCCTGAACGACTCCCCGGCCTCGGCGACGTCCTCGGCGGGCCCGTCGGCCTCCCCTTCCCCCGTGGACCCGGAGCGCCCCGCGGGAAGCGAAGTACGTGTCCCACTCATCGACATTGGGGGCGGCGGCGTGCAGGGTGGGTTGTTCTGATGGCGGGCCGGTCGGCGGCCGGTGAGGGCGAGGGAGCGCGCGTGGGGCAGGAACGGGACGAGGTCGTGGCTTTCTGGGAGCGGCTCGGGCTCCCCGGGATCATCGACGTCCATACGCACTTCATGCCGGAGCGGGTGCTGCGCAAGGTGTGGGCGTACTTCGACTCCGCCGGGCCGCTGACCGGCATGGAGTGGCCGATCACCTACCGGCACGACGAGGACGAACGGCTCGCCCTGCTGCGTTCGTTCGGCGTCCTCCGGTTCACCTCGATGCTCTATCCGCACAAGGCGGGGATGGCCCGCTGGCTGAACGGCTGGGCCGCGGACTTCGCCGCGCGGGTGCCCGACTGCCTGCACACCGCCACCTTCTTCCCCGAGGAGGGTGTGGAGACGTATGTGCGGGAGGCCGTGGAGGCGGGGGCCCGGGTCTTCAAGTCGCACCTCCAGGTCGGTGCGTACGACGCGAACGACCCGCTCCTGGAACCCGTCTGGGGGCTGCTGGCCGAGGCCGGGGTCCCCGTGGTCATGCACTGCGGGTCCGGGCCCGCCCCGGGTGCGTACACCGGACCCGAGCCGGTCGGCAGACTGCTGGCACGGCACCCCCGGCTGCGGCTCGTGGTGGCGCACATGGGGATGCCGGAGTACGCGGAGTTCCTGGCGCTGGCCGCGGCGTACCCGGAGGTGCGGCTCGACACCACGATGGCGTTCACCGACTTCACCGAGGGCTTCACGCCCTTCCCGCCGGCGGAGCGGGCGCGGCTCGCGGACCTCGGTGACCGCGTCCTGCTGGGGACCGACTTCCCGAACATCCCCTATCCGTACGTCCATCAGCTGCACGCGCTGGAGCGGCTGGGGCTGGGGGACGCGTGGCTGCGGGGCGTGTGCCACGGAAACGCGCGCGCGTTGTTCGGCTGAGCCCCGACGCGGACACCGGCGGGGCTTCTCAGGGAATTCACAGGAACGGGTCAGGCGTCTCTCAGACGCGCCTCGCAGGGTGGGGTCATGACGACGACGACCTCGCCCCAGGGGCGTACCGAACTGCTCAGGCCGGACCGCAGCCCCGTGCGCGTACTGGTCGTGGACGACGAGGCGCCGCTCGCCGAGCTGCTCTCCATGGCCCTGCGGTACGAGGGCTGGGACGTGCGCAGCGCCGGGGACGGTGCCGGAGCCGTACGCGCGGCACGCGATTTCCGCCCCGACGCGGTGGTGCTCGATGTGATGCTCCCCGACATGGACGGCCTGTCCGTCCTCGGCCGGCTGCGGCGGGAGTACTCCGACGTCCCCGTCCTCTTCCTGACCGCCCGGGACGCGGTGGAGGACCGGATCGCGGGGCTCACCGCGGGCGGCGACGACTATGTGACCAAGCCGTTCAGCCTGGAGGAGGTCGTGGCGCGGCTGCGCGGGCTGATCCGGAGGTCGGGTACGGCGGCGGCGACGGTACGCGCCGAGTCGACGCTCGTCGTCGGCGACCTGTTGCTGGACGAGGACAGCCACGAGGTGAGCCGGGGCGGGGACTCGATCCACCTCACGGCCACCGAGTTCGAGCTGCTGCGCTTCCTGATGCGCAATCCGCGCCGGGTGCTCAGCAAGGCCCAGATCCTGGACCGGGTGTGGAACTACGACTTCGGCGGCCAGGCCAATGTCGTCGAGCTCTACATCTCCTACCTGCGCAAGAAGATCGATGCCGGACGGACGCCGATGATCCACACCCGGCGCGGGGCGGGGTATCTCATCAAGCCCGGTGAGTAGGGGACGGACGCGGCGGTGGGCGGGCGGTGCCGCGCGGAGACGGGCATGGCCGGTCGGCGGTGCCGCGCGGAGACGGGCATGGCCGGTCGGCGGTGCCGCGCGGAGACGGGCATGGCCGGTCGGCGGTGCCGTGCGCGGACCGTGGACGCTGCGGACCCGGCTCGTGGTGTCTGCCGTCTCCCTCATCGCGGTCGTCGCCGCCGTCATCGGCTCCGTCACCGCGATCGCCTTCCGCAGCTATATGTACGGCAAGCTCGACGACCAGCTGCACTCCATCGCCGTACGCGCGGAGCGGCCGCCCGGCCCCGCGCCGCTTCCCACCGGTCTCCGCGGCAACCGGACGCTGGGCTTCATCGGCGGGGGCGGCCAGCCCTTCGGCACCTTCGGGGCCGTGATCGTCGACGGGGCCGTCACCGACTCGAAGGTGGTCGAGGACAGTGGTCAGCTCGCCCAGGAGAGCGCCCCCGAGCCACTGACCGGCGCCCAGCGGGCCGCGCTGGAGAGCGCGCTGGCCGACGGGCTCATGGGCGGGTTGCCGGACGGGGCGGACGGGGCGGACGGGGAGGCGCGCGGCATTGATCTGCCCGGCCTCGGCGCATACCGGGTGGAGGCCGTCGCCACTTCGGACGGGCACACCGTCCTGGTCGGCATCCCCGGCGACGAGGTGAGCCGCGCCCTCACCACCCTGATCCTCGTCGAGGTCTGCGTCACCGCGGCCGGGCTCATCGCCGCCGGGATCGTGGGTGCCGCCATGGTCGGGGTCGCCCTGCGCCCGCTGCGCCGGGTCGCCGCCACCGCGACCCGGGTCTCAGAACTCCCCCTGCACAGCGGCGAGGTGGCCCTGTTCGACCGGGTCCCGGAGACCGAGGCCGACCCCCGCACCGAGGTCGGTCAGGTGGGCGCCGCGCTCAACCGGATGCTGGGACACGTCGGTTCGGCGCTGGCGGTGCGGCAGGAGAGCGAGACGCGGGTACGGCAGTTCGTCGCCGACGCCAGCCATGAGCTGCGCACCCCGCTGGCCTCGATCCGCGGGTACGCCGAGCTGACCCGGCGGGGCCGTGAGGACACCGGCCCCGACACCCGCCACGCGCTGGGGCGGATCGAGTCCGAGGCGCGGCGGATGACGGGGATGGTGGAGGATCTCCTGCTGCTGGCACGGCTCGATGCCGGGCGGCCGCTCGGTGACGAGAGCACCGATCTGCTGCCGCTCGTCGTCGACGCGGTCAGCGACGCGCGCGTGGCGGACGAGGCGCGTGAGGTGAACGAGGCGCGTGAGGTGGACAAGGCGCGTGAGGTGGACAAGGCGAGCGAGCGGGAGGGCGCCGGGCCGGGGGGCGGGGCCGGGCATCGCTGGCGGTTGGAGCTGCCGGACGCTCCCACGGCCGTACGGGCCGATCCGCCCCGTATCCAGCAGGTGCTGGTCAACCTCCTGGCCAACGCCCGTACGCACACCCCGCCCGGGACCACCGTCACCGTCCGGGTGCTGGCGGCGTCCGCCGAGCGGCCCCGGGTGACGCTGGAGGTCGAGGACGACGGGCCCGGAATCCCGGCCGAGCTGCTGCCGCACGTCTTCGAACGCTTCGCCCGGGGTGACGCGTCCCGCTCGCGCGGCGCGGGTTCCACCGGGCTGGGGCTCGCCATCGTGCAGGCCGTCGTGGTCGCGCACGGCGGGCAGGTGGAGGTGCGTTCGGAGCCGGGCCGCACGGTCTTCGTCGTCGAGCTGCCGACCGGACCGGCAGACACGGGACCCGGCGACCCGGCCGGCACACGGCCCGGAGCCGGTGACTCACAGGGCGGGCACAGGCTCAGCACACGGGTGTGACAGGGCGGTTGGCGAATGTCGATGACATGCGAACCGACAGCCTCCGGAGCAGCAGTAGTAGCGGCAGCAGCAGTAGTAGTAGCGGTAGCGGCGGAGTCACCAGCGGTCTGCCGGCCAGGGAGCATCTCCTGGCCGGCGAGACCGGCGAGAGGGGCGAGACCGGCGAGAGGGGCGAGAGGGGCGAGAGGGGCGGGGCCGATGCGCCCGGCGTCCCCGTGCTCGACGTCGTGGTCCCCGTCCACAACGAGGAGAGGGACCTCGAACCCGGCGTCCTGCGCCTGTACGACCATCTGGCCCGCACCTTCCCGTACCGCTTCCGCATCACCGTCGCGGACAACGCGAGCACCGACCGCACGCCCCAGGTGGCGGCGGCCCTCGCCGCGGCTCTCCCGGAGGTGCGGTCGTACCGGCTGGAGGAGAAGGGGCGCGGCCGGGCGCTGCGTACCGTGTGGTCGCACTCCGACTCCCCGGTCCTCGCCTATATGGACGTCGACCTGTCGACCGACCTGAACGCGCTGCTCCCGCTGGTCGCCCCCCTGATCTCGGGCCACTCCGACCTGGCCATCGGTTCGCGGCTGGCGCGCAGTTCACGGGTGGTGCGCGGGTCGAAGCGGGAGTTCATCTCTCGTGCCTACAACCTCATCCTGCGCTCGTCGCTGGCCGCCCGCTTCAGCGACGCCCAGTGCGGATTCAAGGCCATCCGGCGCGAGGTCGCCGAACGGCTGCTGCCGATGGTCGAGGACACCGGATGGTTCTTCGACACCGAGATGCTGGTGCTCGCCGAGCGGGCCGGGCTGCGTATCCACGAGGTGCCGGTCGACTGGGTCGACGACCCCGACTCCACCGTCC
Organism: Streptomyces sp. NPDC079020; assembly: GCF_044542225.1. NCBI lineage: Bacteria > Bacillati > Actinomycetota > Actinomycetes > Kitasatosporales > Streptomycetaceae > Streptomyces > Streptomyces sp. NPDC079020. Next base: position 382,268 of record NZ_JBITUB010000004.1, read on the forward strand.
ACATCGTGCGCACGGCGACCGAGGACCTGAAGGGCGTGTGGCGGGTGGGGCGGGCGCTGGCCGTGGGCGCCCTGCCGCTGGACCGGCTCGCCCGGCCCTTCGGGGACGACCCGCGCGACCGCGCACTGCCCGGGGTGCCGGGAGCGCTGGCCCGCCAACTGGTCGGGTTCTGCGTCGTGGGCGCCCTGTCCACACTCTTCTACCTCGCCCTGTACACGCTGTTCCGGATGGGTTTCGGCCCGCAGACCGCCAACGCCGGAGCGCTGCTGGTGTCTGCCGTCGCCAATACGTCGGCCAACCGGAGGCTCACCTTCGGCGTACGCGGCCGGGGCGGTGCCGTACGCCATCAGGCCCAGGGGCTCGTGGTCTTCGCCATCGGCCTCGCGCTGACCAGCGGCTCGCTCGCCGCGCTGGGGGCGGCCACGGGATCGCCCTCGCACGGCACGGAACTCGCCGTGCTGATCGCGGCCAACCTCGCGGCGACGGTGCTGCGCTTCCTGCTCTTCCGCGCCTGGGTCTTCCCGGACCGGCGCACCGACCCGCGTACGGATGACATGAGGAACACCCGATGACCACGAGCACCACCCCGCCGGTTCCCCCGCCGCTCCCCGCGCCGCCGTCCGCCCCGAGCCCTCCGGCGGCCGCCGACGCCCGCTGGGTGAAGCCCGCGTTCCTCGGGCTGCTGCTTCTCGTGGGGCTGGCGTACCTGTGGAATCTCAGCGCCTCCGGCTACGCCAATTCCTTCTACTCCGCCGCTGTTCAGGCCGGCAGCCAGAGCTGGAAGGCGTTCTTCTTCGGCTCGCTGGACGCCGCCAACGCCATCACCGTCGACAAACCCCCGGCGACCCTCTGGCCGATGGCCCTGTCCGTACGTCTCTTCGGGCTCAGCTCCTGGGCGATCCTCGTCCCGCAGGTGCTGATGGGCGTGGCCACGGCCGCCGTGCTGTACGCCGCCGTCCGCCGCCGCTTCGGCGCTGCCGCCGGACTGACCGCCATCGCGGTCCTCGCGCTGACCCCGGTCGCCGCGCTGATGTTCCGCTTCAACAACCCGGACGCCCTGCTCGCGCTCCTGATGACCGTCACGGTCTACTGCGTCCTGCGGGCGATGGAGAACGGTGGAACGAAGTGGCTGGTCTGGGCGGGGGCCGCGGTCGGGCTCGCGTTCCTGACGAAGACCCTGCAGGCCTTCCTGATCCTGCCGCCGCTGGCAGTGCTGTACGCGGTGTTCGCGCCCGGCTCCGTACGCAGAAGGCTCGGCCAACTCGCCCTGTCCGCCCTCACGGTGGTCGTCGCGGGCGGCTGGTGGGTGGCGATCGTCGAGCTGTGGCCCGCCTCCTCACGACCGTACGTCGGTGGCTCCCGGAACAACTCGTTCCTGGAACTCACCTTCGGCTACAACGGTCTCGGCCGGATCAACGGCGAGGAGACGGGCAGCGTCGGAGGCGGCGGCCGGGGTGGTGGCCAGGGCGGCGGCTGGGGGGAGACCGGCATCGGCCGGATGTTCAACTCCGAGATCGGCGGCCAGATTTCGTGGCTTCTGCCCGCCGCGCTGATCCTGCTGGCCGCGGGTGCCTGGCTGACCCGGAAGGCGAAGCGGACGGACACGGCCCGTGCGGCCTTCCTCGCCTGGGGCGGCTCGCTGCTGATGACCGCGGTCGTTTTCAGCTTCATGGCGGGGATCTTCCACCAGTACTACACGGTGGCGCTGGCACCGTACATCGCCGCTCTCGTCGGCATGGGCGCCACGGTCCTGTGGGAGGAACGGTCCACGTGGTGGGCGCGCGGCGTGCTCGCCGCCACCGTCGCCGTCACGGTCATCTGGTCGTACGTCCTGCTGGGGCGCACCCCGGACCACCTGCCCTGGCTGCGGTGGGCCGTCCTGACCGGTGGTCTGGTGGGTGCGGCCGGGCTGCTGCTCGCCGGACGGGCCGGGCGTCGGCTCGCGCTCGCCGCGGTGGCGCTGAGTTGCGCCGCCTCGCTGGCGGGGCCCGCCGCGTACACGGTCAGCACGCTGAACACCGGGCACCAGGGGTCGATCGTGACGGCGGGACCGTCGGGCGCGAGCGGTTTCGGCGGGCCGGGCGGAGGCGGCCGGGGCGGTCCCGGTGGCGGCGGCGCCCGGGGCGACGGCGATGGAACGCGCGGCGGGACGCAGCCTCCGGGACAGCCACCGACCGGCGGCGGTCCTGGCCAGGGACCGGGCCAGGGCCAGGGTCAAGGACCGGGCCAGGGGCAGGGCAACAGTCGGCAGGGCGCTGTTCCCGGCACCCCGCCCGGGGCCATGGGCGAGGGCGGCACGGGCGGCATGGACGGCATGGACGGCGGCGGCATGGGTGGGCTGCTGAACGGCGCGTCCGTCAGTGCCGAGGCCAGGAAACTGCTGGAGAAGGACGCCGACGACTACACCTGGTCGGCCGCCGCCGTCGGCGCGCAGAACGCCGCGAGCTATCAACTCGCCACCGGGGACCCGGTGATGGCGATCGGCGGATTCAACGGGAGCGACCCCGCCCCGACCCTCGCACAGTTCAAGAAGTACGTGGCGGACGGCAGGATCCACTACTTCATCTCGGGAGGAGGCGGCGGCGGAGGCGGTATGGGCGGCGGAGGTATGGGCGGTGCCGGGACGTCATCGCAGATCTCCTCATGGGTGACGGAGAACTTCGAGGAGGTCACCGTCGGCAGCTCCACCTTCTACGACCTGACCCAGCCCACCACCTGACCCGCCCCACGGCGCGACCCGCCCCATCCCTCGACCTGCCCCGGAGCCGGCCCTGTCGGTTCCGGGGCAGGCGTGGCAGGCGTTTTCCGCTGCCCGACGCGGCGATTCCAGATGCCGGGGCCGGGCCCCCGGGTGCCGGGCTCCCGGCACCCGGCGCGCCCACACCAAACCGACTTGTACGGCGTACAGGACATCCCATACGGTGTATGGCGTCCCTCCCATACGCTGTACAAGTCGCGCTGGAGCGCAAGGAGCCCGCATGACGGCAACCGCCGCCGAGCCCAAAGACCTCGCCCCCCGGGGCCACCCGCAGCGCTGGCTGATCCTCGGCGTCATCTGCCTCGCCCAGCTCACCGTGCTGCTCGACAACACCGTTCTGAACGTCGCGATCCCCTCCCTCACCACGGAACTGGACGCCTCCACGGCCGATGTGCAGTGGATGATCAACGCCTATTCGCTCGTGCAGTCGGGCCTGCTGCTCACCGCGGGCAGCTCGGCCGACCGGTACGGGCGCAAGAAGCTGCTGGTCGCGGGCCTCGCCCTGTTCGGGATCGGATCGCTGGCCGCCGGGCTCTCGCAGACCTCCGGCCAGCTCATCGCCGCCCGCGCCGGTATGGGCATCGGCGGTGCGCTGCTGATCACCACCACCCTCGCCGTCATCGTCCAGATCTTCGACGACAGCGAGCGCGTGAAGGCGATCGGCCTCTGGGCGACCGTCAACTCGCTCGGCTTCGCCGTCGGCCCGCTCCTCGGCGGGTTCATGCTCGACCACTACTGGTGGGGCGCGATCTTCCTGATCAACATCCCGGTCGCGGTGATCGGCCTGATCGCCGTCGTCCGTCTCGTACCGGAGTCCAAGAACCCGCAGGGCGACCGCCCCGATCTGCTCGGCGCCCTGCTCTCCACCATCGGCATGACCGCCGTCGTGTACGCGATCATCTCCGGGCCGGAACACGGCTGGGCCTCCGGACAGGTGCTGCTGACGGTGTTGGTCGGCGTCGTCGTCCTCGCCGGGTTCGTCCTGTGGGAGCTGCGCATTCCGAACCCGATGCTGGACATGCACTTCTTCCGGAACCAGAAGTTCGTCGGCGCGGTCGGGGGCGCGGTCCTGGTCGCCTTCGGGATGAGCGGATCGCTGTTCCTGCTCACCCAGCACCTTCAGTTCGTGCTCGGTTACGAGCCCCTGGAAGCCGGTCTTCGTACGGCTCCGCTCGCCATCACCGTGGTCGTCCTCAACCTCACCGGAGTGGGCGCCTGGCTCGTGCCCAGGCTGGGGACACCGCTCACCATCGTCTTCGGGATGACCGGTCTCTCGGCCGGCCTCGCGGCCATCGCGGTGCTCGGCGGCGACGACTACGCGGGCATGCTGCTCGGCCTGGTCATGATGGGGGCGGGCATCGCGTTCGCCATGCCCGCGATGGCCAACGCCATCATGAGCGCCATCCCGCCGGAGAAGGCGGGTGTGGGTGCCGGGGTCAACGGCACCCTCGGCGAGTTCGGAAACGGGCTCGGGGTCGCCGTGCTCGGCGCCGTGCTCAACTCCCGGTTCGTCGCCGTCGTGCCCGCGGCCGCCGGTGCGGCCTCGCTGCCCGCCGCCCTCGCCGCCGCCGGCAGCGAGTCGGAGGCGCAGGGCATCAAGGACGCCTTCGCCTCGGGTCTGGAGACCAGCCAGCTGGTCGGTGCCGCGGCGGTACTGATCGGCGGACTGACCGCCGCGTTCCTGCTGCGCAGGGCCGAACGTGCCGAAGCGGCGGGCGCGGGTTCTGCCTCCGGTTCCGGTCCCGGTCCCGCCTCGCCTCCCGCTTCCGTTTCTGCTTCCGGTTCCGGTACCGGTGCTGACCGGGAGGTGTCCGCTCGGGCAGACTCGACCGGTCCGGCGGCATAGCATCGGATGGGACGCATGTACCGGACGTTCACCTTCCGGTACGTGCGTCCGCCACCGGCTCGTTCCGCCGGCAAGACGAGGAGAGTGCGCCATGGTGTCCGCGGCCGATCGTGCGAACAACCCCGCGAGGACCAGCGTATGGCTGGACCAACGGGACACCTCGCGCGCCCGCAGGGCCGACTCCCCGGCGGGTCTGGACCGGGACAAGATCACCGCGGCGACCATCCGGCTGCTGGACGCCGAGGGCCTGGCCAAGTTCTCCATGCGCCGGCTGGCCGCCGAGCTGGATGTCACCGCGATGTCCCTCTACTGGTACGTCGACACCAAGGACGACCTGCTGGAGCTGGCCATGGACCTGGTCTACGCCGAGATCGGGCGCCCGCGCGAGGACGGCGACTGGCGCGACCGGCTGCGCGAGCTGGCACGCAGCTACCGCGAACTGATCGTCCGCCACATCTGGCTGTCCCCGCTGGCGGGTCACTTCCTCAACATCGGCCCGCACTCCATGCTCTTCTCGTACGCCGTCCAGGACGTCATCCGGGCCACCGGTCTGCCCCTCAAGCACCAGTCCGGCGCGCTGTCGGCCGTCTTCCAGTTCGTCTACGGATTCGGCACCATCGAGGGCCACTTCGTCGAGCGGGCCAAGGGCGCGGGACTCACCGAGGACGACTACTACCAGCAGGCCCTGGGCACGATCCGGGCCCAGCCGAAGCTGCGGGAGATCGTCACCACCTCGCAGGACCTGATGGACGCCCGCGGCGGCGAGACGGTCGCGGACATGCGCGAGCTGGACTACGTGTTCGCGATGGACATGCTGATCGCGGGCATCGAGGCGATGCGCGACCGCGACAGCGCCGAGGCCGGGTCCGAGGGCGACCCGGACCCGGGCGGGAGCACGGATGCGGGCACCGGCACGGACACGGGCACCGGCACGGACGCGGCGGTGGGCACGGCGGCGGACGCGGGCGCGGACGCCGCGACGGCATCCCCGTAACCTCCGTGCCCGGAGGCGGCTCTCAGTACCCCCGGCCCACGTCCACGGCCAGACGGGGCACGCGGCCCTCGCGGAGGTCACCCCAGCAGGTGCCGAAGTCCGTGGCCACGTCCTCGTCGGCGGTGATCCCCGCGGAGTGCGAGGTGATCACCGTACGGGGCAGCCGCCAGCACCGGTCCCCGGGCGCGGCCGGTTCCCCGGGGAGCACGTCGAGCACCGCCCGCCGCACCGAACCGTCCCGCAGCGCGGTCTCCAGCGCCCCCATGTCCACCGTCGCGCCCCGGCCCACATTGACGAACGTGGCCCCCCGCACGGCCGCGAACCGGTTCGCGCCGAAGAACCCCTCCGTCGCCCCGGTCAGCGGCAGGGCGGACACCACCCACCGCGCGGTGGCGAGTGCGCCGCTGTCCTCACCGGCCCCGATCACCCGGTCGAAGCCCGGCGGCGGCACGGCACGCGCGGTACGGGCCACGCCCACCGTCCGGATTCCGCACCCGCGCAGCAGTCCGGCGACGGCCGCACCGATCCGGCCGGTCCCGTAGATCAGGGCCGTCTGCCCGGCGGCGAGTTCGGACGGGAGACGACGCCACTCGGCCCGCGCGTGCTGCGCCGTGAACTCGGGTACGGACTGGCACTCGGCGAGGACCCAGGCCAGCACGTACTGCGCGATCCGCTCGCCCATCCGTCCGACGGTCCGGGTGAGCAGTGCCCCGGCGGGCCAGGGACCGGAGAGCAGCGCGTCCGTCCCCGCGTTGACGCTGTGGAACCACACCAGGCGTCCGGTGCGCCAGGCGTCCGGCAGCGCCGCGCCGACACAGAGATGGGGACCGTCCGGCGGGGCACTGCCCATGGGCTCCGCGCGGCGCCCGGTGATCCGTTCCACCTCGCGCACCAGGGAGGCGTCGAGGGACGGCGCGGTGAGGAGCCGGGCCCGCGCGAGCAGGTCCGGGTCCGGGACGCCGCCGGGGGAAACAGCCACGCGGGCGTCAGTTCCCGGGGGCGAGACGGGCGGGGAAGCCGCCGGTGGCGATCGGGCTCCAGCGCTCCGGGGTGACCCGGATGATCGACTTCCCCTGCTTCACCATCGCCGCCCGGTACTCGTCCCAGTCGGGGTGCTCACCGGAGATGTTCCGGAAGTACTCGACGAGCGGCTCGACCGAATCCGGTGAGTCGATCACCTCGGCCGAACCGTCGATCTGCACCCACGGCCCGTTCCACTCGTCCGACAGGACGATCACGCTCACCCGGTCGTCCCGCTTCGCGTTGCGGGTCTTGGCCCGTTCGGGGTAGGTCGACATGACGATCCGGCCGGCGTCGTCGACGCCGCAGGTGAGCGGGGAGCCCTGGGGGCGGCCGTCGGACCGGGTGGTCAGCAGGACCGCCCGGTGCCTGGGCCGTACGAAGGCCAGCAACTCGTCGAGTTCCACGGTGGTGTTGGTCGCGATTCCGGGTGCGGGTGCCATGGAGCCAACCCTACGGCGGCGGTCCCGTACGGCGGCGCAGCCGCGGCGCGGGACCGCCCCCGCGGCGCGGGACCGCCTCCCGCCTCGCCCACGACGGCAGGGCCGCGCCCTACGACGGCAGGGCCTCGCCCTGTACGGCCTGGATGTCCAGCTCCACGCGCAGCGTCGTCCCGATCGCCGAGATGCCCGCCTGCACCACCTGGTTGTAGTTCATGGCGAAGTCGTCGCGGCGCAGCTCGGCCGTGGCGTGGAAGGCCGCGCGTACCCCGCCCCACGGGTCGGGGCCGGTGCCCAGGTAGCTGAGGTCCAGGTCGATGGCCCGCGCGACGCCGTGCATCGACAGTTCGCCGTGCACGGTCCAGCGGTCGGGTCCCGCCGGGGTCAGCCCGCTGGAGCGGTAGGTGATCTCCGGGAACCGGTCCACGTCCAGGAAGTCGGGCGAGCGCAGGTGCTTGTCCCGCATGCCGTTGCCCGTCTCGATGCTGGCCGCACCGATGACGGCGTCCACCCGGGACCGGGAGACGTCCTCGGCGATCTCGATCCGCCCGCCGAACTCGGTGAACCGGCCGTGCACGCTGGAGATCCCCAGGTGCTGGGCCACCGCGGCCACCGAGCAGTGCGCCGGGTCCAGCGACCAGGCGCCCGGCGGCGGAAGCTCCACGCCGCCCTGCCGGGCCAGCACGATCTGCCCGGCGGAGATCAGGCCACTGGCCGTGACGAGTGCGGTGGAGGCGGCGGGGGCGTACCCGACCGCGGTGACGATCACCGTGTACGCGCCGGCCGGCAGGCTGCCGTCGGTACGGACGGCACCGTTCTCGTCGGCGGCGGCCCGCAGCACCTGGGTGCCGGTCATGTCGGTGACCGTGACGACCGCGTGCTGGACCGCCCAGCCGTCCCGCGTTCGTACCTGTGCGCGAAGTGCCATCCCGTGTTCTCTCCTTGCTTCTCGACCCGGTGGGTCAAATGAGTCGGGCCCCGGGGCGGGGGCGGCAGGCCGTCCCCTGCCTGCCGTCCCCACCGCCGGGGCCCTTTTCCACCGGCCGGGACAGCCTCTCCGCTGGGAGTGCCGTTCCGCCAGGGGTCTTGTCACCCGGGATACCTCTGATCCCGGGGTATCCGCGTCGCCGCGGACTACCGGTTCACTCGCCGGGGTGGGCGAGCTCGATGTCGTGGCCGTCGACCCCGTGACCGGTCACGGTCAGCGAGCCGGCCACCGGCGGGTAGCCGGTCGCGATGACCGAGTACTCACCCGCGTCCAGGTCGGTGAAGGCGTACGCCCCGTCCTGGCCGGTCGTCGAGGTGGCGACCACATTGCCCGCCGCGTCGATCAGGGTGACCCGTGCGTCGGGCAGCGGGGCCCGCGCGGAACCGGCCCGTACGACACCCTGGACCAGCGCACCGGCCCGGAGGGCGGCGTCGATCCGGGTGACACCCTGGCCGCCGATCTCCACCGGCAGGGCGAGCGGGCGGAAGCCCGCGGCGTTGACCGCGACGGTCACCGCACCGGGAACCAGCTCGCCGAACGCGAACTCGCCCGTCTCACCGGACGTGCCGGTGGCCAGCACGTCGCCGCGTACATCGGTCACGATGACCATGGCGCTCCCGACCGGCGTACCGGACTCGGCGGCCCTGACGGTTCCGGCGAGACCGCTCGTACCGACCAGCAGGATGTCGAAGGCCAGCGGCTCCTCGCCGACGACCGCGGTGGTCGCCTGCGGCTGGAAACCGTCGGCGGACGCGATCAGGACGTACGAGCCGGGGCCCGGCGCGTCCAGGCGGTAGCCGCCGTCGGCGCGGGCGACGGAGCGGCCCAGCTGCCGGCCGCCCAGCGAGATCAGTGTGACGGCGGCGCGGGCGACGGGCGCGTTTTCGGCGCCGCGCACCACACCGTGCACCGCAGTGCCCTGGACGGTGGCCATGGGAGCTTCGGGCGAGAGCGCCGCCGGACCCGTACCGGCGACAGGTGCCAGTGCCGTGGCCGACGCCGATGCCGGAGCTGACACCGATGCCGATGCCGGAGCCTCTGCCCCGACCAGGGCGGGGACCGGAGCCGGGACGGGCGCGGAGGCCGGGGCGGGCACCGGCGCGGAGGACTGGGCCGTGGCCGGGGCCTCGTTCGCGGCGCTCGTCTTCAGCGCGACCTCCTTGATGAAGATCGTCACGATGAAGGCGATGAGCGCGGCCGGAGCGGCGTAGAGGAAGACATCGCCGACGCCGTGGCCGTACGCGGACTCGACGACCGTACGGATCGGGCCGGGCAGTGCGTCCAGGTCGGGGATGCCCCCGCCGCTGGTACCGCCGTGGCCCATGGCGGCTCCCTCGGGACCGAGCTCCGCGAGGCCGTCCTTGACGTAGTGGGTGACGCGGTTCGCCATGACGGCGCCGAGCGCCGAGACACCGATCGCACCACCGAGCGAACGGAAGAAGGTGACGACGGAGCTGGCCGCGCCGAGGTCGCTGGGGGCGACCTGGTTCTGCGTGGCGAGGACCAGGTTCTGCATCATCATGCCGATGCCGAGGCCCATCACGAACATGTAGACCGCGATGTGCCAGTACTCGGTGTCGTACCGGATGGTGCCGAGCATCCCGAGGCCGGCGGTGACCAGGAAGCCACCGCTGACCAGCCAGGCCTTCCAGCGGCCCGTCCTGGTGATGACCTGGCCCGAGATGGTCGAGGAGAGGAACAGACCCGCGATCATCGGGATCGTCATGACGCCGGACATCGTCGGCGACTTGCCGCGCGCCAGCTGGAAGTACTGGCTGAAGAAGACGGTGCCCGCGAACATCGCGATACCGACGAACAGCGAGGCCACCGAGGCCAGCGTGATCGTGCGGTTGCGGAAGAGGCGCAGCGGGATGATCGGCTCGCTGGCCTTGGACTCGATGAGCAGGAAGAGGCCGATGAGGACGACGGTGCCGCCGAGCATCGTGTACGTCTGCCAGGAGATCCAGTCGTACTTGTCGCCCGCGAAGGTCACCCAGAGCAGCAGCAGCGAGACGGCGGCGCTGATGAAGAACGCGCCCGACCAGTCGACCTTGACCTCGCGCTTGACGACCGGGAGCTTCAGGGTCTTCTGGAGCACGATCAGAGCGATGACCGCGAACGGCACACCCACGTAGAAGCACCAGCGCCAGCCCATCCAGCTGGTGTCGGTGATGACACCGCCGAGGAGCGGGCCGCCGACGGTGGCGACGGCGAAGACGGCGCCGAGGTAGCCGCTGTAGCGCCCGCGCTCACGCGGGGCGATCATCGCGGCCATCACGATCTGCGCGAGGGCGGAGAGCCCGCCGACACCGATGCCCTGTACGACACGGCAGGCGATGAGCATGCCGCTGCTGGTCGACATGCCGGCCACGACCGAGCCCGCGACGTAGATGACCAGGGATATCTGGACCAGCAGCTTCTTGCTGAACAGGTCGGAGAGCTTGCCCCACAGGGGGGTGGTGGCGGTCATGGCCAGGAGCGAGGCCGTGACGACCCAGGTGTACGCGCTCTGGCCGCCGCCGAGGTCGGAGATGATTTCCGGCAGGGCGTTGGAAACGACCGTCGACGACAGGATCGCGACGAACATGCCGAGCAGGAGCCCGGTCAGCGCTTCCATGATCTGCCGGTGTGTCATCGGCGTGCCGTCGGCGGCGTCGGCGCCGCCGTGCTTGGCGTGGCCGCCCCGCACACCGGTTGGTGTGGTCGTAGCCATGAAGTTCCTTCTCTTTGCTTCTGTTACACAGGAGTACGGGTGTGCGCGTCGTCGGACGGCCGGGTGCGGCAGTCACCGGTGTGTGTTCCGGGGGCGCATCCACCGGAGCCGCGACAGGCGAAGCTGTCGCGCAGCCGGGCCAACAGCGAGTTGAGCTGTCCGACTTCGTCGTCGGACCAGTCCTGAAGATTGCGGGCGAACATTTCGGTGGTCCGCCGGGTCAGCTCATCGAGCTGCTCGGTGCCGGCGGGGGTCAGCCGCAGGATGCGGGACCTCTTGTCCGCAGGGTCGTGAGACCGTTCGATCCAGCCGTGTGAAGCCACATGGGCGACATGACGACTGGTCACCGACATGTCCACGGCCAGCAGCTCGGCGAGTCTGCTGATGCGCATCTCGCCGTGCTGAGCCAGGAGCGCCAGCACGGCGGCGGAGCCACCGGGACACTCGGAGGGAAGGAGCCGGGCGAGTCCGCGCTTGACGGCTCCGACGGCGCTGAGCTGTCGGGCCAGTTCTTCGTACTGGCTCCGCTTGGCCACGGGACCCCCAGACAGACTCACCGAAATCTTGTTGCTTAGGGCAACCATAGATTCGTTGGTTGCCGCAGGCAAACGAAAACGGGCTTGCAGAAGTAAAGGAAGGCAAAAGCCTCCGTAGGGTCCCGGTCAAGCGCCCGGCGGCCCCATGGCCCACCCCGCACCGGCTGTGTCCCGCGTCACGCCGGCGCCGTACGGCCGGGCCGCGGAGGACCCGGGTGCGACGGGGGGAGGCACCCGCCGTACGTCGGCGGAGGCACCTCGCCGTACGTCGGCGGAGGCGCCCCGCCGTACGCGAACGGAGGCGCCCCGGCCCAGCGTCGGCGGAGACGCCCCGGCCGTACGTCACCGGATGGTCCCCGCCGAACGGAACGAGAAGGCATCCCGGCCGGACGTAAAGAGGTGATGTGTACCCGGCGGCCACCCTCCCTGCGGGCCCCGGGGGTTGGGCCGTACGTCCGAGTTCGCTAGGGTCCTGCCCCATGGCACACAACCCCCACGCCCCTCAGCAGGGCCCCGAGGGCAATCACGACCCGGCGGGCAGCACGCAGATGTTCCGCGCCTTTGTCGACGAGGGCGAGCCGCAGCGCCGGCAGCAGCCGGCGGCGACCTCGTCCGGGCCGAAGGCCGGGGTGATCGCGGCGGTCGTAGCGGTCGTCGTCGTCCTCGGCGCGGTCGCCTGGCTCGCGCTCAGCTGACCCTCCGCCGTCCGGCCGGTCCCGTACCGGGGCACCCGCGCGCACGCGGGTGTCTCACTTCCATACGGCGGTGACGTCCTGGGTCTCGACACGCATCCCCAGGGGAACCCGCCAGGCGTCCACACAGACGGTGTACGTCTTCTTCCGCACCGCTCCCGCGCCGACCGGCGCGGGCAGCGGCTGCGTCGACTCGATCGTGGCCCAGTCGACCCCCAGCGCACCGATGATGTGCGTGGCGAAGGTGACGGTGCCCGAGCGCGCCGGTGAGCCGCCGGTGTTGCGGAACTCCACGCTCACGTTCTCGCACCAGCGCTTGTCGGCAGGGGTGCGCTCCGGGGTGCCGATCTTCAGCACCGCCGGAGTGGGCGGAGCAGGTGTGCCGGGGGTGCTGGGCGTGCCGGGGGTGGTGGACGGTGCGCCGGGAGAGGCGCCGCCTCCCGTGCCGCCTCCCGCACCACCGCCCGTTCCGCCCGTGCCGCCTCCCTGTGCCGGCGGGGAACCGGGTGTTCCGGGCCCGCCGGATGCCCCCGGGAGCACGCCCGGACCTCCGGGGCCGGTCGCTCCCCCCGAGCCGCCTCCCGCCGCGCCCGCGCGGCCGGAGGGACCGCTTCCGGCGCCTTCGGCGCTGTCCCCGGGGTTCCCGCTGCCCTTTCCGCCGCCCCCTGGTCCGCCGATCCCGGCCTCGTCCAGCGGGATCAGCGTCACCCGCCCCGAAGGGGCTCGGGCGCCCTCGGGCGTCCTCTCAGGGCCTGCGGCGGCTCCCACGGCCGCGTATCCGTCGCCGTCGCCCGCGCCGCCCGCGCAGGCGGCCAGGGTGCCGCCCAGACACAGCACGGCCGCCGAGGCGGCGATCACGGTGCCCCGGCGGCCGGTCGAGCCGATTGTCTGACGTCGCATCGCGCCAGTGTGGCTGACGGTCCGTCAATTCGGAACCCTTGTGCCGACGGCACCGGGTCAGTCGGCGATCAGCCCTTCCCTGAGCTGGGCGAGTGTGCGTGTGAGCAGCCGGGAGACGTGCATCTGCGAGATGCCGACCTCTTCGCCGATCTGCGACTGGGTCATGTTGGCGAAGAAGCGCAGCATGATGATCTGGCGTTCGCGCGGGGCGAGTTTGGCGAGCAGCGGCTTCAGGGACTCGCGGTACTCGACGCCTTCCAGCGCCGCGTCCTCGTACCCCAGGCGGTCGGCGAGCGAGCCCTCGCCGCCGTCGTCCTCGGGCGAGGGGGAGTCCAGCGAGGAGGCGGTGTAGGCGTTGCCGACGGCCAGACCGTCGACCACGTCCTCCTCGGAGACCCCGAGCGCCTTGGCCAGCTCCGGCACGGTCGGCGAGCGGTCGAGCTTCTGGGAGAGCTCGTCGCTGGTCTTGGTGAGGGCGAGCCGCAGCTCCTGGAGGCGACGGGGCACCCGTACCGACCAGGAGGTGTCGCGGAAGAACCGCTTGATCTCCCCGACGACGGTGGGCATCGCGAAGGTCGGGAACTCCACGCCCCGTTCGCAGTCGAACCGGTCGATCGCCTTGATCAGGCCGATCGTGCCGACCTGGACGATGTCCTCCATCGGCTCGTTACGGCTCCGGAACCGCGCCGCGGCGTACCGCACCAGCGGGAGGTTGAGCTCGATGAGTGTGTCCCGCACGTACGCCCGCTCCGGGCTGTCCGTTCCCTCGGGGCCCGGTGCGGGTCCCAGCGCGGCGAGCCGCAGGAACAGGGAGCGGGACAGAGTACGGGTGTCGATGGCTTCCGACGAGCTGGTGAGCACGGCGGGTGCCGACACGCTCTTCGTGAGCGTGAGCACCTTCGAGCTGCCCTGTTCTGCGGACATGCCACCCCCTTGAGGTCGCGGACGGTCGCGGTGACCGCGACCATCGGAGGAACGCAGCCTCCACCTGAATACCGGAGGCGAGGCTGCGGCAAACGCGGTTCCAGCAGAATGTCACATGTCGGCAACGCGCTGTAGTGACATGTCGACAAGTCAGCGCCGTGTCTGTGCAGATAACAAGGGGTGTAGGGCTTTTACGCCGCCAGAACCGCTCTCCCTGCGGTCTACCCGTTCCGACTACGCCTCGATCCTATTTGCGGATCGGAGTCGGGCGAAGCTTCTCGCCAGAAGTCTTGACACATGCATCTGGGACACGCCCAGCTCGGCGCTGATCTGAGACTGGGTCAAGTTGCTGTAGTAGCGCAGCAGAAGGATGCGCTGTTCGCGCTCGGGCAGCTGGACGAGGAGATGCCGTACGAGATCGCGGTGCTCGACGCCGGCCAGTGCGGGGTCCTCGTAACCGAGCCGGTCGAGGAGTCCGGGCAGCCCGTCGCCCTCCTGGGCGGCCTCCAGGGAGGTCGCGTGGTACGAGCGCCCCGCCTCGATGCAGGCCAGCACCTCGTCCTCGGAGATCTTCAGCCGTTCGGCGATCTCGCCCGTGGTGGGGGAGCGCCCGTGAGCGGTCGTCAGGTCCTCGGTGGCGCCGGTGACCTGGACCCAGAGTTCGTGCAGCCGGCGGGGGACATGGACGGTCCTCACGTTGTCCCGGAAGTAACGTTTGATCTCGCCGACCACGGTGGGCATCGCGAAGGTCGGGAACTGGACACCGCGTTCCGGGTCGAACCGGTCGATGGCGTTGATCAGGCCGATGGTGCCGACCTGGACGACGTCCTCCATCGGCTCGTTGCGGCTCCTGAACCGGGCGGCGGCGTACCGCACCAGCGGCAGATTCGCCTCGATCAACGCGGCGCGCACCCTGCGGTGTTCCGGAGTGCCCGGCTCCAGGTCCTTGAGCTGCCCGAAGAGCACCTGTGTGAGCGCCCTGGTGTCCGCGCCCCGGGTTCTGGCGGGCGGGGCGGTGGGATCGGGGGTCTCGGTCTGGATGTCCTCGTTCGGGACGTTCTGGGGAGGCACTTGAGGCGCTGTACTGGCCGGCACGGTGATGCCACCCCTTTGCGGTCAACTGCGGTCAACTCATCCGTCAAAAGCGGTCATAGCATCACAAGACATGTCCACTGTGTGCAAGCACCGGATACAGCCGTGTTGGGGGCAGTTTTGTTTTAAACACCCAAAAACCCCTCACCTGTGCGGTGAGGGGCTGCGGAACGAAGGGCCGGACGGTGCGTCAGAAGGGGTAGTCGGCGATCACCCAGGTGGCGAATTCACGCCATTGCCCGGCCGCCGCCTGATGGGCCGGGTGCTCGATGTAGCGCTTCAGGGCGTCCTCGTCGGCGACCGCCGAGTTGATGGCGAAGTCGTACGCGATCGGCCGGTCGGTGATGTTCCACGCGCACTCCCAGAACTCCAGCTCCGGAACCACTCCGTCGAGCTCCCGGAAGGCCCGCTCCCCGGCGACCACCCGCGGATCGTCCCGTTCGACGCCGTCGTTCAGCTTGAACAGGACCAGGTGGCGGATCATCGGGTACTCCTACTTCACCAGCTCGGACATGAAGTCGCCGACGCCCTGGGCGGCGCTGGAAACGCCTTCGAACCCTACCTGGACGAGATCCGCGGCCCTGGCCGGGGACGTGATGATCGTGTACAGCACGAAGACCACCACTATGTAGAGCGCGATCTTCTTCGCTTGCACCACAGCCCCTGCCTCCCCTTCGATCCCGTGTGCAGTCGGGCGATTCTATCCGCACACTTGGCCGTATCCAGTGGTGGTTTCCGATCACTGATGCGCTCTTTAAGGACCTATGGCCCGGCCGTCGGGGTCTTTTGCCCGCCGGGGCGGCCCCCGGGGAGGGGCAGGATGGGTGACGAGCCCAGCGGATCTGGCAGGAATCCGAGGGGCTGGAACAGGACCTCTCTGTGGGGTCCACGCCGCGAGACTTCCCCCTGACTGCGGCGGGGACCAGGAGGGCCTGTTCTCATCGGGGGAAGCGGCTTGTCCCCCCGATGCCGCTTCCCCCGACCTAAGACCGAGCGGCGCATGGGGGGCTGCGTCACGGGGCCGGGCACACACATCTGCGGCGTTGGCGTCCATCACCATGACTCCGCCATGCCTCGATCCTCCGCCTCGCAGCCGCACGCACCCGGTCCCGCTCCTTCACCCACCCCCATGTGCCGGTCGGTCTGATTCTCCGGGCGCCGCGCGAAGCGGTACGTGGCCTGAGTGCCCGTCCGCGCCCCGCCCCGGTACTCGCCCCGTACTCGTCCCCCTGCTCGTCCCCGTACTGTCCGGTTCCTTCGCGATCCACCGCGTGGTGACGTCTCCGGGCCTCGGGCTCGGGGTTCCGGGCCTCGGCTTCCGGGCTCCGGGGTTCCGTCTCAGCGTCGCAGGGCGGTCTCGCGCTGCATGCGAGACAGCTTCTCGGGGTTGCGCACGGCGTAGAGGCCGGTGATGAGGCCGTCGTCGATGCGTACCGACACAACGGTGTCGACCTCGCCGTCGATCCGGAGAACCAGCGCCGGGTAGCCATTGACCTCCACCGGCCGCAGCACCGCCGTGGCGATCCTGCCCATCCCGGCGGTCAGCAGACGGGCGACCTTGTCGGCGCCCACGACGGGCCGCGGGACGGCCTGCTTGATCCCGCCGCCGTCGCCCATGAGGACGACATCGGGGGCGAGCAGGTCGAGGAGGCGTTGCAGGTCGCCTGTTTCGGTGGCTTGTTTGAAGGCGTCGAGTGCGGCTCGGGTTTCGGTGGGGGTGATGGTGGTGCGTGGCCGGCGTGCGGCGACGTGGGTGCGTGCGCGGTGGGCGATCTGGCGTACGGCGGTCGGGGTCTTGTCGACGGCTTCGGCGATCTCGTCGTATCCGAGGGCGAAGACCTCGCGCAGGACGAACACGGCGCGTTCGGTGGGGGCGAGGGTTTCGAGGACGAGGAGCATGGCCGTCGAGACGCTGTCGGCGAGTTCGATGTCGTCGGCGACGTCGGGGGTGGTGAGCAGGGGCTCGGGGAGCCAGGGGCCGATGTAGGACTCCTTGCGGCGGCTGAGGGTACGCAGCCTGGTGAGCGCCTGCCGGGTGGTGATCCGTACCAGGTACGCACGCGGCTCCCGCACCGTACCGAGATCGACCCCCGCCCACCGCAGCCACGTCTCCTGCAGCACATCCTCCGCGTCCGCGGCCGAGCCCAGCATCTCGTAGGCAACGGTGAACAACAGATTCCGATGAGCGATGAACACCTCCGTCGCAGGATCCACGCTCTCGCCCTCGCCGTCGGCGAGCGGCCCGGACACGTTCTCCGCGCTCGCGCTGTCCTCCGTGCTCTGGCTGTCCTCCGCGTGCGCGCTGTGCTCGCTCTTCACCGGCTGCTCCTGCCTGTTCACTCTCGACGCCGCCACGCGCACAAGACGCCGGGCACCGCCGTTCTGTGACACCCAGGAGTGGTGGTGCACGTCACACGGCCGTCCCGTCACGGGGAGCGGGCGGCCGGCATCTCGTGTTCGTCCAGTGCAACGCCACGAGTGAGGACGAGATCATGAACGCCCGATTCAACCTGTTCGACAACCCGATCGCCTCCAAGTTCGCCAAGCGGTTCGCCAACGCCGGCCTCGTGATCCACCAGTCGCCGCTGCCGGCGTCCACCCAGGAGCTGGTGTCGCTGCGTGCCAGCCAGATCAACGGCTGCGGCTGGTGCATCGACATGCACACCAAGGAGGCCACGGCGTCCGGCGAAACCGCGGTCCGGCTCCACCTGGTCGCCGCCTGGCGCGAGTCCACCGTGTTCACCGAGGCCGAGCAAGCCGCCCTGGCCCTCACCGAAGAAGGCACCCGCCTCGCCGACGCGGGCCAGGGCGTGTCCGACGAGACCTGGGCCCAGGTACGCGAGCACTACGACGACGACCAGATCGCCGCCCTGGTCTCCCTGGTCGCCCTCATCAACGCGGCCAACCGGCTCGCCGTGATCGTGCACCAGAAGGGCGGTTCCTACGAACCCGGCATGTTCGCCGCCGCACTCAACTGACCCCACGAGAACCACCCGCCCGGCGCCCACCTGACCCCGGCCGGGGGCCTGGCCCGGCCCCTGGCCCGCTCAGGCCGCAGTTCCTCGGAGCGGGGCGGAGACCCCCCGCAGGCGCGGGGACCACAACGATGTCGTCTTCATCGAGACCACTCAGGTGGGACCAACCCCGCATGCGCGGGGACCACCCGGGGCGGCTTCGGCTGCGCCTCCGCGCCGAGGGACCAACCCCGCATGTGCGGGGACCACGTTGGCCACCGGCCCGCCCTCCCTCTCGTCTCGGGACCAACCCCGCATGCGCGGGGACCACGGTGCCCTTCCGGACGACCTTGCACCCCTAGGGGGACCAACCCCGCATGCGCGGGGACCACAAGATCGCCATGTCGAAGCCCTCGGCCACCCAGGGACCAACCCCGCATGCGCGGGGACCACCCGTATGTATGGGGCGGCACCGGCCCGAACGGGGGACCAACCCCGCATGCGCGGGGACCACGCGGCGCATCGAGGAGATACGCCTGCCATGCGGGGACCAACCCCGCATGCGCGGGGACCACAGCACGGAGGTGATGACCTTCCGCTGCTCGCCGGGACCAACCCCGCATGCGCGGGGACCACCACGGTCAGAGTCCGCTCCGCGCACAGCAGGCGGGACCAACCCCGCATGCGCGGGGACCACCAGACAGCCGCGGCCGACTCGGAGGTCGGAGGGGGACCAACCCCCCATGCGCGGGGACCACCTGCTCGCCGAAGCCATCAAGGACAAAGCCCGGGACCAACCCCGCATGCGCGGGGACCACAACTTGAGGCACTGCTTGCCCTGGTAGTAGTCGGGACCAACCCCGCATGCGCGGGGACCACGGCGCGGGCCCGGCGGTCCGCCTCATCCTTCTGGGACCAACCCCGCATGCGCGGGGACCACCGGCTGCGTTCAACGGCGACGGCGGGTCCGGAGGGACCAACCCCGCATGCGCGGGGACCACAGCGGCGCGATCTTCCGCGACAGCAGAGGCCGGGGACCAACCCCGCATGCGCGGGGACCACTTCGGGTCGCCCTGCTCCATCGTGACCTTGTCGGGACCAACCCCGCATTGGGGTGTTGCCGGTGACACCGGGGACCAACCCCGCATGCGCGGGGACCACGGGCGACCTCAGGACGTTCTCCGAGGAGAACGGGGACCAACCCCGCATGCGCGGGGACCACTGCCGACGCCCAAGTCCTCACCGGCTACCCCCCGGGACCAACCCCGCATGCGCGGGGACCACGACGCCACCCTGGACGGCGAGCCGTACGAGGTGGGGACCAACCCCGCATGCGCGGGGACCACTGTCCACGGTCGGCACGTGGGCCTGGTGCGAGGGGACCAACCCCGCATGCGCGGGGACCACCGGAAAGGGCTGCTGTCCGCGTCGACCCGGGCGGGACCAACCCCGCATGCGCGGGGACCACCCGACCCGTTGTGTCGAACCCCGACACCGCCGGGGACCAACCCCGCATGCGCGGGGACCACGCAGCAGACAGAGTCTTCTGCGACCGGAAGCAGGGACCAACCCCGCATGCGCGGGGACCACGTCTCCTCGTTCTCGAAGGCCAGAGCGGTGTCGTCGGGGGGACCAACCCCGCATGCGCGGGGACCACAACAACGCGGGCGCGGTGTCCGCCTTCGCCAAGGGACCAACCCCGCATGCCGGGGACCACCACGTGGGACCGCCAGCCGTGTGAGATCACCGGGACCAACCCCGCATGCGCGGGGACCACACGTCCTGGCCGGACGCGACTTTCCACAGCAGGGGACCAACCCCGCATGCGCGGGGACCACAGGGATCCACCGCCACCGTCAGCCAGCAGCGCGGGACCAACCCCGCATGCGCGGGGACCACGCCGAAGTCGAACACCGACCCGCGGGGGCGGGGGGACCAACCCCGCATGCGCGGGGACCACACACCGGCCGCGCCCGCCAGCTGCACGACCGTGGGACCAACCCCGCATGCGCGGGGACCACTCCGGGAGACCCACGACGGCGTGGATGCCCAGAGGACCAACCCCGCATGCGCGGGGACCACTCGCCCACCCCCAGCAGGGCAAGCTTGAGGGAGGGACCAACCCCGCATGCGCGGGGACCACTGCGGTGCGCTCGACGGGAACCCGCAGGGCGGGGGACCAACCCCGCATGCGCGGGGACCACCCCGGGCTTCCTGGACGTCGACCCTGATGCGGAGGACCAACCCCGCATGCGCGGGGACCACAGATGCTCGTAGGTCTGGAAGTCCTCCCTGGCGAGGACCAACCCCGCATGCGCGGGGACCACCAGTACATGGCGGCGTCGCGGTACAGGACGTAGGGACCAACCCCGCATGCGCGGGGACCACTCGACGACCCGGCCCTCGGCCGTGCGGCCGATGGGACCAACCCCGCATGCGCGGGGACCACTCCAACCGCAGACGCGGTCTTCCGTCCCCCAGGGGACCAACCCCGCATGCGCGGGGACCAC
Source organism: Streptomyces sp. NPDC079020 (assembly GCF_044542225.1). Lineage (NCBI taxonomy): Bacteria > Bacillati > Actinomycetota > Actinomycetes > Kitasatosporales > Streptomycetaceae > Streptomyces > Streptomyces sp. NPDC079020. Next base: position 402,635 of record NZ_JBITUB010000004.1, read on the forward strand.
TCGCCGCCCAACTGGTCCAAGTTGACGGTCTGGGGACCAACCCCGCATGCGCGGGGACCACGATTCCATCCTGGTGCTGGGGATGCTCGCATCGGGACCAACCCCGCATGCGCGGGGACCACTGGTCCGCCCGGCCCTTTGTGATCTGGGAGCCGGGACCAACCCCGCATGCGCGGGGACCACTGGTCCGCCCGGCCCTTTGTGATCTGGGAGCCGGGACCAACCCCGCATGCGCGGGGACCACTCTGCGGGGGTGTGGGTGACGCCCTTGCGCGGGGGACCAACCCCGCATGCGCGGGGACCACTCTCAGCCATGGCGAGCCTCACGCGGGGTGGGGGGACCAACCCCGCATGCGCGGGGACCACACCCTACGTACGGGTGGGCGGCGCCCGGGTGGGGGACCAACCCCGCATGCGCGGGGACCACGGCCGCGTGCGCAGCCTCCTCAACGACCCCCAGGGACCAACCCCGCATGCGCGGGGACCACTCCATTCCCACCGGGGGGGGCGGAAACGGTGGGGACCAACCCCGCATGCGCGGGGACCACCTCCGCCATCAGCTCGGCCCGGATCTGCTCCGGGGACCAACCCCGCATGCGCGGGGACCACGCCCGGAACAGTGCCGCCGCGCGTGCTGCCGCGGGACCAACCCCGCATGCGCGGGGACCACCTGCTCGATGCACAGCTCCGCCAGCGCGGCAGGGGACCAACCCCGCATGCGCGGGGACCACGGCGTCCATCGCTTCGAGGATCAGCTCCAGAAGGGACCAACCCCGCATGCGCGGGGACCACCCTGCTTTCCTCTTCCTGGGCCATCAGATTTCGGGACCAACCCCGCATGCGCGGGGACCACTTCTCCTCCCGGTCCTTGCCGGGGTCGTGCATGGGACCAACCCCGCATGCGCGGGGACCACTACTGGCTGGCGCTCTCCAAGCTGTGCAGCTCGGGACCAACCCCGCATGCGCGGGGACCACACCCGCAACGAGACCGGGCTCGCCTGGCTGCCGGGACCAACCCCGCATGCGCGGGGACCACCGCGGCCAACTGGTCGAAGACGGCGGCCACCGGGGACCAACCCCGCATGCGCGGGGACCACTCGGGTCGGGGGCGATGCCCAGGTGCCGGACGGGGACCAACCCCGCATGCGCGGGGACCACCAGGCTGATGATCCTCACAGCGGGAGCACCCCGGGACCAACCCCGCATGCGCGGGGACCACCAGAAGGACAGCGAAGAAGGCGCCGACCTCCAGGGACCAACCCCGCATGCGCGGGGACCACTCGGAGATTGAGGGCCACGAGGTCGCCCACCTGGGACCAACCCCGCATGCGCGGGGACCACTGCCCCGCGAATTGAGGCGCTGACCGGGCACCGGGACCAACCCCGCATGCGCGGGGACCACTCGCGAGGTTGACGCAGGTGGACGCCCCTTCGGGGACCAACCCCGCATGCGCGGGGACCACCGGTCGGCCAAAGCCTGCGTGACATCCGGCTCGGGACCAACCCCGCATGCGCGGGGACCACCTGATCGGAGGGCTGGGCAAGCTGGCCGTTCCGGGACCAACCCCGCATGCGCGGGGACCACCTTCTGCTTCGTCTCCGCGTTCTTCCGCCGGAGGGACCAACCCCGCATGCGCGGGGACCACGCTGTGACGTTGCCGTGGGCGTCGCCGCGCAGGGGACCAACCCCGCATGCGCGGGGACCACTCCGGGAACAGCATCTGCAGCTCGGACGAGTTGGGACCAACCCCGCATGCGCGGGGACCACTTGACCTCGGGCGGCCCAGGATCTCCGTTTACGGGACCAACCCCGCATGCGCGGGGACCACCGATCGCCTCAGCCCACTCGGCGCGTCTCGCCGGGACCAACCCCGCATGCGCGGGGACCACGCCGCCTTCCTCCTCGACGTCGTCCAGCGGGCGGGACCAACCCCGCATGCGCGGGGACCACTCCGGGACACCCCAGCGCCAGCCCGTCAGCCGGGGACCAACCCCGCATGCGCGGGGACCACATCCCCTCAGCCTGCCCACCAGTGCCTCACGGGGGACCAACCCCGCATGCGCGGGGACCACAGCACGTTGCTTCGTACACGGCGACACAGGCGGGGACCAACCCCGCATGCGCGGGGACCACCCGTGCCCGCTTTTCAGCGGCCAGCGCGCCCAGGGACCAACCCCGCATGCGCGGGGACCACATGACCTCGGATTCGGGGACAGGTTCAAATTTGGGACCAACCCCGCATGCGCGGGGACCACGCCGGGGCGTTCCTCCGGGCCGCACCGGACTGGGGACCAACCCCGCATGCGCGGGGACCACACCCCGTATCAGGCGGTGGGCGCCGGGATCCGGGGACCAACCCCGCATGCGCGGGGACCACATGAACTCCTGTGCGTCAGGGGAGCTTTCATGGGGACCAACCCCGCATGCGCGGGGACCACAGGCCCTGAGCTGCGGGTTTAGGCAGCGAGGGGGCTGTTTTTGCTTACTTCTTCGAATTCCGACATTGCGGCCTTTCGGCTCTCTTCGGAAAGGACGAAGTGTTTACCCTGCAACACCACTCACTCACTCTCCCACCCACCTACCGCCCCCCGAACCTCCGCCGCTTCGACGCCTTGCTCCAGCCCTGGCGGGGGACGTCCGCAGGCCCCTTCGCGGCGCGTGGTGCGTTTTGGTTCGGGCGGCGGATCAGGGTGAGGCCCTCGTGGTCCGTGGGGTGCCAGGCGTGATCGTGGGTTTCGAACGCGTAGCCCTGTTCCGTATTCGTCTTGTAGGCCAGCAGCGCGCGGCCCTGGCCCGCGTACTGGCGTACCTCGTTCCACAGGATTTCGCGGATACGGGTCGTGGGGGCGCCCAGGAAGACGCCGGGCGAGATCTCCAGTAGCCAGCGGGTGAGGAAACCACGCAGGCCGACCGGGCAGTTGGTGAGAACGATGACGGTCACCAGAGGGGCTCGTCTCCGTAGTTGTGGCCGCTCTCGACGTGGAGGTCTCCGTCGGACTGGAGCGTGACGCGGTCCTGTGTCTCGCCTCCTGCCTCACTTGTGTCGCGTTTGCCGTCCCAGCCCAGCAGGTCCTTGATGTCCCTTACGCAGCGGTCGAGGAGGCCGGTCCGGTTGATACTGTCCCGGAGCATCCGGCGGGTCCGGGCCGCGATGTCGTCCTTTCCCTCGACCGCAGCGTCGAAGGCGGCGGGGATGGCGATCTCCGTCTTGTAGAAGTCGGCCACGTCCATGACGAACGAGCGCTCGTGCCCGGAGTGGACGAAGCCCAGACCCGGGGAGCAGCCGAGGGCCACGACGACGGAGTGGGAGACCCCGTACATGCACTGAGCCGCTGCGGTGATGGCCTGGTTGGGGGCGTCGCCCGCCGAGAAGTCGTCGCGGTTGTACTCGCGTCGGTACCACGGGACGCCGGTGCGTAACGACTCCTGCCGGTAGCAGTCCTTCAGGCGCCGTCCCTCCATTCTGAGGAGGTCCTGCCGGTTCCTGCCCGCGGTGTCCTCGCCCGGGAAGCGCAGGCGGTACATGGCGCGTGCCACGTTCAGCCGGGTGCGACGGTTCGCCCAGGCCGTTGCCTGTGTCTCGATCAGGCCGGAGGAACGTGTCAGGGCCCGACCGCCCGCGTAGTACCGCACACCGTGCTCACCGACCCACGCCACGCCCGCGCCGCTGTCGCCGAGGAGGGCCATCGCCTGGTGGGTGACGCGGGTTCCCGGGCCGAGCAGAAGCGTGCCGATGGTGGCGGACGGGATGTGGGTGACGCCGTCCGCATCCTCCGCCGTGATCGCGTTGGAGTCCCGGTGCACGGTGCAACGCTCCAGGTAGACGAACGAGAGCCGGTCGCCGACCCGCGTGAGTTCCCGGGGTGAGGAGGCGCCCCGACGGCTGACCGTGCTCATGGCTTCCCCTGTACCGGCGCCAGCGTCATCAGACCGCAGCCGTAGGCCTTGGCCTTGCCCAGGCCGTGGGTGAGCGTACGGCGGAATCGCTCCGGTTCGGTGACGCGCAGGCGGCCGTCGAACGTGACCTTGGTGATCTGTACGTCGTTGCGGCTCGGTTTGGCCGGGGGCCGGTGGAACTGGAGAGGGGTCCGGTCGCGGACGATCAGCTCGTACTCGTCGCCCTTCTCCAGGAGCCGGCGCTCCACCGGCTTCTGGACGATCTCGAAGCCTGACTTCTCCTGCCGCTCAAGCAGCCACCGCATCTGGTGCTGTGTTGTCCGGTGTGCGGCGCGCTTCGTGTTTTCGCCCTCCTTGAGGTACTGGTGGCGGATGTTGTGAACGGGATTCGCCGCGAGCCTGAATCCCCAGGTGTCGCCCACGTCAAGGGCTGTGAGGAACTGCGCGTACGCGAACGTCGTCCAGCCGGATTCGTCCGAGGCGGGCCACCCGGCCTGATCGACCAGGTGAGTCAGATCGGGGCGGGTGGGGCCGACGATGTACAGGAGAGTTTCGGAAGCTCCGTTACGGTCCACCCGCCACAGCACCCGGGGGCCCGCTCCGTCCCGGGGAGGAGGGGTGGGGAAGGACATGTTCACCGCCCCGTGCAGGCGATGCGGGGAGCCGAGCAGCTGCCGGGCGTCCGAGCGGCCGGTGTTTACCCGGAAGCGGGTGAGGTACATCAGTCGGTCCTCGGTGTGACGGGCGGGAGCAGGGCGGTCGGTTCGTGGGGCGGTGGTGCGGCGGGCCGGGGGACGGTTCTGCTGTGAACGCCCCGCAGCGCGTACCGCCGGTTGCGGGGGTCGAAGCTCAGGGGCAGGTCGCGCAGTGTCATGTCCGGCTCCTGGTCCGGCGGGCAGTCCAGAAGGAGACCGAGCCCGTCCAAGGGGTCCGGGCCGGCCTCGGTCGCGTGGCGCGAGGAACGGACGAGGCGTTCCTTGTACCAGGCGGACGCTTCCCATTCCGCGTCGCGCAGGGCCTGTTCGAGGCTTGATGACAACGGCTCCCCGATCGGGATCGGCTGCGCGGGCGGGCAGGAACGCCGCCCGAGATAGGGCAGAAACACGGGCTCCAGCAACGCCTCGTACAGCCGTTGCACCAGCGCGGCCTCGCCGCTCACACCCGCCACGAACACCGCGTCCGCGAGGTAGAAGCGTTCCGACAACGGCATGGCCTTGTCCGTGTCGCTGTGGTGCGCGGTCTGGAAGTCGCGGAGCCGCGTGCCCGGCTGATCGATCCGGACACCGAACTCCAGGGCTGCCAGATCGGCGAGGTCGGCGTCCCGCCCACGACCCTGGGCTGCGGCGAGGAGACCGATGATCCCGCTCTTCGTCGGTGCGTTCTCTGTCGTGCGGCGCGTGAATCGGGCCGCGGACCCCCAGGACTGGAGGGGACCCGCGAGCCGCAGCAGCAGCACGCTCATGCCCCGGTCTCCGTGGCGAGGGCCGGGTCCCCGCTCTGCCGGGCGGCCGGGACCTCCGGGGTCAGCCTTGCCTCCACGGCGTCCCCCACAGCAGTCAGCAGTCCGGACAGGTTCACCTCGGCCCCGAGTGCCGCCAGTGCCCCGGTCTCCTCGCCCACCCGGAGCACCCAGCCCTGCCCGCTGTCGGCCAGCCCATAACTGCTCTCCAGCCCGGGGACGAACGTGGCGAGCCGCTCGCAGCTCTTCTGGAGGAAGCCGCCGCCCTTGCCCGTGCTGACGGGCTTCTCGAAGGCCGCGACGTAACTGACCGGCCGCCGCGAGCGGACCTTGACGATCACCGCAGTCGGCAGGGTCTGGTTGGCGAAGGTATTGATCTTTCCGGTCGGGAGCGAGGTGATAAAGCTTTCGAGGAAGGCGGTGACCGCTTGCCGCGTGGGCTCCACGGGCCGGTCCTCGCGCTGTCCGGTGCCCAGATTCCTCTGCAGTTGGTCGACATCGACCGCCGCGTACCGGTAGAGGGTCGCCGAGTTGAAGTCGATGGAGCCGATCATCCCGGCACCTGCCTCGGCGTCCGTGTTCTTGTCGTCGACCGCCGTGTAGTAGTCCGACTCGACCTCCACCGCGTGCACGCTCAGGGCGTGGGCGACCTGGGCCGCGGCGTCCACGTTGAGGTCGGTCGAGTCCGCGACCATTCGCCCGAACAGCGCGATGTCCACGGAGTGTTCGGTGCCCGCCAACTGTTTGGCGCGTGCCCTGTTCTCCTTGACCTTGAGGAAGGCCTTGAGAGCTTTGATGTCACCGCCCTTGCCTCCCTCGACGGCCAGTCCCGCGAGAGCGTCGAACTGGCGGCCACTCAGGAACATGAGGTACGTGGACTCCCCGGCAGGGTCCTCCACGTCCTCCTTGGTCTTGCGGGTGGGCACGGTGATCTTCGATCCGGTTGCCACCTGCATCGTCTCGGCGGCCATCTCCAGGGCCGCGGCACGCGTCGGCGAAGGGTCGAGGGCGAGAATGCGGCCGGCCAGTACCTCTGCGACCTTCTTCGTGCGGATACCCAGCTGGGACGTGTCCAGCAGCTCCGAGAACGCCTCGCGCGTGGCCCGCTTCCATGCCTGGCTGGATACCCGTGACCGTCGTACGCCCCCGTACGTCGCGGATTTGGGCGTCCCGGTGTCGTCCCTGTTCAGGTTGCTCGGCGGGACGGTCTGGAGGATGTGGATGTCAAGGATCGTCCTGGTCACGCGTTCTCAGTTCCTCTGTGTAGAAGTGTTCGGGATGGGGTGTCGGGGAGGAGGATCGGGACGGGCGAGAGGGGAGAGAGGGGGGGACACATCGGACGGGGGAGCGGGGCGGATGCCTCACTCCCCGGAGGCGTAGCCGCCGTACTCCTCATCCATGCTCAGCGACAGATCGATCGCGTCACCGCCGTCCTGGGCTTCGGTGTCCTTGGCCGTGGCCCTGGCGCGAGGAGCGGCGGCGAGATGGAACTCGCGCCCCCATTCCCGTTGCACACCGGCACGCCCCGGCCGGGACTGCCAACGGTAGAGCTGACAGGCCAGGCGGGCGTAGTCGAGCGGCACTTGGGCTCCGCGCAGGAGGAGAACGATTTCCCTCAGCCGTACGGCGACGGACTCGACCGACTCGGCGGTACCGACCCGGACCAGTCGCGTACGTAGCGGGGAGTCCCTCTCCTCATCGGCGCCCGGCCCGTTGTCCAGCCGCATCAGGGTGCGCACCGCGCCGCCCAGGGTCTGCTTTCTCTGGTGCATGCCGTGATCGCGCCCGGACTGCTGGTGCAGTGCCCAAAGCGTCGAAGCGAGAAAGACCGCCTCCTCGGCGTCCTCCCTGCGGTGGAAGTCCGGCCGGTCCGCGAGCAGCCGGGCCAGTTCCTCCAGGCCGCCGACCCCCCACAGGTCCTGCACCTGGTGCGCCCGCCTGCCCGCCCCGCGCCGCAGTCGGGCGAGCTCCGACACGGCCGCCGGGTTGTCCTTGAGGTACCGCGGCTGAAGGCGCGCGATGTACTGTCCTGTCGCCTGTGCGACCAGGCGGTGTTCCGAAGGCGCCTCGGCTGGGCCGTCTGCATCGTGGGAGGAGTCTTCGGCGGCTGCGCCGGTCGTCGTCGTGGTCATACGGTTCCGTCCAAGGGGCTTCGTCGGGCTGGGGCTCGGGGCTCGGGGCTAGGAGGCGGGGGGAGCGGGCGGGGCCGGTGGAGGCTTCGGCAGCACCTTGTTGATCCGGGTCCGGAACCACAGGTCCGCCCGCGAGCTGTCCACCCAGCGCTTGCCGAGGCGGGGAAGCTCCACCACCCGCCCCTCTGTCGCGGCCCGCCCCGCCGTGTCGAGCAGCTGACGGCCGAGGTCCAGAACGATCCGGCGGGCGACGGCCTGCCACGCGACGCGTGCGGCTTCCGGGTCCTGTGCCGCCCCGAGCCCCGCCAGCCACTGCCGGTACGGTCCGTCCAGCGCCCCGAACCCCAGATCGCGGGCGGTGTCCGTGGGCGGTCCCGGCTCCGAACCGGCCGCACGTGCCAGATTCCCGGCCAACTGCCCCAGAGCGGCAACGGCCCGCTCGGCGTCCGCCACCGCGTCGACCGCGGCCGCGCCGTACAGCGGGCGGTCCTGGTGGAGCAGGACGACAGGCAGGGTGACACCGTCGTCGACCACCTCGTCGACCACGGACTGCTGCGTCCCGTACACCGCACCGATGAGCCGCGTACGGATCAGCGACTGCTTCGGGAGGACGCCCTCACTGGTCAGCAGGGTCAGCCATCTCACTACTCCGGAGGGCCGGCTCTGGTCCGTCCCCCTGCCCGTCGTATCGCTGTCCGACTTCTGCGCGTACAACAGGCTTGCCAGACCGCGCCAGGCGGCTCGGCTCGGATCGTGCTGGCGCGGCAGGTAGACCAGCGGGCGGCCCAGCTTCTTCTCCTGTGCCTGGCTGCGCCGCCAGCCCGTCATGGGTTCCGCCTTCCACCGGTTGGCGTGGGCGAGCGGGTCGCCGTAGCCGAGGACGACCCCTGTGACGTCGCTGCCCTCGCTGTGGAGGAGCAGTCGCCGGGACTGCCAGGTGTAGAGGTCGCGCGGACCGGCAGGCCGGGGCACGGACGGGTCGTGCTCCAGCACGCCGGGGCCGGGCGGTGTCTCGCGACGCCAGACGGGCAGATCAGCCTTCCGGTCCGCCGTCAGGATGCCCTCGCCCGTCGGAATCAGGTTCAGCAGGAGCGTCTCGCGCAGCGTGGCGCCTTCCGCGAGGACGCCGCCGAGACCGCCCGCCCATCCCACGCCCTGCGGGTAGACCTTCCCGCCCTTGACCCGGTCGTCGCCCTCCATCCCGGACTTGATGCCGGACGAGTCGTACGCGTGGGTGTGGACCAGCCAGCGAGCCGCTTCGGCGAGACCGAGCCGGTCCACACCTGGCCGGCGCATCGAGAAGAACGCCTCTCCGTTCGGTACGTCGGCCACGATCCGGTTCAGCGAGGCGACCTCGTGCTTCTCCGTGTGCAGCCCGGCGACCTGGAAGAACGGGCGCTCGGGGTGGAGAAGATCGAAGCGCTCGCGGTGCCGGTCGAGATACCCGGCGACGACGGAGAGCGAATCCTCCGCACGCCACAGCTCCTCCCAGTCCTCCAGCTCCGCCGGAGCGCCTGCCGCGCTTCCCCCCGCCTCGTCGAGGGCGTCGTACAGGATCGCCAACAGCAGTCGCAGCAGGGCCAGTTCCTGGGTGGGCAGATCACCCACCAACCGTCGTACGCTGCCCGCCTGGGCGAAGACCTCCAGGAGCGACAGTTCGGCGGTGGTTCCGTCCTTGCGCTGTACGGGCAGCCAGGGCCGGGAGACGAGATCGAAGGAGGGCGGCGCCATGGGGTCGGGTCCCTTTGCCTTGGGCGCGCCGACGGCGGTCACACGGAGTCCGTCGGCCGAGCTGTAGTGGAGTTCGAAGCCTGACAGGCGGGTCCGGCACTCCTCGTCGAGGACGAGCAGCAGTTCGCCGGCCAGCCAGGGGCATTCCTTCACCTGCCAGGCCGGAACCACCCATCGCTCAAGCTCCGCGATGGTCCTGTCGATTGCACCCGGATGGGTGAGCGGCCGAGGAAGCGTCAGCGCGCTCGTGGCCACCGCTTCGGCGGCCTGGCGTGTCGGAGGCGCGTGCTCCGGGAGGTCCAGTCCGCCGCGCCCGCCGTCGAGCCAGCCCACGGTGGTCAGCCGGCCGTCCTCGTGCCGTTGGACGACCAGCACCTCAAGGGTCTCCTCGCTGTCGCGTACCTGAGCCCGTCCACTGCGGCTGTCGTCGGCGTCTCCCGCGTTGCCGTCCAGCCAGCCGACTACGGGCCGCCCCGCCCTGCGTACCGGACCGAGCCGGAACACATCCGCGCGCTCCTGTTTGTCGGCGAGCCGGGTCGCGTACGCGCGCCGGGCATCGGCCAGCACAGGAGCCCACCGGTTCGGGCCGACAGGCCGCTCGTCGTAAGCGGCTTGGACCAGCGGGCTGATGTGGTCCGGCAGCACCACCGGGGCTCCGTCGAGATGCGGCCCGAGCACGGCCAGCGCCCGGAGCAGGGTGTGCGGCCCCTGGTAGACGGCGAGCGAACCGCGTACGGGTTCGGGCGGGTCGGCACTCCAGTCCGCCACACCCGTCACCAGGCAACGGGCCCGTACGAGCCGGGGCGGGCGGGTACGCGGATGGCGGTGCAGCCGCCCCATGCGCTGGAGCATCAGATCGACGGGGGCGAGGTCGGTGACCAGGAGGTCGAAGTCGATGTCCAGGGACTGTTCGACGACCTGGCTGGCCACGACGATGTGCGGTCCGGCGGGCCGGTCGCCCCCGGGGCCGAACCTCTCGCGCAGGTCGGTGTCCTTGCGCGCCCGGTCGGCCGCCAGGAACCGCGAGTGGGCCACGGTCACGGCGTCCGGGCCGAAGTGCGCACGCAAGTGCCCGGCCATCTCCAGTACCCGGTCGACTGTGTTGCGTACGACCAGTGCGCACCCGCCGTCCCGCAGCTCTTCGGCCAGTCGCTCCACGAGCCGCGAGGGGTCGTCGTCGAGCCGTTCGAGCGTCACTTCGGTACGGCGCCCCGCAGCCGCTTCGGGGCGCGCGGTCAGGACGGCTCCACCGGGCGCGGCGGCGGTGAGCAGGGGGTAGGCGTCGTCGGGGAGGTTCAGGGCGTCGGCGAGCTCGCCCGTCTCCTCACCGGCGTACGCGGCGGCCAGTTCCCTGCGCCGCTTCGCCGGAAGCGTCGCGGAGAGCATCACGACGGGCACCCGGTAGGCCGCCAGCCACTCCAGTACGCGGTCGAGATAGGCGTTCATGTACGCGTCGTAGGCGTGGACCTCGTCGATGACGACGACCTTGCCCGCGACCGCCAGATGCCGCAGCGCCAGGTGCCGGCTCTTGAGTCCGGCGAAGAGGACCTGGTCGATGGTGCCGACGGCGAACGAGGCGAGCAGCGCCTTCTTCCGGCCCCGCAGCCACTGGTGGGCGTGCAGCTCGGAGGGGTGGGACGGATCGGCGGCTCCGGCGCGGGACACGGCGGCGTCCGGGGCGTCCAGCTCGACGGCGGCGATCGTACGGTGACCGGCCCGCGTCATCCCGGACCAGACCTCGTTGAGGGCGGCCTTGGCATGGGCGAGGACGACGGACCGGGGTCCGTCGTCAGGGAGCCTCGCCAGCCAGCTCAGCAGCCGGGGGAACATCGCGTCCCCGGTCGCCCGCGTCGGCAGGGCCACCAGACAGCCCCCGGCCCCGGTCCTGGCCGCCAGGATCTCCGCCGCCGCGAAGGCCGCCTCGGTCTTGCCTTCGCCCATGGGCGCTTCGATGATCAGCAACCCGGCGGGAGGCATCTGCCGGGCCACCCGTACGGCTTCCTCCTGTACGGGCCTGATCCCGGCGCCCTCAGGCAGGTCGAACCGCTCCCGGAACAACGCGGCTGCTGTGCCGTCCGGTTGTGCCGCCGTCCACGGTCCGGGCAGATCGAGCCCGGCCCAGGCGGCGCCGAGCCGCCGGGCCTCGCCCACGGCCCCGAGTGGCGACCAGGACGACGGCTCGTACGGGAACAGCTCGGACGCGCTGGCGATCCAGTCCGAGACGATCACGATCGCCGTGAGCACCACCTGCACCGGCTGGGGCAGCCGTACGGAGCCCCAATCCGCGAACCGCTCCTCCACCCCGGCCCGTCGTGCACACGCGTCCATCAGCTCGTACTGCACCGAACGCCAGGCATCCTCGCTGTCGCCCCGGGTACGCAACAGCCGGGGATGGAGACCGAGATCATGGATCTGCTGATGATCCGGCGGCGTCCCGTGATGCCCACCCGCTACGACGGCGAACTGCCCGGAAGCGCGTCCGCTCCACCCGAACCGCTCGGCCAGCCACTCCTGAAGAAGCAACTGCCCGGCCAGCCCGTGCGGGGCCATCCTGCGGTCCACGCCGAACTGCTTCTCGTACGGCATGTCGAGCCCGGCTCGACGCATCCGGTCGGCGAGCCCGTCCACCTGGCAGGCGAAGGCGGGGGTGGCCTTCCCGATGTCATGGACACAGGCCAGATAGACGGCAACCTGCCGGGCATCGGCGGCCCCGCGCGGGAACACCTCCGCGACGAGCGCCTTCACATTCGCGGGCACCCACGCGTCCCACAGCTTCCCGGCGACCGCAGCACTGTCCGCCATGTGCCGCCACAGGGGCAGCCACTGCTCGGTCTTCCGGTCGTGCTTGCCCCAGGCGGTCCGGGATGCGGCGGACAACTTGGCGTAGGCGGTGGGGCATTCGGGAAGATCGCTGGGCATGGGGCTATTCGATAGGGCGTGATGCGAGGCGGGGTGAGCTGTTCGAAAATGGGTGAGAACTGACCGAATATGAAGTGACGGTCATTGGGGTCTTCGTGTGCAGGGTGGGAATTGACCGTCTGGGGACTGCGATTGCTCGATTCGTCACGTCTGTGTCTCTGGGCTGATGTGCTGGGTGTGTCGTGCTTGGGCCCCTGTTCGGGAGCACGGGGAGCGTGGGCCGCAGGCAGCGCGCCCGATGGCCGACGATGAGGGCTCGCCCGGCGGAGGCGAGGGAAGCGAGTTCAGTGAGCAGTACACGCCCCTGACCTCGGGTGCCGACGCAGCTTGTGCGGGAACTTGGCGGTGATCACCGGAACTCTGGATCCCGTACGAGGGATCAACCGCGCGCGCGGGGACCACTTGGACGTCAGCGTGCATAGCGGCCTGGAGCCGGGACCAACCCCGCATGCGCGGGGACCACCGAATCTCTTCACTGGTCACGTCACCCTCACTGGGACCAACCCCGCATGCGCGGGGACCACACGAGTTCTTTCCCCAGCTCGGCTAGAACCTGGGGACCAACCCCGCATGCGCGGGGACCACTCCGCGGGCAGGTCGTTGTTCATCAGCCGGTCGGGACCAACCCCGCATGCGCGGGGACCACCTTCCACAGCGAAGCAGCCCCGAACCAGTCTGGGGACCAACCCCGCATGCGCGGGGACCACCGCCAGGCCGCGCAGCGGCGTATTCCGGCGGCGGGACCAACCCCGCATGCGCGGGGACCACTCCATGAGGTGGTGCAGGGCGACGCGGGACTTGGGACCAACCCCGCATGCGCGGGGACCACTCCTGGTCGGTGTGGCCGCCGTACGGGCGCTGGGGACCAACCCCGCATGCGCGGGGACCACGTCGCGCGGAGCCCGGTGCTGGAGACCCGGACGGGACCAACCCCGCATGCGCGGGGACCACCCCCTGGCGTCGCCGAACTCATCGCTGCCACGTGGACCAACCCCGCATGCGCGGGGACCACCATGTGCTCGGCGACTGGCGTACCTGGTCCCAGGGACCAACCCCGCATGCGCGGGGACCACGAGACCACGTCCCTCGCCGGGTACTGGGCGAAGGGACCAACCCCGCATGCGCGGGGACCAACCCCGCATGCGCGGGGACCACTCGCGGCGCATCTCGACCAGCCCGTACTGGATGGGACCAACCCCGCATGCGCGGGGACCACACAGTCAGGAATGGGCGGAGAACCCAGCGTGAAGGACCAACCCCGCATGCGCGGGGACCACATGTGCTTCGGAGTCCGGGGCGACGACGCCGGGGGACCAACCCCGCATGCGCGGGGACCACCCGTGCGCTGCGCCCCTGTCGGTGTAGACGCGGGGACCAACCCCGCATGCGCGGGGACCACTCGCACTGGGAGTGGTTGCGCCCGCTGCGGCGGGGACCAACCCCGCATGCGCGGGGACCACCTTCCGACAGCGCCTTGATGCTCGGCAGCAACGGGACCAACCCCGCATGCGCGGGGACCACTACCGGCCCCTGAACAGGGCTGCGCCGGGCGGGGGACCAACCCCGCATGCGCGGGGACCACGGACTCGCGATGGGCGACAACGATGTTGTCGAGGGACCAACCCCGCATGCGCGGGGACCACCGGCGGGTGGCCATGAGGGCGTCTCCGGGGAGGGGACCAACCCCGCATGCGCGGGGACCACAGTTGTTGACCTGCGTGTTCAGGTGGGCAGGAGCCTGTTTTTACTCACTTTGCAAAACTCGGGCATAGGGCACTTCCCGTACTTCAGGGGGCTTTGACGTGTGCCGTACCGGCAGTTCTCATGCGCCTCTGCGGTCCGCGTACGTGTCAGGTCGCGAACCGCACAGGAGAACGGCAGGAGCGGCCGAGTTGGGAGCGGTGAATCATAGGCGTCCGGTGGCGACTGCTCCCACCATCGCTGTGAGCGCTTCATTGCTGAAAAGCAGGGCGGGGCCGGCCGGGTACTTGCTGTCGCGGATGGCGACGGCCGACGGACTGATGACGCCGCACTCGACACAGTCGGACTGAGCGTGTGAGGCGCTGGACTTCCACCAGGTCACGGTCAGAGTTGAGGAGTCGGCGACAGTCATGGATTTTGGTCCCTTGCGTGTGTGATCAGGTCGAGTGACTGCTCGACCGACAGTGCAGCGGCGGTTAGCGACTCGTGCGCGTCGGCATACGTGCTGACCTGCGTCGCATCTTCGACGTAGAGGGCGCTGGTCAGCTGCTCCAGGTGCACCACGCTCAGCTCTGCCAGCTCACCAAAACCGAGGATGGAAAAGCTGCCGGTCTGCCCAACGGTGAGCGGCGCTGTGATCGGGAGCACTTGAACATCGACGTTGGGCATCGACGCGAAGTGCACGAGACGCGACAACTGGTCTTGCATCACTGAAGTGTCGGGCAGTCGGGTGTGAAGAGCGGCCTCACCGATGATTGCTCGTAGACGCAGCGGTTCGCTACGGGACAGCACCGACTGCCGGGCAAGCCTGACCTCGACCAACGCCTGCACGCGGTCGGTGATTGCCTTCGACATTGCGGTACTTGCAATCGCGGCGTGCGCGTACTGCGGGGTCTGCAACAGGCCCGGGATAGACGCGAGCTGCCACGTACGGATGGTGCTCGCTTCCGCTTCGAGGCTGATCAAGTCTTCGTATACCGGCGACAGGACCGACCGGTACGACTGCCACCATCCGCGCTGCGAACCCTCCCGCGTGAGGCGAATCATGTCGCGGCGTAGGTCTGCGTCGGTGACGCCGTAAAGATCGAGAAGCGCCTCGACGTCGCTGGCCGACGCCGCATTCCGAGCCGTCTCGATACGCGAGAGCTTGGCGGGCGAGATCCGACCGCCGGTGCTCTCCGCAGCCTCTTCCTGCTTGAGTCCCAGCTTTTCCCGAATCGAACGCAAGGTTCGGCCGAGCTGCCGCCGTCTGACTGTCGGTGCCGACACGTACCCTCCCGCTTCCTTTTGGCCACGTTCAGTCTGCCGCGCTTCCCGCCGTGCTGTCACCTTCGAACACCTCTTCCTTCCGGCCGTTCTCTCGGCTGAATGCAGATTTGCACATTCGAGTGAATGGCTTGCATGACACTGATGTTGGGCGTCACTCTAGGTGGAAGAGTTGCAGTCATGGCCGATGCAGAGCGACGTGCGTCTGGTCGGCCCATACCCGAGGGGTCCCCACGATGGCCATGCCTCCGCGAGCGTTACCGCCGACCCGCACCTGTGGCCCGCTGGGTGTGCCGCCGCAGGCGATCTACTCCGCCGAGCCTGAGTCGGTCCGAGCTGCTCGGCGCTATGTGAGAGAGGTGGCCGCCTACCAGGAGCCGTCCGTCACCGAGGACGCGCTCGGAACCCTCGAACTCGTCGCGAGCGAACTGGTGACCAACGCGGTGCGATACGGAACGGAGCCGGGCGACTCGCTGATGGTGAAGGTGGCAGCCCAGTCGGGTAGTTGCCGTATCGAGGTGCACGACGCCTGCAGGAGGAGGCCGCGTATCAGGCCGGCATCGGACGAACGAGTCCGTGGCCGGGGGATGCAGCTGGTTGAGGCGCTGGCGGTGCGATGGGGCGTGGACAATCGCCCTCTCGGCAAGATCGTCTGGGCGGTGGTGGTGTGGTGAACGAGTCGCTGCAGCGACCGGCGGGCGATGCCGTGGTGCCGCATCGGGTGCTGCTCGACCACGCAGCGCTCGCTGTGCGACGTGTGGTCGGTCGGCCCCTGCCCGTCCTTGGGCCGCCTGCGGGAAGTCGTGCGCGTTGTGGATGAGGCCCGGGACACCATTGTCGATGCCGTAGTTGACGGCCTTGATCGTGGGTCTGGATACGCGAAAAGCCATCTATGCCGAGGGGCTGCCTTGCCCAGGACTTGCGGCGCACAGTAGGTGTATCCCAAGCAAGTGTGTGGTGGTCGGCATAGCGAGGTTTCCTCGGCAGAAGAGAAAAGGCGCCCCCGAAGTCGTAAAAACCTTGGGGGCGCCTGCCGTGCATTTGTTGACAGGCCTATATGTGACGGTTGCGAGGTATGTGCGCCTGCTGGCTGAGGGGTTCTAGCTGAGACCTTGTGCGCGTTGACCGAGTGACCGCTGGGTGGAGTCGGAATGCCTAGGTGTGCAAAGCGTCACTGGCCATCTGCGGCGAGGGCGGTGCAGCGACGCTGACGGCCACGGGTGATCAGGGCGACCACGACGATCACGATGACCACTGAGATGCCACCGGCCCAGGGGGCGCGGGCGAACCGTTCGAGGAAGGTCGGTGTGGCCAGGCCGGCCGAGACGAGGGCGACGACGAGGGAAGGGGACGGGTCGGGGCTTTGTCCAGCGTCCACATGTGGTCTGGCCATTTCCGCTCCTAGTGGTATTCAAGCTTCTTCGGATATGCAGAATAATATGCCCACGCTCTAAAGCCAGGCTGTGGCCGGTCCTGTATGGGGGCAGCATTCAACTGACCTGCAAGAAGCGATTGGTGACGACTTCCTCCAAGGATGCGCCTCGCGAGGTGTTTTATTCGTGATGCCGCTTGAAGCGGCGCGTCGGCCCTTATTGCCCGAATGCGCTATCACCTACAAAATGGATCCCCCCAGTTAAGGGTTTATGGGCAAGCGGCCGCTCTGTTGGTGTTACTTGACGCACGCACACTCCCCAACGTGAGGTGTTGAGCGGCAGTCGCTGAGGAAGGAAGGAGCAGCCCCGCGTGCGCGGGGACCATGCTGTTGCTGCCTGCAAAGTGGATCGCCCCAGGGGGCACCCCCGCTCAAGCGGGGAACGCGGGGTCGAAGCGGCCGTCCAGCCGTCGTCACCCGGGGAGTGCGCGAACGCCCTCCCGATCTGCGTTTCCGCAGTTCAGGAGGGCGTCGATGGCGGTAGCGGAGGGATTTGAACCCTCGGTGAGTTTCCCCACACTCGCTTTCGAGGCGAGCTCCTTCGGCCGCTCGGACACGCTACCGAGAGAGAGCTTAGACCATCCTGGGCCGTGGATCGAAATCCAATCTCAGAGCGTGCGGAAGAAGGCCGTCAGCTGGGCCGCGCACTCCTCCTCCAGTACGCCCGGGATGACCTCCGGGCGGTGGTTGAGGCGGCGGTCGCGTACGACGTCCCAGAGGGAGCCGGCGGCGCCCGCCTTGTCGTCGCGGGCTCCGTAGACCACCCGGGCCACGCGGGACTGGACGAGGGCGCCCGCGCACATGGTGCAGGGCTCCAGGGTGACCACCAGGGTGCAGTCGGTCAGGCGCCATTCGCCCAGGGCGGTGGCCGCTCGGCGCAGGGCCAGGATCTCCGCGTGTGCGGTCGGGTCGCCGGTGGCCTCGCGTTCGTTGTGGCCGACCGCGAGCAGCGTGCCGTCCGGGCCGAGGACGACGGCGCCGACCGGCACATCGCCGGACGACGCCGCCTGCGCCGCTTCGGCCAGGGCGCGGCGCATCGGTGCCTGCCATGGATCGCGTACGGGGTCCCGGGGGTCCTGTAGAGGACCCCGTCCAGGATCGGAGGCGGGCGGGGGTGAGGGTTTCGGCGGTCGTGCGGTCACCCGCGGACCCTAACGGACGGTCTCCAGGACCTCGGCCGCTCCCAGCGCGTCCGCGATCTCCACCAGGGCGTCGGTCCGCAGTGTCAGCAGCTCCTTCTCGGACATTCCGAGGTCGGCGAGGATCCCGAGCTCTCCGATCGGCCCCGCCGGTACGGCGTCGGGGTCGTCGTCCGGGTCGATGGCGTCGATGGTTCCGGCCGCGGGAGCGGGGACGGAATGCCTCGCCCCGCCGGTCCCGTCCGGCTCGCCGTCCTCCGTACCGTCGAGGTCGACAAGCTCTTCGAGTGCGGCGATCTCGTCCTCGGCCTCTGGTTCGCGGCCGAGGAGTTCGTCGGTGAGCAGGATCTCTCCGTACGAGGAGCGGGCGGCGGCGGACGCGTCCGATACGTAGATACGGGGGTCCTCCTCACCGTCCACCCGGATGACGCCGAACCAGGCGTCCTCCTGCTCGATGAAGACCAGGACCGTGTCCTCGTCCACCGAGGCGTCCCGGGCCAGATCCATCAGATCGGACAGGGTCTCCACATCGTCCAGCTCTGTATCGCTCGCTTCCCACCCGTCTTCGGTGCGCGCGAGCAGTGCGGCGAAGTACACCGTGACTCTCCCACTGGTCATAGGCGAATCGGTCCGGCGGGAGGGCAGACGGTGATCCGCCTGCTCTGTGCCCCGCCCAATCGGCATCGTGGCAGAAACAAGCGCCCCGCGAGAACTCTTCCGACGTTGCGTCGGCCATCAGTTCCAGGACTGCCTGCTCGGCGGTGCTCCCGACCGGGGCGATCCGGGGCCGGGCCGACCACCCGTTCGCCACGGCGGTCACCAGCGGAACGTACGCATCCGCATCTGTTGGCGCATACGGGCCGCACGGGCTCTGCGCGGCTGTACCCGGTCCCGCAGCTGTTTGGCCTCGTGGAGCTCCCGGAGGAACTGCGCGCGTCGTCTGCGCCGGGCCGCGTCACTCTCCTGCGCGTCCAGCACGTCCGGTGTCGCGTCGCGCGCGTCGCCCGTCCGGTCCGGCCAGGGTGCCTCGAATGCCTCCGCCACCTCGCGCGGGGGCCGCTCCCGCTTCCGCCGCTCCCCGTCCTGCATCGACACACCACCCCAACGCCGGGTCCGTATGCCCCCACCTTCCCCCCGAACAGGTGGTTGATGCCAGCGCAGACGGCCGGAAGGCGCGGTTACTGTTGACCCATGCGGATCCACGTCGTCGACCACCCGCTGGTGGCGCACAAACTCACCACGCTGCGCGACAAGCGCACCGACTCCCCGACCTTCCGGCGGCTCGCCGACGAGCTGGTCACCCTCCTCGCCTACGAGGCCACCAGGGATGTGCGCACCGAGCAGGTCGACATCGAGACCCCGGTGACGCCGACGACGGGTGTGAAGCTCTCGTATCCGCGCCCCTTGGTCGTGCCCATCCTGCGCGCCGGTCTCGGCATGCTGGACGGCATGGTGCGGCTGCTGCCGACCGCCGAGGTGGGCTTCCTGGGCATGATCCGTAACGAGGAGACGCTCCAGGCCGAGACGTACGCGACCCGGATGCCGGAGGACCTCTCGGGCCGCCAGATCTACGTCCTGGACCCGATGCTCGCCACCGGCGGAACGCTCGTCGCGGCGATCAAGGAAATGATCAAGCGCGGTGCGGACGATGTCACCGCGGTCGTGCTCCTCGCGGCGCCCGAGGGCGTCGAGGTCATGGAGCGCGAGCTGGCGGGCACTCCGGTCACCGTCGTCACCGCCTCGATCGACGAGCGGCTCAACGAGCAGGGCTACATCGTGCCGGGGCTGGGCGACGCGGGCGACCGCATGTACGGCACGGCGGACTAGCTCTTCGGGCGTGGCGGGGACGGGGCGAGGCGGGTCCGGGTACTGCCCCCGCCGTCGCCGGTCCCTCAGGAGTCGCGGGTGCGGCCTCAGCAGGACGGCGGGGCCGCTGCGGGCTTGGACAGCGCCGTGAGCGCCGCCGCTGCCGCCTGCGGCGTACTGAACGCCTTGAACTTCGTGCCCAGGATCAGATCGATGTCCCCGGACTTCCGGGCGTCGGTCTTCTGCACCGTCCCCGGAAGTTGCGTACCGAGCACCGGGAACGTGCCGTTCGCCGCTGTCGGCGCTCCCAGCAGCACTCCGGGGCCGGGGACCTTCTTGTCGTACGCGGCGGGGGCGTTGCCCACCTTGCCGATGGTGAAGCCGCGCTTCTTCAGCTCGTCCGCGGCGGCCTTGGCGAGCCCGCCGCGCGGTGTCGCGTTGTAGACGTTGACCTTGATCCCGGCCGGTTTCGGCAGTGCCTTCGGGGGCGGTGCCGGCTTCGCGGTCGGGCACTCGCGTTTGTGATCGGCGGCAGTGGCCTTCTTGTCGCCGCCCGTGAAGACGTCGATGAGCTGCAGCGTGCCCCAGCCGGCCAGGCCGAGGGCCACCACGGCGGAGACGCCCGCGAGGACGAGCTTGCGGCGGTGACGGGGACGGCGCATCCGCGGGTACTTGTCGCCCGTGATGCGGTACTTTCCGCCCATGCCGGGGGGAGTGAGCATGCTCATGGGCGCAGCGTAGTGCGACCTGGTGATGATGCGTACTAAATGATCAATCGATGGCACCCGCATGCGCGCTAAAGCACCCGAAAGGCCTGAATCGCGCCGGGGGTACGTGGGTGGGTCAGCCCATTTCCAGGACGCGGGCGTGCAGTACCTGGCGCTGCTGGAGTGCCGCGCGGACCGCGCGGTGCAGGCCGTCCTCCAGATAGAGGTCGCCCTGCCACTTCACGACATGGGCGAACAGGTCGCCGTAGAACGTGGAGTCCTCGGCGAGGAGGGTCTCCAGGTCCAGTTGACCCTTGGTCGTCACGAGCTGGTCCAGGCGAACCGGACGCGGCGCGACATCCGCCCACTGTCGGGTGCTTTCCCGGCCGTGGTCGGGGTATGGCTTCCCATTTCCGATGCGCTTGAAGATCACACGGAAAGCCTACCGGGCAAGGGGCTCCGGGCGCAGCCGGGGAACGGTACTGCGATGCTGGGCGAAATGCCATATAGCGCTTGATACCGGGACAGGGGTCGTCATGAGTGGGAGCGCGGACGCGGGCGGGCAAGCGGGCGCGGCCCCGGGTGCGAGCGCCGGAGCGGGCGCCGGTGCGGCCGCCGGCGCGCGCACGGGCTCTGAAGCGCACCCCGGTGCGGATACGGCTGACGGTACGGGGACGGGGGCGGGGGCGGGCTCCGGTGCGGGGGCGGGTGCGGGTGCGGGCTCCGGGGCCGGTGCGGCCGACGGTACGGGGGCGCTGCCGCAGCCGGCCCAGGACATCGCGGCCGGGTACTCCGCGTCCGGCACCGCCCTCGATCTGGGCGCGCTCCTGTGGGACGGCGTCTGTCTTCCCGCGGCACAGATCCGCATCCCGCTGGGAATGCTCAACCGGCACGGACTGGTCGCGGGTGCCACCGGCACCGGGAAGACCAAGACCCTCCAGCTGATCGCCGAACAGCTCTCCGCGAACGGTGTTCCGGTCTTCCTCGCCGACATCAAGGGTGATGTCTCCGGTGTCTCGGCCCCGGGGGTGTCCGGCGACAAGGTGACGGAGCGGGCCGGGCAGGTGGGCCAGACCTGGCGGGCGACAGGCTTCCCGAGCGAGTTCTACGCGCTCGGCGGCATCGGGCCGGGCATTCCGCTGCGGGCTACGGTCACCAGTTTCGGGCCGGTCCTGCTCTCCAAGGTGCTCGGGCTCAACCGGACGCAGGAACAGTCGCTCGGGCTGATCTTCCACTACGCGGACGCCAAGGGGCTGGAGCTGGTCGACCTCAAGGATCTGCGGTCCGTCGTCGCCTTTCTCGTGTCGGACACCGGGAAGGCGGAGCTGAAGGGGATCGGCGGGCTCTCCACGGCCACCGCCGGGGTGATCCTGCGCTCGCTCACCGCCTTCGAGCAGCAGGGAGCGGGCGACTTCTTCGGGGAGCCGGAGTTCGACACCGCCGATTTCCTGCGGCAGGCACCGGACGGGCGCGGGCTGGTCTCCGTACTCGAACTGGCCGCGGTCCAGGACAAGCCGCAGCTCTTCTCGACCTTCCTGATGTGGCTGCTCGCCGACCTCTTCCACGATCTCCCCGAAGTCGGCGACCTCGACCGGCCGAAGCTCGTGTTCTTCTTCGACGAGGCGCACCTGCTCTTCAACGACGCGTCGAAGGCGTTCCTCGAATCGATCACCCGGACCGTGCGGCTGATCCGCTCCAAGGGCATCGGGATCTTCTTCGTCACCCAGTCCCCGCAGGATGTACCGGCACCCGTGCTGGGGCAGCTCGGAAGCCGGGTGCAGCATGCTCTGCGCGCCTTCACGCCCGACGACGCGAAGGCGTTGCGCGCGACGGTGAAGACCTTTCCGGACTCTCCGTACGACCTTGAGGAGCTGCTGACACAACTGGGTACGGGCGAGGCCGTGATCACCGTGCTCAGCGAGAAGGGCGCGCCGACCCCGGTCGCCGCGACTCGGCTGCGGGTGCCGGAGTCGCTGATGGGCCCGGTGGCGGCGGACGTCCTGGACGCCGCCGTGAAGGGATCGCCGCTGTACGGGCGTTACGCCGAGGCCGTGGACCGGGAGTCGGCCTACGAGAGACTCGCGGCGGGCGCGGCGGGCGCGGCGGGCGCGGAGAGCGAGGCGGGCGCGGGGCAGGGGGACCGGGAGACCCGTGAGGCTCAGGAGACCAGTGAGGCTCGGGAGGCGGCTGACCGGGCGGCGGTCGAGGAAGCGGTGAAAGCGCCGGCGCGTACGCCCGGCGGGCGCGGCAAGGAGGACACCTCGCTGGTCGGGCAGGTGGTCGGCAGCGGGATGTTCAAGTCCCTGGCACGGTCCGTGGGGACCCAGCTGGGGCGGGAGATCTCGCGGTCGCTGTTCGGTACGGCGCGCCGCAGGCGCTGAGAGCCGCCCCGTGTCCGGCGGCGCACGGCGAGGTAGGCGTACGGGCGAGGGGAGCGGCGGCCGGCGCCGATGTGCGCCGGCCGCCTTGAGGTGCGGGACGTGCGGGACGTGGGGCCCGCTCGGGCGCCCGTGTTACTCGGTGACTCCGTGCGCGTGGCCGTCGCGCAGGCCGCCGCCGCTGCCGGGCCCGCCCGTGGTGGGCGTGGAGGCGACCGGGCGGGTCAGCGAGCCGATGTCGTGGGCGTAGGTGCCGACGGCGTTGGCGATCACGTCGATGTTCGAGTCGAACAGCTCCATGTCGACGTTGTCCAGGTCGTCACAGGCCGCGTGGTAGCAGGGGTCGAACGCGATGCCCGCCTCGCCGCCGAACTTCTCCGCCTGGGCCGCGGACTTGATCTCCTCGGCGCCGGTGTCCGTGCCGCCGGAGGGGATGCCGACCTCGATGAACGGCCCGTAGTCGGAGCGTCCGGTGAAGTCCGTGCCCTCGTGCGGGGTGCCGGAGCGGTCGAGGAAGTCGTTGATGTCGCGTTCCAGCTGGGCGGAGCCCTCCGGCCCGGGGCCCTCGCCCACGTTGTCGGAGTTGTCGCCGTCGAAGACGAACTGGGCGCCGTTCGGCGAGGCGATCATGTCGAAGTTGAGGTACAGCTTGACCTGGGCCCGCTGGGCCTCGGTGAGCCCCGCGACGTACGCCTCCGAGCCCAGGAGGCCGTTCTCCTCGGCGGACCACCAGGCGAACCGGACCTTGTTGGCGGGCTTGGCCTTGGACTTGGCCAGTTCCAGGGCGACTTCGAGGAGGCCGGCCGAGCCGGAGCCGTTGTCGTTGATGCCGGGGCCCTCGGTGACCGAGTCCAGGTGGGCGCCGAGCATCACGGTCTTCGCCGCGCCGCCGCCGCGGGTCTCCGCGATGACGTTGCGGGTGGAGCGCTTCTCCTGGAGCTCCCGGATCTCGAAGGCGACCTTCACTTCGCCCTTGGCCAGATCGGCGACGAGCTTCTCGCCCTCGGCCTGGGTGAGGCCGCCGGTGGGTATCTTGCCCGAGGGCACATCGCCGAGGGTGCCGGACAGGACCCCCGCGGTGTTGTTGTAGATGACCGCGCCGGCCGCGCCCGCCGTCGCGGCCGCCGCCTGCTTCTCGGCGAACGAACAGCCGCCGCGCTTGATCAGCGCGATCTTGCCGGTGAACGTCTGCGAGGCGTAGTCGCCGGCCTCGCATCCCGTGGTGTCGTCGGCGGGGACCCCGACGAGCTCCGCGGTGAGGCCGCCGACCTTGGTGGACGGGGTGTACGTCATCGCCTTGATGGTGACGTCGCGGGGCGTGGGGGAGACCACGGACAGCTTCTCGGCGAGGGTCTCGGTGTAGATGAAGTCGAAGTTCTCGTACGAGACCTGGTAGCCGGCCTTCTGGAGCAGCCGGTAGACGTAGGCGGCGGAGGCGTCGTGCCCCAGCGAACCGGCGGCGCGGTGTCCTTCGGTGGAGTCGGCTATCGCCTGGAACTGCTGGAGATGCCGGTACGCGTCCTGAGCGGACGAGCGCTGCACCAGCTTCCGCGACAGCTTGGCGGCGTCCTTCGCGGGGTCGTGCGAGGACGGGTGGCCTTGGTGCGGGGACGCGGCCATCAGCAGCGGCGTGGCCAGGGCGGTGGCGGCCACAACCGCGATGGCTCTGCGACGTGTTGCGTGCACAGGAGTCCTTCCGATCTGAACAGATGTGCTGGGAAAGCTAGCGAGTGAGGTGACTTCTGTGAACCGCTGTGGCCGTTTGTGATCAGTTGTTATTCGATACGTGGCCCCTCATGGGCGGCGTCCCACCTGCGACCGTTTCCTGATCACTTCTTGGTTCCCTGCTTCGCCGTCTTCGCGGCCTTGGCCGCTGCCTTCGCCTCCTGCTTGTGCGCGCGCACCTGGGCGAGCGAGTCCGGGCCGGTGATGTCGGCGACCGAGCGGCGTGAGCCGTCCTCGCCGTACGGACCGGCTGCCTCGCGCCACCCTGTGGGTCGTACACCGAACTGCTTGCCGAGCAGCGCCAGGAAGATCTGCGCCTTCTGGGTGCCGTAGCCGGGCAGCGCGTTCAGCCGTTTCAGCAGCTCGTCCCCGGTTTTGGCGTCGGCCCACACCGCCGTTGCCTCGCCGTCGTACTCCGCCACCAGGAACTGGCACAGTTGCTGCACCCGCTGGGCCATGGAGCCGGGATAGCGGTGCAGGGCCGGTTTGGCGGTGAAGAGTTCGGTGAAGGCGTCGGGGTCGTAGGCGGCGATCTCCCCGGCGTCCAGGTCGTCCGATCCCATCCGCTGTGCCAGCGTGAACGGGCCGGTGAACGCCCATTCCATCGGTACCTGCTGGTCCAGCAGCATGCCGACGAGGGCGGCCAGCGGGCTGCGCCCGAGGAGCTCGTCCGCTTCGGGCTGCTGGGCGATCCGCACCGTAGTGGCCTTGCCGTTCTTGCTTCGAGTCATCTTTCGATCATCCCGAGAGCGGCAGGGGACGGCGAGTCCAGCTGCTGCTGATGGGCGAGAAGGGCGGGATGTGGGAGGGATGCGGGAGGGCGACGCGAGGCGACCCGAACGGGAGGCGGGAGGCGAGTCGAACCGTTTCGTCTCTCGCCTTGCGCTTCTCGCCCGGGTCGCTGTCTGTCGGCAGCCGGGGTGTGCCGGCTGACTCAGCCCTTGACGGCCTCCGCGATCAGCTGTGCGGCCTGGGCGGGCGTGAGGTTCGTCGTGTCGACGACCTCGGCCTCCTTGTGCAGCCACGTGCGGGCTGCCTCGGCGTAGGGTTCGAGGTACTCGAGACGGAACGGGGAGTCGGGGCCAAGAACAGTGTCGCCCGCGATGCGTCCGCGAAGAGTCTCCTGGTCGGCGTGGAGGACGAAGTGCCGGACCGGGATGTCATGTTGGGCGAGGCCCGCGCTGATCTCGCGCCAGTACTCCTCGACCAGGACAGTCATCGGCATCACCAGAGTGCCGCCGGTGTAGTCGAGTACATGGCGGGCGGTCTCGACCACCAGCGGTCGCCACGGCGGCCAGTGCTGGAAGTTGCCCGTCCAGGGCAGCCCGGGGGAGATGTTCATGAGTGTCTCGCCGACCTTCTCGGCATCGAACACCCGTGAATCCGGGATCAGCTGCTGCACGAGTGCACTGGTCGTCGTCTTGCCTGCACCGTGGGTGCCGTTGAGCCATACGATCATGCGTCCGACGCTAGTGCCACGCGGGTGCGGGCAGGTGCTGATCTCGTCACAGAACGAAACGTCGCAAGACAGGCACGGCTTCGGCGTCCTGGCGGAGCGAGTCACAGGGTGTAACCGTCACGAATTTGAAGCGGTCGCTCCAGCTCTTGCTGGACTCGGACATGACCGATGTGCTGCTCGCCCCGGGGACGTCGGCGACGAACTGCTGGCCGTCCTCGACCGGGCCGCTCGTTCGGCCGGGAGCGGGCGCGGCGGCTGCGCGACCGGATGACCGCGATGCTCGGCCCGGCCGGCTGCCCGAAGAGGCAGCAGCGGGTGCCCCGGACGGGCCGGGCGGGGGCTGGACGGGGCAGGGGGCCTCCCGTGATGGTGGAGGACCGAGACCGGTGCGGTCAGGGGAGATGACGATGAACGCACACGACCACGACCACGACCACGATCAGGATCATCAGCACGGGCACGAGTACGACCCTGAGCGGGACCATGACCACGCCTTCCACCAGGAGAGCGTCCACGAGGAGGAGCGCGGGTGGCTCGGGCATGGCGACGCCTTTGCCGCGCCGAGGGCGGCCGACGCCCATGACGGCGGGGCGGACTCGCATCACCTCTTCCGGGCCGCCGCAGCAGGGCGCGCGGACGTGGTCGGCACGGCCGGGATGGGCGTGCTTCAGCGGACCGTCGGCAACGGGGCGCTCGGTCCGTTGATCCAGCGCTCCAAGGCCGCCCGGTCCGAACAGGCCGAGGAGTCCCAGGAGGCCCAGGAGACACCGCGCTCTCCGGTGCACGATGTCGTGTCGTCCGGCGGCGGTTCGCCCCTGGACACCGAGACACGGACGGACCTGGAGAGCCGCATGGGCGCGGACTTCTCCGACGTACGCATCCACAACGACTCCGCCGCGCACGAGTCGGCGAAGGGCGTCGGGGCGCACGCGTACACGGTGGGCAACAACGTGGTCTTCCAGCGCGATGCGTACGATCCGTCGTCACCCCAGGGCCGTACGACGCTGGCGCATGAGCTGACCCATGTGATGCAGCAGCGCAGCGGGCCGGTCGAGGGCACGGAGGCGCCCGGCGGCATCCGGGTCAGTGACCCCTCGGACCGCTTCGAGCGGGAGGCTGTGGCGAACGCGGACCGGGTGCTGTCGGACCCGGCACCCGAGTCAGTGGCATCCCAGCCGGCGGCACCTGAGCCGGCACCCGCTCCCGCAGTGCAGCGGGCGGCCACGGAGGACGAGGACGAGCAACCGGCCGATGTGCAGGGTTCGTTCGTGCAGCGTGCGGAGGAGAAACCGGAGGAGGAGGAAGAAGCCCCACCGGCCTGAAGGCACCGGGTGACGAACCGCCCGCGCGCACTGTTTGCGTGCCTGCGTGCCTGCGTGCCTGCGTGCCTGCGTGCCTGCGTGCCTGCGTGCCTGCGTGCCTGCGTGCCTGCACCGCCCGCCCCGCGCAGCGTCCCGGGCGGTTCAGCCCGCGGAGTCCGGCCGCATCGTGCCGCCGAGGAACAGCGACTCGGAGCATCGGGAAGGCGCCGGGGCGCCCACCGGCTTGCCGACCTTCCGGCAGTCGATGGTCATGGTCACCTTGCCGCCCGCGGGCACCAGGATCGGTGTCACGAAGTGGTAGTCGGAGTCCCGGAAGTTCTCCAGCCCGAGGCTCAGCACGCGGTTGTCCTTTCCGGCGGAGACGGTCACCGTTCCCGCGTCCCCCTGCGGGTTCTGCACCACGATGTCGGTCAGCTGGAATGTGTGCCCGTCCGGTACCTCCAGCGCCGTGGAGGTGTTCGAGCCGCCGCCCACCGAGTCCCTGACCCGTACCTGGGCGCTGGTCGGGGCTGCCGCCGAGGCGCCGTCCCCGGGAGCGCCGTCCCCGGGAGCGGCGGGGGCCGGTGACGGAACGGGCTTCGACGCTCCGCCGCCCGTGCCCGCCCCTGCGGAGTCGCCGCCGCCGGAGCCCGCCCCGGCCGGGTCGCCGCCCTGGTCCGGTGCCCCGCTCGTGTCGGCCGCCGCCGCGGAACGTAGCGCCTCGGGCGTGACCGCCTCCCGGGCCGCCGACTTCACGGCCGGGCGCAGCAACGCGTACCAGAGACCGACCAGGGCGATCAGCAGCACGGCCGCGGTGATGAGCGCCCGGGGCAGCCAGCGCGGAAGGACCGGGTCCTGTTGGTAGGAGCCGTCGACGAGGACCGGTTCCACCGCCTCTTGGCCCTCGGCCACCTGTGTGGCGGCGTACACCTGGAAGGAGTGCGTGACCGGCGTACCGCGCCACATCCGCTTGGCCGGCCGCACGCGCAGCTTCCCGAACTCCGCGTGCCCCGGGGCGATCCGGAGTTCGGACGCGGCGAAGGCGACGCTCGCGAGTTCCGAACCGGGCCGGGAGCCGAGCCGCACGGTGACCGGTGTGTTCCCCCGGTTGTCCACGGCGAGCTGGTGCCGCCCGCCGCGTGAGCCGTGCGAACCGCGCGGCACCAGTTCGGCGGTCGTTTCGGTGAACGGCAGTACCGTCACCCGGCCTTCGGGAACCACGGTCCCGTCCGGCGTGCCGGCGGGCACCACCCGGATCCCGAACGGGGTCTCGCCCGCGGGTACGGTGGAGTTCCGCGGCGGCCGCAGCATGAGCGATACGGTCCTGGAGTCGCCCGGGTACAGGGACAGGACCGCCGGTTCCACCGCGGACCAGGCGGCACAGTCGCCGACCACCTCGAAGCGGTACTCCTCGACGGTCCGGCCGGAGTTGAGGATCTGCAGGGGCAAGGCCGTCTCCTCGCCCGGTGCGGCGGCGACGGACGACTCGTCGAGACTTGCCGTGAGACTCATACGGCGGACCGTAAGGTCGATGGCGGGGGCAGGCATCGGCTGTGAAGGAACACTTTCGGGCAGATTTACTGCCCGTAACAACCTTTTAGTTTCCTCTTTGGTAATCAAGGGAATCTTCTGACCGCCTCATAGCTCATGAGGCTGACGAATGCAGCGGTGAGGCTTTGGGCATGCTGTGAAGCTTGGGCGTGCTGTGATGCTTACGGCTGTTGCCCAGGGGGAGCATTGCCATGGAGCGGATCACTGTCGCGTTAAGAGCCCAAGATCCAATTTCTCAGGCGGGTGTGGCCAGCCAATTACGGGCCCGTCCCGAGGTCAGCGTCACGGATTGGGACGAGGCCGGGGAATCGCCCCAGGTCGTGGTCGTGGTCGTGGACACGGTCGACGAGGACGTCCTGAGAACGCTGCGTCACATCCAGCGTACGAGCAGCGCCCGCGCGGTTCTGGTCACCACGGACATCGATGAGCAGAAGCTGGTGAGTGCGGCGGAGTGCGGGGTCGCCGGTGTGGTCAGGCGTTCCGAGTCGACGCCGGAACACCTGGTGCATGTCATCGGGACGGTGGCTCGCGGTGAAGGCCATCTGCCCTCCGACCTGCTCGGACGCCTTCTCGAAGAGGTCGGCAGGCTCCAGGGGCAGGTGCTGGGTCCGCGCGGACTCCACTTCACCGGGCTGGCGGCGCGGGAGGTGGACGTGCTGCGGCTGGTCGCCGAGGGTTACGACACCGCGGACATCGCGACGAAGCTCGCCTATTCGGAACGCACGATCAAGAACGTTCTCCATTCGGTGATGACCCGTCTTCAACTGCGCAATCGCTCCCACGCGGTGGCGTATGCGATGCGGCAGGGCCTTATTTGATCTTCCCGTTCCGCCGCATTGCCTCAAAGGGCAGTGACGGCTTCCCGTGGAATGGGCTCGCTTTCCACTGCGGGTGCCCGGTTCGTACGGGACCGTGCGAACCGGTCGGGTCGGGTTCGGGGGAGGAATTCCGTGCGGTGGTTTCAGCCAGGAAAAGGATCACGCGGGCCGGCCGGACCGCGTCGTGCGTCGGCGCTGGTCCTGTTCCTGCTGGCCGCCGGACTGGCCCCCGCCTCGGGAGTGACCGGGGTGGCCACGGCCGTACCGGTGCCCCCTGACCCCTGGGTCACTCCGGCGAGCCTGCGCGAGGCCCTCGACCCGGGCGGCTCGACGGGCGTGGACAAGCGGGTGCGTACGCCCGCGATCCCGCCGATGCCGGAGGTAGTGCTGCTGGTGGACGGCACACTCAGCATGGACGGTGCGATCACGAACCTTCAGGAGAACGTCAGCGTCATCACCGGCAAGATCCTGGGCGAGCAGCCCAAATCGCGCTTCGCCGTCGCCACGTTCGGCGACCAGGAGGGCGATGTCGACGCGGGATTCAAGGTGCTCCAAGGGCTGACGGACGATCTCGGCGACGTGCAGACGGGCGTGAACGGCCTGAGGTTCGATCTCGGCCAGAAGAGCCGGGGGCCTTCCGAGGACTGGATCAACGGTCTGTGGCAGATCGCCAATGGGTCGGGCGGCACGACGGTGTTCCGCGAGGGTGCAAGTCCCGTCGTCGTCCTGGTCAGTGACGCCTCCAGCCACGCGCCCAGCAATGGCCACACCATCGACGACACGATCTTCGATCTGCAGGACAAGGGCGTCCGGGTGATCGGTGTCGAGGTGGACACCTCGATCGGCGATGGCCTCAACGGCAACGGCGACGCGGGAAACCCGAAGTACGTCGAGAATCCGCCCACCGAGCGCGGACAGGCCACACGCATCATCAACGCCACCGACGGTCGGCTGCTGGAAGGTATTGACGAGAACAAGGTCGCCGACGCGATCATCGAAGGCTTCAAGAACCTCCCCGTCTCCGTCGGCTACCGCCTCGACAACTGCGACCCGCACCTCACCGTCGCGCTGGATCCGCCCACCCGTCGGCTGACCAGCGGTGAGACCGCCGAGTTCGCGGAGACGGTCGACGTCTCGGCCGACGCACCGCAGGGCACCACCCTCACCTGCACCGTTCAGTTCCTGCTGGGCACCCAGGTGCCGGGGACGGACACCATCGGGCCCACCGCCGAGCCCGATCCGGACTTCCAGCAGCAGATCAGCATCGACGTGAACGACATCAACGCCCCGGTCGTCACCGTGGACGACCGTACGGCGAGGGCGAAGGACGACGACGGGGTGCGGATCAGCTACACGGCCACGGCCGCGGATGCCCAGGACGGCACGCTGCCGGTGACCTGCACACCCGCGTCCGGCTCGCTGTTCCCGGTCGGGAGGACCACGGTCACCTGCTCGGCCACGGACACGGCGGGGAACACCGGTACGGACACGGCGGAGTTCGAGGTGCTGGAGGCCCCCGTGCCGCCTTCCTCGGACCTCGCGGTCAAGGCCGATGTCCGCCCGGACCGCACGTATGTCGGTCGCCCGGCCCGCGCACACTTCACCCTCACCAACGCCGGCCCGGACACGGCGACCGGGGTCGTCATCGGCGCGACCTGGCCCAAGCCCTCCAGGGCGAAGGACCGCAGCCTGCCGTCCCTGAACCGCTGCACGGCGGCCAAGCCGTGCACGATCCCCGCCGGCGGCCGGATCGAGGTGACGCAGACGGGTACGTACCGGGCGGCCGTCACCGGGAACGTACGGGCCTCCGTGCGTGGCACGCTGCCCGACCGGCGTACGGCGAACAACAAGGCCACGGACCGGCTGCGGGTCCTGAAGCCCTCGCTCACCGTCACTCCGCAGGTGGCCAGACCGGGACAGCCCGTACTGGCCCGGGGCAAGGACTATCCGCCGGGCGAGACCGTACGTTTCACGTGGAACATCGGCATCACGGCCGACCGGTCCGGTGTGCGGGTGGGCCGCGACGGCACCTTCGAGGTGCAGATGCTGGTGCTGCGCAAGGACACGCTCGGCCCGCGCGTCCTGCGGGCGGACGCACGCGACCTTCCCCGCCTCCGGAAACCGGTCCTGGTCGTCCAACGCAACCTGCAACCACCGGACTTCGCGGGACGCTCATGATCTGCGGGACGGTCCTGAGGGGCGGGACGGGCGGGACGGGCGTGACCTGCGCGACGGGCGTGACCTGCGCGACGGGCATGACCTGGACGACGGGCATGACCTGGACGACGGGCATGACCTGTACGACGGTCATGACCTGTACGACGGTCATGAGGGGGACGAGCATGTTGAGGGCGGTCGCCGGATGATCCACGAGGTCGACGACGTACTACGGTCGCTGATCCGGGCAGAAGTGCTCGAAGGCGGTCAGATCTCGGTCGTCTTCGATGCGCCGACGCGGGAGTGGGCGGCGAAGGTCAACGCGCCCATGGTCAACCTCTACCTCTACGACATCCGAGAGGACATGAGGCGCCGCGAGCGCGGCCTGCACAACGAGTACGACGAGCGCGGCGCGGTCGTCGCGCGCCGCCGTCCGCCCCGCTACTTCAAGCTGTCGTACCTGATCACGGCGTGGACGAAGCGCCCGGAGGACGAGCACCGGCTGCTGTCCTCGCTGCTGGCGTGTCTGCTGTGCTACGAGGCGCTGCCCCCGGAGCGGCTGGCCGGCTCACTGGCGGAGATCGGGGCCGCCGTACCGATGTCGATCGCGCTGCCGCCGCCCGAGGACCGCTCGTTCGCGGACGTGTGGAGTGCGCTGGGCGGTGAGCTGAAGCCCTCGCTGGACCTGGTGATCAGCGTCCCGGTGACGGCCTCGCCGAGATACGAGGCAGGTCCCCCGGTGGGGGACGAGGGACTCCAGGCGCGGTTCGGCGACATACCCGCCCAAACCGAGGGCGAGACGCAGGACCAGCCCGGCCGCAAGGGGCTGCCGGTGTACGGGTCCCGCCCCGGCCGTCCGGCCCGCCCCGGCCGCGAGGAACCGGTGGCTTCCGGCACGGCGGGGGCCCGGCGGGGCCTCTCGCTCCGCATCACCGAGAACCGTGATTCCCAGGACCGGGACGGCCGTACGGAGGACAGCACCGCATGACGACCCCGGCCGACCCCGGCCCCGTACCGTCGGCTACCCCTGCCCCTGCCCCTGCCCCCGTGGTCGCGTCGGCCGATCCGAGCCTGCGCCACCTGCTCGCCCGAGCGGTAGCCGTCGAGCAGCGGGTACGCCGTGCGGTCGAGGCCCGGCAGCGCACCGATCCCGACCCGGACGACGCGTTCCGCGGTCTGTACCTCACGGACGAGAACATCGTGAGGCTGCTGGACGAGAAGGCGGTACGCGGGTTCCCCGATCCGGTCGCGGTGGCTCCGGAGTCCCTGCACGTCCCGGAGGGCTCGGCTGTTCCGGAGGGTCCGCCCGTCCCGGAGGGCCCGGGAGCCTCCGTCACCCCGTTCGGCCCGTCCGCCCCCGCCGCCCTGTCCGCCCCGTCCGTCCCCGACGCCCCCGCGCGGCCCGCGTCCCGGCTCACCTCCCTGGCAACCGAGTTCGGGCTCACCCCGCTCGACATCGAGATCCTGCTCATCGCCCTCGTACCGGACCTGGACGACCGCTTCGAGGCGTTCTACGGCTACCTCAACGACGACGTGACCCGCCGCCGCCCGTCCATCGGCCTGGCCCTGGGCCTCTGCGGCTCGACCCCCGCCGATCAGGCGGCACGCGGACGGCTGTCGGCCCGCGCCCCGCTCCGTGAGGGCAGGCTGCTCCTGGTCGAGGACCTGGACCGTCCGTTCCTCAGCCGCGCCCTTCGCGTACCGGACCGGGTCACCGCACATCTCCTGGGCGACGACACCCCGGCCCCACGCCTCGCCGACCTGCTGGCCCCCTGGCACGCGGTGGCGGGCGTGGGCGACCCGGGACCACTGGCGGGGGTCCTGTCCGACGGCGTTCCGCTGGCCTACCTCAGCGAGGACCAGGGCGGCGCGGGTACGGCGCTGGCTGCCTCCGCGCTCAGCCTGGCGGGCCTCGGGGTCCTGGGCCTGGACCTGGCCCGGCTGGCCGAGGACCCCGCCCCGGCCGAGGCGGTACGGGCGCTGGTCCGCGAGGCGCGACTGACCGGGGCGGGCCTGGTCTGCGCCCCGCTGGACGCGGTCTCCCGGGAGCACCCGCACCTGCTGAGGCTTCTCACCGCCACCCCCGTACCGACGGTCATGGTCGGCAGGGTGCCGTGGGACGCGTCCTGGTCGGCCACCCCGCCGCTGCTCCTGCACGCCCCACGGGTGGAGCCCTCGGCGCGCGGGACCCTGTGGACGGACGCGTACCGGGACCTGGCCCCGGCCCCCGTCCCGCCCACGATCGACGCGGACCACCTGCTGGCCCCCTTCCTCCTCACCCCGGAACAGGTCACGGGCGCCGCGCACAGCGCCGCCCGGACGGCCCGCCTCAACGGCGGAACCCTCACCGCCGACCACGTACGCCAGGGCGCCCGCGCCCAGAACGCGGCCGGCCTGGACCGCCTCGCCCGACGCATCGAACCTGCGGTGACCTGGGACGACCTGGTTCTCCCGCCCGACGCCCACGCCCAGCTACGTGAACTCACCGCCCGCGCCCGGCACCGCGACCGGGTTCTGGGGGAGTGGGGCATGCGCCCGGGAGGCGGCCGGGGCCGCGGCGTCTCGGCCCTCTTCGCGGGCGACTCCGGCACCGGCAAGACGATGTCGGCCGAGGTGATCGCGGCGGACCTGGGCCTGGACCTGTACACGGTCGACCTGGCGACGGTGATCGACAAGTACGTGGGTGAGACCGAGAAGAACCTGGAACGCATCTTCACGGAGGCCGCGGGCGTGAACGGCGTCCTGCTCTTCGACGAGGCCGACGCGATCTTCGGCAAGCGCTCCGACGTGAAGGACGCCCATGACCGCTACGCGAACGTGGAGTCCGCGTACCTCCTACAGCGCATGGAGTCCTTCGACGGCCTGGCCATCCTCGCCACCAACCTCCGGGCCAACCTGGACGACGCCTTCACCCGACGCCTGGACCTGGTCATCGACTTCCCCGTCCCGGACCCGGACCAGCGCCAGGTCCTCTGGGAACGCTGCCTGGGCCCGCTGCTCCCGAGGGGCAAGGACCTGGACCTGGCCTTCTGCGCGGAGAACTTCGAGCTGGCGGGCGGCAACATCCGCTCGATCGCGGTGACGGCGGCGTACCTGGCGGCGGACACGGGCGGCGTGGTGACGATGGAGACGCTGATCCACGCGATCCAGCGGGAGTACCAGAAACTGGGCCGGCTGACCCTGGCCTCGGAGTTCGGGCCGTATCTGGGGCTGGTGCAGGGGTGAGGGCTCCGGGCCGTCACGCTGACAGGGGGCCCGTGAGCCAGGGGTGCGCCGGGGCTGTCAGGCCCGAGTGTTGACGCTCACCGGGGCGGTTCCGGTGTAGGGGGTCCAGCCCTGGAGCGTGGCGGGGATACCGACCCGGGTGTTGCAGTCGATGACCTGGAAGTGCAGGTGCGGCGCGGTGGACGCCCCGGTGCTGCCCGACCAGCCGATGATCCGGCCCTGCGGAACCCAGTCACCGGTGTTGTAGATCGCCCGGTTGAGGTGCGCGTAGTGGGTGCACTGGCCGTTGGAGTGCCGGATGATGACCTCGATGCCGTTCTGCCAGTACGGCGACCAGTCCGACACGAGCACCGTGCCGCCCTGCGCGGCGGACACCTCGTAGTTCGCCGGAAGCCCGAGGTCCCAGGCGTACTCGTTGTACGGGCCGGTGTGCGAGTACGTGCCCTCCGGCCCCTGGGTGACGGTGTACGCCTCACCCGCCGGGTAGGGAAGCTCGTAGTAGTAGTCGACGGCCGCGGCGGGAGAAGCCCCGAGCAGGCCCAGCCCCACGGCGGTCAGCGCGGCGCTCGCTGTGGCAGCGAACCGGTACAGAACACTTCTCGCACACAGCATGATGCGTCTCCCGTTCCAGGTGCCCGGCGTGGGTCGATCAAACGAACGTGTCATCAACTCGACGTCCATGAAAGGGGGTTGCAGGATTCGGCAGATGCGGTTTGCCTCCCTTGAGAGCACCCCGGAACGCTTCGGCCTCCACGAGGGGTGACCACGCCGACGATGACCCTGTTCCCGCGTGTGCCCTTGCGCGGACCGTTTCCTGCCACCACCGTGGACGGGCGGGCTAGGTGACCGGAGATCATCGCCGTACCGTGACGGGAGTCAGCGTGACCGCATTGATCGACCACTCGATGGGCGGCTCCGTCATCCGGCGGACGTCGGCACCCGCGCCGCAGCGGGTGCGCGGAATCCTCGGGGCGCTTCGGGTTCCCGCGTCCGGCCTGTCTCGGAGCCTGTCGGGTGGCCGGTTGATTACGCTGTGATGAGGTCCTCGATGGTCTTGGTTCGGGCGGTCTTGCGGTGGGATTCATGGCTCCACCGTGATGGCTGACCGGCGAGCCGGACGAGCATCAGGCGGATCATCGCCACCTTGATCATGGCCTCGGAGGTCGCGGTAAGCCGTTCGTAGTCGCGGGCCGGCCGACGGTTTCGGACCAGCCAGCCGAGACTTCGCTCCACCACCCAGCGGCGGGGCAGGACGCTCCACCACCCAGCGGCGGGGCAAGACCTTGAAGCCTTTGACGTCGTCGGTCCGCTTCACGATCTCCACAACGATGTTCAACGTGTCGTGGGCCCATGAAAGCAGCGTGGAATCAACGGAGTTGGCGTATCCGCCGTCGGCCCACACCAGGCTGACCGTGCGGAATCCCTTTGCGAGACGGGCCAGGACGATGCGGCCTCCGGCGCCCGGTCCTGCAGGGACGCGGAGGTGACGGCAACCGACCAGCAGCAGGCCCATCGTGTCCACGATCACGTGTCTCTTCCGCCCTGTCGTTCGCTTGCCCGCATCGAACCCACGCGCCTCGCCGCCCTCGCTGGTCTTGATCGACTGGGCGTCGATCACGGCGGCCGACGGCTCGGGATCGCGTCCGGCCCCGACCCGGACCTGGTGGCGGAGCTCGTCGTGGACGCGGTCCCAGGTGCCGTCCCGCCGCCACTTGGTGAACCAGCGGTGGGCCGCGTCCCAGGGCATCAGATCGCGCGGAAGCATCCGCCACTGGCAGCCCGACCGCAGCACGTAGAAGAGCGAGTCGAGCACCAACCGGTCCCCGTACTTGCGCACGCCGCCGCCTCTTCGCAGGTCACGCACGGGAAGAAGCAGCTGGATGATCTCCCACATCTCATCGGTCAGGCTGGACGGATAGCATGGGCCGCTGACGGCCTCGGAGTTTTCGCACTGGCACACACCACGTGATCATTCCGGGGTCGTCGCCATGCCCGGAGGGCAGATCGCGACCGTCACGCTTCACGCATAACCGGCCGCCCGACAGGCTCTGAGGCTCATGTGAGGACCGGGTAGAAGATCGGCTGTTCGGGCAGCCGGGGCGGCCAGGCACGCCAGTCGAGCTCGCGGACCAGGTCCAGTTCCCCGGGGCCGGTGGGCCGCCACAAGGTCGTCACCGCTCGTCGGCCGGTCATCCGTATCGCTCTTTGAACGTAGGCCGCTGGTACGGCGGGGCGTGGGACCGGACGATACCGGCACCGCGAACCGGGCGACCACGCGGTTTCCACGTCCTGGCGGCCCCGTGAAAAGCAGGTACCGGACAGCTCCCGGCCGAGGCCGGTGGGGACTTTCGTCGTTGGCCGTCGCGACCTATGGCCGGCGCAAAGGGGGTCGAGAGGGTCTTAACGTAGCCAGGTGACTCGTGTGGAATCTACGGCCCCTGACGTACCGGCTCGCCAGGCACTGGCGGGGTGGCTGCGTTCGGCGACCCTGCGGGCGGCTGCCCCGGGCAGGGCTCTCCTGGCCCCCGGAATGTGGTCTCCCTGGCGCATCGTGGGCGAATCGCTGCTGAGCGTAGTGGTCGGGCTGCTGGGAGCAGGTCTCGCGGCCCTGGACCACGGCGGCACCGTACGGATCGCTGCCGCCGGGCTGGCGATCGCAGCGCTGTCACTCCTGCGCCGGACGCTGCCCGCGACCGTGCTGCTGGTGGCCGCCGGCGGTTCTGTCCTGTTCGGCGCTCTCGCTCCGCTGGTCCTTGTCGCCGCGTGGTCGGCGGGGCGGCGGATCGACGGGGGCGGCAAGGCCGTCGCCGCTTTCGCCCTCGCATACGTCCTCAACGTCGGCCTGGCAGTCGTGCAGGCGCTGCCTCACCTCTCACTGTCCCGCTCGGTCTTCGGCGTTCTGTGGCCGCTGGTCGCGATCATCGCGCCCGGCCTGGCCGGCCTCTACAGGGCGCAGCACCATACGCTGGCCGACACGCTCCGGGAGTACGACGCCCAGCAGCAACGTGAGCGCGCGATGATCGCCGGGCAGGCCCGGGCGCGGGAGCGTCAGCGCATTGCGCAGGACATGCACGACAGCCTCGGCCATCAGCTGGTGCTCATCTCGGTGCACGCGGGCGCGCTGGAGGTGGACCGCGAGCTGACCGGACGGCAGCGGGAGGCGGTGGGGGTGCTGCGCGAGGCGTCGGTGGCCGCGATGCACGAGCTGCGCGAGGTGGTACAGGTGATGCGCGACGGTAGGGAGGTCCCAAACGAGGACCGCACCGCCCCGGGCGTCGCGGCTGCGGCGGAGGACATCACGGAGCTGTCGCGCGGGGTGGCGGGCATCGAGGGCCTGGTGGGAACGTCCCGGAGCGTGGGCGCCGCCGTGGAGCTGCGGCACTCCGGCGTGCCGTGCCCGCTCCCCCCGACCGCCGATCATGCGGCGTACCGCATCGTCCAGGAGGGCCTGACCAACGCCCACAAGCACGCCCCCGGCGCGCCGATCACCGTCGAGCTGCGGTATGAGCCGGACTCGCTGGTGGTGGAGGTCGCCAACGGACCTGCAACCGGGACGACGGACAACGGCCGGGGCGTGGTGAGCGGAGGCCAGGGGCTGACCGGGCTCGGTGAGCGGACCCGGCTCATCGGGGGCATGGCGCACGCGGGCCCGACGGCGGACGGCGGCTTCCGGCTGGCGGGCGTGCTGCCGTACACATCGCCGGAAGGCGGTGTCCCGAGCCCCGCGCCCGGCAACGTGGCGACGACGTTCGTCGATCCAACAGGCGCCTTTTGGCAGCAGACCCCCGGGGACTCCTCGGGCGAGGGTGGTCCTGTCATGAACGGGAACGCCCTGAAGGAGCTGGCCAAGGCAATGAGCAGGAAGAACGGAAGCGGCATAGCCATCGGCTGCGGGTTGGCGGTACTGATCCCTCTGCTGCTGGTGATCGCCGCCGTCGGCGTCGGGGGATACGTCCTTCTGGACAAGGCGGAGAAGGCCAGGATCGAGCCGAAGCAGTACGACGCGGTGAAGGTGGGCCAGTCCGAGGCAGAGATCCGCAAGCAGTTGCCCAAGGAGAACCGCTTCGTGACCGACGGCCTGGAATCGGGTGCGCCGCCCGTGCCCAAGGGCGCGGAGTGCCTCAGCCTGACGTCCACGGAGTCGAGCGGCAAGCCAAACATGGAGCCGGTCTTCCGGTTCTGCTTCAAGGACGGCAAGTTGATTGAGAAGAAGTCCTTCGAGGTGACTAACTGAGAAATGCCGGGCGCTCGGTCAGGGATGATGGCGAGTGACCGCAGGCAGATACTCCAGCACCGCGCAGGGGATTCATGATCACCGTTCTCGTCACGGATGACGAGCCGCTCATCCGGGCAGGCGTCAGGATGATTCTCTCCTCCGCCGACGACATCGAAGTCGTCGGCGAAGCGGAGAACGGCCGTGAGGCGGTCGAACTGGCCCGGACCCGCCGCGTGGACGTCGTGCTGCTGGATATCCAGATGCCGGTCATGGACGGACTGACGGCGCTGGCCGAGCTGCACCGGACCGTGCCTGACACGCGGGTGCTGATCCTGACAACCTTCGGGGAACAGCAGAACGTACTGCGCGCACTGACCGGGGGCGGCGTGGGCTTTCTGCTCAAGGACTCGGCGCCCGCGGAACTCATCCGCGCGGTCCGGGCCGCCGCGGCCGGAGACGCGTACCTGTCGCCGGGTGCCACCCGCCGTGTCGTGGACTCGTTGGCGTCCAGCCAGAGCGCTCACCGGGCCGAGCAGGCCCGCCGCCGGCTGGACTCGCTGACCAACCGCGAGCTGGAGGTCCTGGCGCTTCTGGGTGAGGGCCTGTCCAACGCTCACGCCGGGCAGCGGATCCATATGAGCGAGGCCACAGTCAAATCGTATGTGAGCCGGATTCTGACCAAGCTGGACTGCGAGAACCGGGTGCAGGCCGCACTGCTGGCACGAGATGCCGGCCTGGGAACCTGACCACACCACTCGATGACGTTGTGGGCCCAGGTTAGCCTGGGCCGATGTCCGACAACTGTGTACCACCGGGCGGCTCGGGAGGCGAAGAGCCCGGCGCGGTGGAGGCCCGCGCGGTGGAGCCCGGCGTTGAAGAGCGCGGCCCTGGAGCCGGGTTGCCCGCGACCCTGCATATCGCCGGGCTCGCGCTGGTGCGGACGGAGAGCCCTCCATCACTGGCCCGCTGGACCGGGTACTTTCCGGAGCCGGCAGGCGCGGACCCGGCCGGTGCGAGTCTGGTGATGGAGCCGGCCGCCCCGCCGGACGAGCCGGCCCTCCGGCTCGCTCACGACGTGGTGAGCCGTTTAGATGTCTTCGTCGGCCAAGCCATGGAGTACTGCCGCACCCGACTCCGGGAGCGTCAGTTCGAACTCACGGCCGAGGAACTGGGCTGGCTGGACCTGGGCGATCCGCTTTGCCGAGAGCCGGTTCCGGCTGGCGGATCCGTACGGAATCCTCGTGACCTTCGACGGAACACGGCCTGTCGACGTCCAGGGCCTCGACGACGAGCAGTGAACCCGCCCGTCGCCCCTCGTCCGGAGTTCCCTCAGAGCCTGTCGGGTGGCCTTCGATCGGCGAGTGGACGCGGCATGGTGCGTGCGATTCCAAGGCGCCGGTATGGCCTCGTAGCGGAGCTACCAGGGCATTTCGGCACGCCGGAAACGTGCGTGCCAGGGCGTGGCCGCCCGATCAGAGGTCACCCGACAGGCTCTCAGCCGCCCGAGCGGTGGACGCTGTTCGAGGTACGGGCGTGAGCGGGTCCAGCCCCCGAACCCCCGCACCGGACGTCTTCGACCCGAGGCAGTACGCGCGGGGCATCCCCCACGACCGCTACCGCCACCTGCGCGATCACCACCCCGTCGCGTGGCAGGAGGAGCCGGAGGTACTGGATTGGCCCGCGGGCCCCGGATTCTGGGCGGTCACCCGGCATGAGGACGTGGTCCGGGTCCTGAAGGACTCCTCCACGTACTCCTCGTACCTCGGCGCCACCCAGATCCGCGACCCCGACCCCGCCGACCTGCCGTTCGTCCGCCGCATGATGCTCAACCAGGACCCACCGCACCACCGGCGACTGCGTACGCTCGTCAGCCGCGCCTTCACCCCCGGGCGGGTGGACCGCTTCGAGGCGGCTGTCCGGGAGCGCGCCCGTTCCCTGCTCGACCGGGCGGTCACCGAGGCGCGGGGCGGCGATGGCACCTGCGACCTCGTCACCCAGGTCACCGACGACTACGCACTGCTCAACCTGACGGACCTGCTGGGGGTACCGGACAGCGACCGGGGCCTCCTTCTCCACTGGACCCAGCGGGTCATCGGCTACCAGGACCCCGACGAGGCGGGGACACCGACACTCGGCCCGGACGGCAAGCCGGTCAACCCGCGCTCTCCGGCGTCACTGCGCGACATGTTCGACTACGCGCACGAGCTGGCCGCACACAAGCGCCGGAAGCCTGCCGACGACGTGATGACGGCCCTCGCCAAGGACCCCGAACTGACCGTGCCCGAACTGGAGATGTTCTTCTTCCTGCTGGTGGTGGCCGGGAACGACACGGTACGCAGCGCGGCCCCCGGCGGCCTGCACCTGCTGGCCCAGCACCCGGATGCGTACCGCCGCCTGTGCGACGGCGAGGTGGGGTTCACCACCGCCGTGGACGAACTGCTCCGCCGCCATCCCCCGGTCCTGTCCTTCCGCCGCACTGCCCGTCAGAACACGACTCTGGCCGGCACGCGCATCCGTACCGGCGACAAGGTGGTCGTCTTCCACGCCTCGGCCAACCACGACGAACGCGTCTTCCCCGACCCGTTCACCCTGGACCTGGCCCGCTCCCCGAACCCGCACATCTCTTTCGGCGACGGCCCTCATGTCTGCCTGGGGGCGCACTTCGCGCGGTTGCAACTACGGGTCCTGTACGAGGAGACGTGCCGCGCGTTGCCTCCGGGCACATTCCACCAGGCGGCCCCACCGCGCCGCCTGGTGTCGAACTTCATCAACGGGTTGAAGGCGCTGCCTGTGCGGGTGGCCGATGTGTGAGAACTCATGGATCCGCGAGTCCTCGGCCCTCTCAGCATGTGGGTCTGGCGTGGACGGCATTTGGGAGGGAAGTTGTCTCCACCTCCTGCGGCGGCGTCAGCTACCCGTCCAGTGAAACGGGGCGTACCCAGATCAGTCGTGGACGGGTCGCCTTGTCCGGGCTGAAGTACCGCAGTGCGGCCTCCGGCGAGCGGAGGCTCATCCGGGTACTGCCGTGGATGCCGACGACCTCCGCCCGGTCTTCGAAGGCCAGCCCCCACGCAGCCACCCATGCATCCTCCCGTTCACCGAGTTCCTGGACGACGGCGAACATCCGTGGTGCCGAGTCCATGACGAGGTCTTCCAGGAGGATCTGGAAATCCTCCGCCACGAACGGCGCGCACTCGGCAGAACCGGCCACGTCGTGGGGTGGTCCTGTGGGCTGCTGTGATGCTGAGTGCACGTCAGGCCTCTCCGTCGGGCAACTTGTTGTTGAGTCTAAATTTGCATTCAACAGACCACTAGTCGCTCAAACAGGTGATGTGCCAGAGCGTCCTTGCAGAGGGGCATCACCATGAGGCAAGCAGGTACTTCAACCGAGCGCGAGACTCAACAGCCGCGCCGAGTTACGGGAAGGAGTGTGCGGTGACGGAGACATCCAGCCCCACGGTGTGGCGGCGGTGGTTGGCCTTCGAACTGAGCCGGCTCAGGAGGCAAGCGGGCCTGGACCAGCGGGAGGTGGCCAAGGCGCTGCGGTGCACCGTGGCGAAGGTCTCCTACTACGAGAAGGCTGAACGTCCAGTCGTTGTGCGCGACCTGGACGAAGTGCTGTTGCCTCTCTACAACGTTCCGGAAGAACGCTGGGAGGACTACCTCGGAGCAGCCAAGAACGCTCGCCAGAAGGGCTGGTGGGAGAGGCTCGACGGGAACCCGGTGCCGAGCTGGTTCTCGTTGTTCGTTGGGCTGGAACAGGGAGCCTCACAGATCCGCGCTTACGAGAGTGAAGCTGTTCCCGGGTTGCTCCAGACCCGGGCGTACGCCGATGCCATCACGCGTCGCGGAACTGCCGAGCGGGCCGACGCGGATGTGGAACGACACATCAACCTGCGCATGACCCGACAGACTGCGCTCAGCCGGGACACTGAACCACTGCGTCTTTGGACGGTCGTCAACGAAGCCGTACTGCGCAGGGTGGTCGGCGGTGCGGCGCTCATGAGGGACCAGCTCATTCACATGGCCGAGATGGCCAAGCACCCGAAGATCACGGTGCAGGTCCTTCCGTACTCGCACGGTGCTCACCCCGGCATGGCCGCAGGCCCGTTCCAGATCCTGGGGTTTCCCTGGCCGGCCGATCCGGGCGTCGCGTACGTGGAGCACCGGGCTGGAGCCCTGTACCTCGAAGGGGCCCACGAAATCGATGCGCATAATGTGGCCTTCGAACACCTGGTAGCGCTCGCTTTGAGTCCGGACGCGTCGATCAAGATGGTGCGAGACATCGCGGAGGAGTACACATGAACAGCTTTGACCCTGCCGATCCACACGCCGTGTTGGCGGATGCGGCATGGCGGAAGTCCAGTTTCAGTGGCGACCAGGGCGCCTGTGTGGAGGTCGCGCCCTTGAATGACGGTCGCATAGCTGTCCGCAACAGCAATCACCCTGAAGCGGGCGTGGTCTTCTTCACTCGGGCCGAGATGGATGCCTGGATCAGAGGGGCTAAGGCGGGAGAGTTCGATGACTTGGGGACTGCCGGATGACGGGCTGGCCGATCGCCGGTCTAGGACCGACCGCACAAGGTTGTTGTCTGGTAGACCCACCGGTTGGACACGAAGCCCTTTGACGGTGTGGCAGGTGACGCCAAGGCGACGTGACGCTACGGAGGCCAGTCACTCCAGGGGCGAGAATCGGTTTGCGACCATCTGCCTTCAGCTTATGCAGCCGTTCCGGTGTAGGGAGTCCAGCCCTGGAGAGGGCGGGGATAACTACCCGGGTGTTGCAGTTGATGACCTGGAAGTGCAGGCGCGGCGCGGTGGCCGCCCCCATACCGCCCGACCAGCCGATGATCCGGCCCTGCCTGCGGAACCCAGTCACCGGTGTTGTAGGTCGCCCGGTTGAGGTGCCCGTAGTGGGTGCACTGCCCGTTGGAGTGCCGGATGATGACCTCGATGCCGCTCTGAGGCGTACTCGTTGTACGGGCTGGTGTGCGAGTACGTCCCCGCCGGCCCCTGGATGACGGTGTACGCCTCACCCGCCGGGTAGGGAAGCTTGTAGTAGTCGACGGCCGCGGCGGGAGAAGCCCCGAGCAGGCCCACCCCCACGGCGGTCAGCGCGGAGCTCGCTGTGGCAGCGAGCCGGTCCAGAACACTTCTCGCACACATGATGCGTCTCCCGTTCCAGGTGCCCGAGTGGGTCGATCAAGCGAAGGGGTCATCAATAAGACGTTGGGAAGAGGGAGTTGCAGGATTTGATACGTGCGGTTTGCCTCACGCGAGGTCGAGGCGCGACACAGCCCTGAACAGCTTCGGGTCGGCGATCGGCACCGTCGGGTCAGACCTCGACGACGGCCACAGCCGTGCCGCACGGAATGAGCATGTCTTCGGTATCCGAAGTGAGCACGACCACAGGCTTCTGTACACGCGGAGCGGTGGCCGCCACGACAGTGTCGATGGCGCGGGCGGCCGTCTCCTCGGTCACTGGGGCGACGACGAACCGCGAGGAAGCCTAGGCCGTGCTCGCCTTGTATGCACCCATGGGATCGGCCTCCGCGAGGGTGACCGCGCGCACGTACGCGACGACCCCAAGGACTCCATCAGCGCCGGAAGCCGGTCCGGTTGACGCTGGCATCGGCGTCCAGCCCACAATTTGATCTAAGTGGTGCTGTCAGAGGTCCGGAGGCGGCCAAACGCCTCCTCGCTGACGGAACAGGTCCAGGAGCTTATTCGGGTCCCTGTCCAGCAGATTTTCCACCTCGTCGATTTCGATCTCGGGGTGGTCGGTGTCAGGACTTTCAGTGATTTCAAGGCCTGGACTGCAAAGATAATATTGGCCACTGTTCTCGTAACAGCTGAGAGGAATGTTTGTCTCCCTGATGCGGA
Source organism: Streptomyces sp. NPDC079020 (assembly GCF_044542225.1). Classification (NCBI taxonomy): domain Bacteria; kingdom Bacillati; phylum Actinomycetota; class Actinomycetes; order Kitasatosporales; family Streptomycetaceae; genus Streptomyces; species Streptomyces sp. NPDC079020. The sequence goes on from NZ_JBITUB010000004.1 coordinate 447,537, forward strand.
GAGATGCTCTCCATTCACGCTCCTGCGACCGAGAAACATCGCATCCGCGGCGCATCAGCTCCGGGAGAACTACCTCATACGAGTTCCGCGACAACGGGTTACCCTCGATCTCAAGACTTGCGAGATTGCAATCCAGAAGCGGGGATGCATCGTGAATCCAGTTTCTTGGCATTGCCAGCAGGCGCAGACTTGGGAATTTGTTCATACCTTCAAGGCCGCGGAGGCCGCTGTCGTGAATCCGTAGTGATAGAAGGTGCTCCAGAGTAGGCAGGGTTTCAGGAGCTACTGGATCACAGCCAGCAAGAATGAGGATCTCAAGGTCTGGAAAGTTTGCGAGTCCGGTTAAGGATTTCGCGTGAGCCACATGAAGCTCTTTGATCGTGTCGCTATCATCCCTTCGCAGTCGTTTGTGCAGCCGGGCCAGCTCAACGCCTTTCACGATCTCGGGCTCCATGGGGCTCCCCATGAGTTCTTCACTCCCCGCTAAGAATGTCGTGGACCTTCTGAAAGTCGGCGCGCACCCGTGCGTAGTTGATCTTCTGAAGAGTTTCCAGATCACCCAAAGTTATTCTTGCGCGGTCGTCCGTCCGGACAACTCCATCTGGATTTACCGTAATGCTGCGATATATTGCATCGACCTCGACATTTTGCATGGCAGCTGGGATGGGGCGGACTTCTGGATCCCATATGAGCCGCTCGATCTCGGGGGCGGTCCCAGGCTTGGGAAGTTTGGCCTGAAGGAGTTCCAAAAACTGTAACGCAGTTCCTGACCGATTGGCTCCTATGAAGTCATCAAATAATCCACGCAGTCCCTTGTGCCACGGGTCATCGCCGTCGTTGAAGATGAATGTCCGGCCGTCGACGGTGAAGAACGCACCTGCATGAGCCAATATAGAGCCTCTTTCTGTAATCCGTTCGGACCCGGGCGGTATCTCCACGCTATAGATCACGTCCGAAGTGAACGAGCGCAATTTATGATGCAAGGTGAGCCAGTCCCGTGCGGCTTTGAGGCGCCCCCTCATTCTGTGCTCCACTGCAAAATGCAGCACATCGGCGATGTAGTTCGTCGGAATCCATTCGTGCTTGCCTCCATCGGCTTCGCGGAATTTTGTCTTCACGTACGCTCTCGAATTTCCATGGTTATCCCAGAGATCTTTGAACGTCCCCCAATTAATTGTTCCGACAGTCTCGCCCTCCATGATCAGCTGAAGAAAGGTGGTGATCTTCTCCCTGGGTGGAGCGCTGATCTGTTCGATTGCCTTCTCCAATTCGCGATCCGGAGTCTTGGTGCCCTTGGGGAATGGGTCGAATCGACCATAGTGGCTTTCGTTTGGAAGGAAGCGCATCTTCTTGAGGGCGTTTTCGGCTTCTCCGTTTTGCGACTGACGTGCGCTCTCGAGGCCAACCTTGCGAATCGTATTCAGCGCAGCATTGCCGAGTAATCCGACGACTTTCTCTCGTGAATATTTCTGTGAGTCTCCGAAAACTTTGGTGTAGAAGTGGCTTCTATTGGGATCGCTACGATCGTCGGAGTAGTAGTCCTTTGTTACCTTCTCGTGCGCGCTCCTATCGTTAAGATGCCTTTTCGCCAGCACGCTCGTCGGTGGGAGAATGCTAATGTCTTCCCATATTTTTCTGTTTGTGTTTCCGTTTGTGATTTCCGGATGTTTTAGTTGCTTGTCCCACCAGTCGGTATGCGCTTTTTGTATGAGCTGTTCTCCATGTTCGACGAAATTCTTACCCACGAGATCTACCTTTGAAGCCGGGTCGCTGTCGGTCGGCAAGTTCGCGCTGTTGCTCGACATCGTTTGTACGTGGACCCGTTCGGTATGGGTATTTTTCGACTCCACTACGAGATGCAATGGAATGCCGTGCCGATGGGAGATAATGGGCAGTCGATCGGAAACGACCTCCTTTGGCGGTTTGCGGTTCAGTAGGCGGTTTGCGTCCTTGATTGCTTTATCTTCCTTGACGGCCCGGCTTTTCGCGGTTGGGCCTTTTCCTGCAGGGCTCTTTTCATCCTTCTTCCTGAGTTTGTCCCACAGGGCTTTGCCCTTCTTGGCTATGAAGTCGACGATCTTGTCGATGGCCCTGTTGACGGGGCGGGACACCGCGTGGAACACGCTCTTCACCTTGTTGGCGAGGCCGCCGATGCCCAGTAGTGAGGCCAGGAACCCGATCAACAACGGGATGCTGGTGGCGAGGGCGGCTTCCACCAGCTTCGGGACGCCTGCGGCGCCGCCGTTGGCTATGGCGATGACCGCGTCCAGGACCGCGTTGACGAAGTCGGCTACCTGGGCGCCCTGGGTCACGATGAACGTGACGATGTCGATGATTCCCTTGACCGCGCGGATGAAGGCGGAGGCCGGGTTGAGGAGGGAGAGGATCCAGGTGATGCCGGCGACGATGACCGTGGGAATCAGGTAGCTCGTCAGCTTTTCCAGGATCGTGGCCTTGAGGTCGCCGGCCTCGGCCTGGATTTCCTTGACCGCGCCTGCCGGGCCCTCGCGGGCGAGATTCTTCGCTACGGGGACGGACGTTTCGACGGCGGTCATCGCTTCGTCGGGGACGCCCTTGCGGGTGACGCGGGCGCGGATGTTGTCCCAGGTCAGGCCGAGCAGCGAGCCGATGAGCTGGATGATGCCCTTGAGGTCGAACTTCGCGGGGAGTTCGAGGCCCGCCTTGACCGCGGTGCCCAGGAGCCAGGACACGACGCCGGTCTTCAGGTGTTCGGCGATGTTGGTGATGAAGAGGTTGAGGCCCGCGCCGACGGCCTTGACCAGGTTGCCGAGGAACCCGATGGGGTCCTTGAGGATCTTCATGATCGCGGAGCCGGCCTTGGCGAGGATGCCGAACAGGAGGTTCTTCAGCTCGTTGATCGTCTTGGCGACGCCCACGATCGCGTCCATCGCCTTGTCGATCAGGCCCTTGTTGGCCTCCTGGAGCTTCTTGATCTCCTCGTCGATCTTGTTCAGGGCGGCGGTGTACTTGTTGGCGAGGTCCTGGACGAGCTGTTCGGACTTCTCGTCGACCGTGGCTTCCAGGTCCTCGAACTTGCCGGCGAAGTCCTTCGCCGCTTCCTCGCCGAACTGCTTGAGGTCCGCGGGGAGTTTGTCGACCTCGGCCTTCAGCTCGGTGCGGCCCTTCGCGATACGGGCCTTCGCCCTGCCCAGTTCCGTACCGATGAGGTCGGCGACGGCGGAGATCACCGTCTGCATCTGGGACACGTAGAGCTTGCGGGCCTCCTGGTAGAGGTTGTTCGCCTCCTTCGGCATCCCCATGAGCTTGTCCTTCGCCCACTTCACTCCGGCGCCGATGCCCGAGTACCGCTTGTCCTTGTACTTCTTCATCCGGCGCTTGTGGTCCGCCGTGAACGCGTCCCGGGCCGCCTTCTCGCCCGATGTGAACGCCGTGTCGACCTTCTTGTCCAGGTCGGAGAGCGTGGTCTCGACGTCCTTCTTCGTGCCGTCGTAGACCTTCTGGAGCTTCGCCGTGACCTCGGCGCGCTTCTTCTCGTCCTTGGACTTGGTGTCGCCCTTGCCGCCGTCGACCTGCTTCCCGGCTGCGGCACGGGTCGCGGTCAGGGCGGTCATCGCCTGGGCGCCGGAGGCCGCCGCGTTCTGCTTCGCCCCCGCCAGCTGCTGGTCCTCGGCCGCCAGGCCCTTCGCCGGGGCCTTCGCGGAGTCCGTTTCGGCTGTCTTCTTCGCGGAGAGCGCCTCGTCGAACTCCGGCTCGTTGCCCTTGGCGAGCTGCTCCTCGGTGATCTCGGCGTCCGCCATCGCCCGGTCGTTGGCGGCCGGGCCCTCGGAGAAGTCCGTGACCGCCGCCGGCTGCTTCGCCGGTACGGCGTCGGACGCCGAGGGGGCGCCCGGGTTCGCCGGGGGCTGGTCCGGGGTGAGGGGAGTGACCTCTTTGTCCTTGGCGGCCGAGGTGTCGGGCGGGGCCTTCGTCGCCGTGTCGATGTCCTTGGCCGAGGACTCCTTGCCGTCGGTGACCTTCCCGTCGACCTCGTCCTTGATCTTGTCGGCCTTGCCGGACTTGGAGAACTTGTCGGCCTGGTCGAGGTTCTTCGGCGCCTGCGCGTCGATCGCCTTGTTGACCGCGTCGACGAACGCCTTCTTGTCGAACTCCCCGGGCTTCGCCGCGTTCATCTTCTCGGCGTTGGCCGCCTTGCCCTGCGCCTCCTTGTCGTCCGGGGGCGCCACGGCCGCGTCCTGCGACGCCTTCGACTCCGCGGCCGCGGGCGGGTGAACGGCGATCCGTGTCCTCTTCGCCGCCACGTCCGCCTTGACCGCCCGGAAACCCGGGGCCTGGGCCGGGGACGGCTTCACCGGGGCCGTGTAGCGCTGGGCCACCAGACGCGACACCGCCGCGTTCCCCGCCGCCCGCTGGAGCCGCTGGAGCGAGCGGCGGTCCACGGACGGCGAGGGTGACGGGGCCGTGGGGGGCCGGTCCGTGCGGGCGACGGTGTCGGTACGGGTCGGTGTCGTGGGGGCCTTCTCAGGAACCGCCTTCACTCCCCGACCCTCCCGCCGGCCGTGGGTTGCCCGGATGTGGTGCCTGTCAGGGTGCCGGGCGCGGGCAGGGTCGGGCGGAGTGTGCGCGGGCGAGGGCGGGGGCACCCCCGGACGGTTCGTACGGGGCTGTCACGTTGCCTCTTCGGGCAGCCGCCGGTGCACGGCGGGGCGGCCACGCATCCGTTCCCGGTGATCGAACGAGTGGCGAGAATTGCCGGCGTTCCCCGGTCGAGGCACGGGGCGAGGAGCACGTCGAGGAGCGCGTCAAGGAGAGGCTCATATGCCGTCGTACCTGTCCCCGGGCGTCTACGTCGAAGAGGTCGATTCCGGATCCCGGCCGATCGAAGGGGTGGGCACGTCCGTCGCCGCCTTCGTGGGATTCGCCCAGCGGGGACCCTTCGACGAGCCGACGCTGATCACGAACTGGAGCCAGTTCGTCAGTACCTTCGGTGACTTCGTCGACGGTGCGTACCTCGCCTCCTCCGTCCACGGCTTCTTCTCCAACGGCGGTGGCATCTGCTACGTCGTCCGGATCGACGACAGTGGTGCGCGGGACGGCGACGGGGAGACGGGTGAGCCGGCGGCCGGGGCGGAGGTCCAGGTCGGGCCGTACGCCGTGAAGCCCCGGCCCGGCGTTACCGGGGAGATCAGCGTCGAGGTCGCGGAGGCCGAGGGCGACGATCCGCCCTCCGATGTCTTCCAGCTCATCGTGAAGCGCGACGGCCAGGTCGCCGAGACGTACCCGTCCGTCACGACGAAGCGCAGCAAGGAGAACGTCGCCACCCGGGTCAACGCCAGGTCCGAGCTCATCGAGGTACGGGAGTCGGGGCGCGGCGCCGCGCCCGCCCGGCCCGAGCCGCAGTCCGTCACCCTCGCGCCCGCCGCGCCCGCCGCCGGTGGTGCCGGGTCGCTGACCCCCGAGCTGTACGTCGGTGACGCCGACCGCCGGACCGGGCTGGGCGGCCTGGAAGCGGTCGACGAGGTCACCATGGTGGCGGTCCCCGACCTGATGAGTGCCCTGCAACGCGGACTGCTGGATCTGGACGCGGTGATCGCCGTCCAGCAGGGACTGATCTCGCACTGCCGGCTGATGGGTGACCGCGTCGCCATCCTCGACCCGCCGCCGGGCCTCTCGCCCCAGCAGATCAAGGGCTGGCGCACCGATCGCGCCAACTTCGACTCCAAGTACGCGACCCTGTACTACCCCTGGATCGGCATCGCCACCCCCGCGTCCGGCGGCCGCCCCGTCCTCGTACCGCCGAGCGGGCACATCGCCGGGGTCTGGGCGCGCAACGACGACACCCGGGGAGTGCACAAGGCCCCGGCGAACGAAGTCGTTCGGGGCGCCGTGGTGTTGCAGACGCAGTTGACCAAGGGTGAACACGATCTGCTCAATCCGATCGGGCTCAACTGCATCCGGGCCTTCCCCGGGCGGGGCATCCGGGTGTGGGGGGCGCGGACCCTCGCCTCGGATCCGGCCTGGCGGTACCTGAATGTGCGGCGGCTCTTCAACTACCTGGAGGAGTCGATCCTCGCCGGTACGCAATGGGTCGTTTTCGAGCCGAACGACGATGCGCTGTGGGCCCGTATCCGCCGTACGGTCTCGGCGTTCCTGGTCAACGAATGGCGCAAGGGGTCGCTGTTCGGGCTGACGCCCGACGAGGCGTTCTACGTGAAGTGCGACCGCGAGACCAACCCGCCCGAGAGCATCGACGCAGGTCAGGTCATCTGTGAGATCGGTGTCGCGCCGGTCAAGCCGGCCGAGTTCGTGGTGTTCCGGCTCTCCCAGCTGACGGGCGGCACCGGAGGGATCGACGAATGACCGGGATGACGTCCCGATCGGTGACCGGCCTATTTCTGAGCACGGCTTTCTGAGCACGGCGTAAGGAGTCTGTTGTGCCACTTCCCGATCTCGACAGTTCCGTCGGGCATTCCTTCGGCCTCGAATTCGACAGCGTCATCATCAAGCAGATCACCGAGGTCAGCGGTCTGAAGATGGAGCAGGACGTCATCGAGCTGAAGCAGAACACCGCCGACGGCAAGTACGCCATCAAGAAGCTGCCCGGCCGCCCCAAGGCCGGAGAGGTCACCGTCACCCGTGGTCTCACGGAGGACAACAGCTTCGAGCGCTGGATCAAGGACTCCCGGTTCGGCCGCATGACGGATGCCCGACGCAACGGCGCCGTCATCGTCTACGACTACGAGGGCATGCCGATCAAGCGCTACAAGCTCATCAACGCCTGGCCGAAGTCCCTGGAGATCGGCACGCTCAAGGCCGGTGACACCTCGGTCCTGACGGAGAAGCTGGCGATCACCTACGAGAGCATGGAACTCGACTGATGCGGCGTACGGTCCAGTTCCAGGCCCCGGGGCAGCAGCAGGCCGGGCCGGCGGAGCGGGTGGAGCATTCCCGGGCGCCTCAACCCGAGCCCCTGCGCACCGAGTTCGCCTTCGAGCTGCCTCGTGGGTACGTCGATGACGCGGGCGTCGTGCACCGCAGCGGAGTGATGCGGCTCGCGACCGCCCGCGACGAGCTGGTGCCGTTGCGGGACGACCGGGTGCGGGAGAACTCCGCGTACCTGTCGGTCGTGCTCATCGCCCGCGTCGTCACCCGGATCGGAACCGTCGAGGACATCCACCCGGGCGTCATCGAGGATCTGTTCGCCTCCGACCTGGCGTTCCTCCAGGACTTCTATCGGCGGATCAATGCCGAGGGCCACACACGCGCCGCCGTCACCTGTCCGTCCTGCCAGGAGGAGTTCGCGGTGGATCTCGCCGGTGGCCGCCTGGGGGAATCGTGACGTACGCGGCCGACCTGCTCTACGAGGAGGTCGCGTACCTCGCCTATCACTTCCACTGGCCGCTCGACGACCTGCTGGACCTGGAACATCCGGAACGCCTGAAGTTCGTCGCACAGGTCGCTCGCCTCAACGGGCGGTAGCGAGTAGCGCAGGGGGGACGAGAGATCCATGGGGCTGATGTCCTGGCTGCGCGGCGGTCGTTCCAGCGATGCGTCCGCGTCGCCGGCCGCCGCGGACGGTCCACGGGCGGATACGGGTGACGCGGCCGAGGCGGCCGAGGCGGCCGAGGCGGCTGACGCGGGTGCCCGGAGCGAACGTGTCGATGTGAGCCGGATCGCGCCCATCCAGCGGACCGTGGCCGAGCAGGATCTCGTCATGGGCACCTCCGGGTTCGAGCAGTCGCTGACCACCCGGCAGGACACCGCGCTCGGTACGTCGCTGGGGCACCTCGTCAGCCCCGAGGCGCCCGCCGGGCTCGTCCACGGGATCACCGCTCCGGCGCCGGTGGGCCCGCGCGCCGCGAGCACGGCCCAGCGGTCCGTCGAGATGCCGATGCGGAGGGAGACCGTGCCGGGGCGTGCGGCGGGTTCCGTTCCCGCGCCGTCTGCCGTACCCGCAGCGGTATCCGTACCCGCCCCCGTACAGCGTGTTCACGGGGGTGGTGAGCCCGCCCTGACGTCGGTCGGCGAGGGCGCGGTCGCCGATCTTCCCGTACGCCAACTCGTCGGTGAGCGACCCCTCGTAGCGTCCCTCGAACCTCCGGCCCCCTCGGCACCCTCGGCACCAGGCGCCTCGGGCGCTGTTCAGCGTGCGGTGGAGCCTTCGGCTCCGGCGGGGGAGCCGACCCGGCGCGTGCCCGGACTCGGTGCGCCTCTGCCCGGTCTGCCTCCGACGGCCCAGCGGCAGGCCGCCGCGTCCGTGCCCGGGGGCACGAGCGAGGGCGGCGCCGGGGCGGCCGGGGCGGCCGGGGTGGCCGGGGACTCCGGTGGCGCGGACGCGGGCGAGGTCGCCGCGCCGCTTCTCGGTGACGATCCGCTCGTCGGCGTCGTGTACGGCGGTGGCGGCGACGGAGACGGAGACGGTGGCGGTGGTGGATACGGAGACGGTGGCGGTGGTGGAGACGGGGGGACGAGTGCCGGTGAGGCACCGGTTCAGCGTTCCGCCGTCGCTTCTGCCGCTTCTGCCGCGTCCGCTGTACCTGCCGCGCCCGCCCTCTTTACTGCTCCGTTGCTCGGCGACCGGCCGTTGGTGCCCCGTACCGCCGGCAGTAGCGGCGGGGGCGCAGGGGCGGTGGGGCCCGCCGTGCAGCGTTCGCCGGCGGACGGGGAGGGTTCGCGGGCCGGTCCTTCCTCCGTCGCGCCGGATGGCGTGCCGGGCTCCGTTCCCGTTGCCGTCCCCGTGCGGTGGACCACCGGGGCTCCGGGAGCGTCGGCGGTGGCTCCCGTGGGTCTGACCGCCGCCCCGCCCGCCGCGGTGCAGCGCGCGCTCGGCCCCTTCCCGGGAGGTGCGCCCTCCATGCCCCCGCGCCTTCCCGTGCAGCGAAGGGCGGGCGGAGGGCCCCCGCCGGTCCCCGCGTCCCTGTCGGGGGCGGGCGCCGGGGGCTTGGCCGGGAGCGGCAGCCGTAGCGGCATCCCCACCGCCGGTGCCTTCGCCGTCGCGGCCGGGGTCGCCCAGCGCATGGCCGATGGGAGCGTGGTCTTTCCGTCCGCCGCTTCGCCTTCGTTCCCTTCGTTCTCCTCCGGTACCTCGCGGCCCGTCGTGCAGCGGGATGCGGAGATCAGCGAGGAGCCCCCGCCGCCCGATCCCGCACCCGAACCCGACCCCGTACCCGATTCCGTACCGGACATGGAGGCGGGATCCGATCCCGCGTCCCCCGACGCAGGGGGTTCCCCGGAGTCCCGTGCCGGTGGGGCCGCTGGGGCCGGGCCCGGTCAGGGCGGTGCGCCCGCCGTGACGGACGAGCTGGTCCGGGCCCTGTATGCACCGCTCAGCCGCCTTCTCAAGGCCGATCTCCGACTGGAACGCGAACGCGCCGGATTCCTGATCAACACCCGCCACTGATGACCACCTGCCACCGATGACCGCCCGCCACTGGTCACCGCCCGCCACCGATGAACCCCCGTCACTGATGACCGCCCGCCACTGATCGCCACGCGTCACCGATCACCACCCAGTGAGAACCGATCACCGCCCAGTGAGAGAGGTACGAGTCATGGCCACCGCCCAGGACGGCGACCCCGCCGTCAGCGTCTGCTTCGTCGTGACCATCGACGACATCGAGCTGGGGTCGTTCAACACATGTGACGGCCTGGGCTGCGAAGTGGTGCTCGAAACCCGTGAGGAGGGCGGCAACAACGGCCACCTCTGGCAGCTGCCGACCCGCCTGAAGTACTCCAACGTGAAGCTGTCCCGGCCGCTCACCCGGGAGACGGAGAAGGTGGCGCGCTGGTTCGCCACGATGACGACCGGCTTCAGCCGCAAGACCGCGCACATCGAGGCGCGGACCGGGGACGGGCGGAAGGTGGCCGAGTGGGGGCTGCTGGAGGTCGTTCCCGTGCGCTGGACCGGTCCGTCCTTCACACCCGAGTCGCCGAAGGTCGCGATGGAGACCATCGAGATCGCCCATCACGGCTATGTGATGGAGGGCTGAGCACATGGCCGGGGCAGGACCCATCGCCTTCAGTGCCGCCGGTACGTCGGGGGTGGCGTCCGCCGCGAAGGGCGGCTCGGCCCGGCCCAAGCTGGAGCACGCCTACCTGGAGCTGCGGACCCCGCCGACCGGGGGCGGGCTGACGCCCGGCGGCCCGTGCGGGCGGATCGACTTCCAGTTCAATCCGAAGGAGCTGAGCCTGACCAAGGCGGCTTCCTGGAAGCGGACTCCGGCCAAGGGGGCGAAGAGCTCCGGGCCGCCGGAGTACCAGGGGTCGCAGCCCAGCAAGCTCACCGTCGAGATGTTCTTCGACGCCAGCGACACCCAGGACACCCGGGTGGTGACCTCGGTGGAGCAGCTGTTCGCGTGCTGCGTGCCGACGAACGAGACCCGGCAGCAGCAGCGGTCCTCGCCGCCGTGGGTGGTCTTCCACTGGGGCGGCCTGACGGGGTTCCCCGGGTACGTCAGTCAAGTGGCCGCGAAATACACCCTGTTCACGACGTCGGGAGTGCCCATCCGGGCCGTCTGCCAGGTCACGATGGAGGAGATCAGCGGGGAGACACCGGGGCAGAACCCGACCTCCGGCGCGCTGGCCGCCCGGCGCGTGCACCGGGTGGACGCCGGGGACTCGCTGCCGTCGCTGGCCCACCGGGAGTACGGGGACGCCGGTGCCTGGCGGGTGATCGCCGAGGCGAACGGCGTCGACGACCCGATGCGGATCGCGCCGGGGACCCAGCTCCTCCTGCCCGCCCTCGACGAGCTGAGCCGGCTCCAGGGGTCCGCCGACCGGGAGGGGCGGGGCTGATGGCGCACCAGGGCGTCGCCACCGCGCTGGTGGTGGAGTTCGGCGGCACACCGCTGCCGGCGAAGTTCGTGAACACGCTGGTCGAGGGGTACGTCGACGACAGCCGTACGCTCCCGGACCTGTTCCTGCTGCGGTTCCGGGACCCGGACCGGGTGCTGCTGGAACAGGCCGGGCTGAAGATCGGCAGCGAGGCCCGGCTGCTGGCCCGCGCGGGTGGTGACACGGCTCCGAAGCCGCTGCTCGACGGAGTGGTGACCGCCCTGGAGGTGGAGCTGGACGAGACCGGCACCTTCACCGTCGTACGCGGACTCGACGAGTCGCACCGCCTCTTCCGGGGGCGCCGGGTGGCCAGCTACCAGAACATGACGCTCGCCGACATCTGCGGCCAGGTCGCCCGGCGCGCGGGGCTGAAGCCGGGGAACGTGGACATCGCCGGGCCCGTACTCGAACACATCGCCCAGCCCAACATCACCGACTGGGAGTTCGTACGCGGCCTCGCCGAGGAGGCCGGGGCCCAGGCGTACGTGCGCGACGGGCAGTTGCACATCACCCGGCCCGCCGAGGCGAGCGGGGCGCCGGACGGTTCGGCGCGCGCCGACCGCGATCCGCTCGTCCTGGAACTGGGCAGCAATCTCCTCCGCTGCCGGGCCGGGGTGTCCGCCGCCGAGCAGGTCTCCGAGGTGGAGGTGCGTGGCTGGGACGTCCAGGCGAAGCAGCCGTTGGTGGGCAGGGCGCCGGCGGGGAAGTCGTCGACGCTGGAGCTGGGGGTGACGGCGGCGGAGGTGTGCGCCCCGTTCGGCGAGGCGCGGTTCGTGGTGACGGACACGGCGTACGGGGCCCAGGCGCAGGTCGACCAGGCGGCGAAGGCCCTGGCGGAGCGGATCGCCGGGTCGTTCGCGGAGCTGGAGGCGGTGATCCGGGGGAACCCGGAGGTCAGGGCGGGCAGCGCGGTGGCGCTGAACGCGGTGGGTGCGCCGTTCGAGGGCCGGTACACCGTGACGTCCTCGCGCCATGTCTTCGACGCCGTGCGCGGGTACGAGACCTGGATCACGGTCTCCGGGCAGCAGGAGCGCTCGCTGTTCGGGCTGACCGGGGGAGCGCCGGGCGGGAGCGGTGGCGGCGGCAACGGCGGGTCGCGCTGCGCCGGGCTGGTCAGCGGGACCGTGACGGACACCCAGGACCCGGAGGGCTCGGGGCGGGTCAAGGTCAGGTTCCCGTGGCTGTCGGACGAGTACGCGAGCGACTGGGCGCGTACGGCGCAGTCGGGCGGGACGGGCGGCGGCGAGGCGTTCATCCCGGAGGTCGGCGACGAGGTGCTGGTCGGGTTCGAGCACGGGCATCTGGACCGGCCGTACGTGCTGGCCGGGCTGTACAACGGGCAGGACCGGCCGGGGGGCGGCTCCGGGGCCGGTGGTGGTTCCGGGCCGGGCAGTGCTCCTGGGGTCGGTGGTGGCTCCGGGGCGAGCGGTGTTCCTGGGGCTGGTAGTGGCTCCGAGGCCGGCGGTGTTTCCGGGGTCGGTGGTGCTCCTGGGGCCACTGGTGCTCCCGGCGGCGGTGACGGTGGTGAGCTGGTCGACCCCACGAGCGGTGCCGTGAACCGGCGCACCTTCGCCTCGAAGAGCGGTAACCAACTGGAGCTGCTGGACGCGGCGAACGGCCCGCAGGGCGTCAGGCTCCGTACCGGCGACGGCAAGCTCACCATCGACCTCGACCGCAAGGGCACGGCCATCGTCATCAACAGCGACGGCAGCGTGACGATCGAGGCCAAGGAACAGGTCTCCATCACGGCGGCCAAGGGTGTGGTCCTGGACGCGGGGCGCGGTGCCCTCGAACTTGCCGGTGACAGCGTCACCTTGACGTCCCGCAGTGGGGTGGCTCTGGACGGCGGCACCGGAAAGGTCGCGCTCTCCACCGGTGGTGCGGTGGAGGTGCAGGGGGGCCAGGTCTCGGTCAACGGCACCCGGCGCACCGACATCAAGAGCGGTGCCTCGGTGTCCGTGAACGCTCCGATGATCAAGCTCAACTGACGTACACGCACGAGAAGAACGCAAGGGAAGCGCGTACGGGAACACGCACAGGGACACGTACGGGAACACGCACACGGACACGCACACGGACACGTACAGGAACAGGAGTGGACCGCATGTCGGCAGCAGCAGCATCCGCCGCAGCCGCCCGGGTCGGCGACCCCACCGGGCACCCCGGCACGGTCGGGCCGCCCGGTGTGCCGTCCGTGCTCATCGGCGGGCAGCCCGCCGCCACGGTCGGCACCGCGCACCAGTGCGCGTCCCCCGCCGCCCATCCGCCGTCCGTCATCGCGCCGCCCGGCAGCTCCACCGTGCTGATCGGCGGTCAGCCCGCCGCCCGCGTCGGGGACCTGGCGGGCTGCGGGGCGCCGGTCGTGTCCGGGTGCGCGTCGGTGCTGATCGGGGGCTGAGGCGGCATGGGACAGCAGTTCATCGGCGCGGGCTGGGCGTTCCCGCCGCGTACGGACGCCACCGGGTCGATCGCGCTCGTGCGCGGTGAGCACGAGCTGGAGGAGTCGATCCGGCTGATCCTGGCGACCTCACCGGGGGAACGGCCGATGCGGCCGGAGTTCGGCTGCGCCGTCAACGACTACGTGTTCGCGCCCGCCGACGCGGGGACGGCGGGGCAGCTCGCGTACGAGGTGCGTCTGGCGCTGGAGCGCTGGGAGCCCCGGATCGAGGTGGCCGAGGTCGTCGTCCGGTTCGACGAGGCGGACGAGGGGGTGCTCTACATCGACATCGGGTACACCGTGCGCGGTGCCAACGACCCCCGGAATCTGGTCTTCCCGTTCTATGTGATTCCGCAGCACGCCCAGGACGCGACCAACGACGAGGAGACCGGCGCGTGACGCTGCCCAGTCCGCATCTGGACGACCGCCGCTTCCAGGACCTGGTGGACGAGGCCAAACGCCTGGTGCAGCAGCGCTGTCCGGAGTGGACCGACCACAATGTGTCCGACCCCGGGGTGACGCTCATCGAGGCGTTCGCGACCATGGTCGACCAGCTCGTCTACCGGGTGAACCGGGTGCCGGAGAAGAGCTACCTGACCTTCCTCGACCTGATCGGGGTGCGGCTCCACCCGCCCACGGCCGCGCACACCGATGTGACGTTCCGGCTGTCCGCACCGCAGCCCGAGCCGGTGGTGGTGCGGGCCGGCACGGAGGTCGCCACGGTCCGTACGGAGACGGAGGAGGCGGTCGTCTTCACCACCTCCGAGACCCTGACCATCGTGCCCTGCGCCTTCGCCCATCTCGCCACCTGGCCCTCGCCCGGGGAGGCCGTGGACCGTACGGAGGAGCTGGCGCTCGGGCGGGACGTGGCGTGCTTCGGGGCCACCCCGGCGCCGGGGGACTGTCTGTACGTGGGGCTGTCGGCGGCCGTTCCGGCGGGCGTGCTCGTCCTGCGGCTGGACTGCGGGGTCGAGGGCGTCGGCGTCGACCCGTTGCGGCCACCGCTGCTCTGGGAGGCGTGGGACGGCACCGCCTGGACGGTCTGCGATGTCGAGAAGGACGACACGGGCGGCTTCAACCGTTCCGGTGAGCTGATCCTGCACCTGCCGAGGACGCATGTCCCGGCGGCCGTGGTGCGGCGTACCGGCGGCTGGCTGCGCTGCCGTCTGATCGAGGCGGAGCCGGGCCAGCCGACGTACATGGCACCGCCCGTGGTCCGCCGGATCACCGCGTTCACGATCGGCGCGACCGTCGCCGCCGAGCACGCGGAGACCGTCGCCGACGAGGTGCTGGGGGCGGCGGAGGGGGTGCCGGGCCAGGTGTTCACATTGGCGCGCCCGCCCGTGGTTCCCGGCGAGTTCGTCGTCGAGGTGTCCGGTCCGGCGGGCGGTGACGGGGTCACCCGGTGGACCCGGGTCGACGACTTCGCGCACTCCGGGCCCGAGGACCGCCATGTCACGCTGGACGCGAACTCCGGGCGGGTCGAGTTCGGCCCCGCCGTACGGGAACGGGACGGCGGCATCCGCTACTACGGCGACGTCCCGGACAAGGGCGCGGTCGTCCGGGTGCGCTCCTACCGCACGGGGGGCGGGCTGCGCGGCAACGTCGCCCGGTCCACCCTGCGGGTCCTGCGCAGCGCGATCCCGTACGTGGCCCGGGTGGAGAACCGCCGTCCGGCGCTCGGCGGGGTCGATGGCGAGAGCGTCGACAGCGCCCGGGTGCGCGGGCCGATGACCCTGCGGACCCTGCACCGGGCCGTCGTGCCGCACGACTACGAGCTGCTGGCCCGTGAGATCGCCCCGGACGCCGCACGGGTGCACTGCATCCGGGCCGGGGAGGACGGCGAGGGGTCCGGTGGTGCCGAGACCGGAGGCGGAGCGGGTGGCGGGGGTACGGGCGGGGCGGCGGGGAGCGGCGCGGCCGGGGGGCACGCGGGCGCGGGCGCCGACGCGGGCGGGGTGCGGCTGCTCGTCGTACCGGCCGGGCGCAGCGACGAGCAGGGCCGGATCGAGTTCGACGAGCTCATCCCGCCCGCCCACACGCTGGGCCTCATCGCGCAGCATCTGGACGCCCGCCGTCCGATCGGTGCCCGGCTGGTCGTCGAGCCGCCGTTCTACCAGGGCGTCACCGTCGTGGCCACGGTGCAGGCCGAGCGCGGGGCGGTCGTCGAGCGGGTCCGGGAGACGGCGCTGACCGCGCTGTACGGGTACTTCAACCCGCTGACCGGGGGGCCGAACGGGCAGGGCTGGCCGTTCGGCCGGCCGATCCAGTCGGGCGAGGCGTTCGCCGTGCTCCAGCGGGTGCCGGGGGTGGACCTGGTGGAGGACGTACGCCTCTACCGGGCCGACCCGGTGACCGGGGAGCGCACGGACGCCACCACCAGGATTCCGCTGGACCGGCACGCCCTGGTCTTCAGCTACGAGCACGCGCTCCGGGTACGGGAGGGCTGAACCGATGCGTACCGGCGTTCCCGGTCTCCCGACCCCGCACCCGCTGATCGAGCAACTGCCCGCCGTCTACCTGGAGCAGGACTTCCTCCAGCGCTTCCTCGCCGCGCTCGACGACGTACTCGCCCCGGTCCTGCTCACCATCGACAACCTCCCCGCCCACCTCGACCCCCGCAGCGCCCCGGACGACTTCCTGGACTGGCTGGCCCAGTGGGTGGCCGTGGAGCCGTACGAGGACAGCACCCCGGACCGGCAACGGGCGGCGGTCCGGGGCGCGGTGGCGCGGCACGCACGGCGCGGGACGCTGCGGGGTCTGGCGGATGCGGTACGGCTGGAGACCGGCACCGAACCGGAGATCGTGGAGAGCGGCGGTACGGCGTGGTCGACCCGGCCCCTCACCCCACTGCCGGGCCTGCCGCGTGCCTGGGTGACGATCCGGGTCCGCGAACCGGAAGCCGGGCGGGGGCGGCGCGTCGACCGGGTGCGGCTGGAGGAACTGATCGGTACGGAGGTTCCCGCGCACGTCGGGTTCACGCTGGAGATCCTGCCGTCGGCCGGGAGCGCGGGGCCGGTGGCTTCGGGGGGTGGGGCGGAGTGATCTGCGAGTCGTGCGGCCACCGGAACGTGCCGGGGCGCGAATTCTGCGCCTCCTGCGAGGCGTTCCTGGCGTGGGAGCCGGAGCCGGGGCCGGAGCCGGAGCCGGGGGGTGCGCCCTCCGCGCAACCGCCTGCGCCCGCGCCCGCGCAACTCCCCGCGCCTGTAGGACCGCTCGCGCCACCGGCCGTACCCGTACAGCCGCCCGCGCCACCGGCCATGCCCGTTCAACAGCCCATGGCCGCACAACCGCCTGTGCCTGCGCAACCGCCCGTACAGCCGCCCGTGCTTGGGCCTCCGGTTGTACCTGGGCCTCCACCGTCTGCACCGCCTCCGCCGCCGCCTCCGGTTCCACTGGTTGCGCCCGCCCCCGCGCCGGAGCCGCTTCCCGCACGCCCCACGCCCGCGCCCACCCCCGTACCCCTATCCGTACCCCCACCGACCGCTCCGGCTCCGCTGTCCGGCACCGCTGCTCCCCGGCGCCCCGGGGAAGGGACGGACGGGCGTGTTCCGGGGCCCGACGCGTGGCCCGATCCGGGGCCGGGACCGATCGCCCCCGAGACGCCGGGCCCGGTCGCCGCCGGGGCACCGGTGAGCTGCCCCAACTGCCGTACGGAGAACGCGCCGGGGCGCACGCTCTGTGTCCGCTGCGCCCTGCTCCTCGACCCCGGCCCGCCCCCCGGCATCCGCCCGCCGTGGTGGCGGCGGATCTTCCACCGAGGTCCCCGGCAGTCCCATGCGGCCGGGACCAGGCCGAGGCGCGGATGGCGGCGGCCGAGGCTCGGGCTGCCGGTCGTGCTGCTGCTGGTGGCCGTCGGGATCTGGTTCGCGCTGCCGTATCTGCCCGGTCTGTTCGGCTTCGCGAAGGAGGAGACGGGCACTCCCGAGTCGGTGCCGCCCTCCGTGTTCCGCAGTTCCAGCGCGGTGCCGGGCCATCCGGCGGGTGCGGCCTTCGACGGGTTCAACAACCGTTACTGGGCACCGAAGGAGGCCGGGGACGGAGCCGGGGAGTATCTGGAGTGCGAGTTCGCCCAGCCGGTGCGGGTGATGAAGGTCGTCGTGTTCTCCGGGACCTCGGCGCGCAAGGACGAGTTCCTCACGCAGGCACGCCCGGCGCGGCTCACCGTGGTGCTGACCGGGAAGGACGGCAAGGAGACGCGCCGGACGCTCAGGCTGCGGGACCAGTCGGGGCAGCAGACCTTCGACGTACGAGGCTCGGACACCGTACGGGCCCGGCTCACGGTCGACTCGGCGTACGGCACGGGGGAGGGGCGCCGGGTGGCCGTGGCGGAGATCGAGTTCTTCGGGCGGAGGCCGTAGACCCCGCTGCCGCTGCCGCTGCAACCGCCACCGGCGTGGGCCACCGGCCTTGACGTGAAGCGCACGCGAACACGCAGACTCCGTTCCCGTCGCCCGTACGTCGGTTCCTGCCCGGATTCACGGGGACGGGGGCAGCGCGTCCGCCCGGTTCCGCAGATAGCGGGCCTCGGGTTCGCTGAGGGTGCGGTCGGCCGCCGCCCGGTAGGCGGCGCGCGCCCCGGCCGGGTCACCGGCCCGCTCCAGCAGATGGGCCCGTACGGCGTCGAGCCGATGGTGTCCGGCCAACGGGCGCTCCAGCAGGGCGACTTCCGCCAGACCCGCCCGCGGACCACGCACCATCGCCACGGCGACCGCCCGTCCCAGCGCGGCCATCGGGTCGCGGGTGCGGTGCACGAGGATGTCGTACAGGGCGAGGATCTGCGGCCAGTCCGTGGCATCGGCGCGCTCCGCCTCGTCGTGCAGGGCGGCGATGGCGGCCTGGAGCTGGTAGTCCCCGGCCGGCCCCTGCGACAGCGCCTCCTCGGCGAGCGCGGACCCCTCCTCGATCGCGGAGCGGTCCCAGCGGGTGCGGTCCTGTTCGTCGAGCGGGATCAGCTCACCGTCCGGGCCGGTGCGCGCCGGGCTGCGGGCCTCGGTGAGGAGCATGAGCGCCAGCAGTCCCGTCACCCGGCCCTCCCTTGGCAGGAGGCGTCGTACCGACCGGGTCAGCCGGACGGCCTCGTGGGCGAGATCCGCACGGTGCAGGGCGGGGCCGGAGGAGGCGGTGTAGCCCTCGTTGAAGATCAGGTAGAGCACCTGGAGCACGGCGGCCAGCCGCGTGTCACGGTCCTCGGGACCCGGCTGCCGGAACGGGGCCCCGTGCACCTTGTGCTTGGCCCGGCTGATCCGCTGGGCCATGGTCGCCTCGGGCACCAGGTGCGCGCGGGCGATCTCGGCGGTGGTCAGGCCGCCGACCGCACGCAGGGTGAGCGCGATCTGGGCGGCGGGGGAGAGCGCCGGGTGGCAGCACAGGAAGAGCAGGGTGAGGGTGTCGTCCTCGGAGGGGGCACGGCTCTCCCCGGGCGGCGGCGCGGTGAAGGCGTCCCTCGGGGTGAGCGCCGCCGCCGTCTCCTCGCGCCTGCGCCGGGCCGAGTCGGCGCGCAGCCGGTCGGTCAGCCGCCGGGACGCGATCCTGATGAGCCAGCCGCGCGGATTGTCCGGCACGCCCTCTTCCGGCCATTGTCGCGCCGCCGCGAGAAGGGCCTCCTGCACCGCGTCCTCTGCCGCGTCGAAGTGTCCGTACCGCCGTACGAGCGCGCCGAGGACCTGCGGCGCGTGCAGGCGCAACAGGTCCTCGATCCGGTTCTCGATCGGGTCGCCGATCCGGCTCTCGATCCGGCTCTCGATCCGGTCGTCGATCCGGTCGTCGATCCGGTCCTTCTCATGGCTCACATGCGGCCTCCGGCCTTCGGCGTACTCAGCACTCGCCCTGGATGGGGCGGATGACCACCGGATATTCGGGCGCGCCCGCGGGCTGCGGGCAGAGCGCGATGCGCGCCGCGATCTCGGTGACCCGCTCCAGGCTCTCGCAGTCGAGCACCCAGTACCCGGCGAGCAGTTCCTTGGTCTCCCCGTACGGCCCGTCCGAGATCACCGGCCGGCCGTCCTTGCCCGCGCTCACGAAACGGGTCTGCGCGGGTTCGGTGAGACCGTTGGCGTCCACGAGCTCACCGGACTCGGCGAGGTCGTTGTTGACGCTCTCCATGAAGGCGAACATCTTCTGCATGTCCTCCTCGCTCCAGGTCACGCTGTGCTCGGATCCCTTGCCGGACATCGTGTCGTAGTCGGCCTGGGTGCCCTGGACCATCACCAGATACTTCATGAGTCCGCTCCTCGGTTCCTGTGTCCGCCCGGGGGTCGGGCGGCTTTCACAGGGGACGTCGGAGCCGGGGACGGTTTCTCGACACCACGCGCGGAACTTCTCCGGAATCACTCGGCCTGCCCCGTACGGGGTGGTGCCGCCGGACGCCTGTTGCCGGAGAATTGCCCGTATGAGCGTCAAGGAGCCCCCGACTTCGACCGTGCCCGCAGCCGCGGACGCGTTGTCCGGCCCGCCCGGACCACCTGGACCGTCCGGCCTGCCCGGACCACCTGGACCGTCCGGCCTGCCCGGACCACCTGGACCGTCCGGCCTGTCCGGACCGCCCGGACCGTCCGGCCTGCCCGGCCTGCCCGGCCTGCCCATGGGGCTGCGCGAACGGAAGAAGCTGCGGACCCGGCGGAGCATCCGGCGTGAGGCCTACCGCCTGTTCGCGGAGCAGGGGTACGAGGCGACCACCGTGGACCAGATCGCCTGCGCGGCCGAGGTCTCCCCGAGCACGCTCTTCCGCTACTTCCCGGCCAAGGAGGACATCGTCCTGGCCGATGACCAGGGGCAGGACCACGACCACGGTCAGGTTCTCGCGCTGGCTCGTGCGCTCCGGGCCCGTGCGGCCACCGGCGAGCCGGTCGTGGACGCCGTACGCCACGCGCTGACCGAGTCCCTGGGGGAACTGTCGGCCGCCGACCGGGAGGAGCTGCTGTTCCGGACCCGGCTGGGTCTCTGCGACCCCGCCGTCCGGGCCCGCAGGCTGGACGAGCAGCAGCACGGCCAGGACGTCGTCGCGGAACTGATCGCCGAGCGCACCGGGCGCCCGCCGGGCGACCTGGAGGCCCACTGCGCCGCCGCGGCGGTCGTCGCGGTGTTCACCGCCGTCGTACGGCACTGGGCCGAGGGCGACGGGACGGCGGATCTCGCGGCGCTGTACGACCACCATCTGGGGCTGCTCGCGGAGGGGCTGCACATCTGAGGGACGGGCCCGTTCAGTAGAGTTTCGGCTGCGTCTCCCGCCCCCGAGCGCCCCTGAGCGCCCCGACCGCCCCCGCCTGTCTCCTTCCTCCCTCTCCCCTCCCCTCCCCTCCACCTCCCCTCCCCCGCCCGAACACCGAGGTCCCGGCCGTGTCTCCTGCCCCCAAGCCCGCGCACCCCGTGTCCGTCGTGGGGATCGGCGCCGACGGCTGGGCGGGCCTGTCCGCTCCGGCGCGCACCGCGCTCCAGGGCGCCGGCGTACTGATCGGCGGCGAGCGCCAGCTCGCGCTGCTCCCCGCATCGTGCGCCGGGCGGCGCGTGCCCTGGCCGTCCCCGCTGCGTCCCGCCGTCCCGCGCCTCCTCGCCGAACACCGGGCCGACACCGTCGCCGTGCTGGCCAGCGGAGACCCGATGTTCTACGGGATCGGCCGGGCGCTCACCGAGGAACTGGGCGCCGGGGCGCTGCACGTCCTGCCGCACCCGTCCTCGGTGTCGTACGCCTGCGCGCGCCTCGGCTGGCCGGTGGAGGACACCGAGGTCGTCACCCTGGTGGGCCGCCCCGCCGCCCGGCTGGCCGCCGCGCTGTACGAGGGCCGCCGCCTCCTGGTCCTGAGCGCCGACGCGGCCACGCCCGCCGCCGTCGCCGCCCTGCTGCGCGAGCACGGCTTCGGCCCGAGCCGGCTGCGGGTGCTGGAACAGCTCGGCGCCGAGGAAGAGGCCCATGTCGACGGCACGGCGGACACCTGGGCGCACCTGCCCGGCGACCCGCTGAACGTCATCGCCGTCGAGTGCCGGAGCGCCCCGGACACGCTGCGGCTCGGCGCCGTACCCGGGCTGCCCGACGAGGCGTACGAGCACGACGGCCAGCTCACCAAGCGACACATCCGGGCCGCCACGCTCGGCACCCTGGCGCCCGCGCCCGGCGAACTCCTCTGGGACATCGGCGGCGGCTCCGGTTCGATCGCCGTCGAGTGGATGCGGGCCCATCCGTCGTGCCGGGCGGTCACCGTGGAGCGGGACCCGGCGCGGGCCGCGCGCATCGCCCGCAACGCGGACCGGCTCGGGGTCCCCGCCCTGCGCGTGGTCACCGGCCCGGCCCCGGCGGCGCTGGCCGGACTGCCCGTGCCCGACGCGGTGTTCATCGGCGGCGGGCTGACCGCCCCCGGGCTGCTGGACGCCTGCTGGGACGCGCTGCCGCCGGGGGGCCGACTGGTCGCCAACACGGTCACCCTGGAGTCCGAGGCGCTGCTCGCCGAGCGGTACCGGGCGTACGGCGGCGAGCTGGTGCGCCTCGCGGTGGCCCACGCGGTACCGGTCGGCGGCTTCACCGGCTGGCGCCAGGCCATGCCCGTAACGCAGTGGTCGTGCCGCAAACCCTCAGCTCCAGCCCCAGCCCCAGCAGACACAACAGGAGACACTCCATGACCGTGTACTTCATCGGCGCCGGACCGGGTGCGGCCGACCTGATCACGGTGCGCGGCGCCCGTATTCTCGCCGCCAGCCCGGTCTGTCTGTACGCGGGCAGCCTGGTCCCGGTCGAGTTGCTGGCCGAGTGCCCGGCGGACGCGCGGCTGGTCGACACGGCGAACCTCGACATCGAGCAGATCACGGCGGAGCTGGTACGGGCCCACGCCGACGGCCACGACGTGGCGCGGCTGCACTCGGGCGACCCGTCGGTCTTCAGCGCGGTCAACGAGCAGATGCGGCGGCTGGACGTGGCGGAGGTGCCGTACGAGGTGGTGCCCGGGGTGCCCGCGTTCGCCGCCGCGGCCGCCGCGCTGAAGCGCGAGCTGACCGTGCCGACCGTCGGCCAGACCGTGATCCTCACCCGGATCGCCCAGCGAGCGACCGCGATGCCCGAGGGCGAGGACCTGGCGACCCTGGGCCGCAGTGGCGCGCTGATCGTGCTGCACCTGGCCGCCGCGTACGTCGACCGGGTGGTGGCGGAACTGCTCCCGCACTACGGCGCGGACTGCCCGGCCGCCGTGGTGGCCATGGCGTCCCGGCCGGACGAGATCATCCTGCGGGGCTCGCTGGACTCCATCGCGGAGCAGGTGAAGGCGGCCGGAGTCGTCCGGACAGCGGTGATCATGGTGGGCCGCACGCTGGGGGCGGAGCAGTTCCGTGACAGCCACCTGTACTCACCGGAGCGCGACCGCCACGTGTGCTGAAGCGAACAGATTGAGGGTCCGAAGGTGGCCGTCGAACGACCGCATGCCGCGCTCGAACTCCCTGAAGGGTCCTGGTGGGACTGGGACGTCCTCGCGTGGGGCCGTGATCAGTTCCGGCTTGCCGCCGATTTCGACCTCAGCTATCACCACGGGCTGGAACTGGTCTTCACCGCCCCGCTCTTGGTCCGCTGTCCGGCGGCCTTTCAGGATCCCGTCTTTCGCGCACCCACGCCCGAGGAGCTGCTGAGGGTCACGCAGCAGCTCGGTGGAAGGCCGCCTGTGCTGGTCGTCTTCGAAGCGGACGCCGGCGGGTGGGAGCCCGCCTCGTGCCTTGTCGCCGCTGAGCGGCTCGACATCGTGCAGGAGACGGTCCTCAGGTACTGGCGAGAGGATGCGGCCCCCGACCAGCGGTTCGCTCCGTGGGTTCAGCTTCCGGGGCAGTGACGGCGCCGGGTTGGGAGTCACCGGACGTCTGCCGGATCGGATGTCAGCGCAGGGCGTGGGCGACACGCTGCCGGAGGGTCAGGTCGCCGATGGTGTCGGGGTCGCGCCATGCGGCGCCGGTCACCTCTTCGGTCTGGAGCTGACCGATGTCGGCCGTGGTGCGGAAGAGGAAGCGGAAGTCGATGTGTTGGTGGTCGGGTTCCCCCTTGGCGTCGTTGGCGGGGATGGGGTGGACGTCGATGTGGACGGGCAGGTGACTCACTGTGGTGACGGCGTCGGCCGGAATCCCTGTCTCCTCGGTGAGCTCCCGCAGGGCCGCTTCCAGCAGCGTTTCGTGGCGGCCCTCTTGGAATCGGTAGAGAAGCAGGACGGGGGTCCCGTGCCCACGGTCGTGATCGGGCAGGGCGCTCCCCTGCCGCTGATGCCGGACTGGGTGGATGCGGTAGAGCTCGCGGAGAACCTGGGTATTCCTGGGGGCCGGAACGTGGGTGTGCAGCGGCTGCGGGACCGCGGCGACATCGATGTGGTGGTGGTTCTGGACGACGACGGTCTTCTGCCGCGTCAGGACACGATGCAACTGATCCGCGAAGCGTTCATCGCGTCGCCCCGGCTCGGTGTGGCCGGGTTCCGTATCGAGGACGAGGAAGGGCTGACGCAACGCCGCCACGTGCCCCGCCTGCGCGCTTCGGACCCCATGCGCTCGTCGAAGGTGACGACCTTCCTCGGTGGTGGCCACGCCATTCGCATGAGTGTGATCGCCGAGGTGGGCGACTTCCCCGCCCCGTTCTTCTACGCGCACGAGGAGACGGATTTCGCCTGGCGCGCGATGGACGCCGGGTGGGACATCGAGTACCGGGCCGACATGGTGCTCAGGCACCCCCGGACATCCCCAGCCCGGCACGCGGCCTACTACCGGAACGTGGCGCGCAACCGGGTATGGCTGGCCCGCCGCCACCTCCCGGCTCTCCTGGTCCCGCTCTACCTGGGGGTCTGGGCACTGCTCACCATGATGCGGCGTCCCCCGCTCTCCGGGCTTCGCGCATGGTGGAGCGGCTTCTTCGAAGGGGTACGGACACCGTGCCCGCCCCGGAAGCCGATGCGCTGGCGGACGGTCTGGCACATGACACGGCTGGGGCGCCCACCCCTCGTCTGACCAGGTGGACGCCCAGACCCCCGTCAGCTCAGCACCGCATGCAGCGCACGCACGACCCGCATGACGTCGTCGTTGGCCATCGCCGGGTAGCACGGCAACGACAGCTGCTGCCTTGCCACCCGGTTGGTGACGTCGAGAAGGGCTGTGACTCCCTCTGGTCAGCCGGGCGGTGTGGTCAGTTCGCGGGCACGGCTTCGGATGCCGCTTCGGCGACAGCGTGGGCGAAGGCGAGTGCCTGGTCCGGGGTGACCGAATCCAGTTCGATGAGTTCGTGGCCTCCGCAGCGCGGGCAGCGTCCGAAGTACGTGGCGTTGAGGAAGCCGCCGTCCGTCACCTCCCGGAGTCGCGAGATCAGACGCTCCGCCACCCGGTCCGGGTCCGCCGCCCGGTCCGGCTCATCGGCAGCGTCCGCCGGACTCGTACCTTCCGGGCGCAGGAGAGCTTCGAGGCGCTCGGCCGTGTCCAGTTCGATGTCGCCGAGGTGCACGCGACGCCGGACGACCATGGGCGGCTGCATCCTGAGCCCTGCTGCGGCCGCTGCCTGACGGACCGCTTGCGTCGCCTCGTACTCCCTGGTGAGGCCACTGCGGAGTTCACGGGTCAGCGCGGTCGCCGTGGTGGGAACGACGGAGCCCAGTTCCACCAGCCCACGTGCGTCGGGCCGAAGTCCGGGAAGCTTGATCCCGGCGGCGTTCAGCACCGATTCCAGCCCCATCATCACGCCCACCGGATCGACTTCGTCGGTGAGGGCTCCGGGAGAGCTCACGACGCCTCCCGTGACATGGTCAGAGCGGCCCGACCGCTGTGCAGGGTCACGGTCGTGTTGTCCCGCCAGGCACTCCAGAGGCCGAGAAAGCGCCGAAGCTGATATGGCCGCATGGTGCTCCGCACGGTCTCGGGCGTCTGCCACAAGTAACCGGAAAGCTCGGCCTCCTCAGCGACTGCCGCCGTCGGGAGCACGATGTCGGAGTTCGCGGGGATGTCCGCGCAGAGGTAGACGAAGTTCTGTCCCATGGCCGCCGGCACGTCGGCGTTGTGCGGTACCCAGTCCGTTCCCAGCAGGCGGAGCGGCGCGGGGGCGACACCGGTCTCCCGCTGTACGTGTGTGACCATGGCCGCCAGGTTCGACTGGTGCTCTCCGGCAGTACCGCCCGGAAGCTGGTGGAAGCCTTTCCTGGCACCGTAGTTCGCGCAGACGGTCAAGACCTCTCCGCGCTCGTTGGGGATCCAGGCCAGCCCGCCGATGCGACATGCGGGCGGTGTGATCACGCTGATGGGATGCGGCCTCATAAGGCTCCGTTCGCGTTTCGAGTTTCGAGTGGTGACGTCCGTGTACGGCTGTTCCGGCGTGGACAGCAACGGAACGGGACAAGCCCGGAGTTCAAGGGACGGGCTCGGGTTCCAGGAAGTCGAGGAGCGCCAGCACGGCCAGTGCTGTACGGCGGAGGCGGGCCCGTGATGTCGAGGGGCGCCGAGCGGAGCCGCGTACACGAGGCTGCGGGCCATGGCTAGAGTGTCGGTGGCTCCCTGGGGCGGTGAGGCCGCCGTGAGCCACGGCGGCGACAAGGCTGAGCGGGACCGAAGGCCAGCTGCCCAGCCACGGCATCGCCGCGCAGGACAGACGGAGCCAGCATCAACGGGCACCCACAGCGGCGATTCTCACCGTGCACCAGGTGACGGCCCCGTCGCTGCTCATGCCCCAGGCATCAGCGAGACGGTCAACGAGAATCAGGCCGCGGCCGCTCTCCTGGTCATCCCCGGGCAGGCAGGGATCAGCACGCGGGCCGGGCGTGTGGTCATTGACCTCGACGAGCACCGTACCGAGCGCGCTGTCGATGGCCAGGTGCAGGCCGACAGCATCATTCGCCCCGTACAGCACCGCGTTCGACAGCAACTCGCTGACGACCAGAACGACGTTGTCCACCGCTTGAGGAGCGACCGCCCGATGTGTGAGGAAAGCAGTCACCGTGCGCCTCTGCTCACGCACGTGCCGAGGGTCCCTCACCACGTCGGCCACGTACCGATGGGGCTGCGCAGCAGGGTCCGAGTCCTCCTGCGTCATGCGCGGGGCATTTTCGTCAGGGCGGGGCCGGGCCAGGGGAGGCCGGAGCATGGGCAGGATCACTACTCCTCACCCTCGATCGCTGCCGGGTGCTCCGCACACTGAACGAAAAGGTCAGGACGTCTCAGGGCTGCCACAGCGGCCGCCCACTGCATGCCAGTCAGTGCGACCTCGGCAGTGCTGCTCACAATCAGCCCTTGGGCGGCACTCCCGGCGATGTGCGCGCGTGCGTCCGCCCACGCCGGCCGAGCCGCGAATTCCTGCTCGCGCCCGCCCGTGTCCACGCACTCTGCGACGATCCTGAAGTCTCGGGCAAAGGCGTACGTCCGGACAGCATTGAGAGGCTGGGTCGGGTCCACGCTTTCGGGGACACATACGTACAGGATGACCCCCACTCGGGTGAGGGAGCCACGGGCCGCGTCCAAAGCGCCCCGCCGTGCAATCGCATCTGCGGATTTCTGGGCCATGACCACACTGTGGCCTCACCGGCGTATCCACTGAAGACACGAGATGGGCGACTTGCGAAATCCGTCGGACCCCGACTCGCCCGTAACGGGCTGCCTTTGGCTTCCGCGATGTACGTAGTCGCCCGTCGTGGGCGACTACAGAGCGGTGCGCCGCGTGGCGGTACTAAAACCGCCGGATGAGGATGACGTGCCGATGAGCTTCGAGATCCGCCGCAGACGGGCTGTGGAGGCACGCCCGACCTTTTCCACGATGACTCCAGGCAATGCCTGGTGCCGAGCCCACTCCGGCGCACCCACCAGCGCCCGTTCAAGGGTGTCCAGGGACGCGTCCCACATCTTCGCGTCAGCCTGTGCCAGCGCCTTGTCCATGGCGTACCGGTTGCGGGCCGCGTGCTGAAGCGGCGAAGTGTCCTTGATCGACTCCGCGAGCTTCAGGGCTTTCCCGGTCTCCCCCAGGGCCACATTGATCCCCACGGCTTGAGTGGTGGCAGTCACGGGACCGAACAGCGTCCCGTAGCAACCGTGTTCACCGCCCATACGAGCCCCGGTGGCATGCGACTGAGACAGAAAGTCTTCAGCACGCACCTGGTTCCCCGCCCGGGACGCGACGACGGCGGCGAAGTTGATGTGCGATCCGTAGACGGTCAGCTCGTCCGGGGTGGCCCGCGAGAACCGGGGCTCGATGTCGAGCGCCGCCTTCTCTGCCAGGGCCAAGGCATCATCCAGGCGTGCGTCACGTAGATAGATCCAGGACCGCCCGGAGTCGACCAGCGCCAGCCGCATGGGGCTCGCTGCCCGTTCGGCGGCGCTTCGCGCGTGACCGATCGCCGAGTAGGCAAGGTCACGAGCACCCATCAGGTTCGCGCAGTACGCGCCGATGCGGTACGCATCCGAAAGCACCTCCCACGCTTCCGCCTGCTCACCATCGGGCTGCTCACGCAGCCGCGCGGCGGCCTCGGCCAGAAATGGGGCGGCAATGCCTGCGGCTTCGCTGTAGTGGCCTTTCCAGTACAGCCTCCACACCCGGCGGGTGAAGTCGCCGAGTTCCGCGAGCGTCGGAGGCTCGATGTCATTCGGAAGAAAGCCTGCGGACGTGTCGTGAACTGCGCGGGACAGGCTCTGCAACGCGGTGCGGTCGTCCCGGCTCTGCGTCCGGTGAGGAGCTTGCTGACCATGGATCACTGAGATGTCGGTGCCGAGCGCATCCGCGATCTTCAGTAACGTCCGCAGGGACATGCGCTGATCCTGCTCCGCTTTCTGGATCACCCCGATCGACAACCCAGTGAGATCGGCGAGGTTCTGCTGCGTAACCTTGCCGCGCAGCAGCTTGATACGGGTACCTGTGCTGTAGTCGTCCCACTGCGCCATGCTCGACTCAACTCCCGTTCGTCAACGCATCCGTTCATTTACGGTACCCGCGTCGGCAGTAATAGGACCCCGCGACCGAAGGCTCGCGCCCTTCCGAGGGAACGCAAAGGGAACGCGAAGAGGACAACCGGCCTGATGGCGCCTCACGGTAAGCGCAGTAGGCGCGATGTCCATCCAAGGCTCACGCTATGGACGGGCTGACCCAAGTCCCGCGTGCTCAACAGCTCTGGGTGTCCGCTGCCGCAGGGCAGGTGGATATTTCCTGTGACAGGCGCGCAGCCGTGGGGTGTTGAGCGGATTGTCCGCAACGTGCCCCCGGCTGCGGTACCGTGATCGCATCATCACCCTCTGTGCGTACGCGCACATGGGCGGCCCCCGGTGGTGTTAGCAGCACCGGTCCGGAGGCCTTCACCCACGAGTGGAAATCGAGTCCACCAGGATGCTTTGGCATGCTACCGCGCCGGTTCGGCGCTATACGAAGGCTTCGCACGACATCGTGCGTCATCCGGGTCTTTGCAGCGACGCGAAGATCCTTCTCCTGTACATCCAGGGGCTCCCCGACGACCGGACGCATCTGCCGCTCAGCGAGCACGCGCGGAAGATGGGTCTCAAGGGGCGCGCGTTCCAGAGGGCCAAGGAACAGCTCGTCGGCCTCGGGTTCGTTCATGAGCGGCGGGTCACCGGAGAGCGGGGGCTGTGGATCACTCATCAGCTCTTCTCCAACGTGCCGTTGACCGACGCGGATGCCCTCGCCGTGTGGTGGGAGGCGGGTGTCGACGTCGGGATGCCTCCGAGTACGCAGTTTCCGACCGTCGGCCAACCGACCCCTCGGACAACCGGCCATCAACTACCGGTAGACGAAGAACGGGAGAAGAACACATCCCACCCACCCACCGAAGCGGCCGACGCGGAAAGCGGTGCTCACAGCCCGCTGCCCGAAGAAGCGGAGGCGGAGGGGGTGTTGTTGTCGTTGCGGCATTCCCATCGCGATCTGCACCTCGGTGTCGCCGAGGCCCGTGCTCTCGTCGGGCAGGCCGTCGAGTGGCTGCG
This sequence comes from Streptomyces sp. NPDC079020, assembly GCF_044542225.1. Lineage (NCBI taxonomy): Bacteria > Bacillati > Actinomycetota > Actinomycetes > Kitasatosporales > Streptomycetaceae > Streptomyces > Streptomyces sp. NPDC079020. Next base: position 476,689 of record NZ_JBITUB010000004.1, read on the forward strand.
GCGCGGGATCTCCGGCGGTGAGCTCAGGCGCGTACTGACCAGTGATCTGCCACCCGGCGGGGTCCGGTCCGCCGTGGGGTTCCTCCGGCACCGGCTGGTGCAGAAGCTGCCCGAGGGGGAGCGCCACGCTCCTGCCGTCCCTGCCGTCCCTGCCGTCCCTGCCGTCCCAGCGGGAGCCGCAGGTGCCGCAGGTGCCGCAGGTGCCGCTGGGGCTACGGGTGCCGCGTGTCCCGAGGCCTCGCTCCCTCGGCCCGCCGCTCCCCGGTACGTTCCCCCGTTGATCACCTGCCGGGGACCCGGGCCCGAGCACGTCTTCCGGTCCATGGCGGGCGAGACCGAGTGCCCGGAGTGCCAACAGGCCGCCGCCTGGGCGCACTGGGCCGCCAGAAGGGCCGCCGACCTCGGCGTCGACCTCGCGGGGGACGCGGCGGCGGCCGTGGACGCCGGGCAGGACCAGGGCGGGTGGCGGGCGCGGCTCGCCGCTGCCGCCTCCGGGGCCACCTTCAGCACGTGACCGGGGCCACCTTCAGCACGTGAGGGGCCTACGCCCGCCCCACCACCGTTCCCGCCCGGTCGATGCAGATCACGTCGACCGCGACCGGCGCGCCCCGCAGCACCGCGAGGGCCTCGTCGCGGGCGCGGGCTGCCACCAGGTCGCCGAGCGGGACGCCCGCCGCCTCGCACAGGCGGAGTGCCGCCAGTCCCGTGTTGGCGACGGCGACCTCCGCCGCCAGGGACTCGTCCGCGCCGCCGTGGCGGGCCAGTTCGGCGAGGAACCCCTTGTCGACCTGGGAGCGGGCGGAGTGCAGGTCCAGATGTCCGGCCGCGAGCTTCGACAGCTTGGCGAACCCGCCGCAGATCGTGAGCCGTGCGACCGGATGCCTGCGCACGTACTTCAGCACGGCGCCCGCGAAGTCCCCCATGTCCAGCAGGGCGATCTCCGGCAGCCCGTACTCGGCCACCACGGTCTTCTCCGAGGTGGAACCGGTGCAGCCCGCCACATGCGTGAGCCCGGCGGCGAGCGCCACGTCGACCCCGCGCCGGATCGAGTCGATCCAGGCCGAGCAGGAGTACGGCACCACGACGCCGGTTGTGCCGAGGATCGAGAGGCCTCCCAGGATGCCGAGCCGCCCGTTCCACGTGGAACGGGCGATCTCCTCGCCGTGGTCCACGGAGACGGTGATCTCCACATCCCCCGTGCCGCCGTGCTCCGCCGCCACCCGGGCGACGTGTTCGCGCATCAGCTGCCGGGGTACGGGATTCACCGCGGGCTCCCCGACCGCGAGCGGCAGTCCGGGCAGCGTGACCGTGCCCACGCCGGGCCCCGCCCGGAACACCACCCCGGACCCGGGCGGCAGCTTCCGTACCGTGGCCCGTACCAGCGCCCCGTGCGTCACGTCCGGGTCGTCGCCCGCGTCCTTCACCACCCCCGCCATGGCGGCCTGCTCCGGCCCGTCCGACAGCTCCTCCACCGCCAGCGCGAACGCGGGCGTCTGCCCCCTGGGCAGGGTGATGGTCACCGGGTCGGGAAAGGTGCCGGTCAGCAGTGCCGTGTACGCGGCCGTCGTCGCCGCCGTCGCACAGGCCCCGGTGGTCCATCCCGGCCGCAGACCGGTGTGCTTGAGTTGGGCGCTGCGCCCGCCCTGCGGCTCGCTGCTCCGCGGCTCACCGCTCATGGGGGCCTCGCTGCTCATGGAGAGGGACCGTGGTGATGCATGTACTCGTCCTCGGCGGGACGACGGAGGCCCGTCGCCTCGCCGAGTCCCTGGCGGAGCACAAGGACGCGGGCGGGGACATCCGGGTGACCAGTTCGCTCGCCGGGCGGGTGGCCGGGCCGAGGCTGCCGCCGGGCGAGGTCCGCGTCGGCGGCTTCGGCGGCACGGACGGGCTCGCCGCATGGCTGCGGGAGCACGAGGTGGATGCGCTCATCGACGCCACCCATCCTTTCGCCGGGACGATCAGTTTCCACGCGGCCGCGGCGGCCGCCATGGCCCATGTTCCCCTGCTGGCGCTGCGCCGGCCGGGCTGGGTGCCCGGTGACGGCGACCGGTGGCACCCGGCCGGGTCGCTGGAGGAGGCGGCGGAGCTGCTGCCCGCGCTGGGGGAGCGGGTGTTCCTCACGACCGGCCGGATGGGGCTCGCGGCGTTCGCCGGGCTGGACGCGCTGTGGTTCCTCATGCGCTCGGTGGACGCCCCGGAAGGGCCCTGCCCGCCCCGGATGGAGGTGCTGCTCGACCGGGGGCCGTTCACCCTGGACGGGGAACGGGAGCTGATCCGCCGCCACCGCCTCGACGTCCTCGTCACCAAGGACAGCGGCGGCGACGCGACCGCCCCGAAGCTGACCGCCGCCCGCGAGGCCGGTATCCCGGTGATCGTGGTCCGGCGGCCACCCGTCCCCGAGGGGGTCCCGGTGGCCGCCACTCCGGAGGAGGCCGAGGCATGGCTGCGCGGTGTGGGCAGACCCGGGACCTCCTAGGCCTCCTGGGCCTCCTGGGCCTCCGGGACCTCCTAGGCCTCCGGGACCTCCGGGGCTTCCTGGGCCTCCGGGTACCGCCTCGGCGTCCACACGATCTGCTGCCCGTCGCCGCCCCGCCGCACCCACCGCGTCTGCGACGAGCCCACGATCAGGATGGTCCGCATGTCGACCTCCGCCGGGTCGAGATCGGCGAGCCGCACCGTACGCACGCTCTCGGCCGGCCCGCCGACGTCCCGGCCGAGCACCACGGGCGTGTCCGGCGAGCGGTGTTCGAGCAGCAGGTCGCGCGCCTTGCCGACCTGCCAGGTCCGGCTCTTCGAACCGGGGTTGTACAGGGCCATCACCAGGTCCGCCGTCGCCGCCGCGCGCAGCCGCTCCGCGATGACCTCCCACGGCTTGAGCCGGTCGGACAGCGAGATCGTGGCGTAGTCGTGGCCGAGCGGGGCGCCCGCGCGGGCGGCGGCCGCGTTGGCCGCGGTCACCCCCGGCAGGACCCGTACCGCGATGTCCGCGTAGGCGTCCTGCGAGGCCACCTCCAGTACGGCCGTCGCCATGGCGAAGACCCCGGGGTCGCCGCCCGACACCACGGCCACCCGCCGCCCGCGCCGGGCCAGGTCGAGGGCGAACTCGGCGCGCTCGGACTCGACCTTGTTGTCGGAGCCGTGGCGTGCCTGGCCCGGCCGTACCGGCACCCGGTCCAGATACGTCGTGTACCCGACCACGTCGTCGGCGGCGGCCAGCGCCCCGCGAGTCTCGGGCGTCAGCCACAGCGGCCCGGCGGGTCCGGTGCCGACCACGACCACCTCGCCCGCGCCCGGCGCCCGCTCGGGGCGGGGCGCGTCGATCCGGCTCGGCAGCACGGCGACCGCGAAGTACGGGACGGAACCGGCCTCCACGTCCGCCAGGTCGCCGGTGCGCTCCCCGGCCATCGTGGCGCGCTCCACGTACCGGGCCTCGGGCAGCCGCCCCGACCCCTCGAACGCACGGCGCACCGCCGGGAACGTACGGCCCAGCTTCATCACCACCGCGGAGTCCGTGGCCGCCAGGCGGGCCGTCAGCTCCTCCTCGGGCAGCGTGCCGGGCAGGATCGTCAGGATCTCCTCGCCCTCGACGAGCGGGGTGCCGAGCCGGGCCGCCGCGGCGCTGACCGAGGTGACGCCGGGGATGACCTCGGTGTCGTACCGGTCCGCGAGCCGCTTGTGCATGTGCATGTACGAGCCGTAGAAGAGCGGGTCGCCCTCGGCGAGCACGGCGACGGTGCGCCCGGCGTCCAGGTGCACCGCGAGCCGGGCCGCGGCCTCGGCGTAGAACTCCTCCAGGGCGCCCCGGTAGCCGCCCGGGTGGTCCGTGGTCTCCGTCGTGACGGGGTAGACCAGCGCCTCCTCGATGTGGTCGGCGCGCAGGTGCCCGGCCGCGATGGAACGGGCGATGGAACGGCCGTGCCGGGCGCTGTGGTACGCCACGACATCGGCCTCGCCGATGACCTGGACGGCCCGTACGGTCATCAGGGACGGGTCGCCGGGACCGAGCCCCACGCCGTAGAGCTTGCCCGCCCCGCCTGCTGCGGGCTCGCTCGCGCTGCTCGCCCCGGTCCTGCTCGCCCCGGTCCTGCTCGCCCCGGTCCTGCTCGCCCCGGTCCTGCTCGCGCTGTCCGCCCCGGCCTTGCTCACGCTCTCGCTCACTACTCTTCCTCGCTGGCGATCGCGTTGATCGCTGCCGCCGCTATCGCGCTGCCGCCGCGGCGGCCGCGCACGATCAGGTGCTCCAGGCCGGACGGGTGGGCGGCCAGGGCCTCCTTCGACTCGGCGGCACCGATGAAGCCGACCGGGACCCCGATGACGGCGGCGGGGCGCGGGGCGCCCTCCTCGATCATCTCCAGCAGCCGGAAGAGGGCGGTGGGCGCGTTGCCCACGGCCACGACGGCACCCTCCATCCGGTCGCGCCACAGCTCCAGGGCCGCCGCGCTGCGCGTGGTGCCCATCTTCGCCGCGAGCTCCGGCACCGCCGGGTCGGACAGGGTGCACACCACGTCGTTGTCCGCCGGGAGCCGCTTGCGGGTGACCCCACTGGCGACCATGGCCACGTCGCACAGGATGGGCGCGCCGGCGCGCAGCGCCGTACGGGCGTGGGCCACGGCGTCCGGGGAGAAAGCGAGATCGCGTACGAGGTCGACCATGCCGCAGGCGTGGATCATCCGGACGGCTACCTGGCTCACATCGGCGGGCAGACCGGCCAGATCCGCCTCCGCGCGGATGGTGGCGAAGGACTGGCGGTAGATCGCCGGTCCGTCCTTCTCGTACTGATGCACAGTGCTGTCGCTTTCTTCTTCATCCACGGGACGGATAACGGGAACGGATAACGGGAACGGCTAACGGAAACGTCTGTATGCGCACAGGTACGTGTACCTGTGCCGGTACCGGTCAGGCACGGGCTTCGGCGACCGCGGCGGCGAGCGCGGCCGGATCGTCCCGGACCGTCACCGGAGCCCCGCGTCGGTCCCCCCGTACGTGCGAGATCCGGTGCCCGTCCGCGGTGGCCACCACGTCGATCCACTCCCCGTGCGGATGGCCGCACCGGCGTTCGCACCCGGACCAGTACACAGGCAGCCGCCCGAGCGGTCCGAGGGCGGCCCCCGCCTCGGCCCGCACATCGGCCAGCGACTTCGCGCAGCCCGGGTGCCCGATGCAGGCCCCCACGCCGGTCCAGGGGGAGTCGGGCCCGGTGATCAGCCCGGCGCCGGCGAGGGTACGGAGCGCCTGCGGGGCATCCCGCGAGGGGAGCCCGGGGACGACCACTCCGCGCCACGGGGTGAGCCGCAGTTCGCCGGAGCCCCGGTCCCGGGAGATCCCGGTGAGGAGCCGCCACTGCGCCGGGCCGAGCCGCCCGAGCGGTACGCCGGTACTGAGCGCGGCGCGGCCGTGCGGCCCGGCCACCGCACCCGGGGCCGGGGGACGAGCGGCGCGCGGGCGTTCGCGGTGGACGGCCGGGCCCTGCGGGCGGACCCGTCGCGCGACCTCGTCCGGCAGCGCGGCGCGGGCACCGTCGGGCAGGTCCTTCACCCGCCAGGCACCGGTCTCCCGGGCCAGGCCGAGGAACACCTCGGCGGCGAGGAGCGCGGCGCGGGGACCGTCGGAGGCGGGCAGCCGGAACACCGCGTCGTCGCCCCCGACCCGCAGCAGCGCGCCCGCACCGTCCGCGATCAGGGTCACATCGGCGCCGAGGGCGTCCACATCGCCGCGGCCGTCGTCGAGGGCGAACAGGAAACGGCCCGAGAGCCCCGTCGCCCGCTCGCTCCCGCAGAGCAGCGCGTCCAGCCCGGTCAGCCAGGAACGGATGTCCGGGAGCCCGCTGTCGTCGATCCCCGAGAGCGGCGAGGCGACGATGTTGCGCACCCGCTCGTGCGCTTCGGAGGGCAGCAGCCCGGCGTCGCCCAGCGACCGGGCCAGCTCCGCCCCGCAGCCGGGAGCCAGCCCACGCAGCTGGACGTTGCCCCGTGAGGTGAGATGGAGGTCACCGTCGCCGAGCCGCCCGGCCACCGTCAGCAGGGCCTCGGCCCGGTCGGCGGTCAGCACTCCACCGGGCACCCGGACCCGCGCCAGCGCACCGTCGTCCGCCCGGTGGAGCCTCAGCGTTCCCGGGCAGGCATCGCCACCGCTCGGGACGGCGGAGGCACCCGTGGACCGGGGCGAGAGGGCGGAATCGGACATGGCGGCGAGCATACCGACCGCCCAACCCCCGCTCCCTGTGACCTACAACTCCGGCCGACTCCAGGCGCGGTGCGACCGACAGTTCCGGCCGACTCCATGCGCGGTGTGACCGACAGTTCCGGCCGACTCCATGCGCGGTGTGACCGACAGTTCCGGCCCACCCAGGCCTCCCCGTGACCGGCAACTCCGGCCCCCGCGCGGGCAGGGCGGGCAGCGCGGGCCAGCCGCAGGCCCGGGGCTCCGACCCCTGCCGTCCCTCAACTCCGGCCACCCACCCGAGCCCGCCGGCTTCCCGCACCGGCCCTCCACCACGGGCAGCGCCAACCTTCCGCACCCGCGCCCACCCACTGCGGCACCCCACCCGCTTAGGATGCAGGCGGCGGGCCATACGGTCCGTCATCGCCAGACGGCGACAGGGGAGGAAGCCCGGTGAGATTCCGGCGCGGTCCCGCCACTGTGAGCCCGGCCGACACACCGGCCGGGCGAGTCAGGAACTCCCTTCCCCACGCTCTCGGACCGATCCGGTCCGCCTGAGCACAGGGGAACCCCCTTCGACACCGCCCGGGGCGTGGACACCCCGAGGAAGGCCTGACGCAGCATGATCCTGCTCCTGTCGACGTCCGACACCGACCTGCTGAGCGCCCGCGCCTCCGACGGCCCGGTCAGCTACCGCTACGCCAACCCCTCCCGGCTCCCGCTGGACGGCCTTCCGCAGCTCCTGGACGGCGTGGACCTCGTCGTCGTACGTCTCCTCGGCGGCGTACGCGCCTGGCAGGAAGGCCTGGACCAGCTGCTGGCCGCGGGCCTCCCGGTCGTGGTGCTGACCGGCGAGCAGGCCCCGGACGCCCAGCTGATGGCCGCGTCCACCGTTCCCATCGGCATCGCCGCCGAGGCACACGCGTACCTGGCGCACGGCGGCCCCGCCAACCTCGGCCAGCTGGCCCGCTTCCTGTCCGACACCGTGCTGCTCACCGGCCACGGCTTCGAGCCGCCCGCCCCGGCCCCCGCGTGGGGCCCGCTGGAGCGGACGGCCCGGGAGACCGACGCGTCGGCGCCCACCGTCGCCGTGCTGTACTACCGCGCCCACCACATGAGCGGGAACACCGCGTTCGTCGACGCGCTGTGCACGGCCGTGGAGGACGCGGGGGCTCGCCCCCTCCCGCTGTACGTGGCCTCGCTGCGTACCCCGGAGTCCGAGCTGATCGACGAACTCCGCGCCGCCGACGCCATCGTGACCACCGTCCTCGCGGCGGGTGGCACCCGTCCCGCCGAGGCGTCGGCGGGCGGCGACGACGAGTCCTGGGACGCGGGCGCGCTGACCGGTCTCGATGTGCCGGTTCTCCAGGCGCTCTGCCTCACCAGCCCCCGGGCCGCCTGGGAGGAGAACGACGAGGGCGTCTCCCCGCTGGACGCCGCCACCCAGATCGCGGTGCCGGAGTTCGACGGCCGCCTGATCACCGTGCCGTTCTCCTTCAAGGAGATCGACGAGGACGGTCTGCCCGCGTACGTCGCCGACCCCGAGCGCGCCGCCCGGGTCGCCGGGATCGCCGTACGGCACGCCAGGCTCCGCCACATCCCGAACGCGGAGAAGCGGATCGCGCTCGTGCTGTCCGCGTACCCCACCAAGCACTCCCGCATCGGCAACGCCGTCGGTCTCGACACCCCGGCCAGCGCCGTCGCGCTGCTGCGCCGGCTCCGTGCCGAGGGGTACGACTTCGGTGCCGAGGACGCGATCCCCGGCCTCGTCTCCGGCGACGGTGACGAGCTGATCTACGCCCTGATCGAGGCGGGCGGCCACGACCAGGAGTGGCTGACCGAGGACCAGCTGGCACGCAACCCCGTGCGTATCCCGGCGGCCGACTACCGCCGCTGGTTCGCCACGCTCCCCGCCGATCTGCGCGAGGCCGTCGAGCGGCACTGGGGCCCGGCGCCCGGCGAGATGTTCGTGGACCGGTCCGTGAACCCCGAGGGCGACATCGTGCTCGCGGCCCTGCGGCGCGGCAATCTGCTCATCCTCATCCAGCCGCCGCGCGGCTTCGGCGAGAACCCGATCGCGATCTACCACGACCCCGATCTGCCGCCCTCGCACCACTACTTGGCCGCGTACCGATGGATCGCCGCGTCCGCCGACGACAACGGGTTCGGTGCCGACGCGATGATCCACCTCGGCAAGCACGGCAACCTGGAGTGGCTGCCCGGCAAGAACGCGGGCCTGTCCGCGTCCTGCGGCCCGGACGCGGCCTTGGGTGACGTCCCGCTCGTCTACCCGTTCCTGGTCAACGACCCGGGCGAGGGTACGCAGGCCAAGCGCCGCGTCCACGCCACCCTGGTCGACCACCTCGTACCGCCGATGGCCCGCGCGGACAGCTACGGCGACATCGCCCGGCTGGAACAGCTCCTCGACGAGCACGCCCAGATCGCCGCGATGGACCCGGCGAAGCTCCCGGCGATCCGCGCCCAGATCTGGACCCTGATCCAGGCGGCGAAGCTCGACCACGACCTGGGGCTGGAGGACCGCCCCGAGGACGAGGGCTTCGACGACTTCATCATGCATCTCGACGGCTGGCTCTGTGAGATCAAGGACGTCCAGATCCGCGACGGTCTGCACGTCCTGGGCACCGCCCCGGCCGGTCCGGACCGCGTCAACCTGGTCCTGGCGATCCTGCGCGCCCGTCAGATCTGGGGCGGAACGGCGTCCCTGCCCGGTCTGCGCGAGGCCCTCGGTCTGGACGAGTCCGCCGCCACCCGCACCGCCGCCGACGACATCGAGGAGCAGGCCCGCGCCCTGGTCCAGGCGATGGAGGACGCGGACTGGGACCCGTCCGCCGTCGAGGCGGTGGCCGCCGGACACCCCGCCGCCGTCGCCGACATCCTCGGCTTCGCCGCGCACGAGGTCGTGCCGCGCCTCGCCGCGACGACCGACGAACTCGCCCACGCCGTCCACGCGCTGAACGGCGGCTTCGTCCCGGCGGGCCCGTCCGGTTCCCCGCTGCGCGGTCTGGTCAACGTGCTGCCGACCGGCCGCAACTTCTACTCGGTCGACCCGAAGGCCGTCCCCTCCAAGCTCGCCTGGGAGACCGGACAGGCCCTCGCCGACTCGCTCCTGGAGCGCTACCGCACCGACAACGGGGACTGGCCCACCTCGGTCGGCCTGTCCCTGTGGGGCACCAGCGCGATGCGCACGGCGGGCGACGACATCGCCGAGGCGTTCGCGCTGCTCGGCGTCCGCCCCGTCTGGGACGACGCCTCGCGCCGTGTGACGGGCCTGGAGGCGATCCCGTACGAGGAACTGGGCCGCCCCCGCATCGATGTCACGCTCCGCATCTCCGGCTTCTTCCGCGACGCGTTCCCGCACACCATCGGTCTGCTGGACGACGCCGTACGGCTCGCCGCCTCGCTCGACGAGCCGGCCGAGCACAACCACGTACGTGCCCACACCCAGGCGGACCTGGCCGAGCACGGCGACGAACGCCGCGCTACCACCCGTATCTTCGGCTCCCGCCCCGGTACGTACGGCGCGGGCCTGCTCCAGCTCATCGACTCCCGGGACTGGCGCACCGACGCCGACCTCGCGGAGGTCTACACGGTGTGGGGCGGCTACGCCTACGGCCGCGAGCTCGACGGCCGGCCGGCCCGCGAGGAGATGGAGACCGCGTACAAGCGGATCGAGGTCGCGGCGAAGAACACCGACACCCGCGAGCACGACATCGCGGACTCCGACGACTACTTCCAGTACCACGGCGGCATGGTCGCCACCGTGCGCGCGCTGAAGGGCACCGCCCCGGCCGCGTACATCGGGGACTCCACCCGCCCCGAGACCGTCCGCACCCGCACCCTGGTCGAGGAGACGTCCCGCGTCTTCCGCGCCCGGGTCGTGAACCCCAAGTGGATCGAGGCGATGCGCCGCCACGGTTACAAGGGTGCCTTCGAGCTGGCCGCGACCGTCGACTACCTCTTCGGGTACGACGCGACGACGGGCGTGGTCGCCGACTGGATGTACGACAAGCTCACCGAGACGTACGTCCTGGACCCGACGAACCGCGAGTTCCTCCAGCAGGCCAACCCGTGGGCCCTGCACGGCATCGCGGAACGGCTCCTGGAGGCCGAGTCGCGCGGGATGTGGGCCAAGCCCGACCCGGCGGTGCTCGAAGCGCTGCGCCAGGTCTTCCTGGAGACGGAAGGCAACCTGGAGGGCGAGGACTGACCGGGGGCGAGGGGGCGAGGGGGCTGCCGGGACTGGTCGGGGGTTGAGCGAGGGCGGAACCGAGGGCGGAACCGAGGGCTGGACCGAGGGATGGACCCAGGGCTGAACCGAGGACTGACCGAGGGCTGGCAGGGTGGCTCTCGGCGGGTGGTTTCCCCGGCTACATGAGGGAGTCGCCCGCCGAGACCAGCCCCGTCTCGTAGGCGAGCACCACGGCCTGGGCGCGGTCGCGCAGGCCGAGCTTGGCGAAGATGCGGGCGACATGCGTCTTCACGGTGGCTTCGCTGAGCGTCAGCCCGCCCGCCAGCTCGGCGTTGGACAGCCCGCGTCCCATGAGCGTGAGCACTTCCCGCTCCCGGGGGGTGAGCGCGGTGAGGTCGCGGTGGACGGCCGGGACGGCGGGGCCGCCCGGCCTCCCCGGCGACCCGCCCCCGGCGGCGTACCTCTCCACCAGGCGCCGGGTGATCGACGGGGCGAGGAGGGCGTCGCCGGTGTCGACCAGGCGTACGGCGGCGGCGAGATGCTCGGGTGTGACGTCCTTCAGCAGGAAGCCGCTCGCCCCGAGGGACAGGGCACCGTACACATAGCGGTCCAGGTCGAACGTCGTGAGGATGAGCACCCGGCACCGGGGATTCTGCGCCAGGACGCGGCGGGTGGCCTCCAGACCGTCCATGACCGGCATCCGGATGTCCATCAGCACGACGTCCGGCCGCAGCAGACGCGCCGCCTCGACCGCTTCGGCCCCGTCGGCGGCCTCCCCGACCACGTCGATGCCGCGCATGGTGAGGATGAGCCGGAATCCGGTCCGTACGAGAGCCTGGTCGTCGGCGATGAGGACACGGGGAGGCGGCGGCCCGGCGCTCGCCCCGGGGCCCGTGCCCGCTGCCGTTCCGGGGTTCGTCACGGGCTGTCCAGGGGGATGCGGGCACGGACCCGGTAGCCCCCGCCGAGACGTCGGCGGGCATCCAGATCACCGCCGTAGACGGCGACCCGCTCCCGCAGCCCGAGCAGCCCACGACCGGTGCCGTCCCGGGCGCCGGAGGCATCGAGGGCGCGCCGGGCGCCGGATGGATCGGGGGCGCGCCGGGTGCCGGACGGGTCGGGGGCGCGTCGGGTGCCGGACGGGTCGGGGGCGCGCCGGGTGGGCAGATCGCCGGCCAGTGTGTAGAGCCCGTCGTTCAGCACGTTCGGCCCCCTGCTCAGCACGCTCGGACCGCTGTTGAGCACCTCCACCCGCAGACTGCGCTCCGCGTAGCGCACCGTCACCTCCGCCTTCTCGCCCGCGCCGTGCTTCAGCGCGTTGGTGAGGGCCTCCTGCACGATCCGGTACGCGGTCACGTCGATCCCGGCCGGCAGCGGGCGGGGCTCCCCGGTGATCCGCACCTCCACGGGCAGCCCGGCGAACGCGAACCGGTCGATCAGCGCGTCGAGGCGGTCCATCGTCGGCTGCGGCGCCAGCGCCGCCCCGCCGTCCACGCCGCCGTCCGCCGTACCGTCCAGCCCGCCGTGCACGCCGCTGTCCGCCGTTCCGTCCCCGTTCTGGGACGGTGCCAGCACCCCGAGCAGATGGCGCAGTTCGGTCATCGCCCCGCGCCCGGCCCCCTCGACGGCCCGGAGGGCCGCCTCCGCCTCGTCCGGCATGGTGGCCATCACCTCACGGGCGGCCCCGGCCTGGACGACCATCAGGCTCACGCTGTGGCTGACGATGTCGTGCAACTCCCGTGCGATACGGGCCCGTTCGGCATCGACGGCGACCTCGGCGGCACTCTCGCGCTCCCGTTCCAGCAGTCGGCCCCGGTCCTCCAGGGCCCTGCGCCGCAGACGCCTCTCCCGTACGAGGGCTGCGGCGAGCCACCCGGCGGCGGCACACACCACGGCCAGGGCGACGATCGGCCAGGCCGTTCCGGATGCCTCCACGGACCGAAGCCTTCCAGACACCCCCGCGCCGCGCATCAACCCCCGGGTCCAGCCCCGTACATCGCCGGGATGACGGGAGCTGCGGATTACCTCCGGGGAGGGATGCCCGGCGCCGGGCACCGGGGGAGGCTTCCGTCCATGGCTACTGATACGAACAGCGGGACCCACACGGCCCGTGCCGGCCACTCGGCCCGTGCCGGCCACTCGGCCCGTACGGATGGGGCGTACGCCGTGCCTGGTACCAGTGGGGCGGCCCGCGCCCTGTCCCCGGGGCGGACCGCGTGAGCGCCGTGTGGCGGGCCGCGCGTGGGGCCGTGCGCCGGCGCAGACTCCAGACCGTGGTCATCGGCCTCGTCGTCTTCTCCTGCGCCATCTCCTTCGTGGTCGCGCTCGGCCTGCTGGAAGCCGCCTCGGCACCGTTCGACCGGGCCTTCGCCGCGCAGCGCGGTGCGCACGCCGTCGCCTCGTACGACCGTTCCCGGGTCTCCGACGAGGAGCTCGCCCGGACCGCCGGCGAGCCGGGTGTGCGGGCTGCCGCGGGCCCCTTCGGACAGACCGTCATCACCGTCCCCGAGTCCGCGCCCGGCGTGGGCCCGCACTCGCTCATCGGCCCGGTCACCGTCGTCGGCAGGGACTCACCGGCGGGTCCGGTGGACCGGGTGAAGGTGGTGGCCGGCCGCTGGGCGGAGCGTCCGGGGGAGATCGTCCTCCAGGTGGCGGGGGCCGACCGGAAGCTCGGCACGACGATCGCCGTTCCCGGCGGCCCGGAGCTCACGGTCGTGGGCTGGGCCGGGAGCCTGAGCCGTACCGCCCAGGGATGGGTGACGTCGGACCAGATGGCGGCGCTGCACCCGACCGCCACGCAGATGCTCTACCGCTTCGCGGACGGGGAGGCCGCCACCCGGGACGGCCTCGACGCGGCGATGGCCGCCACGACGGCGGACCTGCCCCCGGGCTCGCTGCTGGCCTCGCAGCCGTACCTCGCCATCAAGCGGGACGTGGGCAGGGTGGCGGCGGCGTACGTCCCGTTCCTGCTGGCGTTCGGGCTGCTCGGCCTGGTCGTCTCCGTACTGATCGTCGCCAATGTGGTGAGCGGCACGGTCGTCGCCGGGGTCCGGCACATCGGCGTCCTCAAGGCCCTGGGCTTCACCCCGAACCAGGTGGTCGCCGTCCACCTGACGATGGTCCTCGTCCCCGGGGTGGCCGGTGCCGCCCTCGGTACCGCGGCGGGCGCCGTGGTGGCCAGGCCCCTGCTGAAGAACGTGTTCATGGGCATCGGAACGGTGGACCTGGAGGTGGGCGTCGGCCTCTGGGTGTACGCCGCGACCCTGTTCGGCATGCCCCTGCTCGTCGGCCTCGCCGCGTTCGTGCCCGCGCTGCGCGCGCACCGGCTGTCGGCGGCCAGGGCGATCAGCGCGGGCAGCGCACCCGCCGCCGGCCGGGGGCTGCGCGTGCAGCGCCGGCTCGCCGGTACGGGGCTGCCGCGCCCGGTCAGCCTGGGACTGGGCCTGCCGTTCGCCCGGCCGGGCCGCACCGCGCTGACCCTGTCCGCCGTCATCCTCGGGGTGACGACCGTGACGCTCGCGACCGGTCTGTCCAGCACGATGACGGAGTACGGGAAGGCGTTCCAGCGGACCGGGTACGTGGACACCACGGTCTTCGCGGGCCAGGCCAGGTTCGGGGAGCGGGAGCCGAAGCAGGACGACGCCGGTACGGAGGCGATGCTGAGGAAGCTGCCGGGCGCGGTCCATGTGACGGCGGGCGCGTTCGCCGATGTCGGCCTGACCGGCTACGCGGAGACCGTGACCTGCGAATTCCTGCGCGGCGACCACCCGACCGTGGGCGAGACCGTCGTCCGGGGCCGCTGGCTGGAGGAACCGGGGGAGGTGGTCGCCCCGACGGCGTTCCTGCGGAAACGCGGACTGGCGGTGGGGGACCGCGTCACGCTCGTTCTGGAGGGGAGAAGGGCGTCGGCGACGATCGTCGGGCAGACCATGGACGGCATGTCCGACCGGCTCCAGTCCACCTGGGCGACGCTGACCGCGCTGGATCCCGGCCGTAAGGCGAACCAGTACCAGATCCGGCTCGCCGAGGGCACGGAGAGCGCCGACTACAACAGGGCGGTCAGGAAGGCGGATCCGGGTCTACGGCCCGCGCCCCGGTCGGGCGTCAACACCAACGCCGTCACCATCATCGGTGTCGTATCGGCCCTCACCCTGCTCCTCGGCACGGTCGCCGCCCTGGGCGTCTTCAACACCGTGGTCCTCAACACCCGTGAGCGCCGCCGGGATCTGGGCACGCTCAAGTCCGTCGGGATGACACCGCGCCAGGTGACCGTGATGGTGGTGACCTCGATGGCGGCCCTCGGCGCGGTCGGCGGCCTGATCGGCGTCCCACTGGGGATGGCGGCGTACGAGACGATCCTCCCGGCCATGACCAGTGCGGCGGACATCGAACTCCCGGCCTTCATGACGGATGTCTGGCACGCCCCGCTGCTCACCCCGCTCGCTCTGTCGGGGGTGCTGATCGCGGTGCTGGGAGCCGCGGTCCCGGCCCGCGCGGCGGCCCGGCTCACCATCGCGAAGGTGCTGCACAACGAGTGAGCGGGCACGGGAATCCGGATCACTCCGGTACAGGGGTCCGGGGTGAGCGGGCACGGGAATCCGGATCACTCCGGTACAGGGGTCCGGGGTGATCGGGTGCGGGAACGGGGTGATCCGGTGCGGAGGTCCGGAGGGATCGGGTGCGGAGGTCCGGGGGATCGGGGTGCGGAGGTCCGGAGTGATCGGGTGCGGAGGCGGGACTGTCGCAACGGAGTCGGGCGAACCATCGGTGGTGCCCCTCCCCGCACGGCACAATCACGTCCATGGGGACGACTGATTCCGGGCTGCAAGAGACCACGGGGCCGATAGCCCTGATCCGCGGATTCCTGGCCGGAGGGGCGACCGGTGCCGCACTGGCGGGCATGGTCTCCGGGGTCGTCCTGGATCGGGTGCCCCTCCTGTTGCTGGGGGCCGGGCTCCAGGTGCTCACCGTCGCGGTGCTGCTGATCGTGGACAGCTGGATGAAGGCCAGGAGGGGGAAGCCGGTCACCCGCACGGCACTCGCGCTGATCGAGGACCTGCGCGCCGTCGGGGGCGAGACGGCGGACGTACTGGTCAGGTTCGATCTGACGGTGCTCCCGGACGACCGTGCCGCGTACCGGGTCACGCTCAGCCAGCACGTCAACCTGGTCGACCTCCCCACCTACCGGCCGCGGGGCATGACGGTGGTCGAGTACTGCCCCGACGAGCCGTGGGAGGTCGAGATCGTCACCCCGCCGACGCCGGAGTGGGCGCGGCGGGCGGAGACGGAGAGGGCGGACCCGGCACCGGAGTCCAGCCGGGCGGCCGCTCCGGCCGGGAGCCGGGCGGGCGGCTACGGCGGGCTCGTGGGGCTTCTGATCGGCGCGGCGGCCGTCGTGCTGCTGCTCCGCGGCGAGCTGTTCGCCGACGGCGACCCGGCAGGCCGGAAGTCGTCGTCCTCCACGACCTTCTCGTCGTCCACGACGGTGTCGGGGCCCACGTCTTCGATGCTGGACATCGGCCGGATGCGTGACACCGCCGAATCGCTGGCGGGGCGGGTGGGCACGCCGACGGTGGCCGAACTCTCCATCGACGAGCGCCGCATGGCGGTGAGCGGTGAGGCCGGCGGGCCGCAGGACGGAATGCACGCCATCGACCTGCGTACGCTCCCGTACGAACTTTTCCCCGGCCTGGTGCGCGAGGCCCGGAACACTCTGGGCGTGCGCGACCCCGGGACCTGGCGCACCGACGTCGAACCGGCCTCGGGGGACCGGGACCTGACCATCCGGGTATCGGCGACGGGCAGGGGTGCCGAGGCGTCGCTGGAGGCGGACGCGCAGGGCAGGATCACGAAGCGCCACCCGGACTGAGCGCCACCCGGACTGAGCGGGGCGCGGAACACGCGGGGAACGAGGGACGGAGCACCGGGCACGGAAACGGCACGCGGGACGCGGGACACGGGAGGACGGAGCACCGGGCGCGGGTGACGGAACGCGGGGGACGGAGCACTGGGTACCGGGACCGGGACCGGGACCGGGGCACGGCGTACCGGGCCCGCCCGTACGGGGCATGAGTACGGCCCCCGGAAACCCATGGTACCCATGGTCCCCGGGGGCCGTCCCCTGCTGCTCACTGCCCGCCGCGGTGGCGGGCGGTCATCAGTTGGCGTCCACCCGCTCGTGCGCGGGAACGGTCACCGTACGGGCGCCGGGCTTGCCGCCCAGGACGACCTTGCGCAGGGCGCTGTTGTTGGTGAGGTCGGTCTCCTTGAGCCGCTTCTCCGGGTTGGCGAGCACCTGGATGTAGTAGGTGCCGTTCGCCAGACCGGTGATGTCGAAGGACTGGCCGGGGAGGTCCTGGGTGTAGGTGTCACCGGAACCGACGTCGAGCACCTCACGGACGGAGACCGAGTTCTCCTGGCCGCACGCGGTGGACAGGTCGGTGTTGTCCGGGTGCCAGTTGGCGTTCTTCACCGTGTAGTCGACCGCGTCGGTGTTGGCCAGGCAGAAGGCCTCCTTGCCGCTGCGCACGGTCTCCTTCTTGTCTGCCTTCAGCAGCCGGTAGCTGGCGAAGTCGGTGAAGTGCCAGTGCTCGTGACCGGGGCGCGGGTCCCACTCCATGGTGCCGGTCGGGGTGTAGCCGACCTGCTTGCCGTTGGCGTCGTAGAAGTACTGGTACGCGTCCATCAGCTCCTTGCCCGGAGAGCGGAAGCCGTCCACGACGAGCTTGGCCGGACCGGCGTTCCACACATTGGCGCTGAAGGCCAGGTAGTCCTTGCCCGGGACCTCCTCGTACCCGTCGCTGACGGTGATGCCGTAGGCGGGCAGCGACCGGAGGTCCGGCTTGGGAACGTCGGGAACACTCGCCTTGCCGGTCGGACGCTTGGCGTTGGGCTGCACGGCGGGCGCCTTGCGGGACCCGTCGGTCCGGCCCGGCCCGTCGCCCGCCTGCGCCGACTTGAGGGCGGCCTTCTTGAGCGCCCAGGGCAGGGCGGGCGGCGCGGGCGCGTAGGGCCCGTGACCCACGTTGTACGAGGGACCGGCACCGCTGGTCGCGGCTGCCGGTGCGGGCGAACGCATCGCACCGTGTCCCGGCATGCTGTGCCCGGACATGTCGTGCCCGGACATCTTCGACATGTCGTGCCCGGACTTCGTGGAGGCGCCCGAGACGCCCTCGCCCTCCTCCCAACTGCGCTCGCGCACAGTCACCTTGACGGTCTGGGGCTTGTCCGCCATGCCGAACAGGTCGCGGTAGGCCTTCGTCACGGACACCTTGGCGGTGTACTTCCCGGCGGGCAGCGCGACCGGCGTGGAGTAGTAGCCCGCGTAGGTGTTGGACGCCCAGCCGTTCTCCACACCCCAGACCGAGCCGAGGGTGAACGGGTTCACCGGGCAGCTCTGGGGATACTTCGAATTGGCCGGCGCCTCGGGGTGGATACGGCCGGACGCGTTGTTCGGACAGAACGCCTCGGTCTTGTCCAGCACGGTCTTCCCGGCCGCGTCCTTGACGGTGATCTTCGCGAAGTCGGGCAGCCCGGCGAAGTCCTTCAGCAGCCGCTTGGGCAGGGTCTTGGTCCCTGTCTGCTTGCCCTTCGCGTCCCGGATGATCTGCTTCGCGATGATCGGGTCGCTGTAGGACTTACGGTTCACCCTGAGTTCGAGGGGACCGTTCTCGGCGGTGACGTACGTGCCGAGGTCCAGGTAGACGCCGGGGTCCTCTTTCCACGAGTCGAGGGTCACGGAAGTGGAAGCGGCGATCAGGCTGAGCTTCGGCGTCGGCTCGGCCTTCTTGGCGTCAGGTGCGGCGGCGACGACGCCCGCGGTGACGGCGATGGCCGCGGCGGCGGCGATCGCCGAACGCGACATGCGGGCCTGGTGGGATCTGGTCATCATTCCTCGTACTTCCGAGTGCCTGATGGGACGTGGACGGACAGCGCCGCACCGGTGCCCGGCCGCGAAAACTGTCTCCCGACTGTGAGAGATGCGGTACGGCCCCCGGGGTTGTCTGCCGGGGCGTGACACGTCGATCGTTGTCCGAAACCCAGTCAATGAGTCTGGATCCAGACGTAGTTGAGCCATACAGGCATGACGCGGAGGGCACGCTCATTCGTTGATCGAACATGAACATGAACATGAACACGAACACGAACTCGCAGCGGCGCAGGGGCGGGGGCTCAGCCACGGCCGGTACGGTTCGCGTTTCCCGGCCCGGATCACGGAACGGCGCCCTCTCCCGTGGTGGGAGAGGGCGCCGCCTGTGCTGCCGAGGCCGGAGAGGCCCAGGCCCTACGTCCTCCGCGGCGCCGCCTGTGCTGCCGAGGCCGGAGAGGCCCAGGCCCTACGTCCTCCGGAGCCGGGTTCCGGGTTCTAGTGGCGGGCCGTCGGCGTCGGGGGAACTGCCGCGGACCGTTCGATCAGTCCGTTGATCTGCTGGTCCCCGTGGGTGTCCATGGGCATGGAGTAGTCGCCGACGGCCCAGAACCCACCGTCGGGGCCGGCCGGAGCCAGGTCGTAGAAGGAGTAGGACGGCCACCGGGTGTCGCCGTCGGGTGCCGAAGCTCCGGCTTCCTTGGTCCAGGTGGTGCCGTCGTAGTGCCAGAAGACCGGTCCGGCGGCGACCGGATCGGTCTTGTCGTTGCCGGTGACCCACAGACCGCCGCGGCCGTCGGAGCTGATCGCGTGGAGGTAGAGGTCGGCGAGCGATCCGGTGACGTCCTGCCACACCGTGCCGTTCCAGTGCGCGACGCCGGGGGCGGGCGGGCCGCCGTCGGGGGTGTCGGCCCATCCGGCCACGTACACACTGTCCGGGGCCGCCGCGGTGATCTTCGCGGTGTCCGTACCGGCGGGGACCGGGGGCTGGTCCATCAGGGTCCAGGTCGTCCCGTCCCAGTGGTACGTCACCGGGTGGCCGCCGTCCACCGGGTACCGCATACCGGTCGCGTAGGCGTCGTCCGCGGACAGGGCGTCGATGTCCCGGATGTCGACGAGGTGCGGCAGCGCGAAGGTCTGCCAGACGCCGTCGGCGTACGTGTAGAGGGCATTGCCGCCCTTGAACAGCCGGCCGGGAACGGCGTCGATCGGGACCTCCGGCCATGAGTCGTCGGCGGGGCCGGTCGTGGGAACGGTGGTCCAGCGCTCGCCGTCGTAGTGGACGAGCGCCTGATCCCTCTTCACCGTTCCGTAGGCCCAGACGTCGTCGGCGGCGACGGCGCTGACCGCCGACCACTGCCAGACGTCGGGAAGCCCGGGGGCGGTGTCCTCGCTCCAGTTCTCCCCGTCCCAGCGCATGATGACGCCGGCCGGCCCCTTCCGGCCGACGGCCCAGGCCAGATCCTCATCGACGGAGGACACGGACATCAGCGACTCGGCCGGGCTGTCCCCGGAGAGCGAGACCTCCCAGCCGGGCGCCGTCCCGGTCGCCTGGGCGCCGCCGGCGGTGAGCAGAGTGGCGGCGAGCGTCAGTGAGGCGGCCGCGGTGCGCAAGAGGTGCCTTGCAAGCATCGGTGAGCGTTCCTTTGCGGTGAGAGAGAGCTCTGTCCGAATGACGTGTCCAGGCCAGATAGCTACTGGCCGACGAACCAGACTCACGACGGCGCCGAACGGTTGTAACAGGCCACGCGGTGGTCACGGTCCGCACGGCGGTTACGGGCCGCATGGTGGTCACGGGCCGTGCGGCGGGGTCACGGGCCGCACCATGCGGTGGTCACGGGCCGCTCCGGGCGTATCGCCGCCCGGAGGGTGGGGTGTTGGCGGATCGGCGGCCGCGGGCGCCGCTACCGGGGCCGGTCCGGGGCGGGTCCGGCCCTGGCCAGGTCCGGTGGCGGTCCGGGACGGGTCCGGGTCCAGGGCGGGTCCTCGTCGCTGTCCGGCCCGGATTCGAGAGTGAAGCCCCGGCTCGCGTTGCGCGACTCGACTCGGTTTCGAATCGAAGGGGAGTTCAGGAGTGACCGTCAACTGGCCACCGGCGTACTACACCAGTGAGGAACACTTCACCCTGGAGCAGGAGCGCATATTTGAGCGTTCCTGGCAGTGTGTGGCGCGGTCCTCGGAGATCGCCGAAGTCGGCTCATTCGTACGTGTGAATGTAGGAAGAGAGAGTGTCCTCCTCGTACGCAAGGCCGCCGGTGAGATCCGCGCCCTGATCAACCTGTGCCGCCATCGAGGTGCCCGGCTCTGCCTGGAGGAAAAGGGGAACTTCGGCGGTTCCATCCGCTGTCCCTATCATGGATGGACCTTCAGTCTTGACGGCCACCTCACGGCAGCCCCTTTCATGCGTGACCTTCCGCCCGAGACGAAGGAGCGGCACCTCTTCACCGCCGGCGTCACCGAATGGCTCGGCTGCGTCTGGGTGAACCTCGACCCCGACGCGGCACCCCTGACGGACCAGGTCGGACCGCTGATCCGTGAACGTTTCGGCGATGACGACGTCCCGGGCAACTACGGCTGCGACGAATTGAGGGTTGCCGAAGAGGTGGTCTACGACGTTGCGGCGAACTGGAAGATTCTCTACTGTCAACGGTCATTGAGATGCCCAGGTGGGTGGCCGTTGGAGGCCCAGGCTGGTGGCCATCAGAAACCCAGGCGTGTGGCCAGTGGTGTTCCCGG
>NZ_JBITUB010000005.1:0-495199 GCF_044542225.1 Streptomyces sp. NPDC079020
GCTCCGCATGCTCATCCGACGCTCGACGAGCCGCTACCGCTGGGACGGCCGCCCCACCACCCGACGCCTCAAGTGATCCATTTGCCGGTCGGTCTAAATCCGCGCTCCGTGTGGTGACGGCTCGTCGGGCTGATCACGAGGACGGAATGTGCGGTGTCCATCCCACGACACCGAGACGAACGCTTGCCGGAGGTCATCACGAAGACCTGACCGATCCGGCGGGCAGCGGGCAGCGGCAGCGGCAGCGGCAGCGGCAGCGGCAGCGGCAGCGGCAGCGGCAAGATCATGCCCCCGATTACGAGCAATCACCGAGAAGTCCGACAGCGAGCCCTGCAGCCCCAGCGACTTTCGGCGTGGAGAGCATCGAGAACCGGAACTACGGCAGATTCGCCTCGGCCGAGTCGGCAAGGACGAACTCGGCCGAGGCGAAGTCCGTGATGCGATCCCGGCAGGGGCCGCGATCGTGCTGACGGTCACGCCTGTGTCGGCGCCACCCCTGACCTGATGGCATGGATGTCGGTACCCGGCTGTTGCGCTACTTCACCAACGGCTACGGCATCGCTCTCGCCCCGAAACCTCCACGCGTTTCCACGCCCGGTCCGCCATCATCCGCCGGTCCGACATCATCTGACGGTCCGTCTGCAGCGCCGGCGCCAGCAAGGCCGTCGCCGCCCCGGGCACCCCCGCCGACACCAGCCCCGCCGTCCGGGGCTTCGTCCGCTGCTGTCCGGGCAGCAGCCCACCCCGGGCCCGGCGGAACCGTCGCGTGATCCGACACTGCGGCCGGCCTCCAGCCGGAGTGCCAGGCCGGATCGGACAACCTTCGCCTCGCTGGTGGAGCACGGAGGAGTGAATCGGTGGGGTGGTGCAGAGGAATCTGCCACGATCGCCGGATGGGCGCATTGAATGCAGCGGCAGGCAGGGTTGCTGAAGGGGCCACCGTGACGTTCCGGCCCAGCGGCTCCTCGATGGTCCCGCTGATACGGAGCCGGCAGCAGGTGGTCGTCGCTCCGGTCGACCCGTCGAAGGTGGAGGTCGGGGACATCGTCCTCGCCCGTGTCGCCGGGTCGGTGTACTTGCACTTGGTGTCGTCCGTGGACCTCGCCGGGAAGCGGGTGCAGATCAGTAACAACCGAGGCCTCGTCAACGGCTGGACCAGCCACGATCGTGTCTTCGGTATCTGTGTGACGGTCGACGGCGTCACCAGGTCGAAGGTCGCGGGCAAGACGCTCACGGCCGACTCCGACGACTCCTCCTGAACCTGACGCTCCAACGGCATCGGGCCGCCAAGCTGTCCAGGTGGCCGTACGAGTGCGTGTTCGCGAGATCGATGACGACGAGGGCAGGCGGCTTGCTGCCCACAGTCCGCAGAGGCACGGGCTCGGTGGTGACCCGGCGGCACGCGTGCAGATGGTGCTGCTGTCCGCTCAGGGCATGCCGGACGGAAGCGTGAGCGGAGGGGCCTGCACGTGATCGACATCAAAGACATCGACGCCTCCTCGGACTTGACGTCGGCAAGGGCGAACACCACGCCACCGCCGTCGGTCCAGCGTTCTCTGCCGAACCACGGTCGTCATCTCCGTGCCGGTCATGCCGAGGCACCTTTCCTCTCGCGTCGGGTCAGAAATCAAGGGGCGGGAGCATCACGGGCGGGGTGACCCGGTCACGCCCGGCGAGCGCCACGCCGGTATCGACAGCGTCGTCCAGGCGCGCAGCAGCCACTCCAGCGGGCCGTAGGCGTGGCGCCGCAGCCACCATCGGCCGACGACCGTCTGTGCGGCGAACAGGGCCAGGGCGATACCCGCGACGCCGATGGGTGCGACGCGGCCGACCAGCGCGGCCCCGAAGCCGGTGAAGACCAGGGCGCAGACCAGGGACTGGCCGAGGTAGTTGGTCAGCGACATCCGTCCGGCCGGCGCGAGCGTGGTGACCACGGCCCGGCCGTAGCGGCCGTGGGCGAGACGCAGCACGGTCGCCGCGTAGGCGGCGGCGAGCAGCGGGGCGGTGATGACGTCGAGGCCGAGGGCGAAGAGCTGGTAGGCGGTCTCGGGGTGGTTGAGGCTCGCGTCCGCGTAGACGATGCCGCCGAGCAGCCCGACCGTGAACCCGGCCCACTGGAGCCGACGCAGGAGCGTGAGGTGACGGTCGGTGTCCGCGAGGCCCCGTCGGCGCCCGGCGGCCAGGCCCAGCAGGAAGGCGGCGAGCGCGGACGGAGCCTGGAAGAAGACCAGCAGGAGGACGACGTCAGGCAGTTGCCTGAGGTGGGCGCCCATGACGGATGCAGGTCCGCCGCGCAGGTCCTCGGTCGCCTGTGCCGCGGCGGAGGCCGTGGACGGGGCAATGCCGCCGCCCCCGCCCGCCTGACCGACGGCGAGCGCGAGGAGCCCGTATCCGATGGCGGTGACCGCCAGCAACGCGAAGGCCGTCCACACCACCGTGCGGGGCCGGACGCGGCGCAGCGCGAACAGGATCAGGCCGAGGACGGCGTACAGGGTGAGGATGTCGCCGGGAAAGAGCACGACGGCGTGTACGGCGCCGATCACGAACAGGCCGGTCAGGCGGCGCAGGAAGCGTGGTCCGAACCGGGCGCCGCGCCGCTCGGCCGAGTCGATCTGCAGCGTGAAGCTGTAGCCGAAGAGGAACGAGAACAACAGGAAGAACTTGGCTTCGAAGAAGACCGCCACCAGCCCGCGGACGGCCTCGCTCGGCGGCCCGCCGAGTCCGGGGTCCTCCAGGCCGGTGCCGTGGTAGGCGGAGGCCATGTAGGTGATGTTGACCATCAGGATGCCGAACAGCGCGAAGCCGCGCAGCGCGTCGACCTGCGCCAGCCTCTCACCACCGCTCTGCCTCCGCTCCGCTGTCGTGGGGACGGGGCGCGAGGGGTTCTCCGTACGCGACCGGGCTCTCATGGTACTCCAAACTATCGAATCTGAAACGATCGTTTTCAATGCGAGCGTACTATAGTTGGCGGTAGACGTAATAGGGCAGACGGAGGCGCACGACGGCCTTCACCGGGAGAGAGGGACAACCGTGGGCGAGCGGCCGGAGTCGACAGGCGGAGGAGGCGGAGGAGGAGGCGGCGCACCCCGCTCGCGCCGGGAGATCCCCCCGGGAACCGAGGAACAGGTGGCCGCGCTGTACTGGGAGGCGTTCGGCCGCAAGCTCGGCATCGCACTCGGCCCGCCCCGGAAGGGCCGGACGTTCCTCGCGTCCCATCTGCACCACGACCGGGGCATCACCGCACTCGACAGCGGGGGCCGGGTCGTCGGAGTCGCCGGATACGACCTCGCGGGCCGTGCCCTGACCGGCGGATCGGCGCGTGACGTCCTGTCCGGCTACGGGCTGCTCCGCGGGGTGCCGCGGCTGGCCCTCCTCGCCGTTCTCGCGCGGAGGCCGGCCGAGGACGAGCTCGTGATGGACGGCATCTGCGTGGCGTCGTCGCACCGCGGTCTCGGCATCGGCAGCATGCTGCTGCGCGAGGTCGCCGCCGTGGCCGCCGAGCACGGCTGCTCCCGGATCCGGCTCGATGTCGTCGACGTCAACCCGCGGGCCAGGGCCCTGTACGAACGCCACGGCTTCACCGCGGTACGCACGCGGCGGGCCCCGTTCCTGCGGACACTGATGGGCTTCGGCGCGGTGACTACCATGCATCGTCCGGTCACCCCGAAGGACCTGACGACCTGAATGACCCGAATACCCGAATGACCTGAACGACTTGTACGGCCTGGACGAAGGAAGCACTCGATGAATCACAGGGACACAGCGGAGACGGACCGCCCGGAAATCCCGACGCGGCTGCTGGTGCATGCCCTGGTGCGCGAGGACGGCACCGTTGACACCGGTGAGCTCTACGCCGTCGCCGGACTCCTGGACATGACCGACCAGCAGGTCCGGCTGTGCGTCAAACGCCTGGTCGCCGAGGGCCGGTTCACCCAGGAGGGCCGGGGACGCAAGGCCGTACTGCGGGCCGTGGCCGCCGGAGCGACCGGGGCCATCGCCCCCGACGCCGACCATGTGCGCTACGCCTACCGTCAGGACCACGGACTCGCCCCCTGGGACGGTGCCTGGCACCTGTTCGCCTTCGCCGTCCCGGAGTCCCGCCGCACCGCCCGCGACGCCCTGCGGGAGACACTGCTGCATCTGGGCGCGGCGCCCGTCCAGGGCGGGCTGTACGTCAGCGCCAACCCCATCGCCGAACTGGTCGAGGCCCAGGCCCAACACCTCGGCGTACTCGACTCGGTCACCTTCCTCACCAGTACCGACCTGCGCATCGGCGGCACCGACGACCCCCGGCGGCTGGCAGCCGCCATATGGCCCCTGGACGAGATCGCCGCCCGGCACGAACGCCTCGCCGGCTTCGCCCGTGCGTCGGCCGGCCGCCTGTCGCGGGGAGGAGGCCTGTCCGGGGCCGAACAGCTCACCCTGGCCGTGGAACTCGCCGCGGAATTCACCCGCGCCATGACCCCCGACCCGCTCCTGCCCCCGGAACTGCTGCCCCAGCCCTGGCCCGGCAGCCTGGCCCGCCGGCTTGCCCAGGAGTGCTGGACCGCCCTGCGCACCCTCCCCACGGCCGAGGACGCTCCCACGTCGCCGCATTGCCTGTTCCGTATCTACGGCGACGCGATCACCCCGCCCGACGGGCGGTGATGCACGGCGCGGAGCCCGACAGCGCACGCGGCGACCGCGCGCATCCTGGGCGTGGGCCGGGTCGGCCGGATCGGCTGCCAGCCGCGAGCTGCGAGCCGCGAGCGATGAACTCTGAGGCCTGCCCCGACGCCATGGCGGTGAGCGCGGTCCGCTGACCGAAAGGGTCGACGGCCCGAGCAGCGGTGCGGTGGGGACGGCGGCGCGTTCGGCAACCGGCCGGGGACGGTGGAGACACGCGCGGGCTCTGCCGGATACCCGGCAGAGCCCGCCCCGCAATCCGGCCGGATCAGCGGGTCACTCGACCCTCGTCCCCCGGTAGCCCACCGGCCCCTCGCCGGGGAACCGGGCGGTTCCCCGGAACGAGCTGCCGCCGTCGAAGAAGGTGACGCTGCCGTTTCCCTCGTCGCTGGACCAGGTGACGTTCGTGCCGGTGGAGGGAGCACCGTCCGCGGGTACGACCTCGCTGCGATTGGCCAGGGAAATCGTGAGCGGCTCGTCCGGCTGCCACCCTCCCCCGCCGGTGTGAATCTCAGTCTGGTACGTAGCCATGTCTGCTCCTTGCTCCTCGGTTCGGCCGGCGCGGTTCGAAGGACTGCTGCGCTGCCCGCACCAGAGTCAGACGTTCACGTGGCCGCATGCCCGGCAACCGGACGCAAACCACACCTTCGGCTGATCCCGGAGCGCGCGGTCACCGCCTTCCCCACACGCGAGCCGTCCTCGCGTACGGCCACCGCTGAGAGCCCCAGCCCTCATGGCATGCGCGCACCCGTTCCGGTCATCGCGGACGCGGCCCCATATAGCACCGACCGGGTACGTGGATCCGGCGCCGACCGCGTCGTCGAGCGTGGCGCCGATGTCGCCGCCTGCGGTCGCCCACCGGCAACCGGCGGTGTTCCCGGCCTTGTGGACGGCCTTTTCTGACGACCTCTCCTGACAGCCTTTCCTGACGGCCTCGCGTGCGACTTCGTATGAGCCGCGCTGCGCGGCGTCGTCGGGACGTCCGCATACCTGTGGTGTGCGGACGTCCCTCCGCCTCGCGATGCTCCGCGTCCGATGCCGCGTGCTGCTCCGCAAGGTTGCCGAACAGTCCTTACTCGATGGTCAGCGTGAAGAACCTGACAGTGAGCGCATCCGCGCCCGGGGAGGGGGGAAACTCGACGCGCTCCACGAACGCGCCCCCGAAGTGATACCGCTTCACGGGGTTGTCCATGCTGTCGAGCAACGCGACGGTGATGTCCTTCAGGCGCCCCGGGCGACCCGCGAGCGCGTCATCGGTCCAGCGCTCGACCGCGAAGCTGTGGAAATCGCCCCGCACCAAGGTCACTCGGTGGTTCTCGACATCCAGGCCGTTGACCTCACGGAGGTACTCGACAGAGCTTCCGTCCATCTGCAGGAGGAAGTTGTGAGCAGTGAGCGCGTCGCCCGGCTTGAGTCCGTCCGACGAGACCGCACCGGCGGGCGCGGCTGTGGCAGGGGCGGCCGAGGCCCCCAGCTCGGCTCCCGTCAGGGCCAGCAGGACGGCGGTGGTGACAGCCGTCCAACGAGCTGCCCGACGTCCGACAAGAGATCTGCTCATACCATTTCCCCGTTCTGAAGAGCACGTGCGACCACGTGCCCCTACCCCACGCAGCGGAGCCGAAAGGGCCGGAACCGGCCGACTTCGCCCCACGAATGCCCATAGCCAACACGGCTCATCCCCAGCCCCGGAGACCCCAAAGACCCCAGAGACCCCAACGCCCCCGGTGAGCGTGGGCGGCGCAGGCCCCTGAGCGGGGCCCTGTTCGTGAGCACGTGGGCTTGTTGCCGGGCCGGCCTCGGTCGGCAGGGAGGTCGGGCGGCTCGGCCGCGCCGCTCCCGCGGCCGAGTGGCGAAGGCACCGGTCGAGGGCGACCATGGATGAGGAGATGACGCATGGAGGTATTCATCTCCTGGCCCGGAGATCCGAGCGAAGACACCGGGCGGATCCTCACCGACAGCGCTCCGGCAGAGCAGCCGCCGGCCAGCGGCCCTCAGGACGGGCGAGCGGCCCTCACGTTGCGGCCACCCGCATCTGCTTGCGAGCCTCACGCGCCGCTGCGTGTCGGGGGCGGTCAACGGTCGACGGAGTAGGAGCAGCGAGGCACGACGGTGTCCGGAAGCCCTCATGCCCATCGGTGCTCGGCACGGGACGATCACGTACGCACGTTGCGCGTACGGATCATTCGCGTACGGACATACCGCGCACCGGAGTCACGCGTACGAGCATCCAGAGCGACCGCAGCGGGTCGCCCGGGACGGCCTGTCGCGCCCCGTGCTCTCCGGAACAGCCCGGCGCCCCGCCCCACGAGGTCGCGTCCGTATCGCTCGTACACAGCCGGGGGTTCCTACACAGCCAGGGAAGGGGCCGTCCCATGCCTGCCACCACCGTCGACTGCGACGTGGTCTTCTTCGACCTGCGCGACACCCTCGGAGAAGTCGACCGGCCCGGTCATCTCGCGCTGTACCGGCCGAGCACCGAGAAGCTGCTCGACGCCGTGCGGCAGCTGGTGGGGCTGCGTATCGGCGTGATCACCAACCTGCCCGCGGAGGTCAGCGCCGAGCAGGGACATCGGATGATCGCCGAGGCCGTCGTCACCGAACACAACGGCAGCGTCGTCCACCTCGCCGACATCCTGGACCCGCAGGGCATCGTGATCAACCACGAGGCCAAGCTGGACAAGCCCGATCCCGCCATCTACCGCTTCGCGGCCGATCAGATGCGCGTACCGATCGAGCGGTGCCTGTTCGTCGGGGAGAACCTCATCGAAGTCCTCGCCGCCCAGGCTGCCGGCATGCGCGGCATGCTCAAGCCGTCGCCGCCCGGCAAGGAGTTCCAGCCCGCGGTGATCACGCGGCACGGGATGTCGATCCGTGACAGCGGCCGTGCCTTCGAGGAGTTCCTCGAACAGGAGCATCTGCTCGGCGAACGTATCTTCGCCTGCGGCAGCCGCATCGTCAGCGCGCTCGCACCGGTGCACCGGGCGCAGGACATCCCGCCGGAAGTGCGCACCGCGATGGGGATGTTCGTGTACACGCTCACCAACTTCGCGGACCAGGCACACCTGAAGGCCGAGGAGGCGATCGTGCCACTGGCCGTCGCACGCGGTATGCCGCCCGACCATGCCCGCTGGATGTTCGACCAGCACGACCAGGCCCGCGCCTACTGGGAGGCGATCCGCGTCGCCTGGCAGCGGATCCAGAACGGCGACCCCGGCGACGTGGTCCACGCGATCTCCGACTTCCGCCGCTGCACGGAGGGTTTCGTCCTGCTCTTCCGGTCGCATGCGGTACGCGAGAACGACGAGCTGTATCCGGAGCTGGGGCGCTACCTCACCGACGCGGACGACGCGACCGTGCTCGCCATCGTCCGCCACACCGGCCCGCCGGACATCGGTCCCTACGCGGCGATCGTCGCCGCGACGGAAGAGGCCCTCGACAAGGCGGATGTCGCGGACGGCACACGTGGCGCCGACGACGTGGGCGGCGCGGACGGGGGGAACGCGGCGGACAGCGCGGACGGGGCGACCCGTATCGCCGGAAAGGCCTGACCATGTGGATCCTGCGACCGCCCGACACCGGCTGCTTCGACACGGACCAGCGGCGGGCCGTGGAGGTGCTCTTCGACGCGATCCTGCCCGGCGGGGACCGCCGGCCCGGCGCGGCCGACGCCGATGCCGCCGAATACGTCGACCGGCTCCTGGTCATGGGCCCCGGGACGCATCCGGAGATTCCGGCATGGCGTCAGGCCTACCCGGTGCTGCTCTCCGCGCTCGACTCCGCCGCGCGACAGGCGTACGCCGGACGCGGCGTCGCCGGACTCGACCGTGCCGAGGCCACCGCGCTGCTGCGCGACCTGGGCGCGGGGACCCTGCCCGCCTGGCCCCCGGACGCTCTCGCCCAGCCGGCCGCGTTCGCCCTGCTGCGGGCCCACTGCATCGAGGGCTGCTTCGGGGACCCGCGCTGGGGCGGCAACCGTGAAGCGGTGATCTGGCACTGGTACGGCTATCCCACACCGGCCGAACCCTTCACCCGCCCCACCACCATGACCGCCGACCGGCCCGGGGAGGACTCATGACCGCCACGGCCGACGCGCCAGGCGCACCCCACGCACCCCACGCACCCGGCACATACGACGTGATCGTCGTGGGCGCCGGCGCGGGAGGCGGCACCGCGGCCCGCGTACTCACCGCGCGGGGACGCCACGTCGCCGTACTGGAGAAGGGCCCGCTCCCGGCCTCCGACGATTTCCTCCCGTACGACGAACTCCACTTCCATACGCACAAGGCGCTCATCCCGCACCGCGATACCGACCCCAACATCTATATGGCCGGACCGGCCCAGGACCGGCCCACCCGGGTCGAGCGCTGGTGGAACGTCAACATGGCCGGCGGCGCGACGAACGTGTGGGACGCCAACGTGCCCCGCTACACCGAGGAGGACTTCCGCGTCCTGGACCACCTGCATGACGTGCCACCCGACGCGGATATGGTGAACTGGCCCTGGAACTACGGTGAGTTCGAGCCGTGGTTCGAGCGGGCCGAGTACGAGTGGGGCGTCTCCGGGCGGGCCCGGCAGTCCCCCGCCCAGGAACCGCTCCGGGCCGGCTACGACTACGCGATGCCGCCGCTGCGCCCGCACGCGGCCGTGCCGTTCCTGACCGAGGCGTTCGGCCGCGCCGGAATGCGGCCCTACCTCGGCCCCCGCGCCATCAACTCCCGGGTGTACGACGGCCGTCCGGCCTGCTCGTTCTGCGGCTTCAACCAGTTCTTCGGCTGCGGTCTGAACTCACGGGCCTCGGCGCTGAACACCGTGCTCCAGCGCGCCCTGGCCACCGGCCGGTGCGATCTGCTGACCGGACACTGCGTCACCCGGATCGTCCACGAGGACGGGCGGGTACGCGGCGTGATGTACCGGACCGAGCCCGGCGGGCCCGAACGGTTCCTGGGGGCGTCCCAGGTGGTGGTGTCCATCCAGACCATCGAGTCGGCACGGCTGTTCCTCGTGTCGCAGGTGCCCGACCCCAACCGGATGATCGGCCACTATCTGACCTATCACACCCACGGGAACGCCGAACTCACCTTCCCGCTCCAGCCCGTGTGGACCGGTGGCGGCGCTCAGCAGCCCTCCACCGCGATCGGCTCCCTGCAACTGCGCGACCTGTACGTGGTCGACGACCCCGCCACCCCGGTCACGAAGGCCGGCAAGTTCTCCGTGTACGACCCCTACACCTGTGTGCCGCCGGTCCGGCTCGTGAAGGCCGCCGCGCTCGGGCCGGGCCGCGGCGGCCTGTGGGGCGAGGACCTGTACGCCTACCTCGACGAACTGCGTCGCCAGGGCGGCGTCTACTTCTCCTTCACCGGCGAGGCGCTCTCCCTGTACGACAACCGGGTCGAACTCGACCCCGACGTCACCGACCCGTGGGGCATGCCCGCCGCCCGGATCTGGTACCGGCACCACGCCTACGACCTCGCCGCGGCCCGCTACGCCATCGACCGTGTGGTGCGGGTGATGGAGGACGCGGGCGGCGAGCTGCGCGGCTACGACGTTCCCGGCGCGGAGAACCCCGGCTACGGGCACGTACAGGGCACGCTGCGCGCCGGCACCGATCCCGACGCCTCCGTGCTCGACGAGAACTGCCAGTCGCACACCGTCTCCGGACTCTACGTCCTCGACTGTGCGTTCATGCCGACCGCCGGTGCCTCGAACCCCACCCTGACGCTTCTCGCCAACGCCTACCGGGTGTGCGAGCGGCTCCCGGACCCCGACTGAGTCGCGTGTCCTCGATGAGCCGCACCGGCACACCGAGCGACCCGCGCACCGAGCGACCCGCGCACCGACTCCGGACGGACCGGGAAACGATTCGAAAGGCAGCATCATGGACACCCTCGACGAGCGAGTCGACATCGCCCGCGCACTGCTGTCCGCCGGGGTCACCCAGGCGGACCTCGAACTGTCGCCCGACCTGGCCGCGGCGCCGGAAGGCCCCGTCCTGGCTGCCGATCTCGGGATCGTCTTCCCCGACGGGCTCGCTCCCGTCCCCCAGCCGTTCGACGTCGAGCCGTCCCCCGACGCCGCGCTGCCCCGCGCGGACATCGTCGTGATCACCTGGACAGTCGCCGAACAGAACGCCCTCGCCGATGTGTTCACCCAGGGCTTCGGCCGACTGCGCTGGTACCGGTACACACGCCGTTTCGAGGAGCACTACCGGCCGCTCATCAGAGGCGGAGCGCCCTCGCTCTCCGCCCGCCCACCGCGCCTGGGCTCGTACTTCCCCGTCAAGCTCGGCGACCTGGACGTGCTGTGCGTCAAGTCCGAACTCCACCTCAACCAGGACGGTCTCAAGACCGGCGAAGGCACCGCCACCCTGCCCGTCCGGGACTTCTTCGAGCAGATCATCGAGGAGGTCCGGCCGCGGGTGATCGCCACCATCGGCACCTCGGGCAGCGTCTTCGGCGAGTTCCCCCTGGGCGACGTCGTGGTCACACGCGCGGCGAAGTTCCGCTGCCAGAAGGAGTTCCGCAACGAGGAGTTCAACGGCCGCGCGTTCCAGTGCGACTGGACCCTCCCGCTCGGCCGCGTCGACGAGGCGCAGAAGCTGATGCGCGGCTTCTCCGACCGGCTCACCGAACCGCTGTTCGGCCCGCCGTCCACCCGCTTCCCCTTCCCCGGGCCGCTGCTCGTGCCGCCCGACAACGAGCCGACCGTCCGCATCGAGCAGGGCGCGCGGGACATGCCCGAGTTCCACCCGATCCTGACCACCGACTACTTCGAGTACGGCACATCCACCAACGGCCTGGAACAGGAGGGGGCAGCCGTAGAGATGGGCGACGCCGCGCTCGGGCTGGCCTGCGCCGACCTCACCGACGCGGGTTCGGACCACGTGCCCGACTGGGTGGTGGTCCGAAACATGTCCGACCCCCAGATCAACGGCAAACTCCCCACCCGCGAGTTCCGCCTCAACCAGCAGACCATGTGGGCGGTGGCCTACTACGAGTCGTACGGCTACTGGACCAGCGTCTGCGGCGCGCTCACCACATGGGGCCTGCTCGCGGGTCTCTCCGAGGCGGGCTTCGACCATGCCTGACCCCCCGGCCGTCACCCGGCTCCCCATCGAGGTCGAGCTGCTCTTCGAGCTCATGCCCTGCAACGCGCTGCGCACCTCGCAGTACGCCGGACCAGGGGCCCATCCGTGCGCGTACTTCCGCTCGTGGGGTACCTACCACTCGTACGACTACGACGCCGACGGGCCGCCGCCGGACGCCTCGATCGTGCGGCCCTCGCACTACACCGGCCGGATGACTCCGCTGCCGGAGCCGCTGTCCGGCTGCCGCAAGGCGCCGATCCTCGCCGTCGGCATCAACCCCAACCTTCCGGGCTGGTGGCCCGACAGCCACGGCTCGCTCACCCCCGACTTCGACTCCGTGCGCCAGTACGCGCACTACTTCCGGCACCGGGGGGTGTTCAAGCCCGAGCTGCCCGAGGACGCGTACCGCGCCTTCGGCGGCGGACCCGACGACGATCCCCTGGCCGGGGTCCCGCTGAACGTGCCCGAGGACGCGCAGGGCCGGCGTGGGATCCCGGTCCGCGAGCAGCCGCAGCGTATGTACCTCGTCTACCAGCGGCTGCTGGACGACCTCGGCGCCGAACTGGGCCTCGACCGGGGCACGCTCGCCGTCGGCGAGGACCTGTCGTACGGCAACATGGTCGCCTGCGCCTCGGCCAAGTGGACCACCCGGAGCGACCCGGACGACCCGCGGCTCCCGCCGATGACCGACGACCAGCGAGTCGGGATCGTCGGCGAGTGCTTCCGCACCCGCCGCCATCTGCTGCGCCAGATGTTCCAGTCGCTGCCGGCCGTGATCCTCGTGCTCGGGCAGAGCACCGCCAACGCGTTCACCGGCGAACTCGGCGACCGTCTGTCGCCCGTTCCGGCCCCGGACACCCCCATGGCGCAGCTGATGGCGACCGAGGTCCGGCTCACCTACGGCGCCCTCGACGACGGCGAGGAACTCGACGCCCGGGTGCTCTTCGCCCCGCATCCCACCGGACACCCCGACGACTACGCGCGGGCCCGGCCACTGCTCGTCGAACAACTCCTGCATGAAGCCCGCTCCGGCCGGCTGGCTCACGACGAACGCATCGGGCACCTGACGCGCCCCCGCGGTTCGTGCTCCTTCTGTCCTCTGCTCGACATCGGCCCGTGCCCGTACGACGAGGTGCTCACGCCGCTCCCGGGCGGCGGCCCCGCCCTGCTCGCCGACGGAGCCGCACCCGTCGGGGCGGAGAAACGGACCCAGCTGCGGCTGCTCGACGGGATCACCGAGCGGGCCGCACCTGTCGCCGAGGTCTGGGCACACACCGACGACCGGGAGGACTGACACCGAAACGCCCCATCAGCGCCACCCCCCTCCGAAAGCGAGACCACGATGTCCGGCAGAGCCGACCCCGAGGGAGTCCCCGACAGGCAGTACCGGATCGCCGTCTACTTCGACACCGACCGGGAGGCCGAGGGCATCGAGGCGATCCTCGGTGACCGGGCGCACCGCTACCAGGGGGTCATCCTCGCCGAGACCTCCGGGGAGCGGATCGCCCGGCTTCGCGCGGCCGACTGCATCATCGACGTCCGCGCCGATCTCACGGCCGAGCACGCGGCACGCGAGGAGCCCGCCGCGACGGACGCCCCGCCCGGCAGTGACGGCCCGCAGAGCATGCTGCCCCCGCGCGGCGCGGGCGCCTCCGGCACCACCGACCGGGTGGCACCGGACCCGGAGTTCGTGGCGGACCTCACCGAGCGTGCCATGGACGCGTACGCACAGGAAGCGGCCGGTGCGGAGGGCGCGGCGCCCCTTCCCGTCGCGTCGGGCGAGCCGGACCACAACACCTATCTGGTACGTCTGCGAGGTCCGCTGGACCGGACCCGCCGCGCCGTTCTCGCCGGGATCGGTGCCCACGTCATACAGTTTCAGCCGCCCGGAACCTACCGGCTCCGCCTCACCCCCGGGCAACGCGACCTGGTCGCCGGCCTGCCGTGGGTGACCGCCGTACGACCGTGGGGGCTCGCCGACACGGTCACGCGGGCGCTCGACGACGCGCTCGCCCCGGACTCCCCCGGTGCCGCCGGTCCGCGACTGCTCGCCGACGAGGGCGTCGCCGCCGCGGACCCCTACCTCGACACGTTCGACGTTCTTGTGCACGATCCCCACGATCTCGTCACATTGCGGCCCGTTCTCGAAGCCACGCCCGGCGTCGAGGTGCTCGCCGCCGTCGATGTGATGCTGCGCTTTCGCACCGGCCTGACCGGGGACCGGCGGCGCGACCTGCTCGCCGTGATCGCCGCCCGGGAGGAAACCCGTCAGGTCTCCCCCTACCGGCCGCCCCTGCTCTTCGCCGACCATGCCCGCCGGCTCGTCGGCGTGGACCGTGTCGGACCGCGGGCCGACGCCGCCGAGCCGCCGGCCCAGGTGCCCTGGACCGGGGCGGGCGAGATCGTCGGTGTGTTCGACAGTGGCATCGACGGCACCCACCCCGACCTCGTCGACCGCATCGTCGTCAATGAATCCCTGGTCGGCGGTGAGGCGTTCGACTTCGCCGGCCACGGCACGCATGTGGCCGGCATCGTCGTCGGCTCCGGCGCGGCGAGCGGTGGCCTGATCACCGGTGTCGCCCCCGGCGCCCGGCTGGCCGTCTTCCGCGTCTTCGACGAGGACAACCGGCTCCACGTGGGGCCCAGTCTGGGCCCGATGCTCGCCCGTGCCGTCGACGCGGGAGCCCGCGTCATCAACCTCAGTTGGGGCAACCCGCTGTCGGGCACCTACGACCAGTACTCGCTCGCCGTGGACAGCTTCGTCGCCGAGCATCCCGACGTCCTCGTCGTCGTCGCGGCCGGCAACAGCGGTGTCGCTCCCAAGGGAACCCACGAGTTCAACACCTGCGGCACCCCCGCCACCGCCAAGAACGCGCTCACCGTCGGCGCGTGCACCACCGACCGGGACAACGACGGCCTCGCCGATCTGACCTGGAACCGCTTCCGTCAGCCCCAGTTCCCGCTGCCGCCGGCCGGCGTCGAGCATGTGTGCGGCAACCCCGACCTGCCTGCCGCGATCAGCAGCCGGGGCCCCAGCGACTACGGCAGTGTCGTGCCGCACCTGCTCGCTCCGGGCACCTTCGTGCTCTCGGCCCGCAGCAGCAGCACGCGGATGGACCCGCGGCTCCCCTGGCGTGACTCCCCCGACCACGACGGGCGCTACATGTACATCGGCGGCACCAGCATGGCCGCTCCCGTCGTCGCCGGTGCCGCCGCCGTCGTCCGGCAGTACCTGCGCGAGGTCCGCCGGCTCGCGTCACCCTCCGCCGCGCTCATGAAAGCCGTCCTCATCGCCGCGACCCGCCGCCTGCCCTCGCTGCGTACGCCGCACAGCGCCCAGGATCTCGGCTACCCCGACTTCGACCAGGGCTTCGGGCGGCTGGACCTGACCCTCGTCCTGCCCACCCCCGACGCGCCGGCGGACCGCCGGATCGTATGGGCCGATCTGCCGGACGCCGATCCCGGCGCGCTCGAAGCGTTCGCCGACCCGGAGGGCACCCGGCGCGGCAGCCGCACCTACCGCCTCACCGTGCCGGACGGCCCCCACACCGACGATCTGAGAGTCGTCCTGGCCTGGACCGACCGCCCCGGCAACGCCGTGCAGAACAACCTCGACCTCGCGGTGACCACACCCGACGGCACCATTCATGTCGGCAACGAGGAGCACGCCTACAACAAGGTCCCCGGCTTCGACCGCACCGCCGTGGCACAACTCACCGGTCTCCCGCTCGACCGCGCCAACACGGTCGAAGCCGTCCGGATCGGCAACCCGGTGCCCGGCACGTACTCGATCAAGGTGTTCGCTCAGAACACGCCCTTCCCCGCGCAGGGTTACGCGGTGTGCGCCGCCGGTCCGATCAGCGAAGAGGAGCTGACGACACCATGAGGATCGCCGCAGTCGGCGGCAACGCCCTGCACGCCCCGCCCCACACCCGCACCGCGCTGACATCCGCCTACGTCCAGGGTGCCGACGTCCTCGTCTTCGACGTCGCCGTGACCGCGGACGGACGCGTCGTGCCCGGCTCGGATCAGGGTCTGCCCCGCCAGGCCGGCTCGACGGCCTCGGTCGGCGAACTCACGTTCACCGGTCTGCGCGCGCTCGACCTGAGCGCGGCCTTCAGACCGCGCGGCTCCCCGCACTTCCGCTACCGGCCCCAGGGCCACGCGCCTGTGCGCGTCGAGGCCCTCGACGACCTCCTCGACGCGTCGCCCGACGACATCACCTATGTGGTGCGGGTGAGCACCGGCGGCGCGGACACGGTCGCCGCCGTCATGGACATCTTCAGCCGCCGAGCCGCCACCGCGCGTCTCGTCGTCGCCGCATCCGACCCCGCTCTGCTGCGCCACACGCGTGGGCTCGGCCCCGATGCGGGCACCGCGCTGACCGGCACCGCGCTGCACGGCCCCGGTGCCGGCCCGGACCCGGGCGTGCTCGACGCGGCCCTTCGGGACGGGGCTCTCGACCTGGTCCTGGCCGGTCTCGACGATCTGATAGGCCCCGACGGCCGGCCCACCGGCCTCGGCCTCCGGCTC
Organism: Streptomyces sp. NPDC079020; assembly: GCF_044542225.1. Taxonomy (NCBI): domain Bacteria; kingdom Bacillati; phylum Actinomycetota; class Actinomycetes; order Kitasatosporales; family Streptomycetaceae; genus Streptomyces; species Streptomyces sp. NPDC079020. Next base: position 16,283 of record NZ_JBITUB010000005.1, read on the forward strand.
GGCGAGGCCCGGCACTCGGAGGATCTGCGGCTCGGCGTGCTGGTCCTGCCCCGGGCCGATGGGAGCATCGGCGACATCGCGCTCGCCGCCGCGCAGCCGTACACGTGGGCGGTCGGCACCGAGTCCACCTTCGACACCGCCGAAGCCCTCCGCCCCGGTACCCGCCGGCTCGACGAGACCTTCGCCGGCACTCACATCGACACCCGCCGCTTCGCGCTCGGCTACGCCAAGGCCAATTCCTACTGCCATGTCTTCCAGGACGACGGCATCCACGTTCGTATCACCCCGTACACGGGAGACCTCCGGCCGCCCCGGCCCGCCGACCCGGTCGAGCGCCGCCTCGCCGAGCTGGAGGAGCGCACCTGGGACGCGCTCGGCGACTGGCCGTTCTACAGCGGCGGCGGCTTCGGCGTGGTCCACGGTCTGCGCGGCGACTTCGCCGCCGAGGTGCGGGTCGACTCGGCGGTGGCGGCCCAGGCCACCATGTGCGAGATGGCGGCGGTCAACGCCGACCCCGGCACACACCGCCCGCCGTACAACGACGACGGCTCACCGTGGTTCCCTCGTTCCTTCCGGGACAAGGACGCCTTCTACGACCCCCACGGCGCACCGCCGTTCGTCGGCGCCGAACACGACGAGGACGACGGCTACCGGATCAACTGGAACCTGGGCACGCTCTACGACACCAACCAGTACGGGCCGCCCGTGGGCGACGGCCGGGTGCTCGCGGCCCGGCTGCGGCTGGAGCGGCGCGGTGCCTGCTTCGCCGCGTACACCCGCAACGACGTCGATGCCCACGACTGGGTGTGCGTCGGGACGGTGCGCAACGAATCGATGAACGAGACCGTGCACCTGCGGTGTTCCGGGAAGCGGTGGCGCCAGGAGGACGCGGCCGATCCGTCGCGCTACCTGCCTGTCCAGGCCAACGAGTTCGTCTTCCGGGACCTGCGCATCACGTGTTACTACTGAGCGCACGGTTCGGGGCCGGGCGATGTCCACGCCGGCTTCCCCCACGGCGGGACCGGAGCGCCGGCCGGCGGCGGTGACGGCCTCGCTGATCGGTGCGGTGCCGGACGGGGCGTCCTCGCGCGCGCCTATCCGGGCAGCTCCCCGGCCGGGGCGAAGGTCACTTCGGACGCCGGGAGCACGCGGATGCTCCGCCGGGGGAAGCCGAGGTGCCGGAAGATCTCGTTGTGGTGCGCGACCGACCGCCCCGGGGCGGCGTACTCGCCGCTGTCGGGCCGGACGGACGTGGTGTGCCCGTCGGCGACCAGCACCAGGTCGTACCCGTGGCTCAGCGCCTGTCGCGCGGTGGTGTCCACACAGATCTCGGTCGCGAACCCGGTGACGATCACCTCGCTGATGCCCCGCGCCCTCAGGACCGCGTCGAGGTCTGTGCCCAGGAAGCTGTCCGGGCTGCTCTTGTGGACGACGGCCTCACCGGCAGCGGGCGCGAGTTCGGGCACGATCCGCCAGCCCTCGGTCCCGGCCTCCAGCCCGGCACCCCGGTCCTGGATCGTGACGACCGGTATGCCGGCGGCCATGGCGCGTTCGCGCAGCCCCGCGATCACGGCGACGGTCTCGGCGGCCCGGTGGGCGATGGCCACCGGGCCGTTCTGCATGTCGATGACGAGGAGCGCGCAGGCGTGTGACATGGGGTCACGGTAGCGGCTCCCCTGCGGGCGGCGACATGGTCACGGGGCTCCGCCCGCCGCCCCGGTCTCCGCCTGTCCCGGTGCCGGGGAGCGCAGCCACACCGCCGTGTCGCGGGGCAGCCGGCCCTCGGCGTCCAGTGGACCGCTGGACAGGATCAGGTGCTCGTACGCCGGGAGGGCGGCGGGCTCGTCGGAGAGGTTGACCACGCACATCAGGCCGTGCGGGCGGGTGAAGGCGAGGACACCGTCGCCGGCCGGGAGCCAGGTCAGCGGTCCGTCGCCGAAGCCCTCGGCACCACGGCGCAGCCGGAGGGCCTCGCGGTAGAGCGCGAGCATCGAACCGGGGTCCGCGCGCTGCCGGTCGACCGCGTAGCGGGACCAGTCCCGGGGCTGGGGCAGCCATGGCTCGGACGTCGAACCGAACCCGTACGAAGGCGCTTCGGCGTGCCAGGGCAGCGGGACACGGCAGCCGTCCCGCCCGGGGTCGGTGCCACCGGAGCGGGCGTGCATGGGGTCCTGGATGCGGTCGCGGGGGATGTCGGCCTCGGGCAGACCGAGTTCCTCCCCCTGGTAGAGGTAGACCGATCCGGGCAGGGCGAGGGTCAGCATCGCGGCGGCGCGGGCGCGCCGGGTGCCGAGGCCGAGGTCGGTGGGCGTGCCGAAGGCCTTCGTGGCGAAGTCGAAGCCGGTGTCCTCGCGTCCGTAGCGGGTGACCGTGCGGGTCACATCATGGTTGGACAGGACCCAGGTCGCGGGGGCGCCGACGGGGGCGTGTTCGGCGAGGGTGTCGTCGATGGTCCGGCGGAGCCGGTCCGCGGCCCAGGGACAGGCGAGAAAGTTGAAGTTGAACGCGGTGTGGAGCTCGTCGGGGCGCAGATAGCGGGCGAAGCGCTCGGAGTCCGGCAGCCAGACCTCGCCGACGAAGACACCGTCGTACTCGTCGGCCACGGCGCGCCAGGAGCGGTAGATGCCGTGGAGTTCGTCCTGGTCGATGTACGGGTGGGGGTCGACGCCCTCGGTGAAGTCGGCCAGTGCCGGGTCCTTGGCGAGCAGGGCGGCCGAGTCGATCCGTACGCCCGCCACTCCGCGCCCGAACCAGAAGCGGAGGATGGATTCGTGTTCCGTGCGGACCGCCGGGTGGGCCCAGTTGAGGTCCGGCTGCTGGGGGGTGAAGAGGTGCAGGTACCACTCGCCGTCCGGGACGCGGGTCCAGGTCTGCCCGGAGAACTGGGAGGGCCAGGTGTTGGGCGGGAGCTCTCCGTTCTCCCCGCGGCCGGGCCGGAAATGGAAGAGCTCCCGCTCGGGGCTGCCGGGGCCGGCCTCCAGCGCGGCACGGAACCACGCGTGCTGGTCGGAGACATGGTTGGGGACGATGTCGACGATGACCCGGATGCCGAGATCCCGGGCTTCGGCGATCAGCTTCTCGGCCTCGGCGAGCGTACCGAAGGCGGGGTCGATGGCGCGGTAGTCGGCGACGTCGTAGCCGCCGTCCACCAGCGGGGAGAGGTACCAGGGCGTGAACCAGACCGCGTCGACGCCGAGTTCGGCCAGGTAGGGCAGTCTCGCCCGGACACCCGCGAGGTCTCCGGTGCCATCACCGTCACCGTCGGCGAAACTGCGCGGGTACACCTGGTAGATGACGGCGTCGCGCCACCAGTCGTCGGTGCGATGCGAGTGAGGGGCTGCCACGTGACGGTCCTTTCGGGCAGTTCGGGTGTTCTCGGGGTGCGGCGAATGGCGAGGGGGCGGGATCCGCCGGTCAGCCCTTGAGGCCGCCGGCGGTGAGGCCGCTCATGAGTGGTCCCCTTCGGGCCATGAAAGTGAAGGACTCCCCCACCGCCGGTGCGTTGTGGGGCGCCGCACACTCAACCACCCACACCAAGCCCCCGCAAGATATCGCGCTGATTTAGTAATTGACTGACAGAGAGAGGAACAAGGCACGCGGAACCGAGCCACGCAGAGGACAGTGCGCGCAACGGGCAGTACGCGGCCGGGGCGCACCGCAGGAGCGCGAAGGGGCGAGCACAGGGCCCGCGGCGGCCCCCGGACGGCGTCCCACCCAAGGCACTTGCTGCCCCCCCTCCCCCGGAAGCCTTGCAACCACCTACCGTACGCGAACGACGAGGCAAGGCGCGCAAGATCAGCACAAGCAGCCGCAAGTGATCTGCATCCAGTCGTCCAGATGCGTGCCTGCGGCCGGGGCACGGGGAGCCCGTGCCCCGGCCGCTCACGGGCTCCCCGTACGAGACCTCCGTGTCGGACCTCCGTACGTGCCGGACCTCCGCGCGTGTCAGGCCTCCGCGTCGTCCAGCACGGTCAGTTGTTCGGTGATCCGCGCGGCGGACCAGGACTCGATCTCGGCCACGACATCTTCGGCGTAGGCACGCGGGGCGGTTTCCACCCGCATGATCAGGGCGAGGTAGATCCGGTAGAGAGCGAGCCGTACGCGGGCGCCGTCGTCGATGACGGGGGCGGAGGAGACGGATCCGTAGCCGGCCATGAGGTCCGGGTCGGTCTCGGCCGAACCGAACGGGTCGAGGCCGACGAACTCGGCGAGCGGGTCGCCGAAGAACGCGCGTTCGCCGTCGATGATGCCGTTGAGCCGCCAGGCGTCGTCCTCGCCCCGGGTGAGGACGAGGTTGCCCTCCCAGGCGTCGAAGTGGACGAGCGCGGGGCGGCGCACCTCGGCGAGCCGGTGGACGAATCGTGCGGGCAGGCCGGCGAGGACCGCGGCCGGGACCGGCAGCGCGACCTCGAAGCGGGCGGCGTCGGCGAGGACGGCGTGCAGCATCGCGGTGAACGCGGTGGGCCAGTCCCCGGCGGAGAGTCCGGGGGCGTGCTGCGGGTACCCGAAGACCGGCCCGGTCACGGTGGCGACCCGCGCCAGGTTCTCCCCCAGGCGGCGGCGCAGTGGGGCACGGTCGGCCGGTGCGAGACGGTCGCGGGCGGCGTCCCAGGTGATGCCCTCGATGTAGGACAGGATGAGCCACTCGGCGGGGGTCCGGGGGCCGGTGGGCTCGTGGTGCAGGACGGTGGGCACGGCGGCGCCCGCGGCGGCGGCGAGACGGTGCAGCAGCGCCTCGGTTCCGAGGAGTCCCTGCTCGTGGGTGAGGGCCGGGCCGCTCGCCGGGGGTGCGGTCTTGAGTATCAGTTTCCTTCCGTCGGCGAGTTCGAGCAGCCGGGCGGAGTTGTAGAAGCCCCCGCTGAGCGCGGTATCGCGGATGAGGGTGACCGGTCCGAGGGCGTGCCGCACCCGCTGCGCGGTGATGTCGTGGGCGTCGTCGGACCCCGGACCGGAGGAGAGGGCTGCGGTGGCGGACATGACGCGCTCCTGCGTGAAGAGGGGAAGGGAAGGGGCCACGCCGTCGGTTCGGCTCGCCCACCGCCCAGCCCATCACACGGAGGCGCTCCCCCACCAGACCGCGGAGACGCAGACGACGATGCCGTCGCCGTTCCCCCTGATGCCCTGGAAGACCTCGGGACGTGCTCTGCGTCGGACGGCGCGTCGTGGCCACGGCGGCCCGCGGCAGCGGGCCGCCGTGCCGGTGGGGCCGGGAGGGGAGGGGTGTCAGCCGGTCCCGTTGACGACGAACTGCGAGCCGGGCTCGATCCGGATGTCACCGTCGGCCGAGTCCGTGATGGTCACACGGCTCAGCGTCGCGCTGCCGCGGGCGCCGCTCATCGCGAGGATTCCGGAGCCGTTGACCGACGTGGCGATGCGGACGTCGGTGATCTTGACGTCCGGCATCTCACCGCCCCCCGTCTTGAACTGGATCCCGTCGTACGTCGAGTCGAGGATCTCGGTGTCCCGGATGGTGACGCCCGGGATGCCCTGGCCCTGCGCGAAGAAGGTGATGGCGCCGAACTCCTGGTCCTCGTTCCAGAACGCGCCCCCGGTACGGTGCAGCGCGTTGTTGGAGATCAGGGTCTGCCCGGAGAAGGGCAGCGGGTCGTGGTCGGTCGCCAGCATGATGCCGGGGTAGTTCATGGTGTCGGAGATGATGTTGTTCTCGATGGTGTTGCCGTGGCCGCCGTAGACCGCGATGCCGTTGGCGCGCCACGGCAGTTGGATCGTGTTGTTGCGGAAGTGGTTGTCGTGACCCACGTCGGCCGAGGTGTCCTTGACGTACTTGCTGGCCCAGACGGCCAGGGCGTCGTCCCCGGTGTTGCGGAAGGACGAGTTGAAGACGGTCGAGTCGCGGGTTCCGTTGGCGAAGTTGATGCCGTCGGCGTACGTGTTGCGGATCCGCATGCCGTTGAACTAGGACTGCTGGCTTCCGTCGGTGACGTTGCCGGCGACGTACGCCCCGTGGGCGCCGCCGGCCGTCGCGGTGGTGCCGAGAGCGATGTTCGGTGGCGGTACGGCCGCCGCGTACGCGTGGACCGGAAGAAGTCCGACGGCGATCAGTCCGGCCACCAGCATGCCGACCATCAGCCGTCGGCTCAGGACTCCTGTGCCTCTCATATGGGCCTCCAAGCGCTGGGCCACGGCTGGGCGTTCCGGTACCGGCCCCGTATCGCAGCAGGAGACGACGAACGCGGTGCACGGCTGCAGGTGGGGGGACGGCAACAGCGACTCTCGCCAGGAAACCAGCAGGTGTATGGCAATGAATGACGACGCCCTACCGGCATATTGAGCATTCTAGTTAATCTTTTGCGCCCTCGAAGTGTCGAGTTTCTCGCAGGTCACCGCTTTGTCAACAGCCGTGACAGAACCCGGGTGAGCGACGGCACATCCCCGCAGGTCAGCTCCGGAGGCGGCGGGCCTCCCGGGCGGAGCCGGGAAAGAAGGACGGGAAGCTCTGCACCAGGGGACGCGGAGAGGGGGCACCACGCAGGACGCACGGCGGAGGCCGGGCAGCGGGCAGCGGGCAGCGACGGACCGTCAGCCGACGGGCGGCGCCGTCGATCCCCGTACGACGAGCTCAGGCTCGAAGAGGAGCTCGTCGGGCTCCGTCTGCGTGCCCTGAATCTGCGCGCACAGCAGCTCCACCGCGGCCCGCCCCATCGCCTCGATGGGCTGACGCACCGTGGAGAGCGGCGGCTCGGTGCAGTTCATGAACGCGGAGTCGTCGAACCCGACGACCGAGACCTGCGACGGAACGGCGAGTCCCCGCCGGCGTGCGGCACGGATGGCGCCCAGCGCGAGCGGGTCGCTGGCGCACACGATCCCGGTGACCCCCCGCTCCAGAAGGCGGTTGGCCGCGGCCTGGCCTCCTTCGAGCGAGAAGATCGAACGGACCACGTGCTCATCGGGCAGCTTCGTGCCCGCGGACTCCGCGACGGCGCGGGCCGCCGCGAGCTTGCGGCGCGAGGGGACATGGTCACCGGGGCCGAGAACGAGCCCGATCCGCTCGTGCCCGAGGGAGGCGAGATGACGCCAGGCCTGCTCCACGGCGACAGCGTCGTCACAGGCGACACAGGGGAAGTCGAGCCCCGCGATCGAGGCGTTGATGAGCACCACCGGGATGCTGCGCTCCGCCAACTGGTGGTAGTGGTCGTGCGGGGCGTCCTCCTGCGCGAACAGACCGCCCGCGAAGATCACGCCGGAGACCCCCTGCTGGAGGAGGAGGTCCACGTAGTCGGCCTCGGAGACGCCGCCCTTCGTCTGCGTACACAGCACGGGGGTCAGCCCCTGCTGCGCCAGCGCCCCGCCGATCACCTCCGCGAACGCGGGGAAGATGGGATTCTGCAGCTCCGGCAGCACGAGGCCGACGAGCCGCGCCCGCTCACCGCGCAACTGCGTGGGCCGCTCGTACCCGAGCACGTCCAGCGCCGTGAGGACGGACTTGCGCGTGGCCTCGGAGACACCGGGCTTGCCGTTCAGGACACGACTGACCGTCGCCTCGCTGACTCCCACCTTCTTGGCCACCTGAGCAAGTCGTCGCGTCATGCGCGCAAGAGTATCGCAGGCTTCGCAAGCGAGTTGCGTAGATCGCATGTTCGTGACACGGGTACCCATCCACGGCGGCCTTCGATAGTTTCGGCCTGCGACCAGGCAGAACGCTACCTACAGGAGGCCCGCGCTCATGCGCACCCTTTACGTCGTCACCCATCCTGAGGCGACGCACCACGTCGAAGGAGTCGTCGGCGGATGGCACGACTCGCGGCTGACACCCGCCGGCGTCCGCGCGGCGGTCTCCATTGCCCAGGCGCTGCGGGCCCGGATCCCGGACGACGCGGAGGTGGAGCTGTTCTCCTCCGATCTGCTGCGCACCCTGCGGACGGCCGAAGAGATCGCCGAGGTGTTCGGTGTGCAGCCGGTCCTGGACCGCAGACTCCGGGAGAAGTCCTACGGGGTGGCGGGTGGCAGGCCGCAGGAGTGGCTGGACCAGCGGTTCATCCCACCGCCGGCCGTCGGGGAGCGGATGGAACACGACGAGGGTGTGGAGGGTGCGGAGACCAAGGCGGCCTGGGCGCGGCGCGTCTACGCGGCCATGGACGGGATCCTGCGAAGCCCTTGCGAGCACCAGATCATCGTGACGCACGGCGGCTCGCTGACCTGTGTCGTGGCGTCGTGGATCAGGATGCCGATCGAGTCGGCCGGCTATGCCGGCTTCCGGGCGCCCACCGGCAGCATCACCACGCTGCACGAGGACGACTTCTTCCACAACCGCCAGGTCGTCAGCCTCGGTGACACCCGCCACCTCGACTCCGCCGAGGATGACTGACCTCGGCCTGAGAAGACATGCTCGGGCCCGGTGCCGCAGGGCGCATCGGCGAACTCGGCGGCTGTGCGCGAGCGGCGAGCACAAGCCGCTGGCGTCCGGAGTCGAAGTCAGGAAGGCTGGCACCCATGGTTTCGGTATTGCAGAACGTGGCGATTGACTGTGCGGATGCCTACGAGCTGGCCCGGTTCTGGAGCAGGGTGACCGGCCGGCCGCTGCATCCGGAGGACGAACCGGGCCACCGGGAGACGCAGGTGCTGCTGGCGGAGGGCCCGATGCTGTACTTCAACCAGGTGCCCGAGTCCAAGAAGACCAAGAACCGGATCCATCTGTGTCTGCGCCCTGAGATCTCGCGCGATCAGGAGGTGGAACGGCTGCTGGGGATCGGCGCCGCCTTTGTCGCCGATCACCGGAACCCCGACGGCTCCGGCTGGGCAGTCCTCGCCGATCCCGAAGGCAACGAGTTCTGTGTGCTTCGCAGCGAGTCCGACCGGGCCGCGATGGATTCCTGAGGCTCACGCGCCGTCCTGGCCGGTTTCGTATGACAGCTGGTCACCCCCCTTCGTCGAGCACCGCGAAGCGACCGGAGGAACGGAACCGGACGGAACCGGGGGCCGGATGCCGCCTCCCGCGATGGGCACGTCACCATCCCGCACCCCGGTCACAGCAAGGGGAATGGGTCCCGCCATGACCGGGGCATGCCCGCGCCGAACACTTGTGGCTATGTGAATCCTCCGCGCGGAGGGACGGCTGCTCCCCCGTGGCCCGCCTCACGCCCGATGCCTCGACGGACTCCGACCGGCCGAAGCGGCGCGACCGGAACGGATACCACGACGATCCGTGTCTCCCGCTCACCCTGGGCCTTGATCATCAGCCGGCGCATCACCGGAGTCCATCACGATCTGCGGCGGGAGCCTCACACGTGCAGGGTTCCCTCAAGGATGGTGACCGCGTGCCCGGTGAGATGGACGCGATCACCGTGCACGGCGGTCCTGACAAGCCCGGTGCGCGTGGAGACCTGCAGGCCGGTGAGCCCGTTGCGGCCGAGCCGCGCCGACCAGTACGGGGCCAGTGCGGTGTGGGCGCTGCCCGTGACGGGGTCCTCCAGGATGCCCTCGGCGGGCGAGAAGAAGCGGGAGACGAAATCGTACTCAAGGCCGGGTCCGGGCGCCGGGGCCGTGATGATGATGCCGCGCAGGCCCTCGCGGCGGGTCACGTCCGCGATGGCGTCGAGGTCGGGGGTCACTGCCCGGACAGTGGCCTCGTCGGGCAGGACGGTCAGCAGATCGCCGAGCGCACCGGTACGGAAGGCTGCTTCCGGCTTCACCCCCAGAGCCTCCGCGAGGCCCGCCAGCACCGGGGCTTCGGTGCCGGGCGCGGCCGGGAAGTCCAGGGTGATGCTGCCGTCCTCGTGCGCATGAGCGGTGAGGATGCCGCTGAACCGGCTGCGGAACCGCAGCTCGCCGACCACCCCTCGCTCCCTGCGCAGCGTGTGCACCGTGGCCAATGTGGCATGGCCGCACAGATTGGTCTCGACGAGCGGAGCGAACCAGCGAATCTCCCAGTCGGCGTCCTCGGCGCCGTCCTCGGCGGGAACCGGCCGCACAAAGGCGGTCTCCGAGTGGTTCATCTCGGCGGCGACCTGCTGCATCCAGGAGACTTCAGGCCAGTCTCCGGCGTCAAGCAGGCATACGCCCGCGGGGTTGCCGGCAAAGGGCCGGTCGGTGAAGGCGTCTACGACATGGATACGCATGCCGCGACCCTAACGACGCCAATCACGACCGAACCAAGTCCAATCCGAGATGAGTGGACTGATTTTCTGCCGCCGTCCGCGGTGCGTGCCGGGCCTGTACACCTCGTGCGTTCGGACCTCTCCCGGCTACAGGCTCTGGTTCACGCCGCCGCTCAGATACCAGTCGCTGTCCGCGAGGCCGTATCGCAGCGCGGTGTCCCACATGTTCGGGCCGTGTGTGCGGGCATGGTGGTCGGCGTCCTCCTTCAGATGCGCGGCCAGCGCCTGCGGCCCTCCTGCCCGCCAGATGGATCTGTGGAGCCACTGCTGGGAGGTGAGCGGCGAGACGGCGAATTCCGCGTACCGTTCCGCCAGCCTGAACGACCGGAAGTGGTGGTCGACGCGCTGCCTGAGTTCGGCGTCCCAGTCGGGCAGCGGCTGAATCCGGAACTCCACGGTCCAGCTGGGGACGTCTGCCATGAGATAGCGGCCCGTGGATCCCGGCCGGTCGTAATAGGGGTGAAGCGTCCGTTCGCCGGGAGAGGATCCGACGCGGTTGCCCTTGGCGAGGTTGCATTTGCCGCACGCGGGAACGAGGTTGGCGGGGCAGATGGTGTAGAGCGGGAGCGAGTCCTTCGGAAGGTGATGGTCCAGAGCGCCGACTTCACCGTTCCCGCACAGCAGACACCGGCCGAACGGTGCCCTCGCCTTGAGCTCGTCGTATCTGGCCCGCCCCTCCACCCGCGCGACGAGGCCCTTGCCGTACACCTCCCGCAGGAGGGTTCCGTCAGGGTCCGGGTCCAGCTTCTCGGCGGCTTGCCCGGCGAGGGCGAGGAGGTAGAGACCACCGCTTGCCCCCGCGTCCGTGTATTTCTCCTCGGCCGCCGTCAAGTCGGCTTCCCTGTCCAGCAGTCTGTCCTTGAGAGCGTTTTCCCGTATCCCGGCGCAACTGGCGGCCAGCGTGTCCTTCACGCTCATCTTCGGAGGATCGAGAGGAATCATGAGGCCGCCGAATCCCTTCGGAGCGTCATCACCCGCAGCAGGCCCCGCGCTTCCGTTCCCAGTGAGTCGAACCGCTCCACGATCTCCTGATAGCTCAGGCCGCGCTCGGCCAGATCGGCCAGTGCCGCGTAGAAGCCGGTCGCCGTGACCTCCAGGCCGAAGGCCTCATGGGTGAGTTCACTGACGTTCTCACCGTAGGTCTCCACCTGAGGGCGCTCCGCCGTGAGGACGTCACCGTAGCGGCGCAGCTTGTACACGCACGATGCGGGCACTTCCTGGAGAACGACGGGTGAGTGAGTGGCGACCACGGCCATCCCGTTGAGATCCGAGAGGAAGTCCGACAGCGCTCGGACGAAGGCGGAGAGCAGCGGGGGCTGCAGGTGCGCCTCGGGCTCGTCGATGAACACGACCGTCCGTTCGGCGACCTCGGTGATGAGCCGCGTGAGCGTCAGCAGGGCAATCTTGTGTCCGGAGCTGAGGGGCGCGAAGAGGCTGATGGCCGCTGCCCGGAACCGGGAGTCGGAGCCCTCGGTGAGCAGGCTGTCGAGATCGCCGTCGAAGTCGTCGAGGAACCCGGATTCCGGGTAGCTGAGGGTTCTGATGACCTTCTCCCACCGCTCGCGCCGGGCACCGACGCGGGCGATCGCGAGACTGTTCGCGAACTCCTCGGACAGGTCCGCCCCTGTCTTGAGACGCCGGGGGTCGCTTCCGTCGCGCAGGCCTATGTAGGTGAAGTGCGGTGAGGGGACGGGATCGTTGAGCAGATCGTCGAAGGCGCTGAAGGACACGAGTACGACATTGGGTGCGAACTTGGCGGTCTGTGCGGCGGACTGCGCGACTTCGATCTCCCCGCCGGCCACTCCCAGCGCCATGCCGCGCATCATGCTGGTCTTGCCCACTCCGTTGCGTCCGATCAGGGCGTGCACGTTCGTCGGGGGCAGCGAGGTGGGGCTGGCGTGGAAGTCCAGGGTCGAGGGATCGTGGTGGGAGCCCGCCGGCGTGGTTGGCGTATAGCTCCAATGGAAGTCGACGACGCGTCGGCGGCCACGGGCGATGAGGTGGAGGCGCTCCAACTCGGCGTCGCGGTGGGTGACGTCGCGCAGCAGGGACTTGCGGTACACGCGCAGGTCCCGTACCCGGTCGAGGAGATCCGCGCTGTAGTCGTGGGCGAGGTCGCGCAGTGAGGTGAGGATCGTCGATCTGGTCTCGTCGGCGAGCTCGTTGAGAGCCTCGTAGTACGTGTCCCGCATACCGAGGCTGAAGTACTCCTCGCCCAGGGCATCGAACTGCTGGGGCAGTCGTTCATTCGTGCGCCAGAATTCGTCGCCGGGGTTGCGGGCCATGTCCTGGTGCGCGATCCGAACGCCGCCGATGGAGACCGGCTTCGCCCCGGGGCGCTGGATTCCCAACTCGAACGTGGTCACAAAACCGTAGTCGTTCCAGTTGTCGGGAATCAGGTACGCACCGTCGTAGCCGACGGGCAGCTCGCTCTCCCACCTCACCACTCTGAACTGCATGACCCACCCTCTCCGACGGCCGCCGGGACACTGGGCGGCGGCGAAAGCCTATCCGCAGCGCCCGTACGGGTGACCGGGTGGCAGGCTGTCCCCGGGGGCGGCTGGCCGGTGACCGTCCGCGCCTGGGCAGCACCCCTCGCGGCTGAGCCCCGCCGAGGTGGCGGGGCGAAGGCCGGTGCGACGGGTGGTTCCGTCGGCGAGCGGACGGCTTCCCACGTCGGCAAGCTCCATGCACCAGTCCACCAGGCGTGGCCGGAGTTCACGCAGCCTCGTGAGATCGTCCGGCCGCAGCGCGGTGTTCCCGGCGATGACCCGGTCGGAGATTCCGGGAAGTGCGGTCGTGCGCGCGCTGGGGGCGCCGAGCAGTTCGATCTCCTCGGCGTGCGGGATCAGAGCGTGCCGCATGCTCGCGTACGGCCGCAGCGGCTCCTCCCAGGCACGCGGATCGGCGGGGCCGCGGTTGAGTACGTCCCTGAAGAGATCACCGCCGTCGGGGAGCAGCGACCAGCCGTGGCCGACGTCGACGGCGAGCGGTTCCAGTACGTGCTCCGGCACCCATTGGGACAGCGCGGAGGTGAGTGCCGCCTCGAAGGCGCCGGCGGGCGGATTGGCCTTGAACCAGACGGCGCCATGGCCCACGACGCCCATGCACACCAGGACCGACCACGGGTCGCAGCCGGACTCTGCGCCTGCCTGTTTCGCGCAGGCCGCGTGCGGCGAGCTCGTGCTCCGCCCATCCGAGGGCCTTCTCCCGCCAGCCCGCCTGCTCCCAGGGCGTCATCGCATCCTGGTACCGCCCGCGGTCCACGACGATCGACCCATCCTGATGCATCGCACCATCCGAGCACGGAGCTCACCGGGCTTCCATCGGTTTTCCCGCGCGGGACTCACCGGAACCTGGCTGCGGAGCTGACGTCCCGTGCGAACGTGCCGCCCTGAAGGCGGGAGGCCGCGAATCCGCCGGCTGAACTATCCGGGGAGGGCACCGAGGCCGAGGCCGGTCAGCTCACAGCTCGCGTCCCACAGCCGCGCCGCGACGGAGGTGTCGGCGAGGTGGTTCCACACGGGTTCGCGTCGGGGCTCGCCGCGCAGGCCGAAGACGCGGGGTCCCCACAGCTGGCCTCCCCGTACGGCCGGGTCGAGCACCGCCCGGACAGCGGGCCACGCGCCGGCGTGCTTGCCCTGGAGGAGGAGGGCGGCGGGGGCCGCGCTCAGCCGCGCGCCGGCCGTTCGCACATGGACCGGCGGCCGTGACGGGGTGAGGGAATCCAGCGCGCCGCCGGGGTGGACCACCACGCTCGCCACCGTGCCGCCGACCGCGCGCAGCCGACGGTCGAGTTCGACGCCGAAGTACATCTGCGCCAGCTTGGAGCGCCCGTAGGCGCGCTTGGGCCGGTAGTCCCTCTGGGACTGCAGGTCGTCCTGGTCGAGCCGCTCGGACTTGGCCGCGAAGCTGCCCATGGTCACTACACGGGCTGCCGGCGCGGCCGAGAGCAGCGGCATGAGCCACTGGGTCAACGCGAAATGCCCCAGGTGATTCGTGCCGAACATGAGCTCATGACCGTCCCCGGTCTCCCTGCGCGGCGGGTCGTCGAGCGCGACGCCGGCGTTGAGGACCACCGCGTCGAGGCATTCCACCCCCAGCGATTCCACCGCTGTTCCGAGCGACGAGAGGTCGGCGAGGTCCAGCCGTGCGGCCCGCACGCGTGCGCCGGGGACACGCGCACGGATCGAGGCCATGGCGGTCTCGGCCCTGGTGTGATCACGGCTGCCGAGTACGACGGTGGCTCCGGTTGCCGACAACTGCTCCGCGATGAAGTACCCGATGCCGGCGTTGCCGCCGGTGACCAGGAAGACGCTGTCATCAGCGCGCGGCAGCCGGCGGACGTCCCAGGGCGGGGTGGAGGACGACGTGGGCGACATGGCGAAGGGGCTCCCCTGCTGGTGGAGGCGGCTTCGGCTGCTTGCCGGGCCGGGTGACACCGATGGTTCCAGCGGCCACCGACACATCGCCTACGGATCACCGACAGTCCCGTAATACGCCGAGGCTCTGGAGCCCCGGCCCCTTCTCTGGCATGCTCTCGTCAACGCAACGCGCGTAGAGTCCGCAGGAACACCGGGAGGACAGGATTATGTGTGAGCAATGCGGTCCGGTCGGCGGTGAGGTGGAGGAGTCGCAGGACCTCCGCGCCGCGGGCCCGTCACGCAGAAGGCTGCTGCTCGGTGCCGGCGCCGGGCTCGGGGTGGCGCTGACCGGGATACCGGCCCTGGCATCGCCGGCTTCGGCGGCAACGCTCAAGGACGGCCGGTGGTGCAACCCCGCACGGGGCCACTTCCCCTCGGGCGGGCACTACGGGGCACCGCGCGGCGGCTATCCGCACGCGGGCCAGGACGTCACCAACTCGACGGGCACAGCCGTCCATGCCGCAGCCGCCGGCACCGTGGTGCGCCGGGGCACCGGCGTCCTGTCCGGGCGCACCGGATACGGCCTGGTCATCGCGCACGGCAGCGGGAGGTACACCTACTACGGGCACCTCAGCACGTTCCGGGTTGCCCTGAACGCCAAGGTCTCCGTCGGACAACGCATCGCCGACATGGGCGCCACGGGCAATGTGACCGGCCCTCACCTCCACTTCGAGACGCACACCGGAGGGCTGGGGTCCACGGTCAACCCCGTCACCTACCTCGCCGCCCGTGGCGTGGACCTGAGCGGCGGCTGGTCGGCCATCGCCCCCGGGGCCGTGGGGGCGACCGTCACGGCCATCCAGTGCCTGATCACCCAGCGCGGCACCGCGCTGGTCGCCGACGGGGTCTACGGGTCGGTATCGGTCGGCGCGGTCAAGAGGTTCCAGTCCTCCCGGGGCCTGGTGGCGGACGGTGAGGTCGGCCCGAAGACCTGGCCCAGCCTGGTCTACTCGCTCCGGCGGGGGCACTCGGGATCCCACGTACGCGGCCTTCAGGCGCTGCTGAACAAGCACAGCGCCGGACTCGCCGTCGACGGTTCCTTCGGTACGGTGACCGGCTCCGCCCTCCGCGGCTACCAGGGGGCCAACCGCCTGACCGTCGACGGCCTGGCGGGCCCGAAGACCTGGGAGGCGCTCGTCGCGTGACGGCCCGGGACGGGCTCAGGGATGTCCCCCGCCTCGGACGGTCGCGGATACCCCTGGCTCCGGGAGGACCGCACCACCTCCACCCATGACGGACCCCCGATCGCGTCGTCCACCGGACGTACGGGGCAGGCGAGGCACTCCGGCGCCCGCTCCCGCCGCGGCTGCACGGCCGCGACCGACCTCACCGGCCGGCAGGCGTAAGGCGCCACCCGAACGGTCCGGCCACAGCCGCGCACTCCATTCACCAGCGAGAACGGTGCCGCTCGTCCCGGGGGCCGTGGTCAGGCGGGCGGTCGGGGGTGCGCGTTCTCCTGTCTCAGCACGGCCGAGGCGAGCCGGAACCCGGGCGGCATGACCCGCTCCAGTTCCTGTCCCAGTCTCTGGGCTTCGCCGCGTACTTGTGCCGGGATGTCGCCTTGCTCGGCGATGAGGCGGTTGTAGATCGGGGTCTCCGGGAACACGGGCACAACTGCTTTCTGCTGATGGGGAATGCTTCCTGCGGATCTCGTCGGCGGGGACGGAGGGCTGACGGCGACCGGCCGCCCGGCCCGGTGGGGCCGCTGCTCCCGGTCCAGGGCGAATCGGGTTCATGAGGTGCGGGAGATCCTGGACAGGAGCGGCAGCCAGTCCGCCCGCCCGTCCACGGATCCACGCGGCGCCAGGCCCTTCCTTCCGGCTTCGACAGTCACCGCCGAGCGGACAATCTATAGGGTCGGGCAGTTCGGATCCGTCACCGCTTGCCGGCTGAGCGGGCATACGCCGTGCTCGGCGGCATCATCCCGGCCCCGCCTCTCGGCCGGCTCGGCTCGTGATCGAGGACTGCACGCAGCCAGGATCCGAACTCACCGCACCTCATGCTCGGGTCACCAGGGCTCGCCACTGGCCCAATGCCTCACCCAGCCCGCGAAGCCCGGCCCGCTCCCGGAGAACGGATACGCTCCCTCGCCACTGATCCACCAGATGTGCCCGCGCTGAGGGCCGGTGACGATCAGGTGCCAGTACATGCCGCACCCGTCGGTACCGAGCACGATCGAGCCATGATCGAAAATGGAACGGGGAACGCCTTCATCCGGGTCCGCATCATCGTCCGCCTCCCACATCCATGCCTTCGTGAGGGGGAAGGGCAGTACGAGCTGCCGTTCATCGCGGGTGTCGCCCCAGTCCCGGGGCAGTGCGGCCAGCGGCAGGAGCCCGTAGTCCGGCGGGCCCTGCTCACAGCCGTCGGATATCTCCGCCACGCACGTACGGTAGGGCTCCGGCAGCACGATGCCGTGCTGGGACTCGAAAGCTCGTACCGCGTCCCAGCCGAGCGGAGCGTTCCCGCTCCCGAGCGCGCGGCGGAGCATGGACTGCTCCGCAGGATCTCCCTGATCAACGTTCATGGAAAACAGATACCACCCGGCGCTGACAACACGGGTGGCGGACAGGAGCAGCTGACACGACGCATCAGGTAACCCCGGCCGCCGGTGCCGCCCGCTGCCGGCAGCCCGCTGATGGGCAGGCACCGTGGCCGAATCGAATGCCTCCTCCGGCTGATCCCGTCCACGGCGCCCTCGGCATCCTGGACCGGAGACAGCGCGTCGCCCAGGTTTCATCCGCTGGCCGGCGGCAACGCGGCGCGTACGTGGCCACTGGCCAACGGCAACGCGGCGCATACGTGGGCCGAGGGCTCAGGTGGCCTCCGCGTGGGCCTTCTCCACCTGCGTACGAGCACTCTCCAGGTGGCTCAGCCGCCGGTCCGCCGACCGCCACGGTTCCTTCTCCGGCATCGGTCAGTCAGCCGGGTCGGGCCGGGCGGGCAGCGTCCGAGGGGCGACGTCGGCGAATCCGACCGCGGCTGAGGGCACCTTCACGAGCCTGCCCCTCGACCACTGCTCGGCGAGGTCCGGGTGGGCGAGCACCGCGTGGAGGATCTGCTCGATCTCGTGCAGCACCGTGCCGCTCACCGGCTGCCCGGCCGCGCGGGCCAGATCAGCGGCTGTACGGGCCAGTGTGGTCACGAGCTGATGCTGCTGCCGACCCGCCGCACGCAACTGCTCGGCATCGAGCGTCCGGTGCGCCTCCCGCAGGCTCTCCCCCAGGGCCAGGAACCGATCCGCCTCCCGCGGCTGCTGACGGGCCAGGATGTTCGCGGCCCACGCCGCGAGCACCGGCCGGCGCAACGCGGCGATCGCCTTCGCCCCGGCCGCGTCCTTCGCCTTCCGTGCCTGAGCGACGTAGGCATCCCTCGCGGCCAGGAACTCGGCAGGCTTCAGCCCGTACAGCTCCTCGGCGACCTCTTCGACATCCACAACCCCACTGTGCGCTGCTCGCACGCTCCGGGCACGGTCGCACCCGTCATGTCTCCGCCGGATGCCCTCCCCGATCACCCGACCGTGGTGCCGCCGCTCGCGAAGTGCTTCCGGAGCCCGTGCGTTATCGCTTTCCCCGTGCGGTCAGTTCTTCGCGGCGGGGGGACAGCGGCTCCCGGCGCTCGGGAGTTTCCGCTCGATGAGGTAGTGGTCCACGGCGTCGCGTGTGCAGTCGGTGCGTCCGTAGACGCTGTGTCCCGCACCCTCGTACGGCAGGAGGACGGTTGTCCTGCGCGTCTGCCGGTGCACATTGGCCACCCATGCGTAGTTGTTCGCCGGATCGTGCCGCGAATGCAGCATGAGGATCTTGGGTGCCTCGGTGATACGCAGACGGTGCTGCGGGTTGTTCACCGTGTCCGGCCAGCCGACGCATCCGGCCACCGCCGCGTGTACGCGTGGTGAGCCGCGCAGGTGCGGTGCGGCCCGTAGTTCGGCTTCGGTCAGGCCGGCGTACTCCCGGTAGTTCCTCGGCCGGAACCGCCAGTCCTGGCAGAACACCGCGTAGAACGGTTCTGCGCGCGTCCGCTCCTCCGCTCCCTGCGGTATCCGTGGTCGAGGCTGCCGGGTTCGTGGCAGTTCCTTCGTTTCCTGCTCCCGCGGTTCCCGTTCCTGCGCGTCGAGGCCCGCGACATATGTGGCCAGCCCCTCCCAGTCCGGGCGGTAGAAGTACGTCCTGAAGGCCTTGAGTACGATCGCGTTCGCGCCGAGAACCTGAGCAGGGCGCGCCGGATCGTGTATCTCCCCTCGGTCCGCCCTGGCGAGCAGGTCGTCCCACACCGCCGTGACGTCCCGGCCGTGCAGGGCACACGAGCCGGTGGACGCACACCACTTCACGAACTGGTGGAACGAATCCTCCGCCGTGGCCGCCGAGGAGACGAGGAACTCCCGGGCGCCGAGGCTGTGGTCGATGTTCGCGGTAAGTGCCATGGTCCGGATCCGGTCGCCGTACCGCTCCGCGTACTGCTCGCCGATCAGCGTGCCGTAGGAGTGGCCGAAGTAGTTGATCCTCGACTCGCCCAGCGACCTGCGGATCGCGTCCATGTCCCGAACGACGCTCAGGGTGTCGGCGTGGTCGAAGACCGGACCGCTGCGTCGTCGGCAGTCCTGGCGTAATACCCTGTTGTACTCGGCGAGTTGTACGAACTCCGCCTGGTCGCGGGGGTAGGCCGACGGTGCCTTGTCCAGCAGTTCCGCCGAGCACGTGACCGGTTGGCTCCCTCCGACACCCCGTGGGTCGAACCCGACGATGTCGAACCTCTCCCGCACTTCCGCGCTGAAGTGGGACGGGGCACGCCGTACGGCGAAGTCCACACCCGAATCGCCCGGTCCGCCGGGGTTGACCAGCAGCACGCCGACCCGGTGGCCCGGGTCGGTCGCCTTGCGGCGGGCCAACGCGAGATCGAACGTCTCAGCCACCGGGCGCGCCCAGTCGACGGGCAGGCGCAGGGTCCCGCACTCCGCTGCGGCATCCTGGGGGCAGGGTTTCCAGTCGATGGCACTCCGCGCCGTCGGGCTTCCGCCCGGAGGGCCGGCTTCCGACGCTTCCACGCCCGGCGCCGGTGCTCCGGCGAGTACTCCAGCGGTGAGCACTCCGATGAGCGCTCTGAAGAGCGGTTGCATGAAGTCCCTTCCTCGTTCCGCGAACGGATCACGGGGGGGGGTGCCCCGCCCGGTCGAAGGTGGCAGCGAGCCAACCGGGGCACAACCGTGCGGGACGGGAATCAGGGAAGCCACCGGGACGCGCTCGGGGTCGTGCTGCGGGCGGCATCTCAGGGGTTGCTCCCTGACGCCCGGGTCTTCCCCGGACTTGATGCGGCCGGGTCAGGGGCAGGGCGGAGGCCGGCTGTGCGCCGGGGTACGCCGTCGGTGGCGCCGAGGCCGGGCAGCGCGCCTCGGAGTACCACGAGCACCGGGGTGCGGCGGGTGGCGTCGCGCTCGGTGTCTCGCGCCGGTGGCGGCCGGAAGGACGGCGAATACCTCGGCCACGGACCGGCCGTTCACGGCGATGGCGCGGGTGAAACCGAACCACGCGCCGTCGGGTTCCGACCGCGGCATGGCGTGCGGGCGGGATTGCCGCTCTCGGGACGTGGACCTGGCCCAATGCTGCTGACACGATCGGGTCAGCAGTGTTCGTGATCAATAGTCACCGAAGGACGATCGATGCCGAAGCCAGAGCCCGAGCGGCATGTCATCGTGCGCCGCGCCGACCGTCCGGGCGATCTGGGCTGGGCGGTGATGGCCCACGGCGAGGTCTACGACCGGCAGTTCGGCTGGAACACCGACTTCGAGGCCCTGGTGGCCAGGATTGTCGCCGAGTACGGCACCGCGCACGACCCGGCCACGGAAGCGGCCTGGATCGCCGAGGTCGACGGCGAGCGCGCGGGCTGTGTCTTCCTGGTCTCCGGCAGCCGTCCGGGCGTGGCCAAGCTGCGCATCCTGCTTGTCACTCCAGCCGCCAGGGGCCTCGGTCTCGGCACCCGGCTCGTCGAGGAATGCCTGGCCTTCGCCCGCGAGGCCGGCTACCGGCGGGTGACACTGTGGACCAACGACGTCCTGGTGTCCGCCAGGAGGATCTACGAGCACTTCGGCTTCGCTCTCGCCGATCAGGAGCCCCACCACAGCTTCGGCCACGACCTCGTCGGCCAGAACTGGAACCTCAACCTCCGCCAGGCCGACGACTGCCCGGCGGGGAACTGACGGGCGCCGGACCGGAATTCCGGTCAGGGCTGCCGCTTCCTCCCGCGCGTACCTTGTATCGGCCGTGGAACGAGGGGGCCGCACCAGGGCGCAGAAATGACCTAGGTTGCGGGCATGGAATGGACAGCATTGGTGGCCACGTTCGTGGGCGCGAGCATCGCGATGGGCTCCGCGGTCCTCGTGGAGATACGCAAGGACCGGCGCGAGACGTCCACCGAGTGGAGACTCGGCAAGCGCGAGCTGTACGGCACCTACCTGGCGAAGCTCGCCCAGGTGCGAAGCGATCTGCAGCTCCTCGTCCTCGACCGGTCCGTCCCGGCGGCCGAGCGGACGGTCGTGTCACGGCAGACTTTCGCCGGCTGCTACGAACTGCGCTATCAGCTGGAGGTCTTCGCTCCCGCGTCGGTCGTCGAGCCGGCGGTGAACTACTTCCGGGCCGTGCGCAAGCTCAGGGACGCCGCTGCCGCAGGCATGGAAGACGGTGACGAGGAGTGCGAGCGCATCTTCCTGGAGGTGATGGACACCCTGGCCGACGTCCGGGCCGCCATGCGCCTGGACATGGGAACCGACAAGCTGGCGACGACCTGATCGGGGTGCCCTCGGGGGGGGTACGGTCCGCCGGACACGTGCAGCCATCCATCGCACCGCCCACGGCCGGGCCACCGCTGGATGCCGCCGCACCGATCGGCTCACAGCGCCTCCGACGACAGGAGGGCTCCGACCGGGCACACCCGGCCGGAGCCCCGCGCCGATCACCGGGTCAGGTCCGGCGGCCGACGACTCCCAGAAGCATTTCTAACATGCTTCTGTTCGTTTGAACATATTCGTGTGACCAGACCTCCCGCGAGAGACCGGCGGAGCGATCAAGCACGCGACCCGACATCACGCGCGGGGGTACCCATCGGCCGTCGCGACACGGCGGTAGCCGAAAGAGCCACAAGTCGAGCATTCGGCAATATCTGCACATAATGATTGGTATGTCCCAGAAATCGACGAAGAAGCCGCACGAGCCGTCGACCGTGACGGTCAAGGGGCGGGACATGCGGTTGCGCACCATCGGTTTCGTGGTCGTCGCCGCTGTGGCCATCTGGTTCATCGCGGCGAATACGGGGTCGGTCACCGTCCGGCTGTGGATCCCGACGGTCACACTCCCCCTGTGGAGCGTCCTCACCGTCACCCTCATCGTGGGTATCGGGCTCGGCCTGTTCCTCGCCCGCCGCCGCGCCCAGCGCTGAGCGGACTGGTCAACGGACGGCGGGGCAGCCCATCCGTGAACCCATCGTGTCCGGGCGCGTACCGGCGAGTACCGGCTCGGCGGTGTACGCCGTGTCACCCGCGGACTCACGACGGCTTCACGGCGGGCCCATTCCCTCGATGAGACCGCCTCCTCACCGCGACGAATGCTGCCGGCGTTCGTCGTTGAGCAGTGCGGTGGGGGTGCGCGGCTCGTCCCAGGCTTCGGCCGCGTTCGCCGCCGGGGCGACGGGGCGCGGGCGGAACGGCCACCAGACGGCCCGGCCGAGGAGTGCGGCGAGGGCGGGGACGAGCACCAGCGAGAGGACGAGCGCGGAGAGCATGATGCCGGTCGTCAACGCGAAGGCGATCTGTTCGTTTCCCGGGGAGGTGGCGAGCGTGGCGAAGGAGCCGGCCAGCACCAGCCCGGCCGTCGCGATGGCCGGTGTCGTATGCCGTACCGCGCGGGCGACGGCGGCACGGGGCGGACCCGGCCGCCGCATCTCCTCCCGGATCCGGTCGGCGATCAGGATGTTGTAGTCGGTGCCCAGTGCCACGACGAACAGGAACAGGACAAGAGGCAGGGTGAAGTTGACGCCCGGCTTGCCGAGACCGTGCTGGAACAGCAGCGTGGCGGCGCCGAGAGTGGCGGCGAAGCCGAGCCCGACCGCGAGCATCAGCACCACGGGGGCCAGCAGGCTCCGCAGCAGCAGGAGCAGGATCAGCGCGATGAGGGCGGCAGCGACCGGGAACACGGTCTTCAGGTCACGGTCGACCGCGGTGGAGATGTCGGCGAAGACCGCCGCCGTCCCGCCCACGTGTGCCGTCGTCCCGGCGGGTGTGTGCCGGGCGACCGCCGCACGGATCGGCCCGGAGGCCAGGTCGCGGGCCCGCTGACTCTGCGGGTCGGCATTCGGGTAGAGGTCGATCCTCGCGGCACGGTGGTCCTCGTTCAGGGCGGTCGGTGCGACCTTGCCCACGCCGCCGACCTGGGTCAGCGCACGGGAAAGGTCGTCGATTCCGGCCGTGGTGAGGGTCCCGCCGTCCTTGGCCAGGACGAAGACACTCGTCGGGTCCGACACTCCGGCCGGCAGCACCCGGGAGATCTCGGCCGCGGTGGCCGCGGCGGCGGTCCGGTCGCCGGAGTCACCCCGGCCGTAGTCCATGCGTATGCCGGTCAGCCCGCAGGCAAGTGCGGCGAGCAGGACGGCGGAGGCCGTCAGCAGCATCAGCGGTCGTCGCGCGACCAGCGCGCCGAAGCGGGCGGCACGGCCTTCGCACGGCTTCCGGCCCAGGGTTCGCGAGGGCCAGAACATCCTGCGCCCGGCAGCCGCGAGCAGCGCCGGAAGCAGGGTGAGACTGCCGAGCAGCATCACCAGGACCGCTACGGCGATCGCGGGGCCCAGTGAGCGGAACTGTCCGAAGGTGGCCAGGCCCAGTGTGGCGAACGCGGCCACGATGGTCAGTGCCGCCGAGGTGATCGCGGTGCCCACCCGGCCGGAGACCTCTTCGGCCGCTTCGCGGGCGGGCTGCTCGGGCCGGTCGCGCAGGTGCTCGCGGAAGCGGAACAGCAAGAACAGCAGGTAGTCGATGCCGATGCCGAGCAGGACCACGTTGATCAGGTCCGGGGTGCCCGCGTCGAGTTTGTTTCCGGTGACCACCGCGGCCCCCGCGACGGCTCCCACCGCCACGCCGCCGATGACGGCGACCGCGAGCAGCGGCAGCAGAGCCGCCAGCACGCTGCGGAAGGCCAGCACGTTGAGCAGAACGATGAACCCCAGGACGAGACCGCCCCCGATCTTCGTGGCGGTCTCGTGGGCATCGGTGGTGTCGACGGTGTCGGCGAGACTCCCGGTGAACCCGGTGCGCATCCCCATCTCGGAGAACTGCGTCCGGGCGGCGTCCCGGAAGGCCCGGTAGACGCCCTGGACGCCCTTGTCCGAGGGGCTCCCGGTCAGCTGGACGGAGAGCAGTTCGAAACTGCGGTCGGGCGCCGTCATCGCCGGGGCGATCCGGGGTGTCTGGGAGCGGTCCGGGACCAGGAACTCCGGCATGTCCTCTTCCCTGGGCATGGTCACCCGGCGCTGGGCCAGGTCCGCCGCTCCGGCCTCGATCCGCTTCTGGTCGGCAGCGCCGAGGGCCTTGCCGTCGGACCGGGCGACCAGCAAGGTCACCGTGATGGCTTCGGGGTTCTCGCCGAAGTGCTCCTGGGCGATCTGCAGCGCGGCGGCGGAGTCGTAGTCGCGCGGCAGGAAGTCACCGCTCCGGTGCTGGGTGACATGGGCGATCAGGGTCGGGGCCAGGGCGCTCAGTACGACACCCAGCACCGCCCAGAGAGCGATGACCTTCCAGGGGTGCCGGGTGGAATATCCGGTCAGGGCGCGGATCACACTGTCCTCCGGTGGACGGACTTGGATGCGGACGTCCGCCGGGACTGGATGTCCGGCTCGGACGGGAACGCCCCTGCGACGGGGACGCCGGACCGGGGGCTCCCGGCCGGTCTCCAGACCATCACTCGAAGGGGACGCGGGGCGTCGTGGCAGCGGATGATCCTGACGGGGGCCCCGGGCCCCGGGCAGGCCCGTGACCAGGACCCTGGTCCTGGTCACGGGCCTGCCCGGCACCCGGGGCGACGGCCGCGATTCGCCGCCGCCGGTGCTGCCCGCCGCGGGCGCTGTGCAACCCTGTCCCGGGGCCGGGAGGCCGGACACAGGGAGAAACAGAGATGCCCAGCAGTCAGCACACCGGCCCCGGCGCTGCCCGAAAGCCGCCGCACACGGGCAGCGCCGAGCCGCCGTGGACCCGCAACGACGCACTCGTGACCGCCGGCGCCTGCGTGATGAACCTGCTCAGCTACGTGTTCTTCGACGACCCCGACGGCCGGCACGACGTGAGTGTGGCCGGGTTCCTTCTCGTTGCGCTGGCAGCCGTGCCGCTGCTCGCGCGGCGCAGCCACCCGGTGGTGGCACTCGCCGCCGTACTGGCGCTCGACGTGACGGCCGCCCTGGCCGTACCGCTGCCCAGGCACTTCGGCGCCGTTCTGGTGGTCGCCCTGTACTCGGTCGCCAGGGCCTGCCCCGGCCGGGTGACGGCCGTCGCGGCGGCCGCGACGGTGTCACTGACACTGCTGAGCCAGAGCGGCGGCCGGATTCCGCCCTGGCAGGACGCCGTCTACTCGCCCCTCACCACCCTGATCGTCGTCGCCGGCGCCCTGGCGATCAACCGCTGGCAGCAGGAGGTGGCGGCCAACCGCAGGCTGCTCGCCGACCGCGCGGTGGCCGACGAACGGCGCCGAATCGCCCGGGAGTTGCACGACATCGTGGCCCACCACATCACCACCATGCAGCTGATGGCCGGCGGAGCCCGGGCCAACCTGGCCGAACCGGAGGTGGTCCGGGACGCCCTGGTCACCCTGGAGTCCTCCGGGCGGCTCGCGCTGCGCGAGATGCGTCAGCTCCTCGATGTGCTGCGGGCCGGCGACGAGGTGGAGACCGCCCCGTCGCTCCCCCAGCCCGGCGTCGATGACCTCGGCCGCCTGGTGGCCGAGTCCCGCCTTGCCGGACTCCCGACCGAGTTCGGCGTCAACGGGCCGGAACGCCCGCTGCCACCGACCGTCGGCCTCACCGTGTTCAGAATCGCCCAGGAGGCTCTCACCAACACCCGCAAGTACGCCGGGGCCGCCCGCGCGTCCGTACAGCTGACGTACCACCACGAGCGGGTCTCCATCGTGGTGCGGGACGACGGCGAAGGCGCCGCGCCACAGGAAGGCGCACCGACGGGCTCGGGCGGTTACGGACTCATCGGCATGCGCGAGCGCGTCGCCCTGCACGGTGGCACACTCACGTTCGGCCCGCGGCCCGATGGAGGATTCACCGTGGTGGCCGACCTGCCGCTGCCCAGGGACGAGGTGGGCGGGACGGCTGTCCAGCACGAGGGAGCACACCGATGAGCCATGACGGACCGACGCCGGAGCGGATCAGGGTACTGATCGTGGACGACCAGCCGCTGGTCCGGCGCGGCCTGTCGCTGATCCTCTCCCCCGACCCGTCCTTCGAGGTGGTGGGTGAGGCCGAGAACGGCGCGCAGGCCGTCGACCTCGCCCGTCGACTGCTCCCCGACGTCGTGGTGATGGACATCCGGATGCCCGTCCTGGACGGGGTCGGCGCGACCGGGGAGCTCGCCGCGACCCTGCCCGGTTGCCGGGTCCTGGCCCTCAGCACCTTCGATCTCGACGAGTACGTCGTGGGCGCCCTGCGCGCCGGAGCGTACGGGTTCCTGCCCAAGGACAGCTCGCCGGAGGACCTGAGCGCGGCGATCCGCACCGTCCACGCAGGCGAGGCCGCCGTCGCGCCGCGCCTGCTCACCCGGCTGATCGCCACCTATGTACGGGCACCGGGCGGGGCACGGCCCGCCCCCGCGGCCGACCCGGGTGAACTCACCCCCCGCGAGGTCGAGGTGTGGCATCTGATGGCCAACGGCCTCGACAACACCGAGATCTCCCGAGCCCTGGAGATCAGCCTGTCCACGGTCAAGAACTACATCACCAGCATCTTCGACAAGCTGTCCGTCCGCGACCGCGCCCAGGCCGTCATCGCGGCCTACGAAACGGGACTGGTCACGGCCCGCGCGACAGCCGGCGATCCGTCCGGCGACGGGCACGCCGGATAGCGGCGACGGGCGCCCCGGTTCCCGGACCGCGCGGCTCAGAAGCCCTGGGAGAACGCCGGGTTGGGCCGAAGGAGTACGGGGCCAATGCCCGTACCAGGACCAGGACCAGGGGCCTGGGTGCGGCCCTGGACGGGGCCCAGGGCCCCGATCCGGATCATCCGCTGCCACGACGCCCGGCGGCCCCTCCGGGTGATGGTCTGGAGACCGGCCGGAAGCACCCGGCCGATGTCCGCATCCAGGAGGAGTACGGCATGACGCTACGGAAGACCGCACGGGCCGGCGCGGTGGGCCTCGCGGCGGCGGCGATAAACGCCGGTACGAGCGCCGGCCGCGGGGGCGATCAGAACGCCTTCCCACGGATCGGTCAGCTCACGCTCTGTCAGCTCCACGTGTTCTCCCTGCGGTGCGCCGGCCGCCCTTCGACGTGCCGGAACAGCCTATACAGGCTCGAAACTCAGATTCTGTGGGCGATCAGCTTTTCCCGCATCCACTCTTCCAGCTCCGCGTCGGACAACGGGTGCAGCGTGTCCAGGAAGCGGCGTAGTCCGGGTTCGCCGAGGGTCGGGCTGGTGACCTCGACCTCCGCGTTCCCCTGACGGCGTGTGAGGGTGATGGTGCGGCCGCCGGGGAAGTCGCGGACCACGCGCATGCCGTCGTGCGCGTCCACCGCGCAGATCACACCCTTCTCCATGAGCTCGGGGCATCGGGGTGCCGGTGTGAGCGGTGTGCGCGCGATGAGGGACACCAGGCCGAACTCGTTCTCCCGGGCGGTGCGGTAGTCGACGCTGAAGTAGGCGGGTCCGGCCTCGGCACGGGACACCCGCATGCCAGGAGGCGGAGTGCCCACGTACAGCAGCTCCGGATGCTCCCGGTATCGTGCCGCCTCCGCGTCGTGCCGGCGCTGCTGCGACTGGGCCGGGCCGACGAAGCCCCCGTAGGCCACCCCGGCCGCCAGCGCGGCGACCGACCCGAGCCGCACCCAACGGCTCGGTACGAAGAACGCCGCGGCCACCGCGTACGGCGCCCCCGTCAGGGCGATCCGGGTACTGGCGCTCCCCAGGTCGACGTCCTCTCCGTAGGCGGCCAGACCTGCCAGGACGCCGAGCGTACCGATGACGAAGACCAGGAGCGCCCAGCCGAACCGCCGCCGCACGGAGCCGCACAGCGGCACCACCGTCCGCGCCGGGACACCCGCCACGGCCAGCAGGCCCACCGCCGGCGGCACACCCAGCAGGCTGAGCAGTGCCGCACCCGACCCACCGGCCCAGGCCGCCACCACCAGCCCGAAGCCGAGGGCCGGCACCGCGGCCGCCATCGTCGCCCAGACCAGGAAGAGATGCAGGGCTGTCAGTGTCCGTCTGCCACTCGTCATACCGCGGATCCTGTCAGCCGGCGTCCTGGCTCACATGGGTTCGCGTACTCAGCGAGAGGACCGGCGTGCGCGGGCCCGGCTGTCCCTCCGAATTACGACCGGGCGCGGGCGACGTCCGCCGAGCCCCGCGCCCGGGGCAACGTGATGCCCTGGGCCTGGGCGGCCGGCCCCGGACGCAACGTCCACGGCACGGGGGCCGTGTCCGTCAGCCACTCATTCGCGAGCAGGCGCCGCACGACGAGGCCGCGCAACGTGCGCTTCAGCTTCCAGTTCAGGCCCGCGCACAGCTGGGTGTACGAGGGACCGTGTGCGTGCTCGGCCCGGAAGGCCACGGTGAACTCGGCCGCCAGCGTCCCGCGGTCCGGGTGCCTGATCTTCCACTCACCGTAAGCGGTCCTGGTTTTCTGGGGGCAGGGCTGAGGGCGGCCGGGAACCATGAACGCCTCCGCGACCCGCTCCGGTTCCAGAGCGCACACAGCGCAGTACTCGACAGCCTCGACGTGCCGTCGCAGCGCGGGGGAAGCCGAGATCTTCCACTGGGCCCATGCCTCCGCGCTGAACCGGAACCGGGTGGAAGCGGGGACGGTCCCGCCTTCGCTCTCCGTGGGCTCCGCCGCCTCTTCCTCCTCGGTGGGCGGGCGCCTGCCCGACAGATGGCGTACAGCAGGGGCGAGTCGGCAACGGTCCTCGGACAGTTCGGCGAGATGGCCCTTCCGCAGGAGGTCGGGCAGAGCGGTCCGGCAGGCTTCGGGGAGATCGGACGGGATCCGGCCGAGGAGCTGGGACGTACTGTGCGCGGCAAGGAACAGGCTCGCCAGCCGCGCGGCAGGGGGGAGCTTCTTGACCGGCTTGGCGGACAGCGCCCGTGTGGTCCACCCGGACACCCGCGAGCGCGTGTTCTTCCCCAGGGGCAGTGGGTGGTCCGCTCGCTCGACCAGGTCGGGGACGTCAATGGGGACCGGTGTTGCCGGGTCTCCGTCGAGGAGCTCATCATCCACCTGCCAGCCCAGGCCACGAAGGGCGTCGACGGCCGCACGCGCGTCGCCCAGCCGCAAGGCGGACAGATCTGCCCCGGAGAGGTTGCCGATCCCGCCACGTGCGGCCCGGATGGCCACCACCACGGCCATGAGCTGCGCGTCGGGATCGGGAAGGCCCAGCGAGGCCACATAGCTGAGCAGCGCACGCGCAGCCTCACCCTGCCGGGCCGTCAAGAGGAAGGGCAGTTGCTGAGGCGCTTCGGCCGGAGCAGCACTGACATTGCGGGGGCTCGATACAGTCTTCGACACAATAGGTCTAACGCGCGCCGCGGACCGGAGTCACAGCCCCTACGCCGTCGGGTTCAACCGGGCACTCGGGTACCGCACTTGCTTCGATCCGGCGCCCACCCGGAGAGGCCCGCCCCCGCTCCGGGCGATGAGGTGCGGGATGCCGGGCAACGGGGCGGAGGCCGCGAGCGCCCGAGGACTTGAGGGACGGAGAACCCCGGAAGCACGGCGATCCCGTAGGGACGCGCGAGCGCGCTTCCCCTACCGTCCACCCCGGCGGCGCCCCTAAACTCCGGGCCGGTACCTCCAACTACCGTTCCAGACGGGGGGATTCATGCCCGACAGCACCTCCGGCGAAGCCTCCGCCGGCGACGCACGGCTGCTCGCGCTGCGCGCAGAGGTCGAGAAACTCATCACCGAGGCCCAGATCGGTGCGCGGCGGGCGCAGCGCCGCGCCAAGCTCTGGCACGCGACCTACCTGAGTCTGGGTTTCCCTTCGGCGGTCCTCGCCGGCATCTCGGGCGCGGCGGGTCTGGCCTCCGCCGGGGCACGGGTGCCCGCGGCCGTCCTGGCGCTCCTGGCAGCCGGATTCTCGGCCGGGTCGACGTTCCTGCGGGCGGACGCCCGGCACATGACGAACCTCCGCAGGCGCTACGCCTGGCAGATTCTGGAGACGCGCGCCCGGCTCGTTCTGGCCCACGACGCCTACGAGGGCACCGCACATCTGCACACCGCTCTCCTGGGTCTGCACGAACTGCGCGTCGCCGTCCCGTCCAGCGCCCTGATCCTGGCCGAGCAGCAGGCGCCGGTGGGCTTCCCGGCACCGGCGATTCCGCCCACCGCGGTCCCGCCACCGGCGGTCACGGCCCCGACGGCACAGCAGCCGCCCGCGATCCCCCAGCCCCCGCCGGACCCGGCCGGCTGACGCGGCGCTCCCGCCCACTCCCGAACCGTGTCGCCTACGCTCGGCTCATGGTGCAGAGTCAGGCGAAAGATGTCGACGGCTACCTTGCCGAGATGCCCGAAGAACGCAGAGAGGCCCTGATGCGGCTGCGCGAGCTCTGCCGTACAGAACTGCGGGGATTCACCGAGGTGATGGCGTACGGGATGCCCGCCTATGAGCGGGACGGTATCGGGGAGATCGCCTTCGCGAGCCAGAAGCAGTACATCTCCTTCTATCTGCTGCGCGGTGATGTCCGCGAGGCATTCGCCGCGCGGTTGGCGGATCAGGACATGGGCAAGAGCTGCCTGCGTTTCCGCAGGCCCGAGAAGATCGACTTCGTGCTTCTCCGGGATCTGCTCAGGGCCACGGCGGCCGGGCCGGGCAGGATCTGCTGACCACTGCGACGCGGGGCCGCCGCCCGGACACCGGCGTCGGGAGCAGGCCGTGGGACCGGTGGCTGTTCCCGGCCGCCGGTCACGCGGCCGAAGCACGCGGCGGCTCACCGGTGTTCGCCGACGGCATGGGCCACACGGATGCCCCGGATCGGGGGCGGACACCCGGGCCCGCCCGGCCATGTGGCCGCCGTCCCCCGCGAAGCCCTCAGACCTGCGGGACGTCCTTGACGAACACGATGCCGTCGCCGGCCGCCAGCCGCGCCGGGTCGAGCGGGGCGTAGCCGAACCAGGGCGATACGCGGGGTACGGGCAGCGAATCGCCGAGGGCCGCGGCCAGCCGTGGGGCGTCGATGACGCAGCGGTCCTCCGGGAGGGCGTACAGGAGCCCTTCGACGGTGTCCGGCGCCGGGGTGTCCACTCCCCGGTGCCGGATCGTGCCGAGGGCCGTGGCCACGAAGGCGTACTCCTCGCCGAGTCGGGCGCTCACCAGCGCACCGGCACCCCACCACTCCAGCGCGGCCCCACCCATCCGCATCGTGCTCTTCTCCCGCTGGAGGTGGACGTTGTGGGCGTGCAGGAGTGCCGGGCCCCGTTCGGCGAGGGCGAGGATGTTGTGGGCCATCATCTGGTCCCGCAGGCCCACCAGCCGGTTCATACGAGCCGGTGAGGTGTCGGCCGTCCAGTGGTGGTAGCGCAGCAGACCGGTGGCGGTGCGCCCGTACAGGCGCGCCCGGTCCCAGTCGTCCCGTGAGGTCTCCGTGAGCAGGTGCGGCATGTGCGCGTCGAGCAGCGCCACCAGATCGTCGGCGAGCAGCCGCAGTCGGCCGGCCTCGGCCGACTGCCCCACGGACCGGGACGGGTCCATCATCGCGGCGGGATCGGTCCACCGGTCGTCGGCGCCGAGGAGCCGGTCGAGTGTTCCGGCGGTGCACGGAAGCAGGCCCGGGTCCACGGTGGCCGCGAGATGGCCGTGGAGTGCGGTGAGGGCCCGCCGGGGGCTTCCGGCGCAGGCGGTCTCCAGCGGGCCGTCGAACCCGGCGAAGCGGAGCCGGTCGGACGCGGGCCGGCCGTCGTTGAAGTCGCGCATCCAGCGCACGAGCTCACGGTTGGACGCGGAGGCGCCCCAGCCGTGGCTGAAGCCGTGCTCCATCACCTCATCGAGGGTGCCCTTGCCCGAGGTGACGTAGTCGTCCACGACCAGGCCCATCAGGCAGTCGCTCTCGATCCCGATCGTCCGGTAGCCCTCCTGCTCGACGAGTTGCCGGAAGAGCTCGTTGCGCAGGTCGAGCAGATTGTCCTCGCCGTGGGTGGGCTCGCCGAGGGCGAGCAGCCGGGGCCGGGCCGGGAGCAGCCTCATGACGGCGGCAGCGTCGACGGCCCGGGCGGTGTCCTTGATGTCGGTAGCCATGCCTTCAACGGTATCGTTGAAGCTTCGGTTGAAACTTATTCGTGCCGGCGGCAGGCTCATGGGACAAAACCTTCAAAGTACCGTACGGCTCAGGCCTGTTGATCTGGCGCGCGGGCACGGTCTGTCCACTCAGGCCGTGAGGAACTACGAGGCGGCCGGCATCCTTCCGCCTGCCGCTCGCACACCCCACGGCTACCGGACCTATACGCCGCTGCACATGGGGGCCCTCCGCGCGTTCCTCGCCCTGGTGTCCGGCCACGGCCACCGGACGGCGACGTCGATCATGCGGGCGGTGAACCAGGGCGCGGTCGAGCGGGCGTTCCACCTCATCGACGAGAGCCACGTCCAGCTCCTCGACGACCGGCGGACCCTCCAAGCCGTGGAGAGCGCCCTGCTCGCGACCTGGAGCCCACCCCGACACCCGAGTCCGGCCCGGCCCCCGGGTCCGGGCCGCCCGGCGGCATGTTCATCGGGCCGCTGGCACAGAGGCTGGGAATCCGGCCCGCGACGCTGCGCGCATGGGAGCGCGCCGGGCTGGTCCGCCCGCGCCGCGACCCGCAGACCGGGTACCGCGTCTATGGCGAGGACGATGTACGGGACGCCCGGCTGGCCCACCAACTCAGGCGGGGCGGCTATCTGCTGGAGCAGATCGCCCCGCTGCTCGCCCAACTGCGCGCGGCGGGCGGGCTGGAGCCGCTGGAGGCCGCGCTGCGCGACTGGCACGGTCGGCTGAACGCCCGCGGGCGGGCGATGCTGACCGGGGCCGCCGAGCTGGAGGCGTACCTCCGCGAGACCTGATGCGGCACCGGCCGGCCCGGCGGGTCTGTCACGTCCTGGCCGCCAGGGGCATCACCGCACGCCGCCAGGTGCACTGACCCGCCGGGTCGCGCGCACGGCTGATCGGCGGGGGTCCGTCGAGTGCGGCGGGCCATCACCTCGGTGGGCGGACGACCGGTCCGCGTGTCCGTGGCCGTGCCGGGTGCCGGCCGAACTGCACGATCCGCAGGCGGCTGACGCGCTCCGCACCGCGTCTGCTTGAATGCAGCCCAGCCTGCCGTCCGTCTCCGGGAGACCCGAATGCGTCGAACGCTCGCTGTGACCGCCCTCGCCGTCGGACTGCTGCTCACCGGGTGTTCCGAGGAGTCGGAGCCGATCACCGGGGAATGGGCCGCGTACGGGCCGCAGCCACCGGGTTTCACCGACTTCGCGGACGGGGCGATGATCCGCGTCGACGAGGCCGGCAAGGCCGTGCTCGGTACCTCGCCGACGAGGCTGTGCGGGGACGCGAAGGTGACGGCCGAGGACGAGGACGGGGACAAGGGCGACGGCACAGGTGCCCGGTACCGCATCGCGTTCAGTTCGGGGTGCATCACGGTCAACGTGCCGGTGAGCCTGGAGGTCGTGGTCGACGGGGACACCCTGGAGGCCACCCCCACGGGGCTGCAGGGCGGGAAGCCCTTCCACTTCCGGCGTGCCGATTCGAGCTGAGCCGAAGCCGTGAACGGGCCCGCCCCGAGTGGCGTGGAGCGGGCCGCCGGACTCAGAGACCGGTGACTCTGGCGCTCGCCGACAGTTCGTAGACCAGAGTGACCGTTCGGCGGCTGCCGGGCGGGAGGGTGACGTCCCAGCGGACGATGCCGTCGGCGTCGACCGCGTCGGGGGCCGGGGAACATGAATCCTGGTGCAGGCGTATCTCCACCGCCGACACCTCGGAGACCGGGATCCGCTCCCGGACGGCGACCACCCGGTCACCGTGTTCCCCGGGGGCGGAGAACCGGGACAGGTGCAGCCGGACGGTGCGGGTGACGACGGTCCGCTGGGTGAACCCGGCGGATTCGCGGGACTCCTCGGTGTGCCGGACCACCCGGTGGTCGTCACGGCTGCCGAAGGCCAGCTCGACGGCGGCACCGGGCGCGGTGAAGTCGAGCGTGCCGCGCCCGCTGAATCCGCTGTCGCGGACCAGGTCCACGGGCCCCGCGAGCAGGGCATGGCCGGACAGGTTGCCGAACCGCACCACCTGGGTGACCAATGGGGACAACTCCGGTGCGCATACGTACTCACTCGGTGCGTCCGTGGTGAACGTGGACAGCCGCACTCGGTGGGCGCGGCCGTCGCCCGGCACCGATACCGGCGCGGAGGACTTCAGCACCCGCGCCTCGCCGCCGTCGTCCACCCCCGGCAGGCCGAGCACCGGAGCCGGGCCGATGGAGGCTGTCTCCTCCTCGCGCAGTTCGACGTCGACCGTGCGCCGCTCCTCCGCGGAACGGTCCTTGAGCGTCAGCCGGTCCTCGCCCAGCCGGGGCGGATCGGTGGCCAGCGCCGAGCGGGCCGTCGACAGGGTCAGCCGTACGTCCGACCAGTCCTCACCGGTGCGCTGCCAGACCACCGCGTCGGTCTCCAGCGTCAGGGAGCTCCCGTCGAGCACGGCACGGTAGGCGGGCCGCCACAGCGCGCACGGGGTGAGGTGGCTCAGGCGCAGCTCCGCCGGCCCGGCGGCCGCGGCCTCCACCGTCAACTCGACATGGCCGGTCAGCTCGGCGGGTTCCTCCTCGGAGAGGTCCATGGCCCGCTGCGCCGCGCCGAGTTCGGCGGCGAGGACGGTCAGCCGGGCTTCCACGGCGCGGAGTTGCTCGCCGTCTATGTCACGTTCGCCGTCCACCCGGTCCAGTTCGACGGACCAGCGGGTACATTCGGTCTCCCCGGAGCCCGCTCCTTCGCCGATCTCCCGCAGCAGATCGGCGGCGAGGCGGCCGAGCAGGTCGAGGCGGGCCCGCAGCCGGTCGCCACGCCGCCCCAGGGCCAGCCGCTCCTCCTCCAGGGTGTGTACCCGGCGGCGCAGGGCCGAGTCGTCGGCGGACGGCGACGGCGGGCGCGGCGTCCAGGCGCGGACGATCCGTACGTCGAGCACGCTCGCGGGGTGATCGCCGGTCAGCTCGGCGTGGAGGGTCCGGTCGACGGCCAGCGCACCGACCGGCCCGAGACGCAGCCGCTGGACCCCGGCCTCCAGATCGAGCACGGCGGAACGCTCGATGTGGGCGCGGTCTTCGAGACATGTGACGGCGGTGACGGGGAGGGCGATCGGTTTCGAGGCCGTGGACATGGTGGGTGTCAGCTCCTGCGGTTGCCGCCGACCAAGGCCTTGCCGGTCGGGATGCGGATCTCGTAGCCGCCGTCGAGCGCGGCCGTGGCGCCTGCGGCCAGGTCCAGCCGCCAGACGCGGGTGCCCGGCGCATGCCGATCGGGCCCGGCGCCTGCGTCGGGTGCCGTCCAGTCCGCCCGTTCCTCGATCCGGACGTCCGGTTCGGAGGTGACGGGCACCCGCTCGCGCACCTCCACGATGACGGGGCCCGCGAGACGATTGGCCAACTCCACGTGGACACGGTGATCGAGCACGGTGGTGTTGCCACGCAGGCCCGAGGTCGACTCGCGCTGGTTCGTACGGCGGGTGACCCGGATGCCTTCGGCCGGTCCGAGCCCCACCCTGCGGACACCGCCGGGGGCGAGCGTGGGCAGGGCGGCGGTCAGCAGGAAGTCGTCGTCGACGACGATCTCCACCGGTCCCGCCAGCAGTGCCTGGTCGGTGGCGTTGGAGAGCACCAACGTCGCGTACACCGTCTGCTCCACGGAGGGTATGCAGAGATACTCGGTACGCAGGCCGACGGGGATCTCGCCGACGGTGACGGTATGCCAGGTGCCGTCCGACGGAACGTCGGCGCGGGCGGCGGCGTCGAAGCGGTGGTCGAAGGAACCCGCCGACTCGCGGGGCCGCACCGCCTGTCCGGGCAACGGCAGCGCGGCCACCGCTTCGGCGCGACGGCGATACTCGGCCGCCACCGGATCGAAGGGGGAGCCGGGGAACAGCCGGCCCCGGCGACGGCCCCGCTCATCGGGGCCGCACAGGACGAGTGCGGCGTAGTCGAGCTCGGCACCGCTCGGCTGCGGCGGGCCGGGTGCCCCTGACGGCGGACCGGCGGCCGGGCCCGGCGGGGGTGGCGGCGCGGCCTGGCCGGGAGCGGCGGGTGCCATGGCGGCGGGTCCCGTGAACGCGGGCGGCATACCCGCGGGGGCACCCCCGAAGGGCATCCCGCCGGGCGCCGGGACCGCGGCCTGTGGGCCGCCATAGGCCAGCGGCGGCGGAGGCTGGGGCGGAGGAGGCGTAACGGGGCCGGGCGCGGAGCCGCCCGCAGCGCCCGGGGAAGCGGAGCCGGCCGCCACGGCCGCAGATGCGGCAGCCGTGGCCGGGCCGGGGCCCGCCGCGTCGTACCCGGCGAACAGGTCGACGAGCCCGGCCGGGGGCTCGCGCCAGCCGGACGGGGCGGGGGCGGGCTGGCTGCGTCCGATCCGGATCGAGCGGAGTCCCGGCAGGTCGGTGCGGCGCCGAAGATCGGCGGTGGCCAGGGCGATGTGCACGCCCCTCCAGTCCTCGCCGGTCCGCTGGGCGACCGAGGCGCGCAGCACCAGTCGGCCGCTGCCGTCTCCCTGACGGTGGGTGAGGCGGTAGGCCGGCACCCAGACGGCGCCCGGCACCCCGTACTCCAGCTCGACCTCCACCTCCACCGCCGCGCCACCGGTGCCGTCGAGGGTCAGGACAGCGCAGACGGAGGTCTCCACGTGCGCCGACGGCGCGTCGGTGGTGGCGCGGGCGTGTCTGTCGGTGGCGACCGTCAGCTCGTGCTCGGCGTTGCGCAGTGCCTCCTCCAGTGCGGCGAGGCGGTCGTGCAGTCCCGTCAGCCGCTCGTCGACGAAGCCGGCGAGCTCCAGCCACGCGTCGACCGGCGTACGGCGGTGGGGGTCCTCGCGCTTACGGGAGGGCGCGATGGGGCGGAGGGCCCGGACCTCCTCGATCAGGCTCAGCTGCCGGTCCACGCGCCCCTGCGCCGCCGCGTACTCGTCGCTCAGACGCTCGACCTCGCGCCGCGACGCGGCGGGCGTGCCCGTGCCGGGCGGCGCGGCCTCCACTTCCACCCGCGCCTCGGTGACGCGCACCCCGGACGCGCCCAGGACTCCGGCGCGCAGCGAGCCCGGGTCCAGCGAGCGGGGCAGCCCCGTCACCCGCACCCGGCCGTCGGGCGACACACTGCCCCGGGCCAGGCGTCGGCAGACCGCGCCCTGCGCGTACACCACGACCGAATCGAGGGTCGATGCCCACCTCTGTACCGGCCCAGCTGTCATGTGCCCCGCCCCCCGCCACGTCCATGCCGAGCGAAGCTTACGCCCGGCCGGTCCGCGCGTCCCCGCCGGATCAGAATCACGGGTCCGGGATGCCCCGTTGCCGGGCGACCGCTCCACTGCCGCGTACCGGGAGGGCATGCCCCGGAGGGAGCGGACAGCGCGTTGCACGGCGTCAGAACCGGTGCCGGGGCACCGGTTCTGAACATGCTCAGCTCATCACTACTCGCACCAGGGCACCGCGCTGAGGTTGCGGACGTAGCGGGCGCTCACGTAGCCGGGGCGGCCGCTGCCCAGCAGGTACCACCTGTTGTTGCCGTCGACGGTCTCCCCCACGACCTTGCAGTGCAGGCGAATGACGGCACCCGGCGGGAGGCTGCCGAGGACGCGGGAGCGGGTGTTCGGCTCCTCCCGTACGTTGAGTGCCGTCCGGGACACGACCTGCCCCTCGGGCTCGGCGGCGGGTGCGGCGGCTGTCGCGGTCGGTGCGGGAGTGTCCGCCGTTCCCGCGTGATGTCCTTCGGCCATGGCGGGAGCGGCAAGAGCTGTCCCGGCCAGCAGAACCCCCACGAGGACGGAGGTGATCCGGTGCCCGGCGTGCGGTACGCGCATGGTGATTCCTTCGTATCGATCAGCCCCCGGGACCTTCCCGGCTGCCCCACCTTCATGGCACAGGCGGGGCGGCCCCGTCAGGGAGAGGCCGCGCCTTCACCCTTCCGGGGGCGCACACTCAGCCTCCCGGGACCGGCTGCGGGACAAGGGCCGTCACGGCTCCAGTTTGTCGGCCTCCCGGACCTCGTGGAGGTGGATGAGGACGTCGAAGGATCCGGCGATCGCGATATCGCGCGGCTCGGCGGGGAATTGGGTACCGAGGTTGAGCGTGGGCCGGGGCGTGTTCAGCCAGGCACGGGCGGGGGCCGGGGCGTGGCGGACATCGAGATAGAAGTCCCGGTGCCGGACCTGGTCGAGGGTGTGCTCGTTCCTCCCGGGGCCGGCGGCGCCCACGGTGAACTTCTTCCATTCGCCGCCGAGCGCGGTGCCCTTCGACAGGAAGGAGCCCTGGTTGAAGGTGAAGCCGATGGGGAGGTACTTCCCGCCCATCGTGTCGCGCAGGAACGAACCCTGGGTTTTGGGATACATCGTGGGGTCGCCGGCGATGTAGCCGACATGGTCGTTGTGTGCGGACAGCAGCACCTTGCCACCGGTCTGCCGGTGCCACCAGGTGACGTTCCGGGCCATCACCTCGTCGCGGAAGCGCTGCGAGGCGGCCACCGAGCCGGGGTCGGTGATGTCCATCGTGAGGAACGCGGTGGTCTGGGCGATCGAGCGGGCGTTCTGCTCGGCCCACACGAATTCCTCCTCGCCGGCGCCCTCTTGGGCGCTGACCAGTTCCAGGGCCTGCTGAGCCCCGGCGGCGAGGCGCTGCCGTTCCGCGAGCGGCTTGCCCAGGTAGGCGAAGACGTCGTCGATCGGGCGCAGGCCGGCGTAGAGCTCGTTGAGACGCGGCAGCGCCGCGGGGTGGTTGCGCTGTACGTAGCCGGTCACCCGGCCGAAGAACTCGTCGCTCAGTTTCGGAGCGCCGAGGTCGTTGCCCATGAAGTGGACCGTGCGGCGGGGGTGTTGACGGTTGTATTCGCGCATCCATTCAATGAGGCTCACGAACTCCTCCCGTTCCCAGGGTGAGTTCCCCAGCTCCTCCTTCGCGATCCGGCGGGCGTCGCCCTTGCCGGTCTGGAGGTACTCGTCGATCTGAAGCCCTGAGGACCAGCTCATCTCCAAGGAGAAAGTGGTGAAGCCCTTCTTCTCCACGAGGTAGCGGAAGACCCGCTGCTTCATGGTGAAGAACTCGTGGGAGCCGTGTGTGGCCTCTCCGAGGCCGACCACCTCGGCGTCGCCGATCATCGAGGCCAGGGCTCGCAGGTCGGCCGTGCCTCCTCCGGGCTCCGTCGAGCGCAGCGGGTGGGCCGCCCGCTCCAGCGCGCGGACCGCGTTCCGCTCCCCTTCGGCCCTGTCGGCCGGTGCCGCTTGAACCGCGACAGGAACGAGGGCCGCTCCCATCGCCACCACCGCGGTGGCCGCCAGTCCCCGTCGGCTGATCCTCTTCCGGCGCCTGTCCACGCTTTTCGCCCCTCACCTTGTGCTCTGCGAGTCGTGCTCCGCGAGTCGTACCCCGCGACGTGAGGAAATCGTCGCCCGTGGTCCCGGGCCACGAAAGGGAGCCCGCTCCCGAATCGTTACGGGGGACAGCCCCCTCCCGGAGGTGCGGCGGATACCACCACCGGCGCCCGCCACCGGCAGGCACCGGCAGGCACCGGCTGAGCCTTTCGGGGCTGTGCATGGCCGAGTTCGCCCTTGTCCGGGGTAATACGCGTCATCAGGATCTCCGTTGAGCATCACTGGTCAACGGGGGAAACCATGCTGCGCATCCACTTCACCGGCAGAGACCTGGCGAGCGTGCGGCTGGCGCGCCGTCCCGATCCGCTGTGGGAGATCGTCTGCAGCCTGTGCAGGCTGCAGAACCGCGAAGGCGCGATCGCCTTCGATCCATGGCGGCGGGCGGTCGGCGGGCTGGCCCGCCGGGACGGGGCCTCCCGGCGGGCGGCGTCCGCGCTGCGCAGTCTGGTCCCGCGGGCCGCGTACTTCCCCGACTTCCTCACCCCTCCCGTCGAGAACGGAACCGACGATCTCCGATCGGGCATCGACCGGGTGCTCGCGACACCGCGGCACCGCCTGCGCCACGAGCTGGCCCTGCTGTCGGCGAGCGGCGGCCGGCCGTGGGCGGGCTCGGAGCCGGAGCCGATCACATCCGCTGGCGCGGATACACGGCGATCGGTGATGCGCACGGATGTCTGCACTTTCAGGCGACCAACAGCACCGACAGCCTGGGATGGCCCGCCGGAACCGCCGGTGTCATGATGTCCGGGGACCCCACCAGCACCATGGAAGTACGTGTCACCTCCCTGCGCTGGGGCGGCGAATGCGCGTCCACGGAGAAAGCCTTCGAGTACGGCAGCACGGAACAGCGTTCGCGTGCGGACGTCCCGGCGGGGCCGAGAGTCCTCTCCCTCACCCGCCGACCGGCTCCCCTGCCGGTCCATCGGGGCGACCGGCCGCCTCCGGGCCGGGGCTGGGCCCGGAGGCGGCGGCGCACCGTCCGGCCCCGTGGCTGCCGTAGGCTGACCGTCCGTGAACCGGTCCCCTTCCCGTGGTGATCCGGCCGAGCATTCCCGTTACATGGCACAACGGCCCCAGAGAGCGGCGCCCCCGATGACAGACACTGCACCTGCCGCGCCCGGCCGCCCGTCCGGCGTCCCCGTTTCCCGCGCCGCCTCCCCCGCTCGCGACTCCTCCCGGACTCTCCGCCCCGGTCCGGAGAGCTGGCCCGGGCCCAGCCGGCCGGACAGGATGCGCGGTCTGCTGGATGCCGTGATGAGTCTGGGGCGGGGCCTGGAGCTGCCCGAGGTCCTGCGCGGGATCGTGGAGGCCGCGGTGACCCTCACCGACGCGGAGTACGGGGCGCTCGGCATAGTCGGGGACGGGCAGACGCTGCTGGAGTTCCTGCCGGTCGGCATATCGGAGGAGCTCGCCGCCGTGATCGGCCAGACTCCGTGCGGGCGCGGGATTCTCGGTGAGCTGATCCATCACCCGGAACCACTGCGGCTCACCGATCTGAGCAGCCATCCGCGCAGCTTCGGTTTTCCGCCCCGGCATCCCCCGATGCGTACCTTCCTCGGGGTGCCGGTCCGGGTCCGCGACGAGGTGTTCGGCAATCTCTATCTCACCGAGAAGCGGGGCGGGGGCAGCTTCGACGCCGACGACGAGGCGGTGCTGACCACCTTGTCGATCGCGGCCGGGGTCGCGATCGACAACGCCCGCATGTACGACGAGAGCCGTCGCCGGGAGCGGCGCCTGGAGGCGCTGGGCGAGATCACCCGCAGCCTGCTCTCGGGGACGGACGCCGCCGAGGTGCTGCATCTGATCGCCGAGCGGGCGATGGAGGTGGCCGGGGCCGACCGGGCCGCGATTCTGCTGCCCTCTCCCGCCCGCCTCTCCGGGGATCCGGAGGCGTCCGAGTCCGAGGCGCGGCTGACCGTGGCCGTGGCCCACGGCAAGGACTCCGAACGCGTCACGGGGCTGTCCGTGCCCGCACGGGGATCGCTGGCCGGACTCGCCGCCCGTACCGGTACACCGGTCCACTGCGCGGATGTCCGTACCGATCCCCGGGCCCACCAGTTCGGCGACGATGCCGAGGACGGTCCCGGTCCGGTGGTGACGGTGCCTCTGCGGGTCGACACCGGGGCGCGGGGCGCACTGCGCCTGGGGCGTCCGGTGGACCGGCCGCCGTTCGACGAATCCGAGGTCGCGCTCATCTCGGGATTCGCCGACCAGGCCGCCATCGCCCTGGAACTGGCCCGTGGACGGGCCGAGTCCGAGGAGCTCGCCGTCATGCACGACCGGGACCGGATCGCCCGCGATCTGCACGATCTGGCGATCCAGCGTCTCTTCGCGACGGGCATGACTCTCCAGAGCACCACGCGCGCCATCGCGGACCGGCCGGACGCGGCGGAGCGGGTGAGCCGGGCGGTGGACGATCTGGACACCACGATCCGGATCATCCGGTCGACCATCTTCGATCTGCGGACGGCGGACGGTCCCGGCGGCGGCGGGCTGCGGCGCCGGATGACGGAGACCGCCCGCACCGCGGAGAACGCCCTCGGCTTCCGGCCCTCCGTACGGATCGACGGACCGGTCGACACGACGGTGCCGGACGATCTCGCCGAACATGTCCTGGCGGTCGCCGCGGAGGCGGTGTCCAACGCCTCCCGCCATGCGCGTGCCACGCGTATCGGCATCGTGCTGTCGGCCGACGACGCGGTGACGCTGACCATCACCGACAACGGCGTCGGAATCCGGGACGGTGTCGCCGCGCCGGGGACGGGCGCCGCGGCCGATGCGGTCGAACCGCCGGCCGGGCGCCGCGGCGGGCTGGCCAATATGCGGACGCGGGCGGCGCTGTGCCGCGGCACGCTGACCATCGAACGGCCGGCGGACGGGGGCACCCGCGTCATCTGGCGCGCGCCGCTCCACGACTGAGGTCCACGTGCCGCTCAGCTTCCCGGAGCGGGTGGCCACGCCTGGCGGCTCTTGATCCGGCCGACGAGCATCGCCGCCTGGATCCGGCGGCCCACGCCCAGTTTGGCGAGGATCGAGGAGATACGG
Organism: Streptomyces sp. NPDC079020; assembly: GCF_044542225.1. Classification (NCBI taxonomy): domain Bacteria; kingdom Bacillati; phylum Actinomycetota; class Actinomycetes; order Kitasatosporales; family Streptomycetaceae; genus Streptomyces; species Streptomyces sp. NPDC079020. Next base: position 58,688 of record NZ_JBITUB010000005.1, read on the forward strand.
TTCTTGACGGTCTTCTCGGCCAGGAAGAGGCGTTCCGCGATCTCCCGGTTGGTGAGACCCTCGCCGATGAGTTCCAGGATCTGCCTCTCCCTGGGTGTGAGTCCGTCCAGTTCCGATGCCTCGGCAGGGGTTCGCCCGGGTTCCCGCAACCGTGCCATCACGCGGGCGGTCGTCCGTGGATCGAGCATCGAGGTGCCCGACGCGACCCTGCGCACGGCGGTGATCAGATCGGCTCCGTTGATCTGCTTCAGCACGTATCCCGCCGCGCCCGCCATGATCGCGTCGAACAGCGCCTCGTCGTCGTCGAACGACGTCAGCATCAGGCAGGCGAGATCGGGCATCAGAGCGCGCAGCTCCCGGCATACCTCGATACCCGCGTGGTCACCGCCCTGGTCACCGCCGAGGCGTACGTCCAGCACGGCGACCTGTGGCCGGCCGGCCGGTACCCGCGCCAGCGCCTCCCTGGCGTCGGACGCCTCGCCGACGACCTCGATGTCGTCCTCGGCTTCCAGCAGATCGCGTACCCCTCGCCGGACGACCTCGTGGTCGTCGAGGATGAAGACGCGAATGGGGGCCGCGGACGGCGACGGGGCCGTGCTCAGTGGGGAATTCTCGGACTGATTCACATCATGCTCGATCGGTCGGGGAGAGGGCCGGGAACAGTATGTGCCCGCCCGCGGGCCCCTTGCCGCCGGGGTGTCACAGCATGGCGAACAGCGCGTGAACAGGGCCGAAAGTCCCCACGGCCAGGGGCCGGTCAGCGGGCCGGACGCGGTGCCATACTGACGCCGCCAAGATCGTCCGGGCGCACGGACATCTCCCTTTCCCGGCCACCCCACTGCCCTGTACCGAGGAGTCACCGGCCCATGAACACCCCGAGCGAGGACTACCACGCACTGCTCGCACGGCATGACGCGATGCGGCTGCGACGACGCATCCTGGCCCCGGAAGGCAGCCGTGCCGAACGGTGGAGCGCCGAGGCCCCGCAGGCGTACGACGGTTCGGCCGACCAGCTGCTGATCAGCGACTCGCTGGCGCTGGTGAGCCCGCTGGAGGAGCTGGTCGCCGAACTGTACCGGCTGCTCTTCGAGCGGCATCCGTATCTGCGGTCGTTGTTCCCCGAGTCGATGGCGTTCCAGCAGGTCCATCTCGTAGGCGTCTTCCGCTATCTGATCAGCAATCTGCACCATACGGAAGAGATGATCGGAGTCTTCGGACAGTTGGGGCGGGACCATCGCAAGCTCGGTGTGCGCCCGGCGCATTTCGAGGCTTTCGAGGCGGCGCTGCTGGAGGCTCTGCGCGTGCGCGCGGGCGCCCGGTGGACCCGTGCGCTGGAGCACGCCTGGCTGCGGATGCTGCGGCTGGCCGTCTCGGCGATGGTCAGGGGCGCCGACGAGGCGATCGCCGAGCCGCCCAGCTGGGACGCGACGGTGACCTCGCACGAACTGCGCGCGCCCGATCTCGCGGTACTGCGGGTGCGACCGCACCAGCCCTACCCCTTCGAGGCCGGGCAGTACGCGTCCCTGGAGTCGCCGCTGCTGGAACAGGCCTGGCGTTCCTACTATCTGGCCCGCGCACCGCATCCGGACGGCGAACTGGAGTTTCATGTACGGGCCCGGGGCGCGGGCGGGGTGAGCGATGCGCTGGTGCACGGTACGCGGGAGGGCGGCACCGTCCGTCTCAGTGCTCCGCGAGGGGCGCTGGCCCTGCCGGAGCGCCTTCCATCCGCCGACATCCTGCTGATCGCCTCCGGTACGGGCTGGGCTCCGATGAAGGCGCTGCTCCAGCGGATCGACACCGACCGTTCCCGTACGCACCGGGTACGGCTGCTCCTCGGTCTCACCGCGCCCGAGGAGAGCGCGGCAGCCGGAGAGCTGTACGACGGGGCGTACCTGGAGGCGTTCCGGCGCGGACGCCCCTGGCTCACCGTCGTCGCGGCCGAGGCCGCGGATGCCCGCTTCGCCGGTGCCGGGATACGGGCCCTGAACGGCGCGACGCCCTCGTACCGCGGAGCCGCCGCCCGGCAGCACGCCTTTCTGTCCCTGGCCCCCGAGGCTCCCGAGGCCTCCGCTGCCGGGTTCGCGCGGGACGTCTCGGCGCGCCTGGCCGCCACCGGAGTTCCGGCCGCGCACATCCATTGCGAGACCAACGGCATCGTCGCGGTCACAGAAGCGTCTGCCAGTACGGCCAGAACCGGGTTGCTATCAGCATGACGATGCCCAGGCACCAGGTCACCGGCACCACGTGAGGGAACTCCAGCACCGCCGCGACCAGGGCGCGCGGGGCGGGCAGCACACCGTGGCGCAGGTTGTGCACCGTGGTGTGCCAGAACATGAAGACGGTGGCCATCCACACGAGCACGCACCACAGGCAGAGGGCGCCTATGTCGTACAGCGCCTGCGTCATCAGCCACATGCAGAAGACAACCCCGGACAGCGTGCCGGCGTTCAGCCCCAGCCAGTACCAGCGCCGATAGCGCGCACCCGCGAGCAGGCCCACGCCGGCCCCCATCACCACTCCGAAGGCGACCAGCCCGATGAGCGGGTTGGGAAAGCCGAAGACCGCCGCCTGTTCACTGCGCATCACACTCGTGCAGGACACCACGGGGCTCAGTGAGCAGGCGGGCACGAAGCCGGGATCGGCGAGCAGTTCGAACTTGTCGACCGTGATGACGAACGAGCCGAGCAGCCCGAGCGCGGCGGTGATCACCAACAGCCACGCGAAGCCCCGCCGTGCCCCGGCGCACTCCCGCTCGTACCCCGTGCCGGACACCTCGGCGCAGACCCGGTCCTCGGCCTCGGCCGCTTCCTCCTCCGTCCCCGCCCCGCGCTCCGCCAGTTTCATGCCCGCCCCCGTACGGACCCGTCCGGCCAGACGACCTCCACCCGGATTCCTCGCGCACGCGCGAAGGCGACCAGATGTGCGGTGGCGTCCCGGCCGTCCGACGGCGATCCGTCCCACACGGCGAGCACGGTGCCGCACGTCTGCACCAGACGCTCATCGGCGCTGACACACGCGTCGCGGTCGGCCGGGTCGAAGGCCAGCAGCCGTACCTGCTCGGCCAGGACCAGCAGTTCGCCCGCGGCCGGCCGGTCCCGCTCGGGCAGCACGGCGGGAACGGCGCCCTGCGCGGGCAGCAGCACGGTCAGTTTCCGCCCGGCCTCCCGCGCGGCCCTCCCGAACACCAGCGGCAGCCCTGCCCCGACGCGTACCAGGGCGGCCGCCCCCTCCGCCAAGCGGTCCAACCGCGCTCTCAGTTCAGCCTCCACCAGTTCCAGGGTTCTGTTGCTGAGGTCCCTGTGCCCGACGACTGCGATCACCACGTTTCCCTCCTGCGCGCATCCGCACCGTCCAACCGTCCGCACGCCGCGGCCCCGCACGGGTGCCGAATACCCGGACCCGCCTGCGCATGCGACGCACTGCAGTGAACCGATCGCGGGTCCGACGCCGCTAGGGCCGATCGGCCCTGTCAGCGGGGACGACGCCACACGGCGTACCCGTGCGGCATGCGGGCGGAGCGGGAGAACCGGGGGACCACCGGTTCGGGCCGGGGCGCGTGACGTGATGACAGGTTCCGGGGCCGGGCCCCGGCGGGCCGGCCGGCATGATCGCGCCGTCGGGACACACGCCCCGCAATACCCGCCGGGATATGCGCACGAACCCGACAGCGACGACCGCGCGCACCCGGCGGCGGGCCGATGCCGGAACGGCGTGTTCTATGGTGTCGTTGACCTCCCCAGGAAGAGCAGGCGTCCATGAAGCGAGTACCGGAGCGGGCGGCGTCCACGGCCGCGCTGCGTGGTGTGCTCGCGCTGCTGGTGCTCACGGTGGGTCTGCTGTGCCTGTTCGCCCGCGCGGCGCAGCACCACGCGGCCCCTTCCGATGGGATGTCGCTGTCCCGGATGGCCGAGGCCGCGGCTGTGCCCGCGGCCCAGGACACGGCGCCGTGCGGGAAGAGGCCGGCGGTGAGCGAGTCCTCCGCGCGCCGTACCGACCCCGCTCGGCAGCTGGTTCCGGCCCTCGGTCCGCCGGAGCCCGGGGCCCGTCATGTACGTCCGGCACCCCGCTCGGACCTCTCGTTCCCCAACGGGCCGGCGCCACCGCCTCCGGCGGCTCGCTCCTCCGTCCTGCGGATGTAGGCCGGACCTCGCGGTCACGTCCTGCTGTTCCCCACCGGAAACGGAGTTCTTACCCATGTCCTCTTCCCGGCGTTCCTTCGGCCGGGCGGGCGAGGCGCTGCGTGCGTGGCGGACGAGGCAATGGTGTGTGGCGGGCGTCGGAGCCCTGGCCACGGCCGTCGTCGTCGGCGCGCCCACCGATGTGGTGCCCAATCCGCTGTTCGGCCGTTCCGTCCCTGTGCAGTGGTGGAACTACCCCGCCCTGGCCCTCACCTCGGTCCTGGCCGGCATCGTGCTGAGCACGTATGCCCGCCGGCCGGACACCCCACCCGCCGCCCGGCCCTCCGGCCCGGAGAGCCGACTGGGCGCGGTGGGCGGGGTGCTGTCGTTCTTCGCCGTGGGCTGCCCGGTCTGCAACAAGCTCGTCCTGCTGCTCCTGGGGAGCTCGGGGGCCCTGAGTTATTGGGCCCCCGTGCAGCCACTGCTGGCCCTCGTCTCGGTCGCCCTGCTCGCCGAAGCGGCACTGCGGCGTCTCTCCAGCCAGGCCGAGTGCCCGGTCACGGTCTCCGCCTGATCCTGCGGCTCCGCCCGCCCTCCCCCTGATCCTCCTCACCCTTCCGGAGGCATTCCACGGCTGATCAGGTCACGAGGGTGTGCGGTCCGAGGCGGGGCGGGCACACTCGGACCGTGAACCGACGCGCGAAGATTGCCCTCCGATGTGCGGTCGCCGCCGCCGTACTGACCGGCCTGGCCGGGCCGGGCCCGGCGGCGTACGCCCAGGACCGTGCCGCCGTGTCCGTCCCGTGTGTCCCGGACCGGGCGGCCCGTCTGAACGAAGCGGTCAGGACCGCCAACGCGCAGCCGTCCGTGTCCTGGACGGTCACCCTCCAGGCCGGCTGCGCGTACACCCTCACGCGGCCCTTCGGCGGTGTGAACGGTCTGGAGCCGGTCACAGGACACCTGCGTATCACCTCCGACGGTCCCGGCAGGGCCGTGATCGCACGCAGCCATGACGCCGGGACACCGGATTTCCGGGTCATGGAGGTGGAGACCGGCGGGCGTCTCGTCCTGGACCGCATCACCCTCGGCAACGGCGCGGTCGGCAGCGGCGCCGGCATCTTCAACAATTTCGGCACGCTGACCCTCAACCACAGTGCGCTCACCGGCAACAGGGCCAAGGAATTCGGGGGCGGGATCTTCAACAACGGCGAGCGAGCCGTCACCACCCTGAACCACAGCACGGTGCGCGACGGGTCCTCGTTGTTCGGAGGCGCAGGTGCCTTCAACAACGGCGGACGGCTGAACCTCAACGACAGCACCGTCACCGGGAACCACGCCACCGACGGCGTCGGCGGCGGGATCCTCAACAACGGCAGTCTCAGCCGGCTCCGTCTGCACCGCACCACCGTCTCCGCCAACGAGGCGGGCCGGACCGCCGGTGGGCTCCTCAACTCCGGCAGCCTCACCACCTACCGCTCCTCCATCACCCACAACCTGCCCAACAACTGCACCGGCTCCACCACCCCCGTTCCCGGCTGCGCCGACTGACACCCCCGCGCACGGCCCGGTCCGGTGCGCGGGGGGCTGTCGGTGCCCCTGGGCTCCGGCACTACCTCCGCGACGCTGCTTCACCGGCCGTCGGGTGACCGCAGTGGAACAGCGGCGCACGGGTGTCGAAGGGGATGTCCTCCCGGGCGTCCTCGACGGCGGCCATGGAGGAGGGAAGGTCGAACGGAAGGGTTCCGGACAGCGGGGCCCGGCCGAGAGCCGCGTCGAGAACCACGTCATCGGCGGCGCCGAACTCACCGATGAGGAAGGCGGCCCGGCCGGTCAGCGGGGTGAGGACCGCGGGGCGGTCGAGGTGGACGGCGACGCAGGTGGGTACGGAGGCGGCGAGGGAGCGCAGGCGCTCCGCCTCCACGGTCGGGAAATCCAGTGAGCCGCTGTGGAAGAACTGTTCCAGGAATCCCTCGCGCTTCTCGTACGGTGCGGCGATCCGGAGAACGGCGACGTCGGCGTCCCCGGGCCGCTCCACGACGGTGCCGTACCGGGCGGCCACCGCCGGATCGATTCCCTCGACGTACAGCCGCTGCCCGGTGACGGGACGGCCGGAGAGGTGGACCAGTGAGCGCCGCTGGACTCTGCGGCCCTGCTCGCGGCCGGCCGCGTCACCGACCAGTTCGGCCGCGGCGTCCGGGTCCGCATAGGGGTCCTCGAAGAGGCCGAGGCGGAACTTGTCGCGCAGGATGCGCCGGGCGGATTCGTCGATCCTCGCCTCGCTGACCGCGCCCGAGTGAACGGCTGCCAGGATCAGCCCGGGGTCGGTCTCGCCGCCGAGCTGGTCGGCACCGGCGTCCAGGGTCAGCACGACCTGCTCGGCCACCGACAGCTCCTCGACGCCCCAGTGACGGGGCGGGAAGGCGGTGACGCCGGGGAGCTCGGTGCCCGTGATCGCGTTGAAGTCGGTGCAGACCACACCGTCGAAGCCGTACCTGCCGCGCAGCAGACCGGTGATGACGTCCCGGTTGAAGTTGGCACCGACCTCGGACAGGCCCGCGCCCGAGGGGATCGCGTACGCGGGCATGATCTGGGCGGTGCCGGCCCGGAAGGCGGCCTCGAAGGGAAGCAGGTGGTGCTCGAACGCGCCGCCCGGGTAGACCAGCCGGCGGCCCGCGGCGAAGTGCGAGTCCTCGCCGTGCGCCTGGGGGCCGCCGCCGGGAAAATGCTTGGTCATGCAGGCCACGCTGTCGGGGCCGACCGCCTCGCCCTGGAGGCCTCGGATGTATGCGGTGATCATGCGGCACGCGCGGTCGGCGTCCTCGCCGAAGGTGCCGCTGATCCGGGCCCATCGCGGTTCGGTGGCCAGGTCGGCCATCGGGTGGATGGCGAGCCGGATCCCGACGGCCCGCAGTTCACGGCCGATCAGGGCCGCGTACCCCTCCACCAGGGCCGGATCGTCGGTGGCCGCGAGTCCGATCGGTTCCGGTCCGGCGCTGAAGCCGCCGCCGGTGTGCGTGGTGGCGGGGTTGGCGGTGAAGCCGTGCCGGGGGTCGGAGGCGAGGGTGACCGGGATACCGAGGCGTTCGGCGGCGGCGAGATCCTGGACGTGGTTGTTCCACTCGGCCATCGCGCGGGCGTCGGGGACGGCCATCATCGCGAAGGCGGTCAGACCGCGTCCGGCGATCAGGTCGGCGCCGGTCGGGATGCCGTTCCCGGGCAGGGCCGGGCGGGCGTTCCCGGGCAGCATCCGGCCGTGGCACATCAGGGCGGCCTTCTCGGCCAGGGTCATCCGGTTCACCAGGTCGTCGACGCGTTCCCCGACCGGCAGCCGGGGGTCTTCGTAGGGCTCCATGGTGCCGTTGTGGTTGAGATCGCGAAACGGCGTTCCGTCGTGGTGGCGCAGCAGGGTCAGCATGCGACGGCCCCGGCGGCGGCCTTGGCACGGAAGGCGTCCAGGGTGGAGGGGGAGGTTCCGCAGTCGGCCAGGAAGGCGGCGGCGCCCTGCCGGTCACGGACGAGTTCGAGGAAGACGGTCATCGCCTCGGCGGGGGCCTCCAGCAGCGGGGCGGGAGCCAGCTCGCGGGCGTTGAGGGCGGCGGGGTCGGTGGGGTGGCGCTCGGCGAGGTTGGCGGAGATCTGGGTCAGGGCTTCGGACGTACGGGCGTAGTCGGCGACGATCGCCTCGGCCGGGACGCCGAGCAGTTCGAGCAGCAGCGCGGTGATCAGGCCGGTGCGGTCCTTGCCGGCGGCGCAGTGCAGCAGGACACCGCCGGGGCGGGCGGCTGCCTCGACCGCGGCGGTGACGGCGTGAGGTGCCTGCTCGGCCATCAGGAGGTAGAAGGCGCCGAGATCCGCGGCGGTGGTCATGGTCCCCATGGCCGCCATGACGGCGTCGGTGGTGGGATCCATCCGGGCGGCTATGACGTCGATCCCCGCGGCCTCGGCGGCGGCCCAGTCGGCGGGTTCGCTCTCGACGGCGCCCCGCAGGTCGACGACGGTGCGGATGCCGTGGTCGCACAGCTGGGCGACCGTGGCGTGGTCGGCGCGGGGGGAGGGCTGGGCCGAGCGGTAGAGCACGCCCGGACGGATCCATGAGCCGTGAGGATCGGTGGCGAGTGCGGGGTCGCGGAAGTTGACCAGGGACATGAACAAACCTTTCATGACAAATAGCCGGTAAGGAAGATGGGGGTAGCGGGAGAGGGCGTCGGCGCGGGATGAGCGCGGGAGGGCCGGTCAGCGGCCGGGGCGCAGGACTTCCCGGTACGCCTCGGCCCACGCGGTCAGCCGGCCGGTCTCCGAGTCGACCAGCAGATGGCGCTGGAGCATGCCGCTGAGCATCGCTCCGAGCGCCCAGGGGCGCAGATCCGTCTGCGGGTCGGCGCCGATCCGTTCGGCGGCGATGAGGGAGGCCTGCCGGCCGAACGTGTCGACCAGGATGAGGGCGTAGTCGCGCACCGAGCGCACCTCCAGCAGGTCACGGCGCAGCCTGCGGCGCCGTGCGGTGTGCTCGGCGGACTCCTCCAGGCGGCCGTCGGAGACGGCCATCGCGTGACTGAGCGCCTCCCAGAGACCGAGGTCCGCCGGTGCTTCGGCGAAGGCGTCGAGGATGACCTGGCCGAACGCCCTGCCGAAGAGCAGGGCCTCCTTCGTCGCGTAGTAGCGGAAGAAGGTGCGGTGGGCGACGTCCGCCCGTCGGCAGATCTGGTCGACCGTCGTGTGTTCGAAGCCCTGCTCCTCGAAGAGGTCGAGCGCCGCCGTGCGGATGGCCTCACGGGTGCGCGCCTTCTTCCGGTCGCGCATTCCCAGTTCCGTCAGGGGGCCCGTGTCCTGCATCGGTCTGTTGCTCCTTGTCGTGTGCCCGTCGCCGGGCGGCGGTCGTGACGGTACGTCGTATGCCGCCACGAGCAGTACCGAACCATGCCCGGCAAGGCCCGCTCAAGGCACGCGCCAACTCTTGGGCAGCTGGTCACGGGCTGTTTGCACAACTGCCATTTGGCAGTACTGCCAGTTCCGAAATGGTGTGGGCGGCGGCAGCCCCGCGCTGCCGTTCCCACCCCTTGTTCCGAGAAACCCGAGGAATCATGAAGCGGCACACGCACCTGCTCGCGGCCTCCGCCTGCGCGCTCACTCTCGCCCTGACCGCCGGTGCCTGCACGGCTTCCGACAGCGCGGTGTCCGGCGACGGCTCCACCGGGGCGGCCCCCGCCGAGGGGCCCGCGGTCGACGGCGGCACGCTCACGGTGGGCCTGGACCGCCCCTTCACCAAGCTCGACCCGGCCGACGGCACGCTGACCTCGATGCCGATGATGATCCTGGCCAACGCGCTGTACGACCCGCTGATGATCAACGGCGACGACGGCGTCGTGGAGCCCTATCTGGCCGAGGCGTTCACCCCTGACGCGGACGCCACCGGCTGGACCCTGAAGCTGCGCGAGGGGGTGAGGTTCAGCGATGGCGAACCGCTGGACGCCCAGGCCGTCGTCGACCATGTGAAGCGCCTCGCGAAGCCGGAGAGCACCTGCACCTGCGCCGCCGACGCCGCCTCCATCGGCGCCATCGAGGCGAACGGCCCCACCACCGTCGACTTCACCCTCAAGGCCCCCAACGCCAACTTCCCCAGCCTCTTCACCCGCTCCCTCGGCTACGTCTCCCAGGCCCCCGCCGGAACGGCACCGGTGGTCGGATCCGGTCCGTACACCGTGGAGAGCGTCCAGCCCGGCGTCTCGGTCACCGTGGCCCGCAACCCCGCCTACTGGGGCGACAAGGGCCACGCCGACAAGATCGTCTACAAGGTGCTGCCGGACTCCGACAGCCGCTACCAGTCCCTTCGCTCCGGCGACGCGGACCTGATCTGGACCGAGACCCCGGCCCAGCTCAAGCAGGCCGGCGGCGCCGGTCTGCGCGCCGCCACCGGGCCCGGTTCCACATCCACCGTCCTGTTCAACACCAAGGCCGCGCCCTTCGACGACCCGCGCGTGCGCCGGGCGCTCCAGCACGCCGTCGACCGCGAGGCGATGGAGAAGGTCGTCTTCCTCGGCCAGGGAAAGCCCTCCGACGGCCCGATCGGCTCCCACTCCCCCTACCGCGCCGCGAACGCCGCGAGCGCCTCTCCGGCCCACGATCCGGCGAAGGCCCGTGCCCTGCTCGCGGAGGCCGGCCACCCGGATCTCTCCTTCGAGTACCTGGTCGACAACCGGCCCGAGGGCCAGCAGCGCGCCACCGTACTGCAGCAGATGTTCGCCGAGGCCGGGGTGCGGATGACCATCAAGCCGATGGACGCCGCGGGTCTGAACACCGCGATGTTCCAGCGCAAGTTCCAGGTGCTGGACTTCGTCACGAGCATGTTCGGTGACACCGACACCGCGCTGAACAGCCTCTACACCGCCAACTCGCCCTACAACTTCATGGGTTACAGCAGCCCGGAGGTGAACAAGGCGATCGCGGCCGGGCGGGCGGAGCCGGACGCCGCCGAGCGCGGCACCGCCTACAACGAGGCGGCCAGGACGATCACCGCGGATGCGCCGATGCTCTTCCTCACCGAGAACCGGACCGGCTTCCTCGCCACGGCCGGCGTCGGCGGCCTGCCCGACCTGTCCCGGCGTACCGTCATCAGCCTGTCCCCGGCCGGCCTGTGGGTGAAGAAGTGACCCTTCGGATCCTCGGCGCGGCAGCGCCACTGGGCCGGGCCGTCGCCGTACTCCTGCTGGTCACGCTCGCCGCGCTCACCCTGCCGCACCTGATGCCCGGCTCCCCGGCGCTCGCCGCGCTCGGGCCCACCGCCACCCCTGAGCAGGTCACCGCGTACGAGGCGCGGCTGGGGCTGGACGAGAATGTGATGTCAGCCACCTGGCGCTGGCTCGGCGACGCCCTGCACGGCGACCTCGGGCGGTCCCTGAGCACCGGCACCCCCGTCACCGGCGAGCTCGCGGACCGGATCCCGGTCACGCTCGAACTCTTCGTCGCCGCCCAGCTGGTGGCGCTCTGCGTCGCCGTTCCGGTGGCACTGTTCTCGGCCTGGCGGCCGGACGGCCCGGTGGACCGGATCGCCACCGCCGGAGCCTTCGTCTGGCTCGCCGTACCCGGCTTCGTCCTCGGCCTGCTGCTGATCTGGATCGCCGCCGTCCAGCTGCGGATCCTGCCCGCGACGGGCTGGACACCGTTCGGCGAGGACCCGCTCGGCAATCTGCGGCATCTGGTGCTGCCCGCGCTCACCCTGGGCCTCACCGAGGCCGCCGTCTTCACCCGCACGCTGCGCGGACAACTGCTCGACACCCTCGGCCAGACGTACATCTCCGCCGCCCGCAGCCGCGGCATGGGCACGGCACGGCTGATGCTGAGGCGGGCGCTGCGGCCGTCCTCGCTGCCGCTGGTCACCCTGATCGGCATCGGTGTCGGGACCTCGCTCGGCGGATCGGTGCTGGTCGAGACGTTGTTCGGGGTCCCGGGCGTCGGCAGCCTCGCGGCCGGCGCCATCAACGCCCGCGACTTCCCCGTCATCCAGGCCGTCACCGTGATCAGCGCCGCCGCCGTCGTCGCCGCCACGCTCGCGGTGGACCTGCTCTACCGCACGCTCGACCCGAGGATCGCCCATGGCCACCGCTGACACCGCCCTGGCGAAGCCCGCCGCCACCGCTCCCGCCCGCCCGGCCCGGCGGCGGCCCGCGGCGGGGGTGCTCGTCGCCGGCGCATGGCTGAGCGCCATCGCGCTCGCGGCACTGGTACTGCCGCTGCTGCCCGGATTCGACCCCCTGCACGGCGACTTCGCCGCTCCTTCCGCACCGCCGGGCCCCGGTCACTGGCTGGGCACCGACGCCTCGGGCCGCGATGTCCTCCAGCGCACCATCGCCGGGGCCCGCGCCTCCTTCGCGGTCGCCGGGCTGACCATCACGGTCGGTCTGCTCGGCGGTGGCGCGCTGGGGCTGGCCGCCGGCTGGTTCCGCGGCCCGGTCGACCGGGCCATCGGATTCGCCACCGACGTACTGATGTCCGTGCCCACGCTGATCCTCGTGATGATCGTGGTCTCGCTGCGCGGACCCAGCCTGCTCGTGATCGGCACGCTGATCGGCGTGTTCACCGTTCCGCACTTCACCCGGGTGGTGCGCGCCGTGGTGCTCTCGCTCAGCGAGCGCGGCTTCGTCCAGGCCGCCCGGATGATCGGCACCGCGCCGCTGCGCGTGCTGCGCCGCGAGATCGTCCCGCATGTCGCGTCGGCCTCCCTGGCCTTCGCCTTCACCGCGACCACGGTCGCCATCGTCGCCGAGGGGTCCCTCAGCTTCCTCGGCTTCGGACTGCGCCCGCCGGAGCCGTCCTGGGGCGGAGTCATCGCCGAGGGCCGCACCATGCTCGGCAGCGCTCCCTGGATCTCGCTCGCCCCGGCCGCAGTGCTCTGTCTCACCGTCCTGGCCCTCAACTACCTCGGCGAACAGCTGCGTTCGCCCGACCGGAAGGGAGCCCGCTCATGACCGCCCCGACCCCCATGCCGAGCGACGCGACGGATCCCGGCACCCGCGCCGCCCCGGTGCTGGACGTCCGCTCGCTCGACACCACGCTGCACACCCCCGACGGCCGGGCGCTGCACATCCTGCACGGGGTCGGCCTCACCATCGACGCGGGCGAATGCCTCGGGGTGGTCGGTGAGTCCGGCTCCGGCAAGTCGGTCCTCGCCCGCACGGTGCTCGGTGTCCACCCGCGCACCACCACCGTCAGCACCACCGGGCGGGTGCTCCTGCACGGCGAGGACCTGCTCGCCGCCTCCCCCGTACGGCGCTCCGAACTCCTCGGCACCGGCGTCGCCATGGTCCACCAGGACCCGATGACCTCGCTCAACCCCGTCGTACGGATCGCCGACCAGGTCACCGAATCGATCACCAACCGGCGACGCCTCTCCCGCCGCGCCCGCCATGAGCAGGCCACCGGACTCCTCGCCGCCGTCGACGTCCCCGACCCGGCCCGGCGCGCCCGCGCCTACCCGCACGAGCTCTCCGGCGGTCTGCGCCAGCGCGTCGGCATCGCCGCGGCCCTGGCCGGCTCCCCGGCACTCCTGCTCGCCGACGAACCCACCACCGCGCTCGATGTCACCGTCCAGCGCACCGTGCTGGACCTGCTCGACCGCCACCGCGAGACCCGCGGCCTGGCCACCCTGCTCATCACCCACGACATCGGCCTGCTCTACGGACGGGCGCGGAGGGTCGCGGTCATGTACGGCGGCCGGATCGTCGAGACCGGCCCCACCGAGGCCGTCACCGAGCGCCCCGCCCACCCCTACACCGCCGCGCTGCTGCGCTCGGTCCCCCGCGTCACCGGCCCGCTGCGGCGCACCCTGCCGGCCATCCCCGGCACTCCGCCGGACCTCTCACGACCGGCGGCCGGCTGCCCGTTCGCGCCGCGCTGCGAGCGTGCCGAGGCCGTCTGCACCACGACCGCCCCGCCCGTTCACCCGGCAGGTCCCGGCCACACGGCCACCTGCCACTTCCCTCTGACCAGGCCGGAGAACGCCGTATGACCGCTGTCCTGCACGCCACCGGACTCTCGGTGATCCACCGCACCCGCTCGGGACCGCTGCACGCCGTCAGCGACGTCGACCTGACGCTGCACGAACGCCGCACCCTCGCCCTGGTCGGCGAGTCCGGCTCCGGCAAGAGCAGCATCGCCAAAGCCCTGCTCCGTCTGCCCCCGCCCACCGCCGGCACCGTCACCCTCGCCGGTACCGACCTCGCCACCCTGAGGCCCCGTGCGCTGCGCGCCCTGCGCCCCCGGATACAGATGGTCTTCCAGGACCCGCTCTCCTCGCTCAACCCGCGGCGCCAGGTCAGCGACCTGGTCGCCGAACCGCTCGACGCCCACCCCGACGCGGCTCGCGACCGCGCGGCCGTCATCGAGCGACAGCTCAACGCGGTGGGACTGCCGCCCGCCCTGTTCGGCGACCGCCGGCCGGGCCAGCTCTCCGGCGGCCAGGCCCAGCGCGTCGCCATCGCCAGGGCGCTCGCCGCCGAACCCCAGGTGCTCATCGCCGACGAAGCCGTCTCCGCCCTCGACGTCTCCGCCCAGGCCACGGTGCTCAACCTGCTCCGCAGGCTCACCGAGGAACGCGGCCTGGCAAGCCTGTTCATCTCCCACGACCTCGGCGTCGTACGGGCGGTCAGCGACGACGTCGCCGTACTCCAGCTCGGCCGGCTCTGCGAGCAGGGCCCCACCGAAGAGGTCCTCGCGGCCCCGGCCCATCCCTACACCGCCGCGCTGCTCGCCGCCGTCCCCGAGCCCGGCCGTCCCCTCGGTGACACCGGGCTGCTTCCCACCGACCCGCCGTCCCCGCTCGACCCGCCCTCCGGCTGCCGCTTCCGCACCCGCTGCCCGCTCGCCGACGCCCGTTGCGCCGACGAGACACCTGCCCTGCGCGAGATCGCCCCGCACCGAACGGTTGCCTGCCACCGGCCTCTGATCACCCCGGCACACCACCAACACCTCGCGCTCCCACCGCTGCCATGCCGTCCGGCCCCGGAGCGTCCGGCTGACGGACCGTGCGGGAACAGGCGGCCCGGAGCGCCGGGAGGAGCGGCCGGCGGCCTGGCGGGCACTGTGAGGCCGCGGCACGGCCGCGCGCTGGACAGCGCGCGGTGCGGAGCGCGGTGGTGCGGAGCGCGGTGGTGCGCGGTGCGGTGGTGCGCGGTGCGGTGGTGCGCGGTGCGGTGCGGTGCCTGAAAATGCTCCGTCGCCGCCGGTGCCCTGCTCCGATTCCGTACTACGGCGGAGGGTCGCGCCTGTCACCACGGATCACGACCAGTTCCTCCTCGCGTTGTCCGGCCTTGATGACCCCGCGTTCCTCCAGCAGCGCGATACGGCGTTTCATGACCGGCCCGAAGGGCACCGTCCGCCGAGCCACCACCGCGGCCTTCAGACCTCCCCTGCGCAGCAGTTCCACCGTGGGCTCCACCCCGCACACATCGGAGTGCACGATGAGCAGCATGCCGCCGTCGGCGAGCATCCCGGGAGCCCTGGCACACAGAGGGTCCAGCAGCGCCCGTCCGTCCCGCGCGGCGTCCCAGGCCCTGGCCGCTCCGCTCCGGGGAAGCTCCTGCCGGGGGGACGGTACGTACGGTGGGTTGGCGAGTATCACGTCGAACTGCCGGTGGGCGGGGAGCGTCAGCGCGTTCCTGCGTTCGACCCGGACCGGAAGCCGGCGCACCCGGGTGTTGAACCGCGTCGTGAGCGTGGCACGGCGCGAGATGTCCACGGCCGTGACGTGCCCCGCGCCCACGCCGGCGGCGGCGATGGCCAGCGCGCCGGTGCCTGTGCACATGTCCAGCACGCGTGCCCCGAAGGGAACTCCCGCGTCACGCAGCGTCTGGGCCAGCAACCAGGTATCGGCCTGAGGCCGGTAGACACCAGGAGGTCTCAGTAACCACACGGCACAATCCGCACATCGAAAGTACCGCCCTCTCCCATGTCAGATCTCATCGGTGCGCTCACGGAGATCATGGGAGCGCGTGAAGAGGAAGATTCCGTACTGCCATTCCTCGTCGATCCACTCCGCGCTCAGATCGAGACCGCGCGAGGTGACATCGGACACGAACTGCTCGCGCCGGAACTTGTAAGAAAGCCCTACGTTGAGTGAATCCCCGCGCCTCAGGTTCAGTTCAAGATTCAATGCACGGAGCGCGACGAAATGGTCTTCCGTCGCGTAGACCCGGGCCTCGACGGCAGAGGTTTCGGGGTCGAAGTGCGCCCGCACCTGGAAATTCCGGGAGTCGAAATTACCGTCGAAGCGCCGATTCAGATGATCCAGATGATTGAACCGGAATCTCGTGAACACCGACCGGCCGACGGGATCGTTGTACGCGGCTTCAAGTGTCCGGGTCGACTTCAGGAGATCTACCGATACCAGGAATCCATCGCCGGGCCGAAGCGTACCGACGATCTCGGACAGCAGTCCGTCCAGCTCTGCCGGTGGCATATTCCCGAGATTGCTTCCGAGGAATGACACCACCACCGGCTCCGGCTCGCTCTCCCGCAGCCAGGCCAGCCCGGCCTCGTACCGGCCCCACAGACCCCGCACGCTCAGGGAGGGAAGCGCGGCGGCCAGGTCCCGCCCGCTGGTCTCCAGCATCTCGCGGCTGACGTCGATCGGCAGGTAGGACGTCGGGCGGCGAGCGGCACAGGCCGCCAACAACAAACGGGTCTTCTTGGCGCTTCCGCTGCCCAGTTCGGCGATCGACCCGCATCCGATCAGGTCGGCCATTTCTTCGGCGTGACGCTTCAGCAGCCCGAACTCGACGCGAGTGAGATAGTAATCGGGCAGCTCGGTGATCAACTCGAACAGATCCGACCCGAGAGCGTCGTACCCGAAATGAGCCGGAATCCGCGGCGGCTCCTCCCCGAGGCCGGCCAGGAGAGCCGACCGGTCATCCCAAAATGCGGCACCCTTGTCAACCGCCACGATGTCGACTCGACTCAGCACTGCAACGCCCTCCTGGCTCCCCGGACCGGCTTGCCCGATCAGCAGCCGTGGTCCCATGCCTGCCGTGCGCGCTCCGATCAAACAGGATGCATAGGCCGTCGATGTTCCGGCCGCCCCCGTGGATTCTGCCACTGCCCAAGAGAGCGCAAACCGCCGCGTCCCGCGAATTCACCGTCCGGCTTCGGGGCGGTGCGGAATTCGACCATGGAACGAGTACTCGGTCATCGACGCGCAGCCGATTGCTCGTGGGAGGAGTCGACGCCCACTCATGTCCTCGCACGCGTGGGCGCACCGGGGCCCGGCTTCAGAGGAGGTCCTTGCGCATCAGGGGGCACATCGTTTCGTAGCGCCGCACCGACCCGTCCCGGGCCTGCTCGTCCCACGCGTCCGGCTGCCGGTCGAACGCGACATAGCCCAGTCGTTCGTACAGCACCCGCGCCCGGGGGTTGCTCTCCTCCACGCCGAGTTCGGCGTGCCGCAGTCCCCGGGCCCTGATGCGTTGCTCCGCGGCGCCGACGAGGAAGGTGCCGATCCCGCACGACTGCAGTGCGGGATGCACCGCGAGCTGCCACAGAGTGCCGACCCCCCGCTTGACCGCGTAGTCGACACCGCCCTTCGCCACGGGGATGTCCGTATCGGGGCAGACCGCCAGGTAGTCGACCTCTCCGAGCCGTACGCGCGCCAACTGTTCGGCGACGACGGCCAAATGGTGTGCGGACCCCGACCACCCGCACGACGCCAGGTCGGCGGGCACCATGTCACGCGCCGACAGCCGCAACTCCACGCTGAACATCCTCAGGTCTCCCCCGTCGTACGTCGGTCGGTTCCGGCAACAGCAAGGCTCCGGGCGACTCCGATCGCAGGCTGCCCCGCTCCGGAATCCGTCATCTCCCCGACCATGGTCCGATGCGGCCGGCGGGCACGCACCGGCGGGTGCCCGTTCGTTCGGGGCAGCCGCTTCCGGTCATGTCACTGATCGCTCAGCCGCGCCAGCAGGGCCGGGTGGCCGGCCAGGGCCTTCTGGAGCAGTTCTCCGGCGAAGGGCGCGTACTGGCCGCTGTCGGCGGCCTCCCAGCCGATCGGGCCGAAGGGCGGCTCCGGGTCGTACTCGATGAACAGCTGCACCATCCGCGCGACCTTGTCGCCGGCGAGGCGGCCGACGAGGTGCAGTGCCATGTCGATGCCCGCCGAGACCCCCGCGGCGGTGATGACGTGCCCGTCCTCGACCCAGCGCCGGGTGACCGGGGTGGCCCCGAACCTGGCGAGGAGGTCGCGGTACATCCAGTGCGTGGTGGCCCGGCGGCCCTCCAGGAGACCGGCCGCCGCGAGCAGCAGCGAGCCGGTGCACACGGAGCCGACGACCTGGGAACGCGCCGCGGTCTCGCGCAGGTTCCGCAGCAGGTTCTCGTCGGCCATCGCGGCGAGGGTGGGAACGAGTCCACCGGGCACGATCATCGCGTGCGGATCCGCCATCCCGTCGAAGGTGTGACTGGGCACGAGGGACAGCGGGGTGTCGCTCGCCATCGGCTCGATCCGCTCACCGACCACGACGGTGCGGTAGCCGGGAACGAGATCGCCCAGCGCCGCGAAGACCTGGAGCGGGCCGACGATGTCCAGCGGAGTGATCCCGGGGTACAGCACGAACGCGATGGTCTTCGTCGGGTCCTCGGTCGGCGTGGGCGAAGCTGCGGGCGAGGTCTCGGTCATGACAGGGCTCCTGGATGCGGGCGGTCGGGCGGCGGATGCCGGGCGGCCGGCTGCCGCCCGGCAAGCCTCGCCCGGTGTCGACGCCCCGGACGGACGGCTCCGGGCTCCTGTCCGGATTTCTGGGATACCTGTCCTCCGGACGCATTCGCTAAGGACTTTCCCGTAATCCCTGGCGGGCGCACGACGACAGCTACGGCACCTCGGCGCGAGCCCGCGCTACGAGGTCCGCCTGGTCACCCCGGAGGGCCGCCCGGTGCGCTGCTCCTCCGGTCTGGTCCTGGGCTCGCAGGCGGACCTGGAACGTGCTCTCGGCCCGGTCGACACCCTGCTGGTGGTCGGCGGACCGGGCCATGCCGCGGCGGCGCGGAACGCCCGGCTGGTCCAGGACGTACGCCGCCTGGCGGGTCTCGGCCGTCGGGTCGCGTCGGTGTGCACGGGCGACAGCGTCCTGGCGGCGGCGGGCCTGCTCGACGGCCGGCGCGCCGCCCCTCCCGTCGCCTGCCGGCCGGCGGTGCGAACCGAAGGCGCGGCCTACGCGGAGAGTGCGGCGGGTTCGCCGAGCCGGGCGGCGGCCGTACGCCACGCCGTGGTCACCGCGCTCCGGGCCCGCGTCGTCCGCGTGGCGCGGTCGCCGCTCAGTTCCAGCGAGGCCCCCACGTGGACGTGCAGGCCGGGCCGGCGCAGCGGTGCCGTGGCCAGCCCGGCGAGCTGCTTCGCCACGCTCCCCGAGGTGACGCGGCGGGCGCCGGCCTGGCCCACGGGCACGACGGGGGCACCGGTGCGCTCGGTGAGCCGGGCCAGGCCGCTGTGGAAGGTGCCCGGGGCCGCCTCCGCCGCGTCCGTGCGGCGGGGCAGGCCGCCTTCGGCGTAGATGAGGATCAGCCTGCCGCGCGCGAGAGCCTCGGCCGCCGAGTCGATCGCGGCCGCGGCCCGCCGGTCCCGGCGGAACACGGGGATGTGCCCCTCACGGGCGAGGGCCCGGCCGAGCAGGGGAACGCGCCACAGTCCGGCCGCCGCCATGACGACGGGCTCGGCGCCCAGGCGGTACAGGGCGGCGAGCACGATGGCGGGGTCGGCGAGCGAGGTGTGGTTCGCGACGATGATGCTGCCCGGCGTGAGATCGGTGCCGGAGTCGGTGGTCACCGACAGGCGGCCGACGCCCGGCGCCAGGATCCCGGCGATACGGCTGAGCATGTGTGGTCTCCGTCTTCGACGATGGTGTTCCTCATCGTCGGCGGCGGAAGGCGCTGGGGCGTGAGTCGTCGTACTCATCTTCCCGGCCGACGTGGCGGGATCCCGTTCCTGGCCCGGAGGACGTCGGCCATGGACTCCTCGCGCCATCGCTTCAGGAGTTCGTGGAAGGCGTGGGCGCCGTGGGGGTAGGCGATCGGGCCGTTCGGCCGGCCGCGCCCTTCGCGGTTGTAATAGCCGGGAGTGCACTCGGCGTGGAACCACTCGTGGTCGGGAGCGCCCTCGGCCAGGACGGCGAGCCAGGCGTCCTCGGCCTCGCGGGACGGTTCGATGAGCGCGCCCCCGGCTTCGGCCGCCGCGACGAGGGCGGCGGCGTGGACTGCCTGCTCGTCCAGGATGTGCGTGAAGTTGACGCTGCTGGCGTTCTGGAGGGTCCCCATCTGGATCAGGTTCGGGAAGCCGTCGCTGGTGAAGCCGTGCAGAGTGCGCGGGCCCCGTCGCGCCCAGGTGTGCAGCAGCTGGGTGCCGCCGCGGCCGTGGACGGGGAGCTTGCCGGAGTGGATGCCGGAGGTGCCGACGGAGAACCCCGTGGCGAAGATCAGGCAGTCGAGCTCATAGAAGGTGTCGCCGACCACGACGCCGTGTTCGGTGATGCGCTCGATGCCATGGGTGTCCGCGGTGTCGACCAGGGTGACGTTGTCGCGGTTGAACGCCGGATAGTACGTGTCGGAGAAGGTGGGGCGCTTGCAGGCGTACCGGTACCAGGGTTTGAGCTTCTCCGCCGTGTCCGGGTCGGTGACGGCCTGTTCGACGCGGGTGCGGAGTTCGTTCATCTTGGCCGCGTCGGCCGCCTCGTACGCGGCTTCGAAGGCCTTCCGGTCGCCCTGCCGGCGGAAGCTCGGCAGGAGCTTCTCCAGGAGGTGGGCCGACATGGTCCAGCGGTCCGCCACGAGATCCTGTTCGGCCGTCTCGCCGGAGACGATCCGCAGATAGTTCTCACGGCGTTCTCGCGCCCAGCCGTCGTGGTCGGCGCCGACGTCCCGGGCGGTGGTACGGCAGTTGGCACGCACGTCCACGGTGGAGGGGGTGCGCTGGAAGACGTAGACGTGCCCGGCGTCCTCGGCCAGCATGGGTATGGCCTGGACGCCGGTGGCCCCGGTGCCGACGACGCCCACCCGTTTCCGCGCGAGGCCGGTCATGCCTCCGTCCGGAGTGCCGCCGGTGTAGGCGTAGTCCCACCGGGACGTGTGGAAGGTGTGGCCCCGGAAGTCCTCGATGCCGGGTATCCCGGGGAGCTTCGGCTCGGAGAGCGTGCCGGTGGCCGTGACGACGTACACGGCCCGGAACGCGTCGCCGCGGTCGGTGGAGACGATCCACGTCCCGGATGCCTCGTCCCAGGCGAGTGAGGTGACCGCGGTGGAGAACAGCGCGTCGGAGTAGAGGGTGAACTCCCTTGCGATCCGCATCGCGTGGCGGCGTATCTCCTCACCGGGAGAGTACTTCCACTCCGGAACGTACCCGGTCTCGTCGAGCATCGGCAGGTACACGTGCGACTCGATGTCGCAGTGGATGCCCGGGTACCGGTTCCAGTACCACGTGCCCCCGAAGTCACCGCCCTTCTCCACGATCCGGACGCGCTCCACGCCCCGCTGCCGCATCCGCGCCCCGGCGAGGATGCCGCCGAATCCACCGCCGACCACCGCGACGTCGACGATGTCGTGCAGCGGCTCCCGCCCGGTGGGCTCCCCCGCGTACGGATCGGCGGCGTAGTAGCCGAACTCGGCGTCGGTGTCGCGGTATTGGCGGGCGCCGTCGGGCCGTACACGCCGTTCACGTTCGAGGCGGTACCGCTCCCTCAGCGCGGCGGGTCCGTCGGGGGCCGGCGCTTGAGAGGTTGTCACGTGGGGGGACCTCGATCCTGTCGACCGGGCCGCCCCGGACGGAGCGGCCGTCCGCTACGGTAGCAACTACCGGACAACAGTGTCCGGTTGACGCATGGGTGCACACAGCGCTCGCCCGGAGTCCGTCCGCGCCCCGGGCTTCAGGCGCGGGCCCCGGCCGAAGGCACTCGCACACGGCGGACAGGAAGAGTGATCCCTCCATGCGACGACTCTCCATCCGGCCCCTGGCCGTCCTCGCCATCACCGGCACCCTGGCCCTCACCGGGTGCGGCACGTACACAGGCGACCCCGGCGGCCGGGCGGCCCCCGCCGGCGCGGACAGGATCATCCGCGCGCACAAGGTCATGCAGCTGACAAAGGTGCACGAAGAAACCGGGATGACCCTGCTGGAGGGCCCCACTTTCGGCGAGGACGGCGGCCTGTTCGTCGTCGATGTCACCGCGCCCGCGGGCCGGCCCAAGGTGATACGCGTCGACGTCGGGAGGAAGACGTCGCGGGCGGTCCACACCGACGACCGGGGGGCCTACACCTCGGCGCAGTTCAGCCCGTACGACGGACGGCTCTACCTCACCGACTACGCCCACGGCGAGGTCGTGAGCCTGGCCCCGGACGGCGGCGATCCGCGGACCTTCTTCACCGGCGAGGTCGACGGGGCGCGGATGAACCCCGACGACATCGCCTTCGACGAGGAGGGCAACCTGTACGTCAGCGACTCCCGCGGCCTGGCCGAGGGCGAGGAGCACGGGCGTGTGGTGCGGATCGACCGCGACGGCGCGAAGGCCACCGTGCTGGCCGAGGATCTGGCCTCGACGAACGGAATCTCCTTCGATGTGGACTACCGGGGACTGTGGATCAGCGAGCTGACCCAGAACCGGATCTCCTACCTTCGCCTCGACGGAAAGGGGGGCGTGGCTTCCCGGCACACCGCCATCCGCGTCGACGGCGGGATCGCCCAGACCGACTCGATCGCCGTGGACGCGGACGCCAACCTCTACCAGGGACTGCACGGCCGGGCCGCGATGGCCGTGTACGACCAGCACGGTGAGCGCATCGCGACGGTGGAGATTCCCTCCCGCGCCGAAGGCCTCGAATCGGTGACGAACGTGGCGATCACGCCCGGCGGGACCAAGGCCTACATGACCGTCAGCGGACCCGCCGGAGGGTTCCTGTACTCGTTCGACGCTCCGGCGGAAGGCATCCGGCAGTCCAACGGCGGCTGACGCCGGCCCGCGCTCATCCCTCGAAGGGCCGTACCGGTCCCACCTCGACGCCGAGCAGCCGCCAGGCGGCCAGTGCCCGGTGCTCGCGCTCCTCGCGGGTGGGGCCGGTGACCGCTCCGGAGACCATGGCGACCGCGAGCATCAGGTCGTTCGCCCCACCGAGCCGGTATCCGTCCGGCAGGTGTCCCCGCAGACCGCGCTCGACCCGCGCGGAGAGAGCCAGGGCATGTGCGCGGACGCCGGAGCGGCTTGCGGCGCCATCGGCGTGCATGAGGCCGATGAAAGCCGCTGACTCCGTGAGGTGCCACGTCATCACGCCGAGAACGCCGGCCAGGGCCGCGCCCTCGGCGGCCGCGGCCTGTTCGATCTGCCGTACGTTCTCCTCCAGAACGGCGGTCGCCACGGCGGCCCGGTCGGGAAAGTGCCGGTACAGCACGCCCTGTCCGACCCCGGCACGACGCGCGACGGCGGAGAGCGGGGCGTCCAGACCGGACTCCGCGTAGACCTCCCGTGCGGCGGCGACCAGAGCGGCACGGTTGCGGGCGGCGGCCTTCGGCCCGTCGTTCGCGGGCCGCCGCTCGTCCGCCATGGGCTGCTGCTTCACCCCGGAAGCGTACCGGCCGGACGGGGACCGCTCGGGCCTGCCCGGGGGGCTCGAACACACCGGCCGAGCGGGGCGCATGGAGGAGGCCGCCGGGCGGGGAAGCGGGAGTGCGCACAGACATGCCCCGCCCCGGCGGGCGGAGCATGTCCGGGAAGTGCGGGTCCGAGCGGGCCGGCCTCAGGCCAGCGTGTATCCCAGCACTCCGCCGTAGATCTGGCCCTCGCAGTTCGTCTGGATCGAGTCGAAGATCTGGCGGTTCTCGTTCCGCAGGCAGCGGAGCAGCGGAACGGTGGCCACGCCGGCCTGCGGGGCGTTGTAGAGCCAGCCGAGGCGGGTCACGTACTGCTGGCCCTCACAGCCGACGTCCGTGCTGGTGAAGTGGTCGCCCCTGACCTGGCAGAGATACAGCGGCTCGGTGCCCGGGGCAGCGTAGGTGTAGAGCGAACCGAGCGGCCCCTGCAGCTGGTAGCCGTTGGGGTGGTACCAGCTGTTGCTCTGGGTGTCGGAGCTCTTGTGATAGCGGTTCAGGACGAACGTCGGTCCGGGGGTGTGGGGTTCCCCCGCGCAGAGGTACTCGACCGCGACCTGCACGTATCCGTTCGGGAGCTGGTTGACGACGGTGGGGCCCTTGACCAGGTCGCAGCGGGCGGGGTCGAACCCCTTGGCCACCGCACTGTCCATCGCGGTACCGACGGCTGACTGCACCGCGACGTTGTACGGGCCGCTTCCCAGGCCTCCGATGTACAACTGCACCGGTCCGACGGACGCGGCTGCCCGATCCGCGGGTGCGGGCGCGGGAGCGGAGGCGGTTGCGGCGGAAGCCGGAGTGAGGAGGGACAGCGTGAGCGCGGCGATGGCCGCGGTCATGACCGTGAGACGTCTGGCTAAGCGCATGAAGGCCTCTTCCTCGGGTGGAATGGAATCGCACGGTGAGCACGGGGGATGCATGGGACACCAAGGTGAGGGGCGTGATCCGCGGCAGGCCCGCGCGCCATAGCTAAGCATGAGCGTGCCGTTCCGACCAGAACGCCGCACAGGTCACGGAACGGGGAGAAAAGCCGTCTTTGACCGCCTGCCGACTTGCGCGTGTGCGGCTGCCGGTGGCTTCCGTCGTGCGTGCTCGGCGGCATCACCCGTCGCGCTCACTCCGCGCCCTCCGGCGCGATCTCGGCGATCAGCTCCTCGACCAGGGTTCTGATCTCGTCGCGGATGGGGCGCACGGCCGCCACACCCCGCCCGGCCGGGTCGTCCAGTTTCCAGTCGAGGTAGCGCTTGCCGGGGAAAACAGGACAGCTGTCGCCGCAGCCCATGGTGATACACACATCCGAATCGCGGACCGTATCGGCAGTGAGGACCTTCGGGACCTCGGCGGAGATGTCGATCCCCACCTCGGCCATGGCCTCGACGGCGGCGGGGTTGACGGCGTCGCCGGGGGCGGAGCCGGCCGAGCGGACCTCGACGCGGTCCCCGGCGAGGCGGGTCAGCCAGGCGGCGGCCATCTGGGAGCGGCCGGCGTTGTGGACACAGACGAACAGGACGGCCGGCCGGCCGGAAGGCTCGGGCATGGGTGACTCTCCCGTCTCGCGGCGGCGGAAGCCGCCAAATGAATCAGCCCTCGATGACATCAGCGGGCGATGACGTGAAAGTATCAGCACATGCTGACTTCAGTCGATCCTGATCTGATCCGGGTGCTGGGCGATCCGCTCCGCCTCCGGATCGTGACCCTGCTGGCGCGCGAGACGCTCTGCACGACGCACCTGGCCGAGGAGACCGGCGCGAAGCAGACCAATCTGTCCAACCATCTGAAGGTCCTGCGCGAGGCCGGTGTGGTGGAGACCGAGCCGTGCGGCCGCTTCACCTACTACAAACTGCGCCCCGAGGTCCTCGCCGGCCTCTCGGAGCAGTTCGCGGGGCTGGCCGAGTCCGCCCGTACCGCGGGCAGGAACAAGAGGGCCTGCCCGTGACCGCCGAGCGCAGCACGACGGCCTCCCTCTCCTCCGCCGACGCCGGCGATCAGGCCACTGCCGGTCGGGCCGGGGGCGAGGGCGGCTCGATCGCCCGGAAGCTCTCCACCCTCGACCGGTACCTCGCGGCGTGGATCCTGCTCGCCATGGCCGTCGGCCTCGCCCTGGGCCGCCTCATCCCGGGGATGAACGACGCGCTGGCGAAGATCGAGGTCGGCGGGATCTCACTGCCGATCGCACTGGGCCTGCTCGTCATGATGTACCCGGTGCTGGCCAAGGTCCGCTACGACAGGCTCGACACCGTCACCGGCGACCGCAGACTGATGGTGTCCTCGCTGGTCATCAACTGGGTCGCCGGCCCGGCCGTCATGTTCGCCCTCGCGTGGATCTTCCTTCCCGACCTGCCCGAGTACCGGACCGGCCTGATCATCGTCGGCCTGGCCCGCTGCATCGCCATGGTCATCATCTGGAACGACCTCGCCTGCGGCGACCGCGAAGCCGCAGCCGTACTCGTCGCACTCAACTCCGTCTTCCAGGTCATCGCGTTCGGCGTGCTGGGCTGGTTCTACCTCGACCTGCTGCCGCGGTGGCTGGGTCTGGGCGACGGCCAGGGCCTGGACGTACCGGTGTGGCACATCGCGCTCAACGTCATCGTCTTCCTCGGCGTCCCGCTGCTCGCCGGGTTCCTCACCCGCCGCATCGGCGAGAAGAGGATGGGCCGCCAGGCCTACGAAGCGGCGTTCCTGCCGAGGATCGGCCCCTGGGCCCTGTACGGCCTGCTCTTCACGATCGTGATCCTGTTCGCCCTGCAGGGGAGGACGATCACCTCCCAGCCCCTGGACGTCGCCCGGATCGCCCTGCCGCTGCTCGTGTACTTCGCCATCATGTTCTTCGGCTCGTTCCTTCTCGGCAAGAGCCTCGGACTCGCCTACGACCGCACGAGCACCCTCGCGTTCACCGCGGCGGGCAACAACTTCGAACTCGCCATCGCCGTGGCCATCGCCACCTTCGGCGTCACCTCGGGCCAGGCGCTGTCCGGCGTCGTGGGCCCGCTCATCGAAGTGCCGGTCCTGATCGGGCTCGTGTACGTCGCGCTCGCCTGGCGCAGGACGTTCACCCCCTCGGCGCTCACCACACCGGGCAGGACCGGCTGACATACCGCCCCGGCCTCCGGGCGCCGGCTTCCGGGGCCGGGAGGCCCGGCGGTCAGCGGCCGCGAGCAGAGGTGGTGCGCAGGTCGAGCATGGCGGACATGGCCGCCACCACGGACGGGGCGACCCGGTAGTAGACCCAGGTCCCCCGCCGTTCGGAGGTCAGGAGCCCGGCTTCGCGCAGCTTCTTCAGGTGGTGGGAAACGGTCGGCTGGGAGACGCCGACGTCGGAGATGTCGCACACGCATGCCTCGCCGCCGGGATGGGAGGCGACCTTGGAGAACAGACGCAGCCGTACCGGGTCGGACAGCGCCTTGAACATGGCGGCCATCCTCTCCGCGTCGTCCTGCGACAGTTCCCCGGCGGTGATCGGCGGGCAGCACGGCACCGCGGCGGCGGGGTCCAGGACCGGCAGTTCCACAACCTCGGACTTCGACATATGTCTATGTTGACATTCATCAATACCGGGTGCAAGGTTCGAATATCGACAGCAATCGAAACAGCGGCTCGGGCAGGCCGCTCGTCCCGGAGGACATCACCGCCATGACCACCACCGCAGACCTTCCGGTCGCCGTCATCGGCGCCGGCCCCGTCGGGCTGGCAGCCGCCGCCCACCTGACCGAGCGCGGCATCGAACCACTGGTCCTGGAGGCAGGCCCCGCCGCCGCCACCTCGGTGCGCGACTGGTCGCACGTGCGGCTGTTCTCCACCTGGGGCGAGATCACCGACCCGGCCGCCGAGAAGCTTCTGGCACCGACCGGCTGGGCCAGGCCCGACGCGGACACGTACCCGACGGGAGGGGACTGGGCCGTCCGGTACCTCCAGCCACTGGCCGATGTCCTGGGCGACCGC
This sequence comes from Streptomyces sp. NPDC079020, assembly GCF_044542225.1. Taxonomy (NCBI): domain Bacteria; kingdom Bacillati; phylum Actinomycetota; class Actinomycetes; order Kitasatosporales; family Streptomycetaceae; genus Streptomyces; species Streptomyces sp. NPDC079020. The sequence goes on from NZ_JBITUB010000005.1 coordinate 85,850, forward strand.
ATCCGCTACGACGCGACCGTCACCGGGGTCTCCCGCGCCGGCCGCGACCGTATCGTCGACGCCGACCGCGACAGCCTGCCCTTCGTCCTGCACCTCACCACCCCTGACGGGGAGCGACGCGTCCTCGCCCGCGCCGTCATCGACGCCTCCGGCACCTGGAGGACCCCGGGCCCGGCCGGGGCGAGCGGGCTGCCAGCCCTCGGGGAGAAGGCCGCCGCCGACCGCATCGCCTACCGCGTCCCCGACCTCCAGGACCCGGCCGTCCGCGCCCGCTACGCAGGCAGGCGAACCGCCGTGATCGGGTCCGGTGCCTCCGCGTTCACCGCCCTGGCCGCCCTCGCCGGCCTCGCGAAGGACGAGCCCGGCACGCACGCGGTGTGGATCCTGCGCCGCGGCATCAACGGCTCCACCTTCGGCGGCGGGGAGGCCGATCAGCTGCCCGCCCGCGGCGCCCTCGGACTCGCCGCGAAGGCCGCCGTCGAGGACGGCCACGCCGACGCGGTCACCGGCTTCCGCACCGAGAGCGTCCGGCGCACCGACGACGGCCGCCTCGCCCTGACCGCCGAGGACGGACGCCGCCTCGACCCGGTCGACGAGGTGATCGTGCTCACCGGGTTCCGGCCCGATCTCTCGTTCCTCTCCGAACTCCGCCTCGGCCTGGACGAACGCCTCCAGGCACCCACCGGACTGGCACCGCTGATCGACCCCAACCAGCACTCCTGCGGCACTGTCCAGCCCCACGGCCACCGCGAGCTGTCCCACCCCGAGGCAGACGTCCACCTCGTCGGGATGAAGTCCTACGGCCGCGCCCCGACCTTCCTCGCCATGACCGGTTACGAACAGGTCCGATCCGTCGTCGCCGCCCTCGCCGGCGACACCGACTCCGCCGACCGCGTCGAACTCACCCTCCCCGAAACCGGGGTCTGCGGTGGCGCCGGCCTCTTCGACGACCCCACCGCCGGACAGACCGACGCCGGATGCTGCCGTACCGCACCGGCCTCCGAACGCGTACAGCCCGGCACCGTTGGCACTGCCGGCACCTCCCTGCCCCTGGCGACCGCCCGGAACGAGGCGTCATCGGGCGGCTGCTGCTCGTGACCGGGCTCAGAGCCCGCGGGGCCGCGACCGGGACAGGACACCGGCCGCGGCCTCGCGCCGTGCTCCCGGTTCCGGTTCCGGTTCCGGTTCTGGTTCCGGTTCCGTTTCTGGCCCCGGTTCCGGTTCCGTTTCTGGCCCCGGTTCCGGTTCACGGTGGGTCTTCCTGACCGGTCCGGGCCTGGACCTCCCCCGCTGGGGGGGCATACCGGCCTCCGCCGCGCACGTCGCGCTGCTCGCCGCCCCCGAATGGGCCGAACAGCAGGTGGACCGGCTGTCGGGCGCCCGGCGCCGACGCCCGGATGTCGCGCTCGGTGTCGTCGGCCGCCGGCGGCACTGCCGCTCAGGCAGCGTCGTCGTGGGCGAGGGAGGCGCCCAGCTCGCGCGATTCCTCGGCCTGCGCCAGCAGTCCCCTGGCCTTTTCGGCAACGGCCTCGATGGCACCGGCGACGAAGCGGGCCGGGGGCTGCTCCTGGCCCGCGATCGTCAGCAGGGCCTCGGCGAGCTTCACGGGGGCACCGGCCTGCTGCCCGTTCATGGACTCCCACACCTTCTTGGTGGCCGCGGTGCGCTCGGCGTAGTCGTCGACGGACAGTTCCGCCCAGGTGGTGGAGGCATCCACCAGCAGCTCGGTGCGGAAGAAGCCCGGCTGGACGATCGTCGTACGGATGTTGAACGGCTCGACGTCGTGGCGCAGGGACTCCATGAAGCCCTCGACACCGAATTTCGCGGCGGCGTAGGCGACGCAGAACTCCGGGCCGACGGCTCCGGCCAGAGAGGAGATCGTGATGATGTGAGCTGGACGACGCGGAACGCGCCCACCTCCACGACCTGGCCCGCGCAGCGGCCAAACGCCCCGCCCGCCGTACCGTACGCACCCGTGGACCGCTGCCGGACAGCATGCTGCGCGTGCTGGACTCCATGACCGGCTCACCGGCCTTCATCCGTAACGGCCGCCTGGACATCCTCGCCGGCAACCGCCTCGGCCGCGCCCTCTACTCCCCCCTCTACACCGAGAACGCGCCCCGCCCCGTCAACATCGCCCGCTTCCAGTTCCTCGACCCGCGCGGCAGGGACTACTTCCCCGACTGGGACGAGGCCCTGAACACCACCGTCTCCCTGCTGCGCACCGAGGCCGGAAGAGCTCCTCATGACACCGGGCTGACCGGCCTCATCGGCGAACTCGTCATCCGTAGCGAGGACTTCCGCGCCGCCTGGGCCAAACACAACGTGCGCCTGCATCACACCGGACGCAAGTCCTTCCGCCACCCCGCCATCGGCTTCCTCGCCCTGGACTTCAACGCCATGGAGCTGCCCGCGCAGCCCGGTCTGACCCTCACCGCGTACACCGCCGCGCCGGACACCCCCGACCATGACGCGCTGCGACTCCTCGCCAGCTGGGCCGCCACCGAGGACATTCCCGCCCACGAGCACTCCTGATCCCGCGACCGGCGGAACCGGTGCGTACGGTGCTGTGACCGCCCGGTGCTGTGACCGCCCGGCGCCGGGCGTCACCGGCAACCCCCACCGGACCTCACCGGCCGACCGCTTCAGGTTCCGGTGCGGTCACCATCGCGGTCACCATCGCGGTCGCCGTCGTCACCGCCGAGCGCCCACGCCTCGATGTCGCGGTAGTGGATCGGCCCACGGCTGCGGCCGACGTTGCTGCCGACCAGGTGCAGACGTTCGGCCGGCCAGGGGCGGCCGGTGAAGCCGGCGAGCGTCTCGGCGACTTCTCCGGCCGAGGTCCGGTCCCCACGCCGGGCTCGGGCCAACGTGAGATGGGGGCGCAGGGGTCGTTCCTCGAAGGCGACACCGCTGCTCCTGACCGCGGTACGCACCTCGGCGGCGAGCGTGTGCAGCTCGTCGAGGTCTCCGTCGACTCCGCTCCACAGCACCCGGTCGTCGAAGCTTCCGCCGCCGCGCAGTGCCAGACGGGGTGGCCGATGGTCCGCCGCGAGGCGGGCGAGCGGCGCCCGCAGGAGCGGGACCGTCCCGACCGGCAGTTCCCCGAGGAACGCCAGGGTGATGTGCCAGTCCTTGATGCGGTTCCACCGCAGGTCCGGATGCGTGTCATAGGCGGGGCGCAGTTCCCGGGCGAGTTCCTCCTTCGCGTGGTCGGGCGGGGCGAGGGCGATGAACACGCGAACGGTCGCGGGCTGAGTCTGTTCGTTCACACCGGACTTCGTACCGCATCCGGTGACCGGCCCGAGGTACCGGGGTCCGGGAGACGGCCTCGCGATGGCGGAGACGGACCGGTAGCCCCGGGCGACCTCACCTGACAAGATCGTCTCATGGCCGGCCGTTCGGTGACCCTGAGCAGAATCGAGCTCGCGGACTGGCGAGTTGTCCACTCCTGGGCCTCCCTCGCCCAGGTCTGCCGCTTCCAGAGCTGGGGACCGAACACCGAGGAGGAGACGCGTGCGTTCGTGGCGGCCGCGGTCGCGGCCCGGTCCCACTCGCCTCAGCGGCGGTTCGCCTACACAGCCCGCTTCGGGGCCGATGTGGTCGGGATGGGCGAAGTCCACGTCCGGAGCCGGGCGCATCGTCAGGGTGAGATCACCTACGCCGTGCATCCCCGGGTCTGGGGGCAGGGAGCAGGAACGGCGATCGGCGAAGAACTGCTGGCACGGGGGTTCGAGGATCTCGGACTCCACCGCATCCATGCCACGTGCGACCCCCGGAACCTCGGGTCGGCACGGGTTCTGCGCAAGCTCGGCATGACATGGGAAGGGCGCCTGCGTCACACCACGCTGATCCGGGACGGCTGGCGGGACTCCGAACTCTTCAGCATCCTCGAAGACGAGTGGCGCTCCCCCACACCGTCGCATCGCCCGCCCCACACGTGAATCGGACTCCTCCGAGCGGAGCACGCCCCTGGACCGGGAGTGGGCAACCGAGTCAGCTGTTCCGCTTGCTTCCGGCGGGCTCACGTGCCCCGGCGGACTCACGTTCCCCTGCGGACTCACCTGCCCCTGCGGGTCTGCGTCCGGCCTTGTCGACGATGCCGTGCTGGATCTCGGCACTGCTGGACAGCAGTGTTCCGGACTTCCCGTACACGGCATCCTCGGTCAGATAGCTGCGAGAGCCGAGAAAGGCGAAGTCCTCACCACGGCCGTGCCGCCGGTCAGGTCCGCTTGGCGGACCTTGGAGCGGGTGCAGAGGAACTGGTCGTCCCGCACGGCAGGGGCGTCGTTCCCGCCGGCGGCGTCCGAGATCTGCTGGAGCACGGCAGCGGCGGGCCGGACGGCGCCCGCCGTCCGGCCCGTTGACACCCCCGGGGTGGTCCTTCAGTTCTAGTGGTCGTCGCAACACCCCAGATGAAGGGGTGCGATGAACTTCGAGATCCGGGAGAACCGGGGGAAACAGAGCGGGAAGAGGCTGGTCCGGGAGCGGGCCGCAGCCGGGCGATCTCCCGGGCGTCCTCGTCGTGGTTCCGGGAAGGGTGCGTGTCATCGTGATTCATGTGGTCTCCTCCCGCACGGGCAGGGCCGCGAGTGCGGCCGTACTTGTCATCTCTCCGCGGGCGGTGGTGGGTTCCGCCCTTTCCTCCGTGAGCCCGGCCAGCTTCTTCCGGGCCCCGCGAGAGACGGGAGCGCACCGTCCCGACGGGAACGCCCAGGGCCTCGGCGGTCTGCTGGTAGTCCGGCCCGGACCACACGCACAGGGACAGCACCTCGCGCTCCTGACGCCGCAGGTGCTGGAGCACGTCCCGGACCGCCCGGAGGCGCCGTAGGTCGTCAAGGCGCCCGACGGTCTCGGGAGCGAAGTCGGCGACGGGGGCGGGCTGCGGCTGGCGGGCCAGGAAGGCCAGGCGTCGGCGGAGCCCGCGCCGGGCGTTCTCGCACTTGTGGGTGGCGATGCCCAGGAGCCAGGGCAGCAGTGATCCCTCGCCGTCCACCACACGTTCCCGCCCGTGCCAGGCCGCCAGGAAGGTTTCGGACATGACCTCCTCCGCCGTCGACCAGTCACCGGTCAGCCGCAGCGCGTGCCGGTAGACCCTGCGGGCGCATTGTTCGTAGAGCTCGGCGAATGCTTCGCGTTCCCCTGCGCGCACGCGTCGGCGCAGGTCGTCTTCTGGTTCCCTCACACTCGTTGTCTCTCCGTGGTCCCGGCCGGGTTCCTGTGACCTGTTTCATGACCGTTCGCGGGGAGCACCGCCGCGTGGACGAGGGCCCCTTTTCGGACGGTCCGGCACGGGGCACGGGCCGGTTCCCGGGGACGAGTTCGACGGGGCGGGGGCGGGGCCGGTCAAAGGAGGCGCCAGACTGGGGAGATGTCTCTTCCCCGTACGGAGTGCCCCGAGCCCGGGTGCGGCCGCGATGTCGCGGTCAGCCGCAAGGGCCTCGTCTACCGCCATGACCCCGCGTCGGGCAGAACCGCGGAGCTGAAGTCGTGTCCTGGAAGCCTGAAGCCGGTCCAGGCACCGCAGGGCGACCCGGTGCTGTTCGTGGTCCCGGAGATGCCGGAACCGGTCCGGCTGTTCTGATCCCGCGCGGATGCCGCGGACATCCGCGGGTCCGTTCCCCCGGCCTGCCCCGGGGAGGTACCGGAACGAGTGCCCTGCATGCCGCATGCCCCTCCCGGCGGTTCCGCAGGGCGGCGCGGCTCATTTCCCATGGCCCTGCCGGCGATGCGCGCCGCCCCCTCCGGGTTCCGACACCGGAACCCGGAACGGCCCTGTCGTCGTGCGCCCGCCGGGGACCTACGGGACAGCCCTCAGGGTCGTACTCCGTGCTGATTCCCCCGAGTCGGGCGCGCCTTCCCGGCCTTCGTGGCACAGACCGTGAAGGCCGGTGGGACGTCCGCCCGCCGATTGGGGCAGAGTTTACGGGCCGGGAACCGGAACTTCCCGGCCCCTTCGCGCGTTGCGGAGGGCGTCCCGATTCGTTTGATGTGCGACACGACAGAGTTCTCCGGTCGTGGGAAGTGAGCAACACATGGCCATGGTGGGCCTGTTCTGGATCGCCGGCGGCGATGTGTACGTGGGCGCGAAGCCCTCCGGTCCGGGTCCCGGGGTACGCCTGACCTCCGAAGGCGTGGACGCTCTCGGCGACGGGCAGTCCGGCCTCCATCTGTGGGAGGACGTGCGAGCCCTGACAGTGGCCGACGCCCCCGTGAAGTCCCTCAAGCGGCAGGTCGGCGTACTGAAGGACGTGGCGCTGGGCGTGGTGCTGAACCTGGCCACGCCCGTGGGCCTGGGCCATGCGGACGAGGCACCGCCAATGATGTCGGTGCGCGTGGAATCGTCCACCGGGATCCACGAGCTCCATTCCTACGTGGCCGCCGCCGTGGGCTACTCCGCCACAGAGGTCGATCTTTCCCGAGCCCTCCTGTCCCGCCTCACCGAGGGCGCCGCGACGATGTCCACGGCGCTGGCGGCGATGTCGGAGTGGGGCCGCGCATGGGAGGGCGGATCGCCCCGCGAGGCGGAGCGGGAGGAACTGTTGCGGGGATGGGTCGGCTAAAGGGTGTTGCGGAAGGCCGTGGGGTCGCCGTACTCATGATCGAGTCCTGAGCGATCGGATGACGGCAGCACTGTCCGGATCCGCGGCAGGACCGCGGCTGGGCCGATGCGCTCCGCATCCCCCGTACCCTCTTCCTCGTGCCCGCCTCACCCCTGTACCACGTCGCCGTCCTCGTGCTCGAGGGTGCGAAGCCTCTTGATGTCGGTATTCCCGCGCAGGTGTTCACGACCCGCGCGAGCATGCCGTACGAGGTACGGGTGTGCGGCGCGGCACCCGGTCTCGTGGCCGGCGGCGACGGCCTGTCGTACTACGTCGCCCACGGCATCGACGCACTCGCGTGGGCCGACATCGTCTTCGTTCCCGGCTACCGGCACCCGGACCGTGACGATCCGCCGCGAGCCGTCGTCGATGCGCTGATCGCCGCCCACGATCGGGGCGCCCGGCTCGCCGCCATCTCCACGGGCGCCTTCGCACTCGCTGCCACGGGCCTGCTCGACGGCAAACGCGCCACGACTCACTGGCACTACACGCGGGCGCTCGCGGCGAAGCGTCCACTCGTTCAGGTCGACGAGAACGTTCTGTTCGTCGACGAGGGCAGCGTACTGACGTCGGCCGGCGCCGCCTCGGGCATCGACCTGTGCCTGCACATTCTGCGCGGCGATCTGGGAGTGGCCGCTTCGAACCACGCGGCGCGGCGCCTGGTGGCGGCCCCCTACCGCAGCGGCGGTCAGGCACAGTACGTGCCGCGGAGTGTGCCCGAGTCGCTCGGCGAGCGGTTCGCCGCCACGCGGGAGTGGGCGCTGCACCGCCTCGGTGAGCCCCTCACCCTTGACGTGCTCGCCCGGCATGCGGCGGTGTCGCCGCGCACGTTCTCGCGGCGCTTCGTCGAGGACACGGGGTACACGCCGATGCAGTGGGTCATGCGAGCCCGCATCGATCTGGCCCGTGAGCTGCTCGAACGTTCACAGCGGAGCGTCGAACAGATCGCCGCCGACGTCGGCCTCGGTACCGGTGCGAATCTGCGGCTGCACTTCCAGCGCATCCTCGACACCACACCGAGCGAGTATCGGCGCACCTTCACCCAGGGGCAGTAGTCGTTCGCCGCCGCCTGGCGCGATCCTTGCGGACCGTGGCGATCACGCCGCTGTTACCAGCGGATGCCGCGCGAGAACCTGATGCTGAACCCGAAGGGACACCACTCATGACTCGCATCGCCATCAACGGATTCGGCCGCATCGGACGCAATGTGCTGCGCGCGCTGCTCGAACGCGACAGCGATCTGGAGATCGTCGCCGTCAACGACCTCACGGAGCCCGCCACCCTCGCGCGGCTGCTCGCCTACGACACGACGGCGGGCCGGCTCGGCCGCCCGGTGTCGGTCGACGGGGACGTGCTCGTCGTCGACGGCCGCCGCATCACCGTGCTCGCGGAGCGCGAACCGGCGCAGCTTCCCTGGGCCGAGCTCCGCGTGGACATCGTGCTCGAGGCGACCGGCCGCTTCACCTCGGCCACGGCCGCCCGCGGCCATCTCGACGCGGGCGCGAAGAAGGTACTCGTCAGCGCGCCGGCGGACGGTGCCGATGTCACGCTCGCGTTCGGGGTCAACACCGGCGCGTACGACCCCGCCGCGCACACGATCGTCTCGAACGCCTCGTGCACGACCAACGCGCTCGCTCCGCTGGCCAAGGTGCTCGACGATCTTGCCGACATCGAGCACGGCTTCATGACGACGGTGCACGCCTACACCCAGGAGCAGAACCTTCAGGACGGTCCGCACCGCGACGCCCGCCGCGCCCGCGCCGCCGCTGTCAACATCGTGCCGACCACGACAGGCGCCGCCAAGGCGATCGGCCTCGTGCTGCCGAAGCTCGACGGCAAGCTGTCGGGCGACTCGATCCGCGTGCCGGTTCCGGTCGGATCGATCGTCGAACTCAACACGACCGTCGCCCGCGACGTGACGCGCGAGGACGTGCTGGCTGCCTACCGCGCCGCGGCGCAGGGGCCGCTCGCCGGCGTACTCGAGTACTCGGACGACCCGCTCGTGTCGTCCGACATCACGGGGAATCCCGCCTCGGCGATCTTCGACTCGGCCCTCACCCGCGTCGACGGCCGCCACGTCAAGGTGGTCGCCTGGTACGACAACGAGTGGGGCTTCTCGAACCGCGTGATCGATACGCTCGAACTCCTCGCCACCGGCTGACCGTGGACCGGGCGGCACGCCCGCGGAGGCCGCGCTGCCCAGCGCCTCCTTGTGAGCGCTCCGGTTCGGCCCTCCGGGCCCACCGGAGCGCTCAGCCAGGTGTTTCCCGGCAAGGTCGGACGTGGTGATCCCGGAAGGATCCTTGACCATCGCCCGATGGGCTGAGCCGCCGGCCCCGCACTTCGTCGGGGCCGCTGTCGGTGCCGGTGTGGCTGCCGGTGTCGGTGTCGGTGTGGCTGCCGGTGTCGGTGTCGGTGTGGCTGCCGGTGTCGGAGTCGGTGTGGCTGCCGGTGTCGGTGTCGGTGTCAGCCGAAGGGTCGTACGGGCGCAGGGTCGTACGGGTGCAGGGGTGTACGGGCGCAGGGGTGTACGGGCGCAAGGTCCGGTTCTGCGGCGGTTCAGCGCCCGCTCGATCACACCATCTCCCCCGCACGAAACCTGCTCCCCGCAGCCAGGAAGGATGAGCCCATCATCCGCCGCGCTGTCACGCGGTCCGGGCCCAGGCGACTGCAACTCGTGGTGGGACGGATCAACCTCAACGCGCCTTTGACGGGGCGCACGACGGACAAGACCGAGCAGTACACCGAACACGTCGTGATCACCCGGCAGAAGGTGTACCGGCGCGCGAGCGGAACCCCGGTGTGTGGCAGGAATTCCCCGCGTCGGCGGCCAAGGGCGGTATACCCATGGACCGGCTTCCGCAGTACGTGCGCCTCATGCTCGATCGCAGCGCCTCCGTGCACCGGGGGAGCGAGCCCATGCGTGTGTCGGCCCGCCTCACGCCGAAGGACATCGAGTCGGTCGACCGGACCGCCGGGCGCAATCCGAACCCCGCCACCGCGATCGACGCCGAGGTATGGATCGACGAGGAGGGCCGCATCGTGCGCGTACGCCAGGAAATCCGCTTCGCGTCCGACCCGACATTCAGAACACGCTCGCGCCCACCATTTTCAAGAGCGCCATGTCGATCGGCACACCCGTCGCGCGGTGAGCATCATCCGGTTCGCGTCGCCGGACGGGCCGGCTCCGGTCGGTCGTCGGCCTGGCGACTTATCGCCGGATCCGGATGAGGACGGCGGCGAGGTACGGCCGGTTGCCGCGCCGACGGAGACGCCTACGGCAGCCGGAGCATGCGATCACACGGCGGGGAGCGTTCTTCTACGGGGCGTACGGGGAGGATCCCGACAATGCCGCGAGTGTGCGCGCCGGGCCTGTGCTTGCATGGGCGCCATGCTGTCTGTTGAGCGGTTGCTCGCCTTCGCGGCTATGTCGTTCCTGCTGATCGTGATCCCCGGACCCAGTGTGCTGTTCGTGATCGGGCGGGCGTTGGCGCAGGGGCGGCGCGCCGCGCTGACCACCGTTGTGGGGAACACGTTGGGCGCCTATGTACTCATCCTGGCCGTGGCTCTCGGGATCGGATCGATCGTGGAACGCTCCGTCCTGGTCTTCACGGTGCTCAAACTGGCCGGTGCGGCCTACTTGGTGTATCTGGGTGTGAAGGCGTGGCGGCAACGTGGCTCGCTGCAGACCACGTTCACCACCGAACAGAACCAGCAGGGTGGCCGCCGCACGATGTGGGAAGGGTTCGCCGTCGGTGTGGCCAACCCCAAGACACTCGTGTTCTTCGCCGCCGTGCTGCCGCAGTTCGTCGACCGCGCCCAAGGCAACGTCGTGCTCCAGATGCTCCTGCTCGGGCTGGTCTTCAACATCATCGCCATGGCCTGCGACAGTCTGTGGGGACTGGCCGCGGCAACCGGACGGGACTGGTTCGCCCGCTCACCTCGGCGGCTCTCCCTGGTCGGAGGGGTCGGCGGGCTCACGATGATCGGCCTCGGCATCACCGTAGCCGCGACGGGGCGCAAGGACTGATCCGCAGCCGCCCCAAGCGGTGTCGTGAGCGGGCGACCGCTACGGGACGGCTCTCAGTCGAGCCCCTCCGCCTTCAGTTCGTACACCAACAGGAGCGTTCGGTAGGCCTCGTCGGGTACGTCCACGCACGCCCTCGGCCGGAAGCTGAGCGTCGAGTGGTTGTCCAGAGCCCGCTCGCATGTGGCACGCACCTCTGCTTCGGACTGCGTGCAGGAGGTGAGAGCCGTCACCAGGAGTGTCGCCGCGAATGCCGCGGAGGCGGTCGTACAGATGCGCATGGTCTTCCTTGGGGCTACGCCTGACAAGGCAGACATTGTCTTCCAACAGCGGTGATCCGGGACATTCGTTGCCGCCACATGTACCCGAACGGGCCTCCTGGCGCGGCATGCTGACGAACGCGCGGCACACTGCGGCCCGACCGGCAGCGGTGCCGGGATCAGCGTTCGACGCACTACAGCGGCACTCTCTCCCGGACCCCGAAAGGTGGGGCTTGCCCTACCCACAAGTGTGCGGCGGACCCCCGTGACCGGACGACCACCAGTACGGAATGGTGGCTGGGACGGCAACGGCACCCGCGGTGCCGTCCCAGCCGGTTCCGCGTCCCGGATCCCACGTTCTGCGTTCTGCGTTCTGCGTTCTGGACCTGTGCCCCGGCATCGCGACCACGCCTCGAACGACCTGGGTGCGCGCATCGTTGAACCGACCTCGTCAACCAGCCGACCCGCGGTCCGGCGTGCCGACCGCACACTCGATCGAGCCGAAGGATTCTCCGTGCACAGCGCAGCAGCACCACCACGGTCCGCAGGTATGCCCGGTCGCACACTCGCCGCGCTCGTGGCTCTCACGGTGGCCCTCATCGCCGCCTTCGTCGTCGGCCCTCGCGCACTGGCGGCACGCACGTCGGGCAGCGGCTTCGACGACGAGCAGGACCTCGCAACATCCTTCCGCAGGGCGTTCGCCGGGTACTGGAGTTCCGGCGACCGGGAGTTCTCCCCCGGCCTGGAAAGGGTGGTCAACTACTGGTTCCACTACCACCTGGCAAAAGCCGTGATCGCCATGGTTCTGCTGGTCGTGCTCGCTGCCCTCGGCGGTCTTCTCTGGAAGGCATTCCTCGGAGCCACCGGTGACGAGACGGGCAGGCAGGCATTCCTCGCGTCGGCCGGCGTTCTCGTCACGGTGCTCGCGCTGCTCTCGCTGGCGGCGGTCATGGCCAACATCCAGGGTGCGAAAGCGCCCTTCGCTTCACTGCTGCCGTTGCTCGGAGCAGGGACAGGCGAGGGGAGTCTCGCCGATACGCTCGATCAGGTCCGGCAGCGACTGGCCGACTTGCCGAGTACGAGTGGCCCGTCCTCACCTGTCCTCGATGTAATGATCGGCGACTTCGCCCGGTATCACGTGGCGATGGTCGTGCTTTCCGGCATCGTGGCGGCCGCCCTCATCGCCATGAGCGTGGTGTTGTTGAAGAAGGCTGCGGGATCAGGACTCTCCGACAGGCGAGCGAGACGCGCGCTGAGGTGGTCCGGGATTCTCTCGGCACTGCTGGCCCTGGTCATGGCTGTTGTCGTCGTGGCAAACGTGACCACGGCGGCAGACCCGGCGCCGCCCCTTCTCGCCCTCTTCGAAGGTGGATGGTGAGAACTTCCGCAGCATCTCCATCCTCGATCCGGTGAACCTCGCCCATGGCAGGCGGACTTCGCTCACGGGCCTGATCGCGGAGCGGGAGCTGGTGACGGGGACCGCGCCTTGCCTCGAATTCAGGCCGAGCCGCGCCGGGGACGTCGAGCATTCCCAGGCGGACGGCGCACCGCTGCGTAGACTCTTCCCCGGGATCGAGCCCACTTCTCTGTATGAAGGACTGCGGCGGACCCTCCGGTAGCTCTTCGCCGAGGACCGGCAACGGCGGCTGTACCGGCGGGCGTTGCTGTGAAGTGGCCGGAGGACGACGCCGTCCGGCCACCGGACCACCGACCGGACCACCGACCGACCAGTCAACCGACCTACCAAGCTCTTTCCATGAGTTCCCCGCACAGTTTGTGGCATGTTCATCCCATGGCCGCCGGTGTGGCCGAAGCTTCGCCAGGAGCGTGAGCGCGCTCCTCCACCTGCCCGACCCCTGAGAAGAGGACCGGCTACCTTGCGTACCCACTGGCGTGGACAAGCCCACATCACCGCCGTCGCCCTGACCCTTCTGGCCCTCGGCCTGTCCGGTGCGCCGGCCTCGGCGCAGGAACAGTCCACGGTGCGGATCAACGAGGTCGAATCGAGCGGCGGCAGCCCCGGCGACTGGATCGAACTCGTCAACACGGGGACCACCGCGGTCGACGTGTCGAAGTGGGTCGTCAAGGACAACGACAACTCCCACTCCTACACGATCGGCAAGAACACGTCGCTGGCTCCGGGCGCCTTCCTGGCCCTGGACGTCGACTCCGCGTTCGGTCTGGGCAGTGCGGACTCCGCGCGGCTGTTCACGGCGGACGGTTCCACCGCGGTGGATTCGTACACCTGGACCGACCATGCCACCACCACCTTCGGGCGGTGCGGGGACGGCACCAGTGCGTTCCGCACCACCACCGCCCCGACCAAGGGTGCGGCGAACGCCTGCGGCGACACCGGCGGCTCCGACACCACATGGCCGGGCGGCTCGGCGGTGACCGTCGCCGATGCCTCGAACGTGTTCGGGGAGAACCTCAGCGGTCTCTCCTTCGAGAGCTCGGGCGTTCTCTGGGCCGTGCAGAACGGCCCCAGCAAGCTCTACCGGCTCGTGCCCGACGGTGCGAAGTGGCGCCCCGACCCGGCCGGGGGCTGGGCCTCCGGCAAGACTCTGCGCTATGCGGGCGGCAGTGGTGAGCCCGATGCCGAGGGTGTGGTCGTCACTCCCGACGGGATGTTCGTCGCCACCGAACGCGACAACAGCAAGGGTTCCACGAGCGCACCGAAGATCCTGCGCTTCGACGCCTCCTCCACGGCGTCCTCGCTGAACGCGGCAGCGGAGTGGAACCTCACCTCCGACCTGCCCTCCCTGCCGGCCAACGCCGGACCCGAAGCCATCTCGTGGATCCCGGACACCTTCCTGACCGCGAACGGCTTCCGTGACGAGCGCACCGGTGCCGCGTACAGCCCGGCCGGCTACCCGGGCCACGGCAGTGGCCTGTTCTTCGTCGGGGTCGAGGACAACGGCACCGTCTACGCCTACGCCCTCGACCAGTCCGGCGGCGGCTACACCCGGGTCGCCACCATCACCAGCGGCTTCTCCGGCGTGATGGACCTGGAGTTCGAGCCCGCCACCGGACACCTGTGGGCCGTCTGCGACGACACCTGCGAAGGCCGCACCTCAACCCTGGGGATCAACGCCCAGGGCAAGTTCGCCCTCACGCACACCTACGATCGCCCCGCCGGCATGGGCGACTACAACAACGAGGGCTTCGCCATCGCCCCGAACACCGCCTGCAGCGGCGGCCACAAGCCGGTCATCTGGTCCGACGACGCCAATGACGGCGGCCACGCGCTGCGCGCCGGCACGCTGAACTGCACTCCCTGACACCGGTCACTCGGTCCGGCCCCGAGGGCTCCCGGCGGATGATCTCCACCGCCGGGAGCCCTCTTCCGCTGTGCGCGCGGAGCCGGTGTCAGTGACCGGCGTCGGAGAGCTGCGTCAGAGAGCTGCGTCAGTGACCAGTGTCAGTGTCTGTCAGTGACTGGCGGGTTCGCCGGTGAGCTTGCCGTGGGGCCGGGCTGGGCGACCGTTCGGCGGCGAACGGACCGGCCCTTCACGGGGTGCCTGAGGAACACCCTGGTCGGAGCCGGGGTCAGGCCGTGTGGTCGGGCCAGGGGATGTCGGTGGCAACAGCGGCGGCGTAGTCGACGCCCGGCACCGAGAATCCGTAGAGGCGTTGGACTTCGGAGCGGAACCAGGCGAGGTCGGCGAGATCGGCGATGCTGTCGGTGGTGGCGGCCTCCCAGCGTTCGGCGACGGCCGCCTGGACGTCGTCGGTGAGCTCCCAGCCGTCCAGACGGATGCGGCCCTCGTCGTCCAGATCCGACGGAGCGGCGCCGGTGAGCTGATCCCACAGAGCGGCGAGCTGGTGCACCGGCGGAACCAGGTCCTCTCCGAGTACGCCGCGCAGCAGGCCGGTGTACAGGGCGATGCCGGGGATGGCCGTGGAGGACTGGGTGACGGCAGCGCCGTTCACGGAGGTCACGGCCCGCCCGCCCACCGTCCTGCCGAGCCGCTCGTCCAGGCTGCGGGCGGTGGCCTCCAAGTGCGTCTTGGCCGTGCCGATGGTGCCCTGCCGGTAGATCGCCGCTGTCAGCGGCGAGCCGATGTACGACAGCGCGGCGGTGGCGAAGCCGTCGGCGAGCAGGCCCCGGCCCGCGAGTTGATCGATCCAGCGTTCCCAGTCCGTGCCACCCATCACCGCCACGGTCTGCTCGACGTCATCGCCCTCGGCCGGTTCGGTCTCGACCTCGCGGACCTCGGGTACGCCCTCACCGTCGAAGACAAGGGTCTTGGTGCGGCTCGCCCGACCGATCGGCTTGAGGACGGAGGCGTACGTGGTGCCGGTGGCGGGGTCGGTACGCCGGGGCGCGGCCACCGAGTAGATCAGGTAGTCCAGCCTGCCGCCGAACCGCCGCTCGATGAGATCGGCGACCTGGTTCTTCGTCGTGTCGGAGAACGCGTCGCCGTTGAGGAAGACGAGATCCCGCCCTGCGGTGCGGGCGATGTCGGCGGTGGCAGCGGTTCGGTACCAGCCGGCCGTGGCGGTGCGCCGTTCGGTGGGGGCCTTCTCGAAGGAGACCATGATGCCGCGGATGCCGGCGCGCTTGAGTCCGGCGAGGGTGGCCGCGAGACCGTAACCGGCCGAGGAGCCGATGATCAGTGCTACCGGCCCGTCCCCCTCCGGCATGTCGGCAGGGCCGGGGCAGGCCTGCCACATGTCGGCCACCAACCGCTCGCAACCCGCCGGGTGGGAGTCGAGGAAGAGGAATCCCCGGTTACGGGGAATGAGAACGCGCTCGCTCACGATTGCAGTCCTTGGGTCGGCTGGGACGGAAACGTGGCGGCCCGCCGGGCCACCACACCCCGCAAGTCTGCGACAGGACGTACTCGGACAGCGGTTCCACCAGGGACAACGATCACGAGCCGGTCTTGGAGTGTTTCCACCACTCCCGGCGAGGAGGCGGCTTGACGTACCTGCGCACGCTCGACCCGGGGGCCGGTCCCGGCGTCAGTCGGACTGCTTCCAGGCAGTGAGCTGGAAGAGGCGGGCCGTGTGCATATAGGGCGGACGGGCGGTGGTGGCGAGTTCGAGGCGTTCGAGGTCCGCGTAGAAATCCGGTTCGTGCTTGCGTGCGTCGTCGGTGATGTAGTCGCAGAAGCTGCGGATGCCGTAGTGGGCGATGCCCCGGCATCCGAGCGTCCGCAGGGTGGTGATGATGTCCTCGGCCGTGTGGAGTGTCAGCACCGAGTCGAACACCCGGGTCCGGGCCTGATCGGTGTCGAGTGCGACGAGAGCGGCCGCGGGGTCCATCTCGCGGACGGCGATGTTCAAGGGTGCCGCATGCCGGTTGACCGCCATGACGGAGACCAGGCCCCCGGGCTTCAGCGGGGCCAGCACCGAGGCGAGCGTTCCCGGGACGTCGTCCATGTACTGCAGGAGGTTGTGGCAGAGCACGACGTCGAACTCTCCGTCGGCGAGGTCCCTGGGCAGATCGGTCGCATCGGCTTCGACACAGTCGATCAGCTCTGTCACCCCGCCTGCCACGGCACGCCCGGTGGCAGCGGCGAGCATGGCGGGCGCGTGGTCGACGACGGTGACACGGTGCCCGCGGGCCGCTAGGCGAAGGGCGTCACCGCCGTCGCCACCGGCGAGGTCGAGAATCCGCAGCGGCTCGCCACCCAGTGCGTCCAGGTGACGGAGCAGGTTCGCCTCGGCGATCGAGTAACGCAGTCGGCCCCAGGGGGCGTCCTGCCATTCCTGCCAGGTGTTCATCGCGGCGTCGAACTTCTCAGGAACCTCAGGCATCCAGCGACAATAACGGCCAGGCCCGCGCCGGGGCGGGGCCGGGCGCGAACAGCGGACCGGGACCGGCTCCACCGGCCACCCCGGACAGCGGGCCCCTGGACAGCGGACCCCCGGCCGCCGGGATCCCGGCCCTCGCCGTCAGCCGACCCACCGAGCCGGCACGGCCGGTGCGTCGGCCGGGCTGCCCGGTCTGGTCCCCCTGCCATGGTGCGTGGTGGTCTCGTTCACGGCGGCAGCCCAGATCCTGGATGAACCGGGCGCACGCGGGCGCTGGGACAATCGACCGGTCAGGGTCTTCCCCCATCAGGTCGCTGAAAGTGCGGTCGACGAATCGTCGGGCTCACAGCTACAGATGCGCGAGCAGGCGGTCCAGCGGACGCGGCACGCGGGTGAGGTCCAAGGCATCGACAAGGGATCGTGCGTACTGGCTCTTCCGGCCGCTGATGGTGCACATGAAGCGCCGCAACTGCCGCTCCACGCTCCGCTCCCGCTGGGCGGGCTGTTTCTGGAAGATATGGAACGCCCGCAGGTCGCCCTGTTCCTCGACGACCTGTTGCACCGGGACGGCACCGAGAGTGCGGATCAACTCCTCCTCCAGGTCTGCGTCACACACGTAGAAACCGAGCGGCTCCATGTCGGCGCGGGAGAGGTCACGGCCGAGACCCGACCGTTCCAGGGCGCGTGCGAAGTGGCTTTCCTCTCCGGCGTCGCACAGGCCCGCCAGTCCGACGTCGAGCCCCTGAGGACCGAGGAGATTCAGGAATCTGCCAATGCTGGTCGCGCCTCCGAGCGGGATGACCGGAATACCCTCCGCGCCCAGGGAACGGCCGTGCCGGGCGGCCAGGGCTTCGAGCGCGACCTGGTCGCTTACGCCTTCCACGAGTACGGCCGTACGCACAACGCCGCGGGCAGCCAGTTCGCGTGCGGCCCCGGCGGCCGCTGGAGCCCCCGCACCGCCCGCTGCCCACTCGATGACCGCCCCACGGAACCGCTCTATCGCATCCATGCGCACAGTTTCCCAGCCGAAGCCGACGGACCGCGACAACCGCCTCGCGCAAACACCTCACGCGTTCCGCCCAGGTGCCGCCCACCTTCCCGGGCCTACGGGCACTCGCAGCCAGGCAGCGGTGCGCAAGCCTCGCCGAAAGCGTTTTCCCACCACGCCGAAAGCATTTTCCCATCACCTCGCCCTGGAATACGGCTCTTTCGCCCGTACGGCTTCCGCCGCGCGTTCAGTCCGCCCGCCATCGGCCCGGTACGGGCGGCGGCAGCGTGGCCAGGCAGCGGTAGACGGCGTCACCGCGGAAGGCATAGCGCTGCTCGGTCTCCGCGGTGAGCCTGACGCCGAGCCCCGGTGCCTGCGGGGCGAGCAGATGGCCCGCCTCGATACGGAACGGCTCGACCAGGAGTTCGGACCGCAGGGCGTACGCGGGCAGGGGCCACTCGGCCAGCCTGCCGCCGCCGGCGAACGCGGCGTGATAGTTGGCCGCCTGGCACACCGCGCTGCCCCAGCAGTGGACGACCGTCTCGACGCCGTGTTCCCCGGCGGCCGCGAAGACGGCCAGCGTCTGCCGCAGCCCGCCGACGACCGTGGCGTCCGGCTGCACCATGTCGTAGTACCCCGAGGCCATGCGCCCCAGCAACTCCCGCGCCGTGGTGACGGTCTCCCCGCCCGCCACCGGGCAACCGGCCGCCCGTCGCAGAGCGGGGTACTCATGGGTACGGGCAGGGCCCAGCGGCTCCTCCAGGAATCGCAACGGCTGTTGAGTACCGGCCTTCACCGCGTCGAGGAACGCCAGCGCGTCCGCCGCCGACTGACCGGGGTCATCGAGGTTCTGGGCCATGTCGACGGCGATGCCGACGCCGTGCGGGGCCGCCTGGTCCAGCGTCCACACCGCCTTGTCCGCCTCGTGACCCCGCGCCCTGATCTTGAAGGTGCTGATCCCGAGGGCGGCGACAGCGGCGATCTCGTCCCTCATCGCCGCCGGGGACGTCGAGTCGCCCCCGCTGGCGTAGAGCCGGATCCGGTCCGTACGACGGCCGCCCAGCAGCTCGTACGCCGGTACGCCGGCCCGTTTGCCGAGGGCGTCGGCCAGGGCCGCTTCCACAGCGGAGATGACATGGCGGGCCGCCCCCTGAAGACTCCAGTACCCCGTGACGAGCACCATGTCCCGGTAGCGTTCCGCCAGGTCCGCGGCCGGTCGTCCGAGCAGGTAGGGGGTCAGCAGGTCGACCGTCGACACGAAGACGTGCGGTGCGAACACGGCGAGATAGCCCTCGCCGAGACCGGTCGTCCCGTCGTCCAGGGTCACCTCGACCAGACCCGTCGTGCGCCACCCCGTGGGCAGCGCGACGCGCACCTCCAGATTCTCCGGATCGGCGTACGGGGCGCTGAGCAGGACCGGCCGCACCGCCGCGATACGTACCCCGCCGTCGGCGAGCGCGGCGAGGTGCGCGGAAGCAGGTTCGGGCATGTCGGTCACGTCCTCAGAATCCTCTGGACCACTGCACGGTGTTGCGCAGTGGGGAACCGCTCCGGAACCGGATCAGGTTGTCGGCGAACACCTCGACGACCCGCGATCCCTCGTCCGTCGAACCGCCCGCGGTGTGCTGCGTGAGAATGACGTTCGGGCAGGTCCACAGGGGGTGCCCCGCAGGCAGCGGCTCCTGCGCCGTCACGTCCAGCACCGCTCCGCCGAGCCGCCCGGAGGACAGATCGGACACCAGCGCCTCCTCGTCCACCAGCGACCCCCGGCCGGCGTTCACCAGCACTGCCCCCGGCCGCAGCATCGCCAGCCGTCGCGCGTCGAGCAGCCCACTCGTCCCGGGAGTCCCGGGCAACAGCGCCACCACCACGTCGAAGCCGGGCAGCCGCTCGTCGAGTTCCGCGAGGGTACGGATGTCGCCCGAGCCACGCGCGAAGTGCGACACCGGGCAGCCGAACGGTCCCAGCAGTTCGGCGAACCTCCTGGCGATGGAGCCCCGGCCCAGCACCAGGACCCGCGCCCCGGACAGCAGGCGCAGCCGAGGCCGGACTGCGGACTTCGCCCAGGTGCTGTGCGAGCGCAGCCTGGTCAACTCGTCGACGCCGCGGTACAGGGCCAGGACGCCCGCGAGGCACGACTCGGCCACCGGGTCGGCGAAGATGTCGCCCAGGTTGGTGACGGTCAGCCGACGCCCGAGGACCGGCCAGTCGAGGGCGAGATAGCCGTCGATCCCGACCGAGGCGAGCTGCAGCCACCGGAGCCTGGAGGCTTCGGCCACCAGGGCCGCCCCGGGGTTGCCGAGCGCGATGTCGGCGTCGGCGAGCGCGCGGGCATCCGCCGCGGAGGCGGTCCCCGGTTCGGCGAACCACACGGGCCCGGAAGCGAGACCGCTCAGGCGGGCACGGCCGGAATCGTCGAGCGGCAGTTCCACGTACAGGGCGAGGCTGTCCTTGTTCGCGTTCACCACGGGTGCTCCGCGAGGTACTCGGCGATCCGCACGCGGTCCCAGGCCCCGTCCGCGACAGTGACCCGGTAGCGGCGCGACAGGGTGTCGCCCGGGGCGAGTTCCAGTTCGTCGTAGAAGGCGAAGGACGGCGCGACCGCCGCGAAGGGCTCGTTGCGGACGAACCAGTGCGAGGGGTGGGTGCCGTGCTCCCCCGCGTGATCGTTCTCCGGGGCGTGCTGGAAGATCAGTGTGGCGTGCCCGTCGGCGCCGTCATGCTCACCGCTGCAGGCGAGCCAGGGTGCCCGCGTTCCCATCAGTTCGGGGCCCGCACCGTCCGGCCCGAGGATCTGCCCGCCCCGGAACGCGCGCGGCCCGCGCCAGAAGAGACCGGTGTAGCCCGCCGCCTCCCGGCCGTGTGTCGTGGGGCTGCCGAAGCACAGCGGCTCCGTACGCCGATTGGTGATCGCGCTCGCCCAGGTCAGCGTCCAACTGCCGCCGCCACTCGCCATGCCGGTGCCGGAACCGGCATGTTCCACGTCGTGGAGTTCGATGCGCCGGCGCTCGTCCGCCCAGTGCGTACCGTCGTGGTGATGCCATGTCAGCCGCTCCGCGATGACCGCGCGTCCGTCCTCCGCCGACACCTCGTCGAACCCGACGTGTGCCATCGATCCGACGCGTTCGGGCAGCGGCTGGTAATCCTGGCCGTGTACATAGGTGTTGCCTCCCCACAGGTTCTGCCCGGAGAGATGGGAGGCGGTCATCTGGATGCCCTTGTGCCAGCGGTGATCGTTGGGCCGGTAATCCGTGACAACGTTATCAGCGAGCGTGCGCAGGGGATGGATGTACGGCTTCGGGGCCTCCCAGGCCGCTTCCGGGCGGTATACGTAGCTGATCAGATCGATGCCGCCCCGCTCCTCCGTGACGGTGATCCGGTCACCGTGGACGTGGGTGATGCCCAGTGGACTGCTCATGTGCCCGTAGTCTCCCGTAAGGCTGGAAAGCGCTTACCAGAAGCTAAGCCCTTCATCGGGCGGGCGTCAACAGGAAGCCGAACGGCCGGAAGCGGGTGGCCTTTTCGCGGCTGTCGACGCGTGGCCCGTCCGCCACCGAGTACGGCGCCCCGGGTCGCGTGCCCGGTCTCCCCGGGTCGCGTGCCCGGTCCTCCCGGGTCCCGTGCCCGGCCTTCCCGGTCAGGCACCGGCCGACGGGACACGGAGGACAGATCCGACTGCCCCGCAAGCCCGCCTCACCCGGGGCGTCGTGGCCCTGAGCCGCTCGGCACGGTGCGCCCGAGCGCCCGTCGTGGCGAATCCGATGTCACGTGGGCGCGCCCGGTCAGGTGACTCGGTACAGCCGTACACCTGCCTCCGTCCGCCGGAGGACACACGCTCAGCCTGCGGCGGACTCGCCGACGGTGTTCTCCCGCCGGTCGTACTCTCGGCCGCTACGGTGATCCGATGGTCACCGTGAACGCGAATGAGGTCGCCCTGGGCGTCGAGTCCTTCGGCGACAGCGACGCACCACTCGTCCTGCTCGCGGGCGGGACGACGATGCTCTCCTGGCCCGACGCGCTCTGCGAGCGACTCGCCGATGGTGGGCGACGCGTGGTGCGTTACGACCTGCGCGACAGTGGCGAGTCGACGACAGCGGACCCGGAGGCGCCCGCCTACACCCTGCGCGACCTCGCCGCCGACGCCGCTGCCCTGGCCGATGCGCTCGGCGGCGGGCCCGCGCACCTCGCGGGGATCGGCGTCGGTGGAATGGTCGCCCAGGTAGCCGCGCTCGACCACCCGGGCGCGTTCTCGGCACTCACCCTGGTCGGCACCCGCCCGGTCGCGCCGGGCCCGCCCGACGACGACCTCCCCGATCACGACCGGGCCACGATGAGCCGGCTGTTCGCGCATGCGATGCCCGACTGGACCGACCGCGAGGCGGTGGCTGAGTTCGCCGCCGCCGGCGCGGAGATCCTCGGCGACGACCCCGACGCCGCTCGCACGACCGCCGCACGCGTCTGGGACCGCACGCCCGGCACCACGCCCCCGGTCCAGATGGCCAACCAACTGGGCATGGCGTTCTCCAGGCTCGACTGCGGACCCCGTTGGCGCGAGCGCCTGTCCGGGATCGGTGTTCCCACGCTCGTCGTCCACGGTCGGCACGACCGTTTCTTCCCCGTCGGCAACGGGGAAGCGATCGCGCACGAGATCCCCGGGGCGCGGCTGCTCGTCCTCGACGAGGCGGCCACGGCGATCCCCGACACGGCGGCCGACGAGCTCGCCGAGGCGATGCTCGCGCTCGGCTAGCGGACGGCGCGTGCTGCGCGGTGCGGCCTGCGCGCAGCGGTGGGAGCCGGAGCCTCGACACCGCAGGCCGGACGAAGGCGGCCATCAACACGTCGGCTGTCCGGCCGATCCGGCACCCACGACCAGCGCACCCGGCGCGTCGTCCCCGGTGCGTCTCCCTCGGTTCGCCTCCCCCTCGCCGGCCGCAGGGTCAGTCCGCCGTACCCGGCTTGGTGCCCCAGATGTACAGCGCGTCGTCGATGTCCAGCAGGTCCCACAGCGCCGCCGCGTCCGCGAGCCGCAGGTTCACACAGCCCGCCGACCCGCCCCCGTCGAACAGGCCGGCGGGGCGCCCGTGCAGTGCCTGGCCGCCGTCGAAGAGCTGCGAATACGGCATGGGCGCGTTGTTGTAGATCGTGGACACGTGGTCGCGGTCCCGCCAATAGACGGCGTGCCAGCCGGTCCGGGTCTCCTCGTCGTCGCGCCCCGTACGGATCGGGACGGGGTCGAAGACGACACTGCTGCCCGTCTGCACCCACAGGAGCTGACGATCGAGATCGACGCACGTGCCGCGGTACGAGCGCTCGGGACAGTCCCCGGCCGCGTTGGGTTCGGCGCGGGCCTCGACGGCCGTCATCGTCCGGTAGGTGACGAGGTTGGCATAGCCGTCGGCGGGGGTGATCGACTGTGACCGCTGGAAGGTACGGATCGCCGCGCAGTCCTCGGGGGACTGCGCACCGTCGACGGTCAGCTTCAGATATTGCTCCATGGGCCGCTGGTAAGGGCCGGTGGAGGCCGCGCATGTCTCTGCCGCGACCGCCGGACCGGACCCGGCAGCGGACGGCGCCGTCGTGGCCGCCGCCGTTCCGGGGAGCGGGTCGGTAAGTCCCGCGCCCACCACGGCCAGCGCCGCGATCCGACGCCGCGCCGTACCACTGCGAAGGCCCTCGCGAGCGCGTCTGGTCCGTGCGTGCCCCCTCGGGACGCCCTCCCCCGTACCGCTGCGGCCCGGTCGCCCTTCATGGATGGCGCGCCCCCACGCCCGATGGCATCCGTAAGCTTCATGCCGACCTCCGTGCCTCGTGCGGCACACCCTTCGGCGGTGTCCGGCCGCCCGGACACACCGGGCGACCGTCGCCCCTGAACCCCACAGCTATCAGGAGCGGTCCGTCCGCGCTCCGTGGAGTTGAGCCGAACCGGTGAGGCCCCCGGGACGGCACGCGCTGAGCGCGGCCGTCCGGGGGCCTCACCGGTTCGGGGGCAACCGGGTCACTTGTACTTGCCGGGCTCTCCCCGCTTGTTCGCGACCTTGACCGTCACGGTCTCACCGGCGTTCTGCTCGGTGATCACGAACGGCCCGTTCACCGGGTCTCCCGGCAGGACGTAGCCCTCGGGTACGGCTGTTTCCAGCAGGTAGTACGTCCCGAGCGGCAGTTCGTCGAAGACGCACGATCCAACGCGGTCCGTGGAGCAGCCCGGACCGGTGCAGGTGTCCGGCGGCACGGTGCCGTTCGGCAGGGTCTGCAGACCCATGACCCCGTTGGACTCGCGCCACAGTTCGAAGACGGCCCCGGCGAGCGGCTTGCCGTTCTTCGCGTCGGTCTTGACGACCTTGATGGTCGACTCCTCGGGCGGGACCGAGGACTTGGTGTTCTCCGCGGTGACGGTGACGCCGTCGGACGCGTTCTCATCGGTCAGCACCAACGGCCCGAACACCGCAGGATCGGGCAGCTCGTACCCGGGCGGAGCCGCCGTCTCACGCCAGTAATACGAACCGGTCCCCACAGCCCTCGTGCACTCACCATCGGCCCCAGTCGTACAGGAACCACCGATCTGAGTGTCAGGAGTCCCACCGGAGGTCTGAAGACCGGTCACACCATTGGTCTCCTCCCACAACTCGAACACCGCACCCGCAAGAACCTCGCCGGTCACCGAGTCCGTCTTGACGACCGTTACCGGTGCTTGCGGTGTCGGGCCAGAGCAGTCCGGCAGGTCGCCGTCGAACGGGTAGGCGTGGAACTCCTGGCCTCCTCCTCCAGCAGGAGGGCTGGTGTGGGTGAGCGAACCAGTGGTGTAGAAACGACCGTTGACACCCGGCAGGGTGACGGTGACCTCCGAGGCGGGGTTACCGATCAGGACACTGCCCTGGAACTGACCGGTTCCGGCCAGGTTCACCGTCGTGGCGTCCGGGAAGTTCCACAGCAGACGCGGCCGGAGCTGGGTCAGCGGGTCGGTATCCGAGATTCCGCCGCTGAAAGTGCTGAGCGTACGGGTGGTTCCGAGGACGTTCACCAGGACAGTGGCACCCGCGGGAATGTCCTCGAAGACGAGGCCCTGCTGGGCGCCGGTACTCGTGGTCATGTCGAAGTCGACGTTGAAGACCTGGAGCGCCGAGGTGTTGTCGCCGGTGAAGAGGCTCTGGCCCCCCTGGTTGACAGCGGTGCCGGTGGCGGGCCGCTGTCCGCTCTCGGTGCGCGCGTAGCACTGGCTCGCCGTGGTGAACTGACCGCGAAGCGCGCTGTACGGTGCCGCGGCGTCCGGGTCGGCGACAACCGTGCCGGTGATGGTGCCGGTGGCGGTGCCCGCGTGCCGGACGACCCCGCCGTCGGCGAGCAGGCGCTGATCGGTGGCCACGGTGACATCGCCGCCCGTGGTGAGGAAGTCGGCGCCGGCCGGCGGAGGGACCCGCGAGCCGACGCCCACGATGCCGATGTTGTAGATCGCGCTGCCTGCGGCGCTCTTGTTCTGGTCGAAGTCGCCCAGAACGACGAGGCGGCCCTCGGCCTCGACGGCACGGTCACGGACGCGGTAGTCGCCGCCCGTGAAGATGTTGATGCCGTTGTCGCGGCCCATGATCGGGCCGTTGTTGATCGGCGGGTACGGGTCCGGGCAGTCACCTGGGACGCAGGGTCCGAGGCCGCCGGGGAGAGGAGCCGCGACGGCCGTTGTCGCCGTGCCGCCGAGGGCGATCACGGGGGCCGACGCGGCGGCGACCGCGTAGGCGAGACCGGCCGCCCAGGCACGGGGGCGTCTGGTGCGGCCCCGGCCGGACAGCTGGGTGAGGAGTTTCATACCTGGCGTTCTCGCACGCGCGCGTGGAGCGGTCCGTACGGAACACTCGCTCGGAACCGCTTGTCCCACCACAGATCACCCGACCGGACCGGTGGGTTCCGGGCGGCGGCGGGTCCGCGGCCGCCCGGAACTCCCCCGGTACGCGGTCGGCGCTCCCCGGTCCGCGGCTGTCCTCCCGCCGGCCGGCGACCGCGCTCCGGAGCTTCTCGGACAGGGCGCTCCGGAGACTTCTGGTTCGGCGGCCCCCTGCGCCACGGACGCGAGCGGTCCGGCCGCTGATACGGCGGCGGCCGGCGTCGATACGGCTCGGTGCCGGCTCAGCCGTTGCCGGCTTCCCGTGCCACGCGTTCCAGCCGGCTCCGGTGGGTCTCCCAGTACGCCTGGTCGCCCGGCGGGATGCTGTCGTTGCCGTTCACCCACCCGACTGCCCCGTCGATGAGTTCCCGCACGATGTCCGCGTGTCCGGCGTGCCGGCTGGCATCGGCGATCACTCGTACCAGGACATGGTGCAGTGTGGTCTCGCGTCGCTCCTCCGGCCACCACGGAACGTGTCCGATCGCGTCGAGCGCCAGCGTCTCGATCGTACGGTCCGAGTGCTCCCACGCCCGGCGGTAGAGCCCTACGATCTCTTCGCGGGACTCGTCCGCGGTCGCCCACATGTCGGCGTTGGCATCGGCGCCTTCCGTGTACCACCAGGGAGGCGGCTCCTCACTGAAGAACGGCCGGCCGAACGTATCGCCGAAGTACCCCAACTCCACACCCGCGCAGTGCTTGACCACTCCCAACAAGTTGGTGCCGGTAGGTGTCAGCGGGCGGCGGACGTCGTATTCCGAGAGCCCGTCGAGCTTCCACACCAGGGCTTCACGGGCTTCCTGCAGATAGCGGAGAAGGTCCGCCTTCGGGTTCGGTTCAATCATGCCGGGCAGTCTCGCATCCAGCACTGACAGTCGGCCGGCACGGGAATGCCGCCCTTCCCCTCCCCTGTTCGCCGATAAGGCAAGGCATGCCTGACTTCTTTCTATGCTGCCTTCATGGGCTTCTGGGAAGTGGCAAGGGTGGGCACGGGCTACGCGCTCCTGCTGGTGGCATTGTTCGCGGTCGTCGTCATTGGGGCTCTCCACGTCTCCCGGGACTCCTTGCTCCCGGACTACCCGCGGGCCATCCGCGAGAGATACGGGCCCCAGAGCGCCCGGGGCCGCCGGACGGCGGCAGCGGCCGGGCTGCTGAATCTTCTGGCCCTGATCGTGGTGCCGGTGATCGGCGTACTCGATCTGCGCGACCGGACGGAGGGCACACTCGGCTTCTGGCCTCCGTTCACCCTCGGCGCGGTCGGTTTCCTCGCCCTCACGCTCTTCGATCTGGTGGTCCTTGACTGGTGGTTGTTCTGCACCGTGCAGCCGCGCTTCATGGTGCTTCCCGGCACCGAAGGCATGCCCGAATACCGCGACTTCGCCTTTCATGTACGTGTGCTCGTTCCCCGTCCCGTGCCATGGCCCCTGATCGCCATACCGGGATACGGAGCGGCTGTGGGAACAGTGGCCTGTATCGCCGAAGCCCTCGTCGGTTGAGGAAGCGGACCGCCTGTGCCACCGCAGATGGCCCGGTCGGCCCCTCGGTCAGTCGGTCAGCCGGTCAGTCGGTCAGTCGGCCCCTCGGACAGGATGGGTGCGCGGGTGGATGAACACCAGGAGCCGCAGCGGACGTGCTGCGACTCCTGGCGTCCGCGGTCCTCAACACAGCGTCAGCGTGTGTCCGACGGATCCCGCGCCCCGGGCGCCCCTGCGGGGAACGGCTCGACCCCGACCACACGGCGTACGCGCGTCGGCTCGATCAGCACGATGACCCGCTGCTCGCCGGGCACGCGCCACTCGAATCGCTCGGTGCCGAGGTAGACGCGCGCCAGCATGTCCATGTTCCGGTCCGCCTCCGGGCCCTTCACGAACCGGACGGCACGGCCACGGATCTGTACCCGGTCAAACGGATCGGCGGCATCCGCATGGGAGAGGCACACGCGAGGGTCACCGCGCAGGTTGCGTTCCTTGATCCGGCCGATCGCGGTGTTGAACAGGAGCAGGTCCCCGTCCATGCCCACCCACATCGGGCTCACATGGGGCGCCCCGTCCGGGCTGACCGTTCCGACGTACCAGATGTGCGGCGCCTCGACCCTCAGGCGGATTTCGTTCGACAGTGCGACCATGCACCGACTTCTGCCCCGGAACGAGCCGACGGACACTCCCCGGTCATCTCCGTCACGACAGCCGCCCGCGCGGGAGCGCTGTCAGCGGACGACGTCGAAGACGTTCTTCTGCAGGCCGTTGGCGTACGCCTCGTGCTCGACGAGCTTCAGCTTCTGGGTGTCCTTGTCCGTGTCGCTGAACAGGCGCTTGCCCGCGCCGAGGAGCAGCGGGAACACGAGCAGGTGGTATCGGTCGATCAGCCCGGCGTCCGACAGGTTCCGGTTCAGGGTGGCGCTGCCGTGGACGATGATCGGGCCGCCCTCGGTCTCCTTCAACGCGGCGACCTCGTCGAGCGAGCGCAGGATGGTGGTCTCGCCCCAGTCCGCGACCAGGTCGTCCTCGGTGAGCGTGGTGGAGACCACGTACTTCGGCATCGCCTTGTATCCGGCGAAGTCCTCCATGCCCGGCCAGACCGGGCTGAACGCCTCGTAGCTGACCCGGCCCATCAACATCGCGGTGGCGTCCTCCTGCTCCTGGCCCTTGATGGCGAATGCCTCGGGGAGAAACTCCACGTCCTTGAAGGTCCAGCCCGCGTTCCGGTAGCCGGGCTCGCCGCCCGGGGCCTCCACGACGCCGTCGAGCGAGATGAAAGCGGTGCTGATCAGGGTGCGCATCAATGTCTCCCGGTGTTCTGTCTTGTTCTCGGCCGGTTCGGTCGGTGTGCTCCTCGGCCGGACCGGCAAGCGCGGCGTACTGAGTATTGCTGACTGAAAGACCGTCGGCCCTGGAGAAACTCATCGGCCGCCGCCCGCCTCCATGATGTCCCGTACGCACCGCCCCGGCCGTTCCCGTACCCACTGCCCTGCTGTTCCCCGCTCCGCGGCAGACGCGTAGCGTGACGCCATGACCAGCGGAAATCGACAGCGCAGCCGCGATGGTGCTCCCAAACGCGCCCATCTGACCAGCGGCAGCCACAGCGGGCCGAAGGACAAGCGCAAGGGGAAGGGCAAGACAGGCTACATCGATCCGCCCCAGCAGCAGAAGCAGGCGGCGGCGAAGCGCCAGTGGAAGGCGCTTTTCGCGCGCCTGGAGGACGTCAGGGCACGAGAGCGGGAACGGCAGCGGAACCGCGCCGCCGGGGAGTAGCCACCGGCGGCCGCCGACGCCTCCGCGCGCCCGTCACGGACGGGGCGGAACAGCACTCGGGCGGCCGCGTCGCCTCCCTCACCGCGGCCGGCCCGCTCTCAGCCCTTGAGGAAGTCCAGGAGGTCCTGGTTGAACTGCTCCTTGTCACCCGGGACGAGTGCGATGCCGTGGGAGCCGCCTTCGTAGACCTTGAGGGTCGCGCTCGGGATGAGCTTCGCGGTCTTGCGGCCGGTGGCGTCGATCGGTACGACCTGATCGTCATCGCCGTGCACCACGAGGGTGGGAATGTCGAACTTCTTGAGGTCCTCGTGGAAGTCCGTGTGCGCGAAGGCATCGACACAGGCCACGCCGCCCTCGATGGTCTCGGCCATGGCCATGTACCAGAAGGCGTCCCTGTTCCCCTCTGTGACCCTGTTGCCCGGACGGCCGGGGAGAAGAACCCTTCCGAGGCGTCCTTCCAGAACTGTGAGCGTTCCTTGAGGATGCCTTCCTTTATCCCGTCGAAAACGTCCTGCGGCACGCCCTCGGGGTTGTCGGGCCCCTTGAGCATCAGCGGGGTGATCGCGGACAGCAGGACCGCGGACCTGATCCGCCCGGTGCCGTGCCGTCCGATGTAGCGGGCCAGTTCGCCGCCGCCCATCGAATGGGCCACGAGTGTCACGTCGCGCAGATCGAGGGTGTTGATGAGGTCGTTGAGGTCATCGGCGAAGGTGTCGAAGTCGTAGCCTTCGTACACGGGGGTGGAGCGGCCGTGACCGCGCCGGTCGTGCGCGATGCCCCGGAAGCCGTTGTCGGCAACGTGCTTGAGCTGGTCCTGCCAGGCGTCGCCATTGAGCGGCCAGCCGTGGATGAAGACCACGGGGCGTCCCTTGCCCCAGTCCTTGTAGAAGATCCCGACACCGTCGCGTGTGGTCACCGTAGGCATGCGTCCGTCCTTTCGAAGGTTCGGGGCGGACCGGCACCGAGGGCCTTCGCACCGGGGCGGGGCGGGATCGGTCGGGGGAGCCTCCGGGTGGTACGCGCTCCGGGCCCCACAAGCCATGCTGAGGGCGGACCGCGCCACCGGCAACACGAGCCGCGCCGCCCACCCGCCTCCCGCCTCCCGCCTCCCACCGCACCGCAGACCGCCTGCGGGCGATGGCCATCTGCTCAGTCCGGTAGCAGTGGGTTTCCGGCCGTGCCCGTGGGCGCGAGAACCATTCGGCGGACGCTGCCCGATTCCGCGATCAGGACATCCGGAATCTCGGTCTCGTAGAAGCGAAGGTGACCGATGGCACCTGTCGATGCCGTTCGCGCCGCAAGCCATATGAGGAGGAGGCGAAGGTCCTCGAACTCATCGGGGTGCACCTCCTGACGGGCGAGCAGGGCCCATCCGCCTGGTCCGCGGCACAGGACACCGGTCAGGGCCCCGCCGATGTGCCGTGCCGGACCGGTCGACGACAACAACGGGTGCTCCCCCGCTTCCCCCGACCCGTCCGTCTCGCTGTCACTGTCGCTCTCTCCGCCCAAGTGCCAGCGCAGAATTGCCAGTTCGGCAGAAGACAGTGAGTCGGGCAGATCGAGGGCGAGCTGAAGCTCAAAGAGATCACTCATGCACGCAGGCTACGTCCGGGGGTGTGGGGTGCGTTCTCAGGAACGTGCCGACGGGCCGCGGGCCGCCGAACGGCGTCGGCCGACCGAGCGGGGGCTGCCGTGCGGGCCGCCGAAACCGCTGCGGGTGTGGCTCGGTCCGCATCATGGCCGGGCTCCGGCCGCGCTCCCCTTCGGCCTGGTCCGGGCCACGACGCGGGAGAAAGAAGCCCACGACTTCATCGCTCCTGTCCTGGGGCTGCCCCGACGGCCCTTATCGACCGGAACCACCCCGGTCGACCGTTATTCCGTGAGCAACTCCGCCAGCTCGTCGGTGAATTCGGTGAGCAGGCTCAGTCGTGGTCCGCCGCGGGTGACACGGACGTCGTGGCGGCGGCCCCAGAAGGAACCCTGGACGGCATGGAACTGGGCCCACCGCCGGACGCGCTCGCGGTCGAGTTCCGCAGCCTCGGCGAACACGTCCAGGACACGGTCGACGGCCCTGTGCAGGTGCTCCGCCGCCAGGAGCGCGAGCGTTCGGGACCTGAGCAACGTACCGCCGTCGTACGCGGGATCCCCCACATACCCCTTGGGATCGACGGCCAGCCATGGCTCGCGGTCGGCGCGCAGGATGTTGCCGGCGTGCAGGTCGCCGTGGATGAGGATGTCGGGCTGGTCCCGGCCCAATTCCCGGACGGTCGCCACGGCGGCGTCGAGCACATGGCGCGGGAGCGTGTGGGCCGGCTCCGAGGCATCGACACGCAGCTGCTCCTCCCAGGCGGCGGCCTGCTCCCGCAGCCGTGGCAGGCCGGACGGGGCGGGGATGGCCAAGCGGCGGCTGAGCCCTCCGGCGACCGTCACCACCAGGTCACCGTCCTCGATCTCCGCCAGGGTCGACATCCGGCCCCGCTCCAGCAGCATCGCGAACCGGTCGTCCGCGCGCTCGTGGAGCAGAACGGCACCGCGTCCGCCCCACGCCGTGAAGGCATCGGGCTCATGGACATTGCCGGGGTGCGGAAACGACACCTTCAGCACGGCGGCTGCCCCGTCCCGCCGGCGCACCGGGACGATCACACCGACACCCCCGTGCACGACCCCGCCGTCCGGGACGCATGCCCAGCGCCCCAGCAACTCCTCCACGGTCCGCGGCAGTTCCGCCAGCCACTCCGCCCCGGCTTCTCCCTCGCGTTCGACGGTGCCTCGCGCGAACGCTTCTGGAATCGTGATCATCCCGGCACGATACGCCCGGCGCGGGCCACCGCGGGCGGCCGTCCGCCGTCCCGTCGCGGTACGCGGGGCCACGGCGATCCGCTCCCGTCAAGCCGTTCCCGCCGTTCCCGCTGCTCCCACCTCGGCCGCCTCAGCCACCTCAGCCACCTCAGCCACCCGTGAGAATCGCACGGCGGGCACCGAGAGCGGCCCTCAGCAGGCGTTCGTCCAGTTCCATCTCACCGTCCCGCGTGGAGTCGTTGACGGGAATCCGGGTACGCCGGTCGATCATCGCCGTCACGGCCGGCAACACGGGCAGGGCCCGGTGGCCCATGCGGGCGAGGGCGTCGAGGTAGTACTCACCCACCGCGTAGTCGGCGATGTGCGGCACCATGAGCGCGAGCAGCCCCGGCAGGGAGCGCGGGCCTGCATGCCGCAGCCACAACGGTGCGCACACGGCCTGCGTCCGGCCCGGCCGCCGAAAGGTGAGGTTGTACAGCTGGGCCGCCTGCCGGAACGTCAGCGGGCCCTCGTCCAGCAGGGCGCGGAAGACTTCGGAGGCGTGCGTGAGGCGGCCGATGCCCATGGGTCTGCCCGCCAGGAGTCCGGCGGCGGACGCGCTGTCGTACGAAGGCCCGGCGCCGCCCCGGGGGCCGCAGGCCTTCGGGTACGGGGTGAAGGTCACCCGTGCCGTCGCGGCATCGTGCACGCGCTTCGCCTCCTCCGAGATCAGCGCTGTCGCGAGTGCCTCGGCCACGGCCGGGCCTGTCCCCTTTCCGCAGTGACGGACGAGCAGGGGCACCAACTCCACCGGGGCAGCCCGCCAGGCATGACAGGCCGAGCGGGCGAGCCCGGCACCGGTGTCCCGGGTCGCCGGATCATCGAGGAGGCGGGCCACGACGTCATACGTGTGCCGCTCACGCCGCAACCCGTACAGCACCCGTCCCCAGCGCTCGCCCATGCCCTCCACATGCTGTCCGGCCTCCCGCGCGTCGGCGAACAACGCGGCGTCCACGGCGGGCCGGTGTGCGGGAGGGGCCGTTCTCAGTGTCTCCAGGTGGGCAAGGAAACGGACCGATGCCGACGCATCGCCCCGCAGGTGGCCGACCGCACCGCCGAGCGCTTCCGCGAGGGCGGTGCGCGCAACGGGATCGGTGAGCTCAGCGAGGGCGGCGAGATCGTCACGTCCCGCACGCACGAGGAGCCGAGCCGCTTCGCGCCGGACGGCCTCGTCGGGGTCGGTGAGACGGACCGTCGCCGCCTCGGCCGCCCGGGGCCAGGGTCCGTCGTGGACGAGGCTCTGGAGGAGCAGCAGGGTTTCTCGACGTACGAAGGGGTCGTCCGAGTCGGCGAGTTGGAGCAACCAAGCGGCGACGGGTCCGGAGCGGTCGGCGCGTACGGCGTCCAGGACCGCGACGCGGGAAGGGTGGGCGGGTGTGGTGGCCGAGGCGCAGGCAACGGCCTCGTCCAGCCACTTCACCGTACGGGGCGGTGGCCGCCCTTCCGTGCTGCTGATTCAGTCATGCGGCCGATCATGTCATGGGCGCCGACGGGACGGCCAGGCATTCGACCTGCCCGGCCGCGCTCCGCCGCCGCCTCATGTGCGGCCCAGGAAGGGGAGTTGACGGAGCACACCCGTATCCGCGGATGCGCGGGCCTCCGCCGATGTCTGCCTCGTCGACGGCGCCGATGCCGTCCTCATGGGGCACCTGTGCGGGACCGTACGAGCGACGGGTCAGCGCTTCGAGGGTCCGTTCGCTCCGCGCCTCACTGCGAGGACGGCCTGTCGGTCGCCGCACAGCGGCGGTTCGGCGGCCGGAAGGAGACGTACGGCAGTCAGCCGGGGGCGCCGGGGAAGTCCGGTTCGGTGGAGTCGCTGTCAGGGATCAGAGTCGCCAGAATTTCCGCGGTGGCGGCGGCCTGGTCGATGGAGCGGGGCATCATGACGTTCTCGTACGCGGCGACCGCATCGTCGATGGTGGGCTGGCCGACGATATTCCGGGCGGGTTCGGCGCCGTCGAGCATGGCGAGGTTGGCGCCGTCACCGGCAGGGGGCATCAGATGGGCGGCGTCGCCGAGCAGGGTGATGCCGGGGACACGGTTCCAGGTGTGCGGGACCGGGAGGACGAACACGGGCTGATTGGTGAACGCGCCGTCGTTGTGCCGCATCAGGTCGAGCAAGCTGTCGTCGAAGCCCTCGTACATGCCCAGCAGGCGGGCGCGTACGGCTTCGGTGTCGGCCGGGCCGATGCCCTCGTGCCAGTCGAGCGGGCCGCGGAAGGCGACGTAGACGCGGATGCCGCCGCTCGCGTTGCGCTGGGCCATCAGCCACAGCCCGGAGAACCGGCGCATGCGCCGTACCCGGCTCCACCGCCCGCTGGTTCATGAGCCGACGACGCCGACAGGGGGCTCCTTCCGCGGAGCCCCCATGTCATCCCGGGCGGCCGGACCCTTCGTATCGTCGCCGCCCGGGGCCGCCCCCGGCGCGGCAGCGCTCCCGGACCTCCCGTCACACCGCCGCGCCAGCGCACGTCGGGTACGTCAACGCGACTCGCCCCTCAACGGCTTCCCCGGCAACGCTTCGACCTGCAACTCCCCCGCGCTGACCACCGGCACACCGCCGACGAACAGATGCCGCACGCCCACGGAAGGCCGTGTGGAGTCGAAGTACGTGGCGGAATCGGTGATCGTCGCGGGGTCGATGACGACGATGTCGGCGTCCGCGCCGATCCCCAGGTGTCCCTTGGCCCGCGCGCCGGGCGCCACCTCGTCGAGGACGCGCGCAGGCAGATGGGCACACCGCCGGAAGGCCTCCGGCCAGTCCCAGGCACCACTCTCCCGCACCATCACCCGCAGCGACCTGGCGAACGTGCCCGCCGTTCGCGGGTGCGTCCTCCCACCCGGCGGAAGCGGCCAAACGGTGCTGTCGGTGCTGCCGTCCTTCCAGAAGACCGGCATCGCGTCACTGGCGATGATCGCGTCCGGGAAGGCAAGAGCGCTGCGCAGCATCCCCAGATCGCGCGGGTTCCCCTCGTCGAGGAACTCCAGAATGCACGGGGCCCCGGGGTCGCTGCTCCGCAACTGCCGCAGGCGGCCCTCATCGGCGATGCGCTCCCCGGATTCGAGCATCACGACGCTCGACGGGGACAAGCCCTTCATCCGCAGCCGTTCGGCATCGAGGAAGGCGGCCCCGATCGCCGTGCTGCCCGCGCCGTACGGGTAGGCCTCGACGGTCACGCGTGATCCCGACCGCCGTGAGCTGTCCAACGTGCTCAACACGCGATCGATGTGGTGGCCCGACGTGCTGTTGACGTGGCAGTGATGCATCGCGGCGCCGGTCTCGGCCGCGGCGATGACGATCTCCTGCGAGCCGTCCGCAGGCGTGGCGGGGTCCATCTCGACGAGCTCGCGGACGTGTGTGTACGTCGGCACGCCGGCCCTCGCCGCGAGCCGGGCGACCGCGAGGAACTCGGCGGGCTCGCTGTGGGGCGCGTACCCGAGGAGCACTCCGATGCCGAGCGCTCCGGCGGCGAGCTCGCCCTCGATCAGTGCCAGCCACTGCGCGAGTTCACGGTCCGAGGAAGAGCGTTGCCACGTGAGATTTCCCAGCACCGCGAGGCTGCTCACCGCCCCCGCGTCGGGTTGGATGCCCGAGAGCACCTGTGCCCTGGCACTGCTCCACGAGGCGGAGAACCCGTAGTGCAGCGGCCGTCCCTCCGCCGCTGCCTCGGCGTACGCCCGCTCGATGGGCATGAGGCCGGCTTCGAGGTCGAGCGCTGTCGTCACGCCGTCCATGGCCTGCAGCCGCTGCCCTGCGACCGAGTGCACATGACTGTGCAGGTCGACGAAGCCCGGACCGACGATGAGACCGGTGACGTCGACGATCGCGCAGCCCGGCGGCGCGTCGAGCCCCGGGGCGACGGCGCCGACGACGCCATCGGATACGAGCACATCGGCGATGGTGTCGAGCCCGGTTCCCGGGTCGATGACACGGCCACCGCGCAAAAGTGTCTGCACGCTTCGTCTCCTCAAGATCGCGGAGCACCTGTTGGTCTTCCGGGCGACCCTAGGAGAGAACCCGGAACCGCTGTTCATCCGGGCGGACGAAACCCTGGCGGCCGGTTCGTGTGCCCCGACGATTCCGGGTAGGCAGAAGTCGTGTCGGCCTCCAGGAGCGTCCGGATCCCGGCCGCTCGCCCGGGGTGAAAGTGCTTTGCCGTGCACGATGTCCGCTGGGTAGCGTCGGTTTCCATGACCCCGGTTCTGCTCACCGAACGCCTGCGCCTGTCGCCGTACGTCCCCGACGACGAGGAGGCCTTCGTCGCGCTGTTCCAGGACGCTCGGGTGTCACGGTGGATGGGTGACGGGCCGACGCCGGAGGCGGAGACCCGTGCCCTGTTCGGACGGATCTTCACGAAGGTCTACGCACAGGAACTGTTCGATGTCTGGGCGGTCCGCCGGGACGGTGTGCTGATCGGGCACGCCGAGATCAAGCCCACCGAGGCGACCGGGGGTCATGAGGTCATCTACGCCCTGGCCCCGGATACCTGGGGATCGGGCCTGGGTACGGAGCTGGCCGAGGCCATCGTCGCCCACGGCTTCGTCGCCCTCGGGCTGTCCGACGTCCATGCCACCGTGGCCGCGCAGAACAGCGGCTCCCTGGCTCTGCTGAGCAGAATCGGCTTCACGCACGTACGGGACATCACCGAGGACGACGGCAGCACCACACGTCTGCTGACGCGCTCCCTCACCGCGACGAAGGGGACTTCCGCCGCCCCTCGGGCGAGAGCCGGCGGGGCGGGGCACTAGATTCTCGGCGTGACCGAACCTGCCTACCTCACCGCGGTCCGGGAGTCGTACGACACCGTTGCCGCCGACTATGCCGACCGCGTCAAGTCCCCTTCCGAGCTTGATCCCTTGTCACGCGCGATGCTTTCCGCGTTCGCCGAACTCGTTCGGGCCGCCGACCTCGGACCGGTCGCGGACCTGGGGTGCGGGCCCGGAAAGGTGACGGCCCACCTGGCCGAGCAGGGAGTGCCGGCTTTCGGGATCGACGTGTCGCCGAGGATGATCGAGCTGGCCCGGGAGGCCTTTCCTCACCTGCGGTTCGCCGTGGGCTCGATGACCTCGCTGGAACTCGGCGAGGACGCTCTCGGCGGCATCCTCGCCTACTACTCCACGCACCACACGCCGGCTGAACTGCTGCCGGTGGTGTTCGCCGAGTTCCATCGCACCCTGGCGCCCGGCGGTCATCTGATGCTGGTCGGCCATGTGGGCGACGACGAGATTCGGCGCCCCGCGCATGCCTATGGCGGACACGCCGTCACGTACGAGTCCCACCTGCTGCCGCCGGGCCGGATCGCCGAACTGCTGAGCCGGGCCGGGCTGGCCGTCGGCGCGCACCTGGTGGAGGCGCCCTGCGACGGGGCGACGAGGACGATCGCCACGTTCATGGCACGGAAACCGGAAACCCGTTCCGGACTCTGACACGTCGGATGATGCGGCTCCACCCCGCCCGGCACCATATGGCGCCGCCCGATACACATGACGCCACATGGCGCCGCGTGGCGCCATCTGACGCCACGCGGCACCATTTCTCGCTCTCAAGGGCACGTGGACATGGGCGACGCCACGCCCACGCAACGAGCAATCGATACATTCTCGCAGGTCAGAGGGTTCCCTCCCTCTCCCGCCAGGGAGGGAACCCTCCGCAACTTGCACATAGGGCCACAGTGATGCCATCATGGCATCATGGACCTCACGCCGTATATCGACAACCTCCGCCGCGAACTCTCGGTGGCCGCCGAAGCCGGTGGCGACGAAGCCCGCGAGCTGGCGGAGCGGCTCACCGCCCCGCTGGAGTCGGCCACCCGGCTGGCCATGCTCAATGTGCTCTCCGCCGCGACGGACGAGATCACCCGCGAACTCGCCCCGGGTTCGGTCGACGTACGGCTGCGCGGGCTCGACCCCGACTTCGTGGTGACACGGCCGCCCACCGATGGTGACGCCCCCGCCGAGCCGGCCCTGCCCGCCGAACCGCTCACCGCACCGTCCCCCGCCCAGGCCGACGGCGACGAGGGCGGCACGGCCCGCGTCAACCTGCGCCTGCCGGCCCACCTCAAGGCCCGCGCCGAGGAGGCCGCGGCCCACGAGGGCCTGTCGCTCAACGCGTGGCTGGTGCGCGCCGTGTCGGCCGCGGTCGACGGCGGTACCCGGACGCGCACGACGGAGAAGGCCCGGGCCGTCGGTCAGAGCTTCACGGGCTGGGTGCACTAGCCGCACCCCGCCCCGCACTGCTTCACCCACACCACGTCCCACCAGCGAGGACGTGCCAGAGAGCCAAGAGGACGGGACAGCCATGCCTTCTTTCGACACTCCCCAGCCGATCTCGGTCACCGCCCGGGTGGACGCGGGATCCATCCAGTTCACCGCCGCCGACCGCCCCGACACGGTCGTCGAGGTACGGCCCCGCGACCCGAAGAAGGACAAGGACGTAAAGGCCGCCGAGCAGACCGAGGCCACGTACGCGAGCGGCGTACTGACCGTCAGAACACCCAAGTCCAGCCTGCTCGGCCGCACCGGCACCGTCGATGTGACGGTCGACCTGCCCACAAACTCGCGCATCGACCTGACCGGCGCCTGGACCCAGGTACTCGGCGAGGGCCGGCTCGGCGAGGTCCGGGTGAAGACCTCGTCCGGCGACGTCCGCCTCGACACGACCGGCCCGCTGAAACTGACCGCCTCCCACGGATCGATCACCGTCGACCGCGTCGAGGGCCCCGCCGAGATCACCACCAGCTCCGGCAGCCTGCGCGTCGGCCTCGTCGACGGCACCGCCGTCCTCAAGAACTCGCACGGCACCACCACCGTCGGCGCCGCGACCGGCGAACTGCGCGTCAGCGGCGCCAACGGCGACATCCAGATCGAGCGCGCCGAGAACTCCGTCACCGCCACCACCGCCCACGGCGCCCTGCGCGTCGCCGAAGTCGCCCGAGGCACCGTCCAGCTGGAAACCAGCTACGGCGCCATCGACATCGGCGTCCGCGAGGGCACCGCGGCCTGGCTCGACGTCAGCTCAAGCTCCGGACAGGTACGCAACACCCTCACCACGTCCGAGACCCCCGCCAAGACCGAGAACACCGTCGAGGTCCACGCCAGGACCCGGTACGGCAACATCGACATCCGCCGCGCCCGCGCCTGAGCCCGGAAGGAGCAGCCCCAAGTCACGTACATCTCCGCGCACTTCGGCCCAGGAAGGAAATGAGGGCGCGCCCTGCCCGCTTGTGCCGCGCCGCACCCTCGTGTGCCACACGCCCTCACAGCGCGGCGGCGGTTCCGCCGCCGGCCGGCGCGTCACCGGCCCGGTCGCGATGAGGACTCGCAAGAGGTTCGCCTCTCGGCCCCGAGTCACCCGTCCGGGTCGAAGGCATCCCGCACACCCCGCCGGCCGCCGTTCAGCACCGGCCGGCGACTCCCTGGTCAACCCGGTCGACCGGGCGAGCGGGACGAGCCCGGTGAACAGAAGGATCCGAGGCCGCCCCGGCGTCGGCAGTCGCCACTCGGCCTACCCTGGCTCCGGGCACATCCCTCACATGCCCGGAACGACGGGAGATCCTCATGGCCGCGCCTGTAGCGGAAGAGCCCGGTACGCCGCCGAGCTACCCGCCGAAGACTCCGCCCCCTCCGAAGAAGCCGTCCTCGCCGCCCCGTCCGGAGGTCGGAGCCGACGGGCCGCTCACCGGAACCGCGCGAGTCGGTGCGGGCATGCGGGACCGGCGCGGAGCGAACTGGACCTTCGAGTCCGCCCCGTGGTCGGTGCGCAACGCCGGAGGCAGAGTGGTGGCCCAGCTGGGAGAGTGGGGACACCGGCCCGGCACCGCGGTCCTGGAGGCGGTGCGGGCGGTGACCACGCTCCTGGTGACCGCCGCGGTCGCCGACACCGGGCGCCGCGTCAGTGTCCACCTCTCCGACCAGGACGGGTACGCGTGCATCGTCGCCCTGTCGCACCGGACCGGCCCGACTCCCGGACACAGCCCGGACGGGGACGATGTCCTTCACCGGATCACGGCGCAGACGGGGGTGACAGCGTGCGGCACGGACACCGGTACCGACGGCCGCAGCCTCTGGGCCGTCATCAGCCTCTGACGGTACCCACCGCCCGGACGGCCGCTGTCGGGCGAAGCGGCCGTGAACTCGTGTCGCTCCGGCCCTGAACGGGTCTCATCAGGTCTCATCAGGCCGGATCGACCAGGACGGCGTCGCCGGAACGCCCGCACGCATCCACGTGCGCAAGCCCTCCGCCCCCGCGACGCACCACATCCGGCACCGCGCGCTGATCCGCCGGGGATCGCGGGACAGCCCTTAGCATGATCATCATGGACATCACCATTCACACGAGCGTCCTCCCCCACGTCGACCCGGACGCGTCCGTGGCCTTCTACCGCGACGTCCTCGGCTTCGAGGTCCGCAGTGACGTCGGACAGGGCAGGATGCGCTGGATCACGGTCGGTCCCGTCGGCCAGCCCGGCACCTCCATCCTTCTGGCGCCGCCGGCCACCGACCCCGGGATCACCGAGGACGAGCGCCGCACCATCGCCGAGATGATGGCCAAGGGCACATACGGCTGGATCCTGCTGGCCACCCGGGACCTCGACGGCACGTTCGCGCAGGTCAAGGCCGGGCACGCCGAGGTCGTCCAGGAACCGACCGAGCAGCCGTACGGCATCCGCGACTGCGCCTTCCGCGATCCCGCGGGCAACCTGGTCCGCGTCCAGCAGCTCGGCTGAGCCGTCCGGCCATCGGTTCGGCGCAGCACCTGAGCGGCCTCGGCGTGCCCGGCACGTGCCCCGGTGGCGTACGTCCTCCTCCACCTCGACGACCGCCTCCCGGCGCCCGGCCACGCCACGGCCGAGGACGAGTACCCCACCGTCGATGGCCCACATACGTACGTCGTCACGGCGCTTGCGGGCGGGTACGAGCCGTGGACGGACGGGGTCCCTGAACTCCCGCCGGTCCGGCGGGGTCCTGCCGGGCGGCACGGAGGCGAAGGTCAGCAGATCGATGGTGCCGGTGGACCGTCGCGCACATCGCGCCCCCGCAGTCAGCCGCGTGCGTCCACGAGCCCTTGCTGCACCTCCGCCACCAGGTCTCGGAGCCTCCCCCGCCGTACGCCCTCGTGGTCCAGCCACTCGTCGAAGCGCGGACGCAGGTGCCGCGTCATGCCCGTGCCGTGGCGACGCAGTACCGAACGGCTGATCGAGATCTCTTCCTGGAACTCCCTGCGCAGGTCATCGGTCCAGCCCTGTTCCCGGTCGGCCTCCTCCAGAGGGGCCTTGAGGGCGGCCACCGCCTCGTCGAGCAGCTGGAGCAGTTCCACCGATCCTCCCGAGGATCACCACGCGCGCCCCGGCCCGGGAGCCCCCGTCGCCATCAACACCTCTCGTACGCAAGTCTCCACGCTCACGGTCCGCGCCCCCGCCACACCCCCGGGCGTGAGACGCGTTCATCGTCGAGGCCGGTCCGTGCCGCCGGCCGTGGGCAACGGCGCCTGGTCCGGCCGGGCACGAAGCCCGTCGAGAACGATCACCAGATACCGGCGCCATGTCTCGAGCGGGCGTTCGGCCGACAGGCCCATGACGGCGTCGATCATCGCGGCGATGGGTACGACATCGGCCCCGGTGACGCCGTCGCGCAACGCTCCCTGGGCGTGGGCCCGCGCCACCAACTGCTCGCAGCGCGCGTTGATCTCCTGCCGCGCTCGGGCCAGGCCGGTTCCCTCGATGATGCCGTCGCGCATCAGCTCGCGCAGTCCGCGGTTGTCCGCGGCCCGCCCCAGCGCCTTCTCCAGAAAACCCGC
The DNA here is from genome assembly GCF_044542225.1 of Streptomyces sp. NPDC079020. Classification (NCBI taxonomy): domain Bacteria; kingdom Bacillati; phylum Actinomycetota; class Actinomycetes; order Kitasatosporales; family Streptomycetaceae; genus Streptomyces; species Streptomyces sp. NPDC079020. The sequence continues at coordinate 127,245 of NZ_JBITUB010000005.1, forward strand.
CAGAGCGGCGAACCCGTCGTCCTCGGCCAGCGCCTCCCGCGCCATCGCCGCGATCCCGTCGAGCTCTTCGGCGAAGACGGCCGCCGCGAGGGCCTGCTTGTCCGGGTACTTCCGGTAGACGGTGCCCACTCCGAGGCCCGCGTGGTGCGCGACGTCGTTGAGTGTCGCCTGAAGCCCGCGTGCGGCGAAGACCTCGTGCCCGGCCCGGAGGATGCGCCGGCGATTGAGCTCGGCATCCCGTCTCAACGGGCGTGACTCCGCGGCACCGGATTCCCCGTCCGCCCTCCGCGCACCCATCCGCGGCTCCCTTCCGCTCACATGCCCCGACCACAACCGGATACAGCATATCCGGTTCATGCTACGGTCCCTCTAAGTGGATATTCGATATCCGCATAGTGGCTCCGACGCGCCCCGCCGCGTGCCGGCCGCTCGGTTCGGAAGGGAAGGAAGCCAGACATGCAGACCGTGGTCATCACCGGAGGAACCGACGGACTCGGCCGGGGGCTCGCCGTGCACTATCTGCGCCGAGGAGCACGCGTGGTGGCCGTGGGCAGTACGCCCGCCAAGGGGGAGGCTCTGCTGAAGGAGGCGGGAGCCCTCGCGGCCGCGGACCGAGCCGTCTTCCTGCGGGCCGATCTGACCTCGGTCGCCGCGGCCCGGGAACTCGTCACCGCGGTCAGGAGCACCTGCGCCACGGTCGACAAACTCGTCCTGTGCGCCCAGCGGTACCGGCTCTTCGGCCCCCGCACCGTCACCCCCGAAGGGTTCGAGCACAGCTTCGCCCTCGCCTACCTGAGCCGCTACGTCCTCGGTCACGGCCTGCGCGAGTCGATGGAGTCCGCGCCGCGACCGGTCATCATGAACGTCGGCACCCCGGGAACCCCCCTGGGCCGCATCCACTGGGACGACCCGCAACTGACACGCCGCTACAGCGGCACCAAGGCCACGCTCCAGTCCTTCCGCGCCAACGACCTGCTCGGCGTGGCCTTCGCCGCCCTGTACACCGACACACCGGTCCGCTACGTCGGCTACAACCCCGGCGTGGTGTCGACCGGCATGCCCGGCCATCTGCCCCCGCCCCTGCGCGCCCTGACCAAGGCGTCCTTCGCCTTGATCGCGACGTCCGTGTCCAAGGCCGTCGCGCCGATGGCCCGGCTCCTGGACGAGCCGCCGGGCGAGCGCTTCACCGCCTACCGCACCTCCCGCCGGCTCCCGCTGAAGGGACCCGCGTTCGATCAGGAAGCAGCGCTGCGTCTGCATCGCCTCACCGATGATCTGGTGAGCCGCCGGAGACCGTAGTCGCGCCGAACGGCGCACCGTCGATGCTGAGCCGCCGGGGGCGGCCTGTCAGAGGTCCCTCGTAGGATCCGGTCATGAATGACCCGATGAACCCATCACACCCAGGCGTTGTGAGCCCCGCCCAGGAATCGCGGGCAGAGACCGTGGCCCCGCTGGAGGCGTCGGTGGCAAGGCCGTTGCCCATCGACATGGTGGTCGCGCGCCGGGTCGTCGCGGCGAGGCGGGTCACGCGGACCGAAGCCGGCCGGGCCGCCGGGCCGCCCGACGGGAACGGCTGGCTGACGGAGCTCGTACAGCCGGATTTCGGGAGCTGGGAGGAGTTCACCGCCGCGCTGCGCGGCCACGCCCGTCCCGACCGGCTGTCTCTGATACCCGGGCTGTGCGCGGAAGTTCTGGGCGAGGACGCCCGTACGGTACGTACGCCGGCCGGCGGCCAGGAGCTGAACACCCCGTTCTTCCACCACGGGGACCTCGTGGTGGACGGGGATCTGGACGTGTGGTCCACGTTCGTGGTCACCGGCTCGTTGACTGTCAGCGGCGTTCTGGCCGACTGCGCTCCCGACTCCGTCGTCGCCGTCGGCGGTGATGTGCGGGCCCGTGCCGTGCACACCGAAGGCGAGATGTCCGTCGGCGGCGCCATCGAAGCCGACGTCGTCTACGGCTACTACAACAATCAGACGCTGCGGGCACGCACCATCCGCGCCCGGCTGGTCATCGAGGACGACCACCGCACGGATGCCACGGTGGAGGCGGAGACCCACCTCACTCCGGACGACTACCAGCAGGGGTACGGCACGGGCGTACAGGAGGTGCTGCGCGAAATACTGGTGGACGAGGTCTTCAGCGACGACGAGGACCAGGACGAGGAACAGCTCGACCGGGAGCTCCTCTTCGCCCGCCTGCGCAAGGCGGAACAGGTCTTCCGCACGAGCGGCATCGACCCGGCGGCGGACGGTACCGCGCACGCCGCGCCGCCGGCCGGATGAAGTCCCGGCGTACGGGGCCGCGGGGTCAGAGCACCAGGGCCAGGACGGCCGCGGTGACCACCGCCAGCACCGCGCCCACCCCGGTGATCAGGGCCCTGGCGTGGAGCATGCCGAACGAAGCGGCACGGGTGGTCGCGCCGTCCGGATTCCCGGCGCTGTAATACACCGTCACGGACTTCCCCTCGGCCGGGGCATGACGCGACTGGCGCTCCTCGATGCTGACGGTGCGCCCGTCGGCCGTACGGAATTCCAGCGTGGGGTATTGGTGAGTGACGAAGCCGCCCTCGGCGTCCTGCCCTTCCTCGGTCCGCACAGCCGTGCACCGGGCCTCGGCCGTGAGTCCCTCCGCCCAGACGGCCCGCAGTTGCGGGCCCTTGAGCTGACGGTCCAGTATCCGGCCGTAGATCACGCTCGCACTCAGGGAGACGACGAGATAGACGACAGCGATGACCATGATTCTCCCGTAATGCTCACGGCCCGGCCTCGGGCACCGGTATGCCCGACGGCCGAAATTCCGCAGGGGTGGAGGCGGCCATGATTCCGTGTGCGTCAACCGTCGGCAAGGGGCGGCTCTTCGCCAAGGAACCCCTGGGAGCGCGGCAGGCGCAGCGGCGCCCGGTCGCCGTCCCGGCCGCCCGCGCGATGACCTCCGTCTCCCGGTCCTTGGCCCGCCCCGGAGCGCGAGCGACTGAGCGGGATCGCTGTGCGGGCCCTGCGCCGCGCCGGTCTGCGCGGCGTCCTTCAGGCCGGCAGTGCCGGTCTCGCTGCCGACGGTGAGGACGGAACCGGCCGGACGCTCCACGTCGTCCGGCGGATGATCCCGGGGTGATCCCTCGTCGCGCACGCCGGGGCGGCGCGACGAGGGATGCCGGGCGGTGGTGTCCCCCGATCAGGTGTCAGGCCGCTCCCCGTCGGTCGAACGAGGCCTGGAGCCGGGGAATGTAGTCCGCGAGCGCGGCGGACCAGCAGCCGTAGTTGTGACCGCCGTCGCAGGTTGGGGACAGCGCCGCCCCGTTGCCGTAGGCGACGAGCCGGCTGTCGATTCCCAGCTGGTCCATTCGGGCCTTGACGCGTCGGGCGGCGATGTCGGTGAAGTGGTCGATGAGGCCCTGGTCGCCGGTGTAGATCGTGGTCTCGACGCCGGTGAGCCTGGCCAGGTTGCCGGTGGCGGCGGGGTTGACCGCCTTCCAGACGCGATCCGCGTCGAAGACCGGGTAGGGGGAGCCGTAGATCGCGTCACTGTCGACGATGGGTCCGTAGCCGGTGCACTTGCCGGTGCCGGCCGGGGTGGATGTGCTCACGGCACACCATGCGCCCGTGAGGTTGAGTTCGGTGGCCAGGACGGCGCCGCGGATCTCCGCCATGTCGAAGTCCAGGCCGCCCGACAGGGAGGCGGCGTGGCCGAAGAGATCGGGCCGGGCCTCGGCGTAGTGCAGGGCCCCGGAACCTCCCATCGACAGGCCGACGACGGCCCGGTGGTCCTTGTCGGCGATGGTGCGCAGGTTCGCGTCGATGAAGGGGACGACCTGATTGAGGTGGAAGGTCTCCCAGTTCGCCGCGCCGACGGGAGTGTTCTGCATGACCCAGTCGGCGTACCAGCTCTTCAGGCCGCCGTCCGGCACCACGGTGATCATGGAGTCCGAGCGCAGCGCGGGAGCAGCCGCGGCGTCGTCCACGGTCCCTCCCCCGCCGTGCAGAAAGTACGTCACCGGCCACCGCTTGGCGGGGTCGGCCCGGTAGTCGCGGGGGAGGAAGATCCGGATCCGGTGCGGGCCGGACACCTCCGGGGTGGTCACGGTGATCGTGAAGTCGGTGTCGGAATGCGTCACGGTACCGCCGGCGACCTGGGTCAGGCCGAACCCGTCGGCCAGCACGGGAGGGGCGGAGCCCTCGGCGTGTGCGTACGGCGTCGCGAGCATCGCGGTGACAGTCATTGCCGTGGCAACGACCGCTGCTTTCACGTGCGGTCGCCAAGCGGCGAGCGGCGATTTCACGGGTGTCCTCTCCGAGTACGGGTTCCCGCGGTGTGCGGGACTTGCTGGACCTACTGCGTTCGATGGGCCTGCCGGCGTCCTACAGTGCGCAGAAGGCGTCCACCGCGCCCTTGCTGGTGTCGAGCTGTCCCTTGGTGTTGCCCATCATGTGGAACTCGTTGTTCGCGTGCAGCACCTGCTTGTCGCCGTCCTCGCTGGACAGCCACTGGCTGAAGTAGCCGAGCACCGCGCCGTTGTGCCCCCAGCCCCACTTTCCGCACGGCAGCTGGAGATGCTGGATGCCGAGACCATAGGCGGAGGTTCCCGAACTGTTCGCGGGCACGGTGGTCTTGAGTTCCGTCATCTGCGCGGGCGCCAGCAGCTTTCCGGTCAGCAGCGCCCTCCCGAACGCCGCCAGGTCGTCGAGGGTCGACACCATGGCACCCGCGGGCCCGAAGATCTGTACGTCGGAGACCGTGACGTCGTAGGTGATGAACGTCACCGGATGTACGTAGCCGCGCAGGTGGTTGCCGTAGATGACGGGATCGGTGGTGGGGAAGCCGGTGTCGCTCAGGCCCAGGGGCTCGATGATGCGCCGCGTGATCTCCTTGGCCGCGTCGGCGCCGGTGACAGCCTTGATGATCATGCCTGCGAGCACATAGTTGGTGTTGGCGTAGCCGAACTTCTCGCCCGGTACGGAGTTCGGGGCGTGCTGCGCGAGGGCGACGTCCACCAGCGTCTGCGGGGCCCAGGTCTGCCGCGGGTTGGAGTTGAGGAGGTAGGGGCCCGCGATCTGCGCACTGCTGGAGTACTCGGGCAGGCCCGACGTGTGGTTGAGCAGCTGACGGACCGTGATCTTCGTTCCGTCGTAGCCGTTGGCGTCGACCGCTCCCGGGAGCCAGCTGGCAACGGTGTCATCCAGGGAGAGCCGCTGCTCGCCCTGGAGCTGGAGCAGCACGGCGGCGGTGAAGGCCTTGGTGTTGCTGCCGATCCGGAACTTCGCCTTCGGGTCGGCGGGCACCTTGCTGGAGAGGTCTCCGACGCCCGCGCGCACGTATTCGGTGGTGTCGCCCTGGCGCACCATGCCGATCACGCCCGGGTATCCGTCGGCTATCCCCAGTTCGGCGCCTGCCCGCAGCAGGTCGGCCGGGGTCTTGTCCGCGGCGTTCGCCGGGCCGACACCGCTCAGCAGGAGGCAGGACATCACGGCGGCAGGCAGCATCCACCGCCGGTGCTTCGGGCCCGGCGCGGGCCGCCTGTCCGCGCCGTCGGCAGGTGAGTTCCCCGCTTCCGTCGAGGTACGGGCCGCAAGGGTGTCGAGCATGCTCATCTCTTTGTTCTCCATGGTGTTTGAGTGACCCGATTCCCTCCGGCCGCCGTCTGGTCCGACGCGCGGAGGCAATCCGGGGTTCACGGGAATCCGGTGACGATTACGGAACGGACCCAGCCCTCAGCGCCGGCACGCGGCCGCGATGAAGAGCAGCAGAATGAGGACTCCCACCGCCTGAACACATCCGCAGCCGCCGTCCACACCCTTCCGGCCGGTCTCGACCTGGCCGCCGGGGGGAATTCCGGGATGCCGCTGGGCGTAGTGGTCCATCTGCCGCTGCTCGCCCTGGGATTCACCGAGCCACGGCGTCTTGAACCCGCACTCGCCGCACCAGTAGCGGTATGCCATGTCGACTCCTCATGGGCCGTGGTCGGTGGTGTGCTCATGGGACGGGAGGCGTCCGGGTGCGGCGGAGGGGCCGGTCCGGCCCCGCGGAGTACGTCACCCGGTGGCGGGCGGCGGGCACCCACTGATCGTGGCGTTCCCCGCGGCTGGCGGGACAGGCCATGGCACCGGCCATATATGACCGGCCGTCACGGTAGGCTCACGGCCGACCGCGCTCGGTGTGGAGGGGGTATCGAAGTGGCGGAGCAGTTGGGCCCGTTGCTGCGTCGGCTGCGGACCCGTTCGGGGCTGACGCAGGAGCAGACGGCGGAACGGTCCGGGGTGAGTGTGCGCACCATCCGCAGACTGGAGACGGGCAGGTCCAGAGATCACCGGCTGGGAACGCTGAACCTCTTGGCGGACGCGCTGGAGGCCGGGGCGGAGGACCGCCAGCGGCTCGCGGCCACCCTCACGGGCGCGCAGACCGTACCGGCTCCCGCAACGCCCGGACTACCGGCCGCCCAAGTGACCGAAGCGGTCGAAGTACCGGAAGCGGCCCACGTGCTCGAAGCGGTCGATGGCCGGCCCGCCACCCAAAGTGCCGCCGCTCCCGCGCCCGTTCCCATTCCGCTTTCTGTTCCTGTTCCTGTTTCCTTTTCTGTTTCGGGAAATGGTCGCAGGGCGTCGCCGAATCCCGGTGTACTCCCCACCGCCGCCGACGAATTGGCGAAGGAGATCAGGCGTCGTTGGCGGCGGGAGGAGGAACAGCGCCGGGTGCACGATCCCTTTCCCCTGCCGGTGCGCTGGCAGGACGCGCCGTCCTCACTGACCGACCACCCCGAGAACATTCAGCGGTTGCCGTCGGGGGCGACGCCCCCGCACCTGGACCTCGGCGGTGATCTGCGCAATGTGGCCGAGGTCTACCGGCGGATCACGTCCGGGCGGCTGGTCGTTCTCGGCCGGGCCGGATCGGGCAAGTCGATTCTGACGATCAGGTTCGTCCTGGACTTCCTGGAGACCCGGGCCGCTCTCGACCGGGTGCCGGTGATCTTCAGTGTCGGGTCCTGGGACCCGACGGCCATCGCGTTGCGGGACTGGCTGATCGACCGGCTGGTGCGTGACCATCCGCACCTCACCCGACGGGCCCCCGGCGGGTCGACACTGGCCGCCGCCCTGGTCGACGCCGATCTCGTACTCCCCGTCCTGGACGGGTTCGACGAGATCGCGGAAGGACTTCGGCGTACGGCGTTGGAGGCACTCAACACCACCTCTCTCCCGCTCGTGGTGACCAGTCGGCGTGGCGAGTTCGCCGAGGCGGTCCAGGAGGCCGGCTCCCCGCTGGTGTGGGCGGCGGGTATCGAGCTCGGCGACCTCACCCTCGACGACCTGGCCGTCTATCTGCCCCGGACGGCCCGGCCGGTCGCCCGTGGTCACGGCCGGAGCGGCGGTGGGGCGTTATGGGATCCCGTACTGAGGGAACTGCGTGCCCGGAAGGGCGGTACGGAGCCCGCCCTCGCCGGGGTGCTGAGCACCCCTCTCATGATCACCCTGGCACGGACGATGTACAGCGAAGCGCCCGGCAGCGATCCGATGGAGCTGCTGGACTCCGCACGCTTCCCCGACGCGCACTCACTTGAGGAACACCTGCTGGCGGGCTTCGTGCCGACGGTCTACCGGCACCGGGCCGCCGAGCGGACCGTCGACGGCCGCCCGTCCCCGGAGCGGGACTGGGGCGCGGCGCGGGCCGAGCGCTGGCTCGGCCATCTCGCTCACCACCTGGCCCGGCTCGACCGTGAGCAGCAGGATCTCGCCTGGTGGCGGATAGGCAATGCGCTGCCTCTCCCGACACGTGTCATGACGGTCGTTGTGGCGTCCGCCGTGTGCGTCGCCGTCTCCGAGTGGCTCGTCGCCCTCCTGTTCGCGCCGTACCCGATCGGTGAAGTCCTGCTGCTGGGCGCCTTGATGGGGTCGGTCGCAGGACTCGCCTTCGGATCCGTGTACGGGCTCATCGCCTCGTTCGGGGCCGAGGAGTTCGAGCCCGCCCATGTGCGGCTGCGGCTGCCCGGCACCGGGAGCGGCGTCGGCCGTCGGCCGGTGCGCACCTTCACCGCCCGGTTCGGAACCGTGCTGCTGGGCGGCTTCGTGATGGGGGTCGGGTGTGCGTGTGCCCTCGCCCTCCAGCGCCGTCTCTACCACGGGCTCCCGCTCGTCGACGATGCGGTGATCAAGGGCATGCTCATCAACATGCTGGCCTTCGGGCTGATCTTCGGGGCGGGCGCCGGGCTGGTGTTCGGGCTCCTGGCCGCGCTCGAAGCGCCGCTGGACATCTCCTCGGCCGCCACGCCGGCCGGTCTGCTGTCCTCGAACCGCGCGACGGTGCGCCGGCAGGTCCTCGTACTCGTACCGGCGCTCACCCTCGCGATCGCCCTGGTCGGGCATCTGGTCACCTCCCTGCTCCAGGGGGTCCTGGGGCCGATGAACTGGAATGTGTCGGACGGGCTCGTCATCGGTTCGGTCGGCGGGGTCGGCGGTGCGTTCTCGTATGCGCTCTCCTTCACCGCCTGGGGACGGTGGGTGGTCCTGTGCCGACTCTGGCTGCCTCTGACCGGCAAACTGCCCTGGGACACGGCCGCGTTCCTGGACGACGCCTATCGCCGAGGGGTGCTGCGCAGGGCCGGCGCCGTCTACCAGTTCCGTCATATCCGGCTCCAGCACCATCTGGGCAGGGTGTTCCGGGAGCAGCAGTCCGGCTATGCGCCGGCCACGTTCACGCGCCAGGGGTAGCTCCCACCACCGGCCGTGCGCCCGCCCGGCCGTACGTGCGGCGTTCGAAAACCCGAGTGCGCCGGCCTGCGCGGTTCTGGGAGCATGCCCGGATGGCACACCGCCTCGAACCCCTGGTCATCCGGCACACGCACCGTCTCCCGGCCCCCTTCGGACCCGAAGGCCGGGGCGACGTCGCGGCGCGCCGGTTCGACGCCGCACTGATGTCCGTCGGTTTCAAGCTCTCGGCCGCCCTGATGGAGCATCTGTCGGGGCTGGCCGAGGAGACCGTCATCGATACGGCCGTACGCACGCTGGACAGCGTCCGCGAGATGGCCGGCGACCACGTGCGGCACAACGTCTACTTCGTCGACTTCCCGGCCAATGTGCCGGACACGTACGACTTCTGGATGCGGTGCCTCGCAGAAGCGCTCGCCGACGAGGCCTCACGGGAGAGCACTCTCGCGCAGCTCGGCACCGGTGTGCTCGACCTGCTGACCCTCCCGTCGTACGGCAACTACCGGCACACGTACGCCGAGATGCTCGCCGCCCATGACGAGCTGATCGCGGCGGCGGGCGACCGGATGACGGTGCTGCATCTGGGCGGCAGCCCGGACGACGAGGTCACCGCCCTGTACCTGGCCCTGGCGGGCAGCACCACCCCGCTGGGCGAGGACGGGCTGCGCGACCTCGGTGTCCTTGCCGAGCACTGTGCCGACGGCCCCCAGCCGGAGGCGATCCCGGTACGGGAGGTCCGCGCCGTCATCAACATCGCCCGCCTCGGCGCCGGCGGGGACCTGCTGCTGGACACGGTCACCGATGTGCTCCGTCTCGCCTGCGCGTTGTCGGACGGGGATGTGAGCCTGGTGCAGCCCACCCGGTTCCGGTCGCTGTCCCGGCCCGTCCGCCGCGCCCTGATCGCCGGCCTCGACGCGGTCGTCGCGGCGGCCCCCGCCAAGCTCGCCGATGTCACCGCGCACCGCGAGGCGTTCAAGCGGCTCGGCGAGCGCCTCCACCCGCACGAGTACCCGGGCCGGCCGCACGCCGCCGATGTGTTCGCCGTGGCCCGGGGGGAGAAGGAGGCCCGGTCCTTCGACAGCCACGTCGAAGAGCTGCTGGGCAGGAACGACGTCATGGGTGCCACACGGCTGCTGACGGCCGCCCCGGGCAAGCTGTTCCGCTCCCTGGACCGTCTGCTGCGCGTGTGCCGCACCCAGGATGAGCGCGATGCCGTCGTGGCCGCTGCCGAGCGGGCCGCCCCGCAGGTCTCCGGCCGGGTCCTGCTGTCGGTCCGCGAGCACTTCCACAACCGGGTGCGGGAGGCGGGCGACCGCCGCGTCTTCGTCAACGGTCTCGCCCGGGCCTGGGTCACCGCCGACACCCGCCCTCCTGTGCCGCCGTCCGAGCGCGAACGCCTGACCGCCGTTCTCGACGCGGAGACGCGCAGCCGCCTTCCGGAGCCGGAGCACCTCCTGATCGACCCCGGCATCCTCGATGTCGCGCTCCCGCTCAGCGGCAGGGCGACGGCCTCCGGACTCGGCGTGCTGCCGCGCGGTTCCCTCTCCCCCGTCGACGGTGAGCTGCTGCGCTTCTTCGTCCACTGGAAACAGACGGAGCGCAGAACCGACTACGATCTGTCGGCGCTGATGCTGGACGCCTCGTACGCGACCGTCTCCTGGCTGTCGTACACCGCTCTCTCGGACGTCGGGGGCGCGCATTCCGGCGACATCACCGACGCGCCCGACGGCGCCTCGGAGTTCATCGATCTGCGTCTGGACGCCGTGCGCGGCACATTCATCGTTCCGCAGGTCAACATCTACGCGGGGGAAGGCTTCGAAGAGGTCGAGGAGTCGTTCTTCGGTTTCATGCTGCGCAACGCCGAGCAGCGGGGCCGTCCCTTCGAGCCGCGTACCGTGCGCATGAAGTCGGAACTGCGGGGGCCCGGCCGCGTCGCGCTGCCCCTGGTGTTCCTGCGCGGGGGTGACGGCCGCTGGTACGCCAAGTGGCTCCACCTGTATCTCCGGGGTGCTCCGCACGCCAACCGCGTCGAGGGGAACCGGGTGTCGGTCGCCACGCTGGTGCGGGGCATCGTCGAGCGCGATCACCTCACCGTCCGGTACCTCACGGGCCTGATGGCCACTCGCGCGAGCGCCGTCACGCTCTGGGACGGCGCTTCGGTCCCGGCCGGCCCCGTCACCTACATCGGTCTGGAACGCCCGGACGGACTGCACCCGGATTCGCTGGTCATCACCCCGGAAAACCTGCGTGCCCTGATCCCCGCCTGACTGCTACCGTTGGCCCCGGCGAGGCCATGGACGGACTTCCTTCTCACTCCTCTCACAGATACCAGTCCCTCCGCTTTCCTTGCCGCCGACGTCATGCCGGGGTGCCGAACGGCAGCCCGGCATCGTCGTCCTCGCCCCCGGGACGGGCGGCCGTGGCTCCCACGGCGGTTCCGCGCTCCTGGACGGGCCGCCGGATCGGCGGCTACCGTTTGCCTGCGGCCGCGACGGCGCCGAGGCTTCCGGGGTACAGGTACTTCCGCTCCGGAATGACGGTGCCGTGCACCCAGGCGTCGAAGAACCCAGTGAGGTCCTGCCGCGGCGAGACCTTCTTCGCGAGCGCCTCGAACTGCCTCCAGGAGGCGTTCGCGTAACGGTGTTCCTTCTGCCACCGCCTGAGGGTCCCGAAGAAGGCCGCGTCCCCGACGGTCCGCCGCAGCGCGTGCAGCATCAGCGGCCCCTTGTCGTACAGTGCCGGGTCCAGCTCCTTGCCCCGGCCCGGGTCGTAGAGCCGCACATTCCAGAACCCGGGGTTCTCCCTGTTCTCCTCCACCGTGCCGGCGTAGAAGCCGGTGTCGAGGTCGGCACCGCCCTTCTCCTCCCACAGCTGGTTCGTGTACTGGGCGAAGCACTCGGCGAGGCAGCCGTCACGCCAGTCCGAGAACGAGACGCTGTTGCCGAACCACTGGTGGGCGTACTCGTGGACCATCGAGGAGTCGAACATCACGCCCTCGTACGTCGGACGGCTCTGGGTCTCCAGTGCCAGCGGGCCGCTGCCTTCCTCGGCCGGGGAGCCGGTGACGATGCCGCCGGCCGAGGAGAAGGGATACGGGCCGAACTTCGAGGCCAGGAAGCCGATGATCTCCGGCAGCAGTGCCTCGGCGTCGGGATCGATCACGGCCCCGGGACCGTAGGCGTGGATCACCGGGGTGCCGTCGGCCAGTTGCGAGGTGTTGACGGCGAACCTGCCGATGGCGATGGTGCTGACGTAGGTGGCGAGCGGCTTGTCCTCGTACCAGCGGAAGGTCCTGGTGGCCTCGGCCGATGAGGTGACCGGGCCGGGGCGGCCGTTGCCGATCACGGTCCAGGTGTCGGGGACCGTCGCGGTGAGCCGGAAGGTGGCCTTGTCGGACGGATGGTCGTTGGCGGGGTACCAGGCGGTGGCGGAGTGCGGTTCGCCGGTCACGTTCGCCCCGCCGTCGGCGAAGCTGTGCCAGCTCTCGCCGACGGGCTTTCCGGAGTAGCGGACACGTACGGCGAAGCGGCTTCCCTCGGTGATGCGGCGGGCCGGGGTGATGACCAGTTCGTGCGCCCCGATGCGGGTGAAGCTCTTGGCGGGGCGGCCGTCGACGGTGACCGAACCGACCTCGAAGCCCTCCAGGTCCAGGTGGAAGCGGTCGAGGCCGACGGTGGCCGTGGCGCTCACGGTGGTGTCGCCGGTGAGACGGTCGGGGCGGTCCGGGTCGTAGGCCACGCGGACGTCGTAGTGGGAGACGTCGTATCCGGGGTTTCCGTCGTCGGGGTAGTAGGGGTCCCCGATGCCGGACCCGTTGCCGCCGGTGGTGGCCGCGGAGGGCACGGCGGTCAGCAGTACGCTGCCTGCCAGGATGCCCACCAGCGCGGGACAGCGGCGACCTCTCGTTGTGCTGTGCATAGGTCCTGCTCCCAGCCGTGGTGGCGGTGGTCGGTGATCAGCGGGTGACGAGCTGCCAGGTCACGCCGAGGACGGCGTTGGCGCTGAGGGTCTGGACCGCGGGGTCCACATTGCCGATGCGGTCGCACGCGTCGTGGTAGCAGTCGCCGAGGCCGGTACTGAAGCCGGAGACCGGGATTCCGGCGTCGCCGAAGGATTCGTGGTCCGAACCTCCGATGCCGACGTCGAACGTGGGCAGCCCCACGGCCGCGAAGTACGCCTCGAACGCTTCCGTGGCCCTGGGCTCGTCATGGACGACGAGCCACTGCCGCACACTCCTGGTGCCGGTCATGTCGAAGTTGAGGTAGACATCGGTCTTCTCGCGCTCGGCTGCGGAGAGCTTGCGCACGTAGTCCTTGGAGCCGATCAGGCCCTGTTCCTCCGCACCCCACCAGGCGAACCGCAGGTGGCGCTTCGGCGCGACGCCCGCCCGCGACATGGCGACGGCCGTGGCGAGCACGGCGGCCGAACCGGAGCCGTTGTCGTTCATGCCGGGCCCCGCCCCGACGCTGTCGAGATGGGCGCCGACGAGAACGACGTGGTCCGGGTCGCCGCCGCCCGGCCAGTCCGCGATGAGGTTGTACCCGGGGGCGCCGTTGTGCGTGAACGGCCGCAGGCTCGTACGGAAGCCCGCCCTGTCCAGCACCCCCTTCACATACGTCAGCGACTGCTGGAATCCCCTGGTGCCGTGGGCGCGGTTGCCTCCGGTACGGTCCGCGGCGGACTGGAGCGCCCGCAGGTGCGGCATGACCTGGTCCGCGGTGACCTCGGGGGCGTGCGGAGACTTCGGCTCCGGGGGCCCCGCCGCGGCCGCGGCGGGGGCGGCGATCAGCGCCGCGCACAGGCCGAGCACCGCGCCCGTGCGCCGGATCCGGCGGTGTATGTCCATGCGGGACTCTCTCCTTGAGGGGAAGGGCGGAACGTCCGGCGTGGAGCCGGAGGAAGAGAGTCGCCGGTGGATGTCAGGGAGCTGTCAGAAACCTGTGGCCGCACGGTAGTTCGCGGCGCACGGGCGGCACGCTCGGCGGTTCCGCCCGCGTCCGGGGGCGGCCCGCATACCGGGTCGGAGCTACTGCTGGGGTGCGCGGCCTGCGGCGTGCGGGCTCCGGTCGGATACCGACGCTCGCCGGCCGGGGCCCGGCGCGGCAGTACGCCGCGGGCACAGCCGCTCCCCCGCGACTGCGCCGTCCTCGCGCCGCGCAACCCGTGTGCGAGCCGGTAGACGGAGACATGGGAGCGGGATTCGGCGGTGAACCCGCCTCCGTTCCAGTCGGCGTGCCGGGTCTCCAGCTCGAAGCCGGCCAGCCGCGCCATGAGATCCAGCTCGGCGGGCCAGATGTAGCGGTGCGGGCTGCGGAACAACTGCGACGTCCCGTCGTCGTCGAACCGGAAGTGGTGGGAGACGACCCGCTGGCGCAGCACGTCGTAGGTGTCCAGACCGATGTAGCCGGTCTCGGACTGCCAGACCACGGCCTGCTGTCCCGGTGGGAGCTTCCGGAGCTCGGGAACCCACAGCTCGATCACGAACCGCCCGCCCGGTGCGAGGTGCCGGGCGGCGTTGCGGAAGCAGGCGACCTGTTCGTCCTGGGTGAGCAGGTTGGAAATGGTGTTGTAGACGAGACAGACGAGCTGGAACGTGCCGGGGGCTCTGGCGGTCGCCATGTCTCCCACGACGACCGGGATCGTCGTGGCATCCGCCTTCGTACGAAGCCGGTCGATCATCGGCCGGGACAGCTCGATGCCGGTGACCGGCACTCCGCGCCGTACGAGCGGGACCGCCACACGGCCGGTACCGATGGCGAACTCCAGCACCCGCCCGCCATCGGCGAGTTCGGCGAGCCGGTCGAGCACCGGATCCAGAACCTCCGGAGCGAACATTCCGGTGCCGGGCGTGTCATAGCTCCGGGCTGTTTCGGCGTCCCAGATCCGGTTCTCTCGCATGCCGGCAACCATTCCTCGGGCGAGCGGCGATGTCGACGGATTTTCGGCCCCTCGCCCGAGTGGCCGGCCCTCAGCGCGGCTTGATGGTGGCGAGCTGCACGAAGAGGAGGACCAGCTTGTAGGCATCGGCGAAGCCGGCGGCGGTGAAGGTGACCGTCCGGCTGCCCTCGGCGCGGGAGACTCCCGGTACGAGTGTCGCCAGGTCGACCGTGGACGGGTTGTGGAGATCGATCTCGACATCGAGCGGCCCGGCGATGGTCAGCGGCGGAACCGCCGCGGTCCGCTTCACGGCTTCGGCGGCCGCCTCACGCAGGCGCTCCCGGGCCACTTGGGGGTGCAGTGTGATCGCGGCGGCCTGGCCGAGTGCCTGCTTGACCGGGACGGTGGCCGCGGCGGGGACCAGGCCGAGGAGTTCGGCGCAGGCCGCGTCGTCGCCGCTGAGCAGGACGACCGGCACACCCAGATGCCCGGCCATGGCCGTGTTGAGACCGATCTCCCCCATGGAGCGTCCCGCCACGCGTACATCAAGGATGTCGTCGCTCATGGAGTGCGACAGCACACCGGGCCCGCCGCCGGCACGGGCGTGGTAGCCGATCAGGAACACGGCGTCGGTGTCCGCGTCCAGCCCTCCGAGCATGCCGAACGGGCGCGGCTTCCCGCGTACCAGCCGTGCCCGTCGGTCCAGTTCCTCCGGCAGCAGACTGCGGTACGTGCCATGGGCGTCGGCGACCAGAACCTCGGCGGACGGTTCGGCGTCCAGGACTCCGGCGATCACGGCGTTCGCTTCGGCCGTCATCAGTGCCCGGCCGCGTTCGAAGTCGTAGCGGTCCGGGTTCGTCTCGGTGGGATGCACGATCCCGGAAACGCCCTCGATGTCGACTGAGATCAGGATCTTCATACCTCCGGGACCCTACGTGATGGGCCGGCGGGGCCCGAGCCCGGATCAGTGGATCGGCGGATCGGCGGATCGGCGCTGCCATCTCTCCGGGGGCGGCCGGAGGGGCGCGGCCCCAGGCATTTCGTGAGCCGGGCTGTGACACCGCACGCCCCGTCCCACCTCAGTACGACACGCGTGCCCATGAAGAGTCCGGGAAGGTAGCCGGGCATGGAATCACACACGGTTCTCGCCCGCCCCTGCGGTTCCGGTCTGCGGTTTCGCGGTTACGCCGACCGTCCGGAACCCGATTCGCCGGGTCGGGCACGGCCGGCGGACACGCTGTCATGAGCGAGCGCAGCGAGGGGATCGTCCAGTTCTACAGCTCCGCCGAGGGGTACGGATTCGTCGTCCCGCACGGCCGGAAGGAAGCGCTGTTCATAACGGCTGACGACATCGACGCCGAACGCCGGGTCCTCTCGGAGGGCCAGCTGGTGTCCTTCGTCATCGAACTCGGCGAGGGCAGGTTCGTGGCCCGGAACATTCGCCCGTGAAACGGGGCGGCCGAAGCCGTGGCCGCGCGGTACGCCACGCTGCCGGCCGGTCCGCCGGAACGCGCCGCGTCCGGCCGCCCCGCCCCGACGGGACCGCAGCCTCACGAGGACGGGTCCTGGCGGGACATCAAACGGCGGGCTCTCCCGGCTAGTAGGCGGTGCTGAGTTCCCAGAACCGGAAGACGGTGGAGGTGTCCAGGCAGTTCTGCAGGCCTCGGATGTCCTCGTGGGCGACCGCGTACTGCTTGCCCTGCCAGAGCGGCAGCATCGGCAGCTGCTGGGCCACGATGTCCTGGAGCTTCATGTACTCCTGCCGGGTGTTCGCGCGGTCGGTCATCGACGAGGTCTGGGGGATGATCTTGTCGGTGATCTCTTTGTTCTCGTAGTTGTTCGACAGGACGTTGCCCTCGCCGAAGAACGGCTGGGTGAAGTTGTCCGGGTCGGGGTAGTCCGGCACCCAGCCCTTGACGTACACGCCGTACTTGCCCTCGGCGATGCCCTTCTCGTACTCGTCGAAGGGCACGGACTTCATCCTGGCGTCGAACAGTCCGCTCCGGTTCAGCTGGTCGGCGATGGTCTGCAGTTCGTCGTCGGTGGCGGGACCGTAGCGGCTCGGGGTGGACCAGAGGGTGAGTTCCACCTTGTCCGTGATGCCCGCGTCCCGCAGCTCCTCCTTGGCCTGCTTCGGCTGCGGGCTGTCGCCGTAGGTGTCGAAGAAGGACGTGCCATGGCCGGTGATACCGACCGGGACGACCGAGTAGAGCGGTGTCGCCGTGGACTGGTAGACCTCGCTGACCAGCGAGTAGCGGTCGATGAGATAGGCGATGGCCTTGCGCACCGCGAGCTTCCCGACCACGGGGTCATCGACGTTGAACACCATGTGCTGGACTTCGGCACTGTTGCCCTGGACTACGTCGATCCCTTCCTTCTCCTCGGTGGACGAGGTGTCCAGAGCGGCGATCGCCTTGGCGCTGAGGCCTCGGTAGGCGATGTCGACGTCGCCCTTCTCCAGGGACGACTGAAGGTCCTGCTGGTTGCCCCGGAAGAGCTGGAGCGTGACGCCGGAGTTCTTCACCTCGGCGGTTCCCCGGTACCCGGAGTAGACCGAGAAGACAGCCTTCGACTCCTCGATGGAGTCCAGCTTGTAGGGGCCGGAGCCGACCGCCTTGCCACCCTCCAGCAGGCTGTCCTTGGGGTAGATCTGACGGTCCACGATGGAACCGGCACCCGACGCGATCTTGCTGGGGAAGGTGGCGTCGGGCACCTTGAGGCGGAAGACGACCGTCTCCTCGTCCGGGGTGTCGATCGACGCGATCGTGGAGAGCAACGGAGCCGGACCGGCCGGGTCGTTGATCCTGATCGTCCGGTCGAAGGAGTATTTGACGTCCGCCGACGTGAGCCTGTTGTCGTTGCTGAACTTCAGCCCGTCCCGCAGGGTGCACGTATAGGTCGTGCTGCCGTCCGAGAACTTGCACTCCTTCGCGGCTTCCGGGACAGGGGTGGAACCCCCGGGCGGGAAGCTCAACAAGGACTGGAAGACATTGTTGAACAGCAGCCAGGACCCGGGGTCGTATCCCGCAGCCGGATCCGTGGCCAGAATGTCGTCGGACATCCCGACAACTATCCTTTCCTTGTCGTCCTGGGAACCGCAACCCGCCAGTAGCAGCGCTGCCAGTACCCCGGCGATAAGGGTGATCGGCCGCCTCGTACGAACCTTCACAGAACGTGCCTCATACTCTCGGCCGGCCGCGTGGGGGGTGTCCCCGGACAACCGGATCAGGTCAGAAACTACGGCGAACGCCGCGACCGTCCAGCACAGCCGACCCGACCGGGGCGGTGGTGCGGACCGGCAGACTGACCGGACTCGGTGTTCGCCAGGAACTCCATGCATAGTGATTGACCGCCAATTGCCAGCAGGTGAAAGGCAGTTGGCAGGTCGTGATCGATCTCTTGGTGGTGATTGACAATCTACTGGGATACCGCGATGCACGGTGGAACATCGTACGAAAAAAATCTTCGTTCGGCAGCTTTCCGAACCCGCGCGGACCCAAACCCGCGAATGAGTGTCCGGACATCTCGGAAATCCAACTGGTCAAGCCGGATGCTTCATGCCTCAGTACAACCTGTCCGTCTATACGAACAGATTGAGGACCTTGAGGTGAACGCCGGACGACCGCATGCCGCAATCGATCCGCACGAAGGGTCCGGGTGGGACCGGGATGCCGTCATGCGTCCGCCCGTACGGGCGGACGCACACCGGTCACACCACGATGCAGGTCATCGCCGCCCACAGCAGGGGTGAGTGTTCGATGCGGCCGCCGGTGCGCCAGTGGTCCAGCTGCTCCCGCTGCCAGCGGCCGAGCCGGTGCACGGGGTCGCGGTGCTCATGGGCGGTGTCGACGGCGATGACCGCCTCCGACAGCGGGCGTACGGACTGCGCCACTCCGGCCAGCCGGTGGAACGCGAGGTTCGTCGGCAGCGCCCAGCGGGTGGCGGTGACCAGCTCCGCACCATTGTGGATCATCGCCGTCGCCAGGCCGAAGGATTCGGCGAACCGCAGATCGCCACCGCTCTCACAGGCGATCAGCGCGACCCGGCGTGGTGCGGGCCACAGCTCCGCCCCCGCCCTGCCGTCCGCCCGGAGGGGCAGAGTGCCCAGGAGGAGGTCCTTGGCCGACAGCGGCCGGTGCGTGCGGACCACATCGGTGAGACCTTCCGTTCCCGGACCGCAGCACAGATGGAGCGTGACGTCCTCGCTCTGCCCGCCCCCGACGGGCGCACTGCTCACATGTCCGACATACATCAGCCGGTCCGCGCCCTCGCGCAGCACCCCGCTCAGCCAGTCCCGGTCCAGGTCCGTACGCCGGAAGGCTTCCGCCGCCGTGCGCAGGGGCGGTACGACACCGCCCGCGTCGAGGCGGCTCTGCACGAGCGAGAGCAGCGCACGGTCCGAGCCCGGAGGCCCGAGTACGGAGCCGAGCGGGGAGTCGGCCCGGAAGCCGGGCACCCTGGGGTCGAGGACGAGGACGACGGCGCCCCCGTCCGACGCCGGGCGCCCGGCACGGGCCGGGCGCCGCAGCGAGACCGGTGCGGTCGTCACGACATCCGCGAGGTCGATGAGCCGGACGCCCTCACCGTCGACGGCGAGGAGTTCCCACGGCACCTGGGCGACCCGGGGCGAGGGCTGTATCCGGACGCGAGGCCGCGCGCCGCCCGCCGACACATGGCGGATC
This sequence comes from Streptomyces sp. NPDC079020, assembly GCF_044542225.1. Classification (NCBI taxonomy): domain Bacteria; kingdom Bacillati; phylum Actinomycetota; class Actinomycetes; order Kitasatosporales; family Streptomycetaceae; genus Streptomyces; species Streptomyces sp. NPDC079020. Next base: position 146,497 of record NZ_JBITUB010000005.1, read on the forward strand.
TGCGCCGTCAGCCCCGGCGGCCACAATGCCTCGGAGAGGATCCGCGCGAGGCGGTGCTCGCTCGCGCGGCCGGCCATCGCCCCGGAGTCGAAGGCGCGCCGCATCCCCTCCGCACCGTCGGTCCGGATCGCTCCGCCCGCCGTTGCCGCCGTACCGTCCGCGCCCGCACCGGTGCCGTCTGCCGGGCCCGCTCCGGGCAGCGCGGCGGCCAGCGCGCCGACCGCCCGGTCGACCTCGGCGCCGGGCGCGTGCCCGGTGCCGAACCCGCGGGCCCCGCTCGTCCATGTCCAGGTCATGAACAGGTCACCGGCGTCGGCCAGCCGGACCTGAACCACCGGGCGGTCCGTCATGTCGTCGGCGTCCAGGGCGACACCTCTTCCTCACTCACGATCCGCCGGTGATAGCGGAATTCGGCCGCCGCGATGTACTCCTGGAGCGCGGTGCGGCCGGATTCCGGCGACATCCGCACCTGCGGCGGCGGCGCCACACGCAGTCCGACCGAGGCGGCGGCCTCCGCCGCACCGGCGCCCCCCAGCAGCGCCGGACCGCCGCTGTGCCCGTGGGCCTTCATCCCGGAGGCCGGAAAGACGCCCTCCGCGTCCCCGGCGGCCCGTGCCCTCTCGCGGGCCGCACTCGAAGCCTCCGGCGGCGTACGGTCCAGGGCGAGCGAGGCCCCCGCGCAGCGGTGCTCCACGAGTTCGAAGAGGAGCCCCTGATCCTGACGGCGTACGGCGAGGCGGAATACCAGGCGCATCGCGTCGTCGGCCAGCTCCAGCCACTGGCTGCGCGCGTGAGCGGTGACGAAGTCGTACCGTGCCGCCTCCAGCGCGAGCGCGGCCGGGAGCGCCAGGGAGATCGCGGTACCGATGGATGCCATCAGCCGGTCCCCGTGATCCGCCCGGTTCATATGGTCCTCAAGGGCCGCCGCGAGCATGAGGTCCACCTGTGCGCACCGCTCGTACACTCCCTGCGCCTCGTACACCTCGCGCGCCTGCTGGGTCAGCCGCCGCATCCCGGTGATGTCCCCCCGGGCGTAGGCCTGCTGGGCGGACAGCAGCCTGGTGTCGGCGGTGGCGATCGCGGCACCGAGCCGTTCGAAGCGGGCCAGGCTCGAATCCATCAGTCCGGCCGCGCGGGCGGGGTCGCCGCGCAGCCCGGCGAGGAAGCCCCGCGCCTGCTCACAGACCGCCAGATCGCCGTACTGCCGCCGCCGCTCGAAGACCGCGGACGCCTCGGCATACAGCCGCTCGGCAAGGTCCAGGTCGCCCCGGCGCATCGCGGCATACGCCCGGTGCGCCGTCAGCTGCTGCCGCTCACCGGTGTCCGCCGTTGCCCGATAGCCCTCCTCCGCTCGGGCGAAGTAGTCCTCGGCTGTTTCGAACCGGCCGGTCGAGGCGCAGATCAGCCCGAGGCCGGTCAGCAGGCGCGGCACGGCGGGGACCACGGTCGCGGGCGTGGTGTCCACCAGTGCCGAGGCCAGTTCCTCGGCCCTGCCCCATTCACCGCGCTCGATCAGCAGATGTACCCGGTTCAGGCCCAGTTCGGCGGTGCGCCATCCCTCGGGATCGTCGAACTCCGGCAGCAGCGCCGCCGCTTCGTCGAGGGATGCCAGTGCCTCGTCCAGACGTCCGGACCCGCGCAGCAGGTCGGCCCTGCCCAGCAGCGTCTTCACCAGCACCTCCAGCCATCGCTGGCGGCCCAGCGGCCCCATCGGCTCGGACCGGATGCCGCGCAGGAGTCCCAGAGCCCGCTCGATCGGTTCCGCCGCGGCGGCCGGATCCGCGGCCATCAGCCGGAGCACTCCGATGTTGGACATCAGATGCGCCCGCAGGAACCGCACGTCGGCCGTGTCCTCCATGTTCTCGGCCAGGGTGAGCAGCTCCGCGCAGACGGCCCCGGCGGCGGCGAGATCCGGGGTCGTCTGATGGAGCTCCGCCAGCGCGAGGCCACTGTCGAACGGCTCGCCGAACAGCGGCGCCGCAGCGCTCTCGGCCGGCTCCGGGTCCATCGGGTCCCTTCCGTCCATGGGTTCCATCAGGTTCTCCGCCTGCTCGGGGAGTTGTCCGGCACGGCGTACCGGGAGGGCACTAGAAGTCCTGGGTGGTGGTCGCCGCGACGATCTCGGCGAGGAACGGCCCCGGGAACGCGTCGTGCGGCACGGGTTCCGCCGCGGCGTCCGAGAGCCGTCGCCGGACCAGGGAGCGGATCCCCTCACGGTACGCGGCGTCGCCGATGTCACCGGGGCCCGGATCGAACCCGGGCAGCAGGACGCCCACCTCGATCCGTGGCGTCACCGTCGAGGCCATCAGTTCCAGGTGCGCCCGGCCGGTCCAGGTGTCGCCCCCTCTTCTCAGGGGGACCCGTTTCTCCGGGCCGCCGTCCACACGCACCTCCGCGACGAGTGGCACAGCCGAATCGGGCGCCGCGGCGTCCGTGACGACCTCGACCTCGATCTCCCGGCGCGCACCGACCGCGCGGGCGGTCCAGGACACGGCGTTCTCGGCCGCGTCGACGAAGCCGGGCGGATAGCGATGCCATTCGTTGGTCCCCGAGCCCCGTCCGATCACCCGGCCTCCCGCGACGGGAGGTTCGCCCGCCGCCGCGAGGGCGTAGTCGGCGGTCCGGGCGAACAGTGCGCCGAGGCCGGCCGGCGGGGTCTTAGGGCTGTCCCGGCCGAGGGAGATACGGAGATGGCGCAGCGCCGGGCCGTCCAGACCGGCGTTGTCCGCGGCCTCGTCGATCAGCCGCAGGACGTGCTCCACGTGGCGTCGCTGATGGTCTCCCGTTCCGGACGGTTCCGGTGCCGAGCGCCACCACTGGATCAGTGGGCCGAGCCCGGCCTGATGGTCCTCGACCAGTTCGGCCACGCAGTCGTCGGGCCGGTCTCCGGAGATGCCGTACGCGGTGCCGTACGCGAGGTGCTGGGCGGTCTCGTGCGGAATGCCGTACGAGGCGTCGGGGGCGGTGTCGTAGGGGGTGCCGAACAGTTGCTGGCACTCATGGGTGAGCGCGGCCAGTTCCAGCCCCAGCAGGTCCGGTTCGAGCCCGGGGATGCCGTCCAGGTACGACGTCGGCCACCATCGGGCCGCCCAGTGTCCGAGGGCGAGCCGGGCGGCGCGGTCCGCCAGCGCGGTCCCGTCCGCCGCCACCTCGGTGCGGTCCGCGCCGCCCTCCGCGCACGCCTGGACAGCGGCCGCGGTGCGCTCGCCGTAGACCGCCCACAGCCACTGCTGCGCACTCCCGGGGTCATGGATCTCCGCCGCGGGCAGGCCCGGAGCACGGAGAACGGGCCAGGTCAGAATCGCACCCGCCACATCGAGTACGGACCGTGCGAAGGCGGGCCCGAACCCGACGGGCCCTTCCGGCGCACCGGGCACGGCCTGCCCTGTCGCGACCAGGATCGTGCCGTCCCCCGCACGTGTGACCGTGATGGCGGGCTCGGGCATCACGTGCTCCTCGGCCCGGCCGGCCGCACCGCGGTGCCCGGGTCCGGCGCCTTCGCGGAGAGCGTGCGCAAGGCTGCCCGGACCCTGGCACGGTGATCCATCATCACGGAGCGGGCCACCCCGTCGAGGACCGCCCAGGCCGGGCCGATGCCGTCCAGCGACGCGTCGCGGACATCCCGCCCGTGCAGCCTCACCCACAGGCGCCGCATGTAGGCGACCCACGGCGTCCGGAGGTCCTGGGCGAGCGCGTCCAGGACCCCGCCGTCCGGGTCGCGCCGGGGAGAAACGGTCATCCTGCGGGCGTGGAGGACCGATGCCTCGCGCTGCCAGCGGCTGTTGACGGCCCGGTGCGCCGCGGTGCGGCCCAGCCCGGCCTCCCCGGATCGCCCCGGTCCGGCGGTTTCCCCGCTGCCCAGCGGATCGAGACCCACCGCGAGCCGGCCGCCGAGGACCACGGCGACCCGCAGGCTCTCGTCGTACAGGCCCAGCGGAGCGCAGCTGCGGCCGGCCTCGCGCCGGACCAGCTCCGGCACCGTCGGCAGCTCCTCGCGTCGCGCCGATGCCTGGAGCGCGGCGAAGACCCGCTCGAAGAGCGTGCGGTCCAGCGGTGCCGGAAGCGTGGCGGTCGAGGCTCCCCGGCCGACCTCCGGGCGCGGGGGAACCCGGTGTCCGGTCAGCTTCAGATGGGCCGGCAGGTCCTCGCGCCCCCAGACTCCGTGCGGGTGTGCCCACAGCGCACGGCCGAGCAGACTCCCGTACTCGCCGTCGATCAGGGCCGTGAAGGCCTGCGAAGCCGGCTCCGGACCTGTCGGCCCACGGGCGCCCGTCGCATCACAGCTGCCTGTCGCGCCACAGGCTTCGAGCACTTCGGTGGCCAGAGCGGCCGCGGCGACCGCGTCACGGGCGGGGGCCGGCCGACGGCTCTCCCAGGCGGCGGCCAGTTCCCGTTCCAGCGCCGTACGCCGGAGGGGGTCGGCCAGATGGTCCTTCAGCGCCTCCACCGTACGGCCGCCGGCCGCGTCCACGACCCCTTCGAGGGTGGCCCTGGCCAGCGCCTCCGAGCCGGCCGAAGGCGTTCCGTGTTCGGCGGCCAGCTCGAAGCAGAGCTGGAAGTACAGGTCCTGGGGGTTGCCCGCCACGATGCCCAGGGCCCGGCGGGTCTTCTTCAGCAGGGTGAACCACCGCGCCGTCGCCACGAGGCGCGCGCGGTCGCCGTGGATCAGTTCCTCAAGGCGCGCGGCCTCCGTGTGGCCGAGGTAGTCCGTCGCGAGTTCCGGCCGCAGCGAAGGCCTGACCAGCAGGGGGAGCACGATCAGCTTGACCGTCCGGGTCAGGGGCGCGCCCCCGGGGCCGCTCAGCGGATCCAGCCCCGGTCCGAGGCCGCGCCAGGCTCTGTCGATGACCATGGCGCGCGGTACGCGTTCGCCCGGCGGCTGGGTCGAGGACGGCATGGCACGAGAGTACGACGGACGGAAGCGGGCGGGCGAACCTGGGATCGGTAGGCCGGCCAGGCCGTCTAGCCTCCAGAGCGTCGGGAGGTCCGACGGTGGGAAGAGGACCTGATGGCCGCCACGGTCATCCGCACGGTCCTCACAGCAGGGCCCCTGCGAGCAAGGCCGGCACGTGCCACCCGGGCTCCTCACCACCGGTGCCCGGCACGCCGAGGCATGACATCAGCAGAGGGGAAGAACACCATGGGACTCTTCGGACGCCGCAAGAGCCGCGAAGAGCGGGCCCACGAGATCGCCAACAAGGTCGCGAGCGGCAAGGGCTTCTACGGCCGGACCACACGCGCGTTCGTGGGCGGCGAGGACTTCGCCCGGCTCCAGGAGTCGGTCGGCGCCTACAACACCGGCCTCACCGCCCAGCAGCTGATCGCCATGGGGGTGCCTCCCGTACCCGCCGTCGTCGTCTCGATCGCCGACACGGGCAAGCTGGTCAACTTCGAGCCGGTCGTCGAACTCGTCGTCGATCTGGTCCCCCAGCCGTCCGGGGTGGCCGGCCGGATCGAGCTCCAGACCATCGTGTCGAAACTGCGGATACCCCGTGCCGGCGAGCAGGTGCTGATGGTCGCCGACCCCGCGCAGCCCGGTGTCTACCTCTACGCCGGTGTTTCGTGAGGCCCGGCAATCCGGAGGCACCGCGCAGACGGCGCGGCCCGGCCGTCGGCTGAGGCGGCCGGTCCGCTGAGCGGGGCATGAGCGTCGCCGCGGCCGGACGGACCACCGGCCGCACGTGTCGAGCACGACCACGTCGGCGGCACCGCCCAATCACCTACCGGGTCACCGCTCCCGCCGCGGCCGGTCTGTTCCGTGGGGGATCAGACCGCCGGCGGGAGCGGCGGCACCGGTGACCGGCGCCGGAAGCGCCGCGTCCGCTGGTGCGCCGCAAATCGCCCGCCGGGCGGCTCCGGATGCCGAGAAGACCCCTACGAGGCCCCCACTTCGGTACGGACATCGCACCGTTGTCCCTCTCCCCTGCGGCAACGCCTCTGGCGGCCCTTCCCCCTCCCGTACGCACCTCTCTCCACGTCCCGTGCCGGGGCGGCGGCCGACGCACCTGATCGGTGTTGTCAGTGGTCGCAAGTATGTTCAGTCGTGTCCCGCCGCTCGGCGTGGACTTCCCTCTGGCGTACAGGAGATGGTGAGTTGTCCGACTGGGAGAGGTCGAGTACCGCACGGGTGATCCCACCCGCGCGTCCACGCAAACTCGCCAAGGTGCCGTTCGTCGAACTGGCCGACGGACGGCTGCAGGGTGTGGTGTCCAGCGGTTCGGACATCGCGCGGGTCTATGTCTCGTCGGTCGCGGCCGGCACCTACGCGTTCACCTGCAGCACCAACAACAACCGGCCCTGCGGCGGCGCCCGGGGCTCGTTCTGCAATCACCTCCGGGCCCTGATCAGCGAGGCGGTGCTCCAGTACGGCGCCGAGCGCGTCGCCCGCTACCTCCGGGTCGAGGACGCGGGCGGGGAGCCGAGCGCGCAGTCCATCACCTCCGGCATGACCGGCACACGTCCCCCGCAGGGGGACGCCGGGGCCGCCGCCCCCGTCTTCAGCCGCTTCCTGCGCCACCTCGCCTATCTGGAACTCGCCCCGGCCACCGTGCCGTTGCCGGAGATGCAGTGGTTCCCGCCCACCAGGGCGGCGGCCTGATGCGCGCCGACCTGCTCGCCGAGTCCATCGCCGGGCTGGACGAGGCACTGACCGCCGTCGACTCCTTCGACCGGGCCCTGGTCGCGGGCCTCCTCCGCCCCCGGCCGGCCGAGGCCGCCGGACTGGCGGACATCGCGCGGGCGGTCGCCGGGACACCGCTGGCCGCCAGGGTCGCCGAAGCGGCGGAGAAGGCCGCGGCCGGGGCGGCGGGCGAGGACCACTTCGTCGCTCTCGCCGCCGCCCGCACCGCACTGCTCGGCTCCGTCCACGACGCGCTGCTGGAACGTGTCGAGGAGGCGGCCGGCCGGGCACGCGGCGACGCGACCGGGCCGGAGCCCGACGCGCCCCAGGAGACGAACCTGCTCGCCGCGGCGCGGTCCTGGCTGTCCGACCTGGCGCGCGCCGGGTGGCGGGGTATCGACCACGACCTGGTGTCCGGGGCGACGCCGGTCGTCTCCGCGATGCTTCCGGACCCGGCCCTGCGCCGCCCGGCCGCGCTCCTCGACGGCTTCGCCGCCGAACTTGCCGCCTCCTGCCCCGGCGCGGCACTGGACCGGATTCCGGCACGCCGCTGGGCCGACCTGTGGTCACGCGCGATGCTGCTGACCCTGCCGGGTGCCGCCGACGTGCCGGTGACCGGTCCGGCCACCGGCCGCCTCCTGCCCCTCGGCGTGGACGTGCACGAGCACCCCACGGCCGTACAGGCCCAGGTGCACGCGGTGTTCGAGCCGGCGGACGGCACGGCATCCCGGCTGGTGCGTGCCTCCGTATCGGTGCCGAAGCCCGACACGGTCCTCGGAGCCGGGCTCTGGCAATTGCTCCGCCCGCACATGTCGCTCCTGGCGGCCCTGGGCGAAGGCCTCTCGATGGATCTGACCGGCATGCCGCTCACCGCCGAGGGCGACCTCGTCTGGAGCGACGCGCACGCGCGCCGGGGCGAGCCCGCCGACGCGCTGACCACGGCCCGGGTGGCGCTGCCCACCGCGACCGCTTCGCCGACCGCCCCTCTGGACCGGCACCCGGCACGCATCGCCGTGCCGGTCTTCCTTGAAGGGTACGAGGCGTGGAGCGACGGGGAGGCGCCGGGCTTCACCGTCGCCGGATACCGCCTGGCCGTCGACACCGACCGCGTGCCTGCCGCCGGCCCGCTCACCCCCGAGGCCGTGGCGGCGTCCAGGGCGTGCATCGGTCTGCTGCGCTGGGACGACAGAACGTACAGCGTGCAGCCGCTCGCCGTCGAGACGCTCGTGCGGAAGAAGGCTGTCGCGGTTCACGCCGGGGCCTGGGCCGGGGGCACGGCCGACAAGGCGGGAGTCAGGGCCGAGAAGGCCGCGACCGACGCCGCGGCGGTACTGCGCGAGCGCGCCGGAAGGCTGTTGCGGAAATGACGGAACAGGATCCCGCGGTGACCGCGCACGACAACCGGCGCCAGGTTCTCTACTGGCGGCTCCTCGCCAGGCTCTTCGACCCCGAGGAGCAGGCGACGCTGGAGTCGTCGAGCCTCGCGGTCGTCGAGGACATGGACCTGCCCGCCGCACTGCTGGACCCGCAGGCGTCCGTGGGCGCGATCGTGCAGCGCCATCCCGAGCTGGCCGCCGAATTCGACGGGCTGATGGTGCCCGGACCCGGGAGCACCGCGGACGACGGCACGGGGGACGAGGGACGTGACCGTGCCGCCGAGGTACGGCGCGCGGCGCTCGTGTCGAAGGTGCTGCTCAATGTCTTCGCCCCCGGCACCGGCACGGTCACCGCCGGGCAGTTGTCGCGCTGGCAGTCCGACGCGGGCTGGCTGGAGCGGGCGCTGGGCTGTGAGCCGGGCGGGCTGCGCGGCGGCCGGCCGGCGGGGGGCGCGACGGGCCACGGCGTCGGACCGCACGGGTCCGGGAGCCGCGGTGCGGCACCCGATCTCAGCCGGCTGATTCCCGCCCTCGGCCCGGAGCTCGGTGCCATCGAGGCCGACCTCGTCAAGCGGATGCGTCTTCGTGAGGTGCTCGCCGATCCGCAGCTCGCCGCGCAGCTGACGCCGAGCATGTCGCTGATCGAGCAGCTCCTGCGCGACAAGGACAACCTGTCCGGTGTGGCCCTGGCCAACGCCAAGGCGCTGATCCGCCGTTTCGTCGACGAAGTCGCCGAGGTGCTGCGCACACAGGTGGAGAAATCGACGGTCGGCGCGCTGGACCGCTCGGTGCCGCCCAAGCGGGTCTTCCGCAACCTGGACATCGACCGCACGATCTGGAAGAACCTCACCAACTGGAGCCCCGAGGAGGAGCGGCTGTATGTCGACCGCCTCCACTACCGCCACACCGCCCGCAGGACGACGCCTCAGCGGCTGATCGTGGTCGTCGACCAGTCGGGCTCCATGGTCGACTCGATGGTCAACTGCACGATCCTGGCCTCGATCTTCGCCGGGCTTCCCAAGGTCGACGTCCACCTCATCGCGTACGACACCCAGGCGCTCGACCTCACGCCATGGGTGCACGACCCCTTCGAGACCCTGCTGCGCACCAATCTCGGTGGGGGAAACGACGGCATGGTCGCCATGTCGCTCACCCAGCCCAAGATCGCCGAGCCCCGCAACACCGTCGTGGTGTGGATCTCGGACTTCTACGAAACACGCGTTGAGCAGCTGTTCGAGAACATGGCCGCCATCCACCGCTCGGGGGCCAAATTCATCCCCGTCGGATCGGTGAACAGTGCCGGCCGCGGCAGCGTCAACCCGTGGTTCCGGGAGCGCTTCAAGGATCTCGGTACGCCGGTGCTCTCCGGCCACATTCGCAAGCTCGTCCATGAGCTCAAGACTTTTCTCGCTTAAGACTTAAGAAAGGCCCCGATATGTCCGACCTGTTGCGCGCCCCCGCCGAGATCAAGTACGCGGAGGAGCTGGACTGGCTGGAGTCGGTCGACGACGGCCCCAAGCCGTTCTCCTGGCGCCTGTCCCCGAAGATGGTCCGTCTGTTCATCCTGGGCTCGGAGCGCTCCGACGGCCTCGACCGGGAGATCCCGCAGAAGTGGTTCGGCGACCGCAGTTTCGTCGAGCGCTCCATCGTCACTCTGGCGTCCGACCGCGGCCTGCTGCTGATCGGTGATCCGGGAACGGGCAAGAGCTGGCTGGCCGAGCTGCTGTCCGCCGCGATAAGCCGCAACTCCACCCTGGTGGTGCAGGGCACGGCCGGCACCACCGAGGACCACATCAAGTACTCCTGGAACGTGTCCATGGTGATCGCCAAGGGCCAGTCACGGGAGTCGATGATCCCCTCGCCGATCATGACCGCGATGGAGTCCGGAGCGATCGGCCGCTTCGAGGAACTCACCCGCTCCACGAGTGATGTCCAGGACGCGCTGATCTCGATCCTGTCGGAGAAGTACGTCTCCGTCCCGGAGCTGGACAGTGACAACATCGTCTTCGCCAAGCCCGGTTTCTCCGTGATCGCCACGGCCAACAGCCGCGACCGGGGCGTCAACGACCTGTCCTCCGCGCTCAAGCGCCGCTTCAACTTCGTCCGCATCCCCGTCGTGACGAACAGGAAGGCCGAGGCGGAGATCGTCCGTTTCCGCACCGAGGAGCTGCTGCGCCGCCACCGGATCGAGCTGGACGTGCCGCCGACGCTGCTGGATGTGCTGCTGCAGAGCTTCGCGGATCTGCGCGCCTCCGCCGCCGCGGCGGGCAGCGACGACGAGAAGCTGGAGTCCGCGCTGTCGAGCGCCGAGCAGATCGGTGTGCTGGAGGACGCGATCCTGCACAGCAACTTCTTCGGCGAGCACACGCTGACCGCCCGTGCCCTCGCCTCGTCGCTCGTCGGGTCCCTGGCGCGGCGTGAGCCGGAGGACCTGGCGATCCTCAACAAGTACCTGCACGGTGTCGTCGAGCCGCGCAGCAAGGAGGAGGGCGGGTCCTGGCCGGAGTTCCTGGAGGGCGGTCGCGACGCGATCGCCACCCTGTCATGAGCGCCGTGCCCGAAGGGCCGGCCTTCCACGCGCTGCGTACGCAGCTGGAGGAAGCCGCCTCCGTGTTCGCCGACGGGCCCGACGCGCTGGAGGGCATCCTGCTCGGCATGGTCGACGACGTCGACCGCGCGGTGCGCGAACCGCTGGAGATCTTCCCCGTCTGCCATCACTCACCCGCCTCGGCGATCGCGATGGCGCGGCGGCTGCGGGAGAAGCAGCCGAAGGTCGTCTATCTGGAGCTGTGCGAGGACATGGCGCCGCTCCTGCCCGAGCTGCGCAACTGCCGGCTCCCGGTGGCGGTGCAGGCGTTCGCCAGCGAGATCGAGGGGTTCCCGGCGGAATGGGCACCGCTGTCCGTCGTCGCTCCGATCACCGAGGCGTCGGCGGAGTACCAGGCGATCGCGTACGCGCTGGACACACCGGGCGTCGAGCTGGTTCTCGTCGACCGCTCCTCGGACCATGTGTTCCAGTGGCAGATGCGCGGGACCGGGCCCGGCGGGCCTGCCGCGGGTCCCGACGCGCCGCCCGCCGAGGAGGAGGCCGCGCTGCACGGCGACGCGGTCGGTGTGGAGATCGGCGACCTGCGGCCGCGCTTCGCCGAACTGGAGGAACACCTGCTGCACCACGGGCGGGTGCGGCACTGGTCGGAGTGGTGGCACCAGTACGTCGAACTCCCCCTGGGCGACAGTGATCACGACACCTACCGGCAGGTCATGCTGCTGATCGGCAGCCTGTTCCGACGGCTGGCGCCCGGTGATCCCGAGCGGTCCGGCACGGACGAGGACCGTGAGCGCTACATGTGGACCCGGATGCGCGAACACCTCGCCGCGTCCGGTACCGACCCCGCGGACTGCCTCTACGTCTGCGGCGCCTTCCACGCGGCAAGCCGGGTCGCGGAGTTCGGCGTGCACGGCACCGACACGTTCGAGATCAGTCCGCCCGGCGCGAGCACCTGGCAGCACGGCCTGATCCCCTCCAGTCACTCGGCCATCGAGGCGCAGTTCGGCCTTGCCGCCGGTTCGGTGTCCATCGCCGCGACCCAGTGGGCGCAGAACGTCAAGCGCGCGAAGGTACGGCCGTTCCGGCTCGCGGGGCAGGCGGGTACGAAGAAGGCGTCGAAACCGGGCAAGCCCGCCGCGCCACCCGTCCCCGCGACGACAGAGGCGCCCTCGGACAGGCTCACCGGTTTCCTGCGCCGTCCGCCCGTCCTGGACCAACTGGACGAGAACGAACTCCTCGGCTGGTCGGTGGAGATCGTGCGCGCCGCGCGCCGCAACGGCTACCTCGCCTCCACCGCCGACGCCATCGCCGTGTTCGAGACATCGATCCTGCTGGCCGGGATGCGCGACCGGGCCAGGCCCACGCCGTACGACTTCCAGGACGCGGCGATCACCTGTATCGAGAAGGACGCCGTGCCGGGCCGGCGCGATGTGCGCCGGCTCGTGGAGATCATGATGGGCGGCGACCGCGTCGGCCAGGTCGGATACGACGCGCTGCCGCCCCTGGCCCGCGACGTCCACGACCGGCTCGCTCCGCTGGACCTGAAGCTCCAGCAGCGCGGTGTGCAAAGGGCGTTGCTCGACATGTCCTCCCGGCCCGAACTGGAACGGTGCTCCGACGTTCTGTGGATGCTGCGCCGGCTGCTGCCGCACAACGCCGCGCGGCCGATCATGGGTGAGCGGAAGCTCGGGGAGCGGCCGATCCAGGAGTCCTGGGACCTGGCACTGGGCACCCATCAGCGGGCCCTCATCGAGCTCGGTTACGAGGGCGTCAGCATCGAGCAGGTCCTGGAGCAGCGTCTGCGGCGCGCCGCGTACGCCCCGCACGCCACGGCGGCGACCGCCCTCCAGGCCGTCGAGGACGCGACGTTGTATCTGCGCAGCCGTCGCCTGGCCGACGAGCTGGGCACGCGCGCCCTGGAGATCCTGACGACCGAGCGCAGCGTGGACGGCGCGCCGGAGGTGCTGCGCCGGGTGCGCCGGCTCCTGGCGTACTACCGGACCGCCGAACCGGTGCTGCCGCCGTGGATCGAGTCCTTCGTCAAGGCCGGTTACGCGCACTACTGCACCCTGCTGCCGACGGCGTTCACCGACGAGGACGCGACCGTCCGTCAGGTCGCCGCGATGCTGGGCTTCCTGTTCAGCATGGAGAGTCTGGCGCTGTCGCTCGGATGTGACCGAACCCAGCTGGAGCTGGCGGTCGCGCAGGCGCATCCGCAGGAGCCGTCCAAGGTGGCGCTGCTGTGGGCGGCTCAGACGCACCTGGGGCAGCTGTCCCGGGCCGGCCTTCGCACGCGCTGCGAGGAGATGCTGGGCAACCCCCTGGTGGTCTCCGCCTATCCGCGCTATCTCAGCGGCTTCCTCCATGCGCTGGAACCGGTGCCGCAGCTGTCCGACTTCGTCGTGGAGCGGGTGTCGAGCGCGTTCGCGCGCCTGCCGGATCCGGTGCTGCTGCCGTGGCTGCCGACCCTGATCAGCACCTTGCGCGCCGACGGCGCGGAGCTGGCCCCCCTGCTCATCCGCGAGGCGGGGCGGATCTTCCCGGGCCGGCTCGCGGCGCTGGACGAGTGGGTGCCGCCCTGGCTGGACCAGCCGGCCGACGAGGCTGTGCGCCCCGCGCCCAGCACCGGCACCGGCACCGGCGTACTGCTCGCCGCTCACCCGGCGGCCTGCGACGCGGTGGCCGCCCTGCTGGGCTGCGACGGGGTGTGGGAGACACCCGGTTCCGCCGCGTCCGGCGCGGTGCTCACCGCCCGCCACCCCGCGACGGCGGAAGCTCTGGAGGCGCTGCTGACCGGCCCCTGACTCCGGCGATGTACCGGCCGGACGCGGCCCGGCGGTGGCTCCGGCCGTACGGGACTCGCCCGTGCGGCCGGAGTCGGGTCCGCGGTCCGCGAGCCCTCCTGGCCACGGGCGGAAAAGGAGGGGCGCCGTCCGCGGGACCTTGCGAGGATGGCCCCCTGTCCCGTGCCTGAAGCGAAAGGACGCGTACGACCATGACTCGTGCCGTTACGTTGATCCGCTCCTCCGTCCTGTCCGACGTCGCCGAGTACGCCTACGCCGCCACCGCGCCGGCGGAGTCCCGGCTGATCTTCCTCGCCGGGGCGTGCCCGCTCGACGAGGACGGCTCCACGGTGGCGGTCGGGGACTACGCGGGCCAGGCGGCGAAGGCCTTCGAGAACTTGCGGGCCGCTCTCGCCGCCGCCGACGCGTCTCCGCAGGACGTCATCAGTACAAGGGTCCTCGTCGCTTCCACTCGTCAGGAGGACCTGGTGACCGCCTGGGAGGTGGTCCGGGACGCGTTCGGCGACCATGACGTTCCCAGCACCCTGATGGGTGTCACGGTGCTCGGGTACAACGATCAGCTCGTCGAGATCGAAGCCGTCGCCGCCGTGGTCGACTCCTGATGCCCAGGGGAACCTCCGCCTCCGAAGCGGGGAACGCGCGGTTTCCCGCTGTCTGCGGCGGCACGTCGTGCGGTTCGTGGGGGTGGCCCACGTGATCGGTCCGTCGTTCGGGGGGCTGCCGCGGGACGGCGGCTGGGAGCCCGTCGCGGCCGGTGAGTCCGACGCCGCTGTCTTCCGTTCGGCTGATGGCTCGCGGTTCGCCAAGTGCGTCCCGGCGGACCGTGCGGCCCCGTTGGAGGAGGAGCGGGACCGTGTCGAATGGCTGAGCCGACAGGGCGTTCCCGGTCCATGTGTACTCGACTGGCGCCTCTCCCCCGGCGGCGCCTGCCTGGTCACCAGCGCCGTCGTGGGCGTACCCGCCGACCGTGTCCCGGCTGCGGAACTCCGGGCGGCATGGGGTTCGATCGCTGACGCCGTGCACCGTCTGCACGGATTGCCCCTGCGCCGATGCCCGTTCAGCCGTGACCTCGCGCGGATGATCGCGCGGGCCCGCGACGTCGTCGCGAGAGGAGCGGTCGATCCGGAGTTCCTGCCGGAGGACCAGCGGCGAACTCCCGCCGGGGAACTGCTCGCGCGCCTCGTCCCCGAACTCGACCGCCGCCTGGCCCAGGAGGCCGCCGAGGCCGTCGTCTGTCACGGCGACCTGTGTCTGCCCAACATCATCCTCGATCCGGAGACCAAGGACGTGGCGGGCTTCATCGATCTCGGCCGCCTGGGAGCGGCCGACCCGTACGCCGACATCGCCCTGCTTCTCGCCAACTCCCGGGAGACATGGGCCGACACCCGGCAGGCCGCCTGGGCGGACGAAGCGTTCGCCGACCGGTACGGCATCGCGCTCGACCGGGACCGTGAACGGTTCTATCTCCATCTCGACCCGCTCACCTGGGGGTAGGCCGTGTGCCCGCGTCGCGGCCCGGTGACCCGCAGGTGCGGGCCCCGGGCGCCGGTCCGCGGCTGACCGGCGCCCGTCGCGGCATCGGCGCCCCGTCATGGGATCGGCTCTCACCCGGAGAGGGTGGCGGCGGGGCAGGGACGGCGGGCAGCCGATGAGGTGACGCCCGGTCCGTCCGCCCGCGCGTCACCGCGCGGGTTCCGTCCGGCGCGAGAAGGTGAACGGGCTGCGCCCAGGTCCGAGTCCCCTGTTTGGCGCCAGCCCCCCGAGGTTCCCGGGCCGACGCCGTCACGCCGCCCGCCCGGGCACCTCGGCACCCCTGCGGCAGGCGGATCCGGGGGCCGCGAGGGAATCCTCTCCGGACGGGCCGGGTTCAGCCGGTGGACACCGCCCGCAGGAGCCGGAGTTGGCCGATCTCGGCCACGTTCTTCATCAACTCGGCGTTCACCCAGGCCACCGTGTGCGCGACGGTATGGGCGGGGTCGTTGTGCCAGGAGAACGGCGCGACGGCGTCCAGGTCGGCGTCCGTGAGCCGTTCCAGCACTGACAGCCAGTCCGTACGCAGATCACGCAGCCATGCGACGGCGGCTTCGCCGTCACCGGGCCAGGTGATCTCCTCCCGCTCCCTCGGCACCCGCCCCTGAAGGTGGTCGATGGTCACGCTCCACCACCAGCCGATATGCCAGCTGATCCAGCCCGACGTCGGGACCGGAACAGGCGTGGGCTCGCTCTCGGCCCAGTCCGGCACCCACGTTCCGTCGCTGCCCCGGCGCACCGTCCAGCAGAGTCCGGCCGGCTCCCACAGGAAGTCCTCGGGCTCCAGCCGGTCCAGGTGATAGTCGAACAGCGACCAGGTCAAGTCGAACTGCCAGCGCAGCAGTTCGCATCGAGAGGCGTTCATCCGCCAACCCTGGCACAGTGCGCCGCTTCCGTCCCAGTCGCCTCAGGGACGACATTCAGGTGATATCCCGCCGTCACCGTGGAGCCCGAGGACAAACCGGCCGATCACTCCACAAGGAACCATCCTTGCGGTGCGCTCGGATGCTTTCAGATCCCCGAAGGAGAAGTCCGGACATGACAGGGAAGCGCGGTGCCGTGGCAGCCGCACTCATGGGAGTGACCGTGTTGACGGCAGCGGCAGCGGCTCCCTCGGAGGCGCCGGCCGCAGCGGCCCGGAACGACACCACGACCGTGGTCCGTACCGGGGACGGCCGGGTCCGCGGCATCCGGACGGCCGGCCACCGTGTCTTCCTCGGCATTCCCCACGCCGGTGCGCCGAAGGGCGCGCACCGATGGGCACGCTTCGCCCGCACCGGTACGCCGAACGGTCCCGGCCGGCCGAAGTGGCCCCGGTTCATGCCGGAGGCCGATGTTCCGTACACCCAGTCACTGGCTCCGGACGCCATCGGGCCCGTCGACTACGCCATCGTGCCCGTCGACTACGCCGCCGGGCACCGGCTCGCCTTCTGGCACCGCCTGCCGGGCGGAACCTCCCCTCGCGGCTGTCCGCCACAGCCGCACGTTCCTCCGGACATCGCTGCCGTACGTCCCGCCGTACGCCAAGGAAAGGAGACCGGCTCATGACCGCGTCCGAACGGATCAACGTCACCCACGACTGGGGCGTCCTCAGGGAAACGGTCGTCGGACGTGTCATCGACTTCACGTTCCCCGCCGCGCTCGCCTCGGGGGTGCCCGCGTCCCTGGGGTTCCTGCCTGAACGGACCAGGGCCGACATGCCCCGGTGGGCCGGTCTTCCGTGGTCGGAGGCGGATCCCGACGGCTACGGCCGGTGTGTCGAACAGGTCGAGGGGCTCGCCCGCTTCCTCACCGGCCGAGGGGTGAAGGTCCATCGTCCGCGCGAGCTGACGGAGAGCGAGCTCGCGCCGTACGGCGACAGCGGCACGTTCCATATGCAGACGTTCGTGCGTGACCCGATGGTCGTGGTCGGCGACCTGGTCGTGGAATCAGCTCTCCGGCTGCCGGTCCGCTACATGGAACGCTTCGGCCTGCGGCCGGTGTTCGAGGAGGCCGTGGCGAGGGGAGCGCGCTGGGCCGTCATGCCGCCACCGGCTCCCGTACCGGTCCCGGACATCGCGGCGGCCACCGGTCCCTTCCTGGAGGGCGGCGATGTCCTGCTCATGGGAAGCGACATCCTCGTCGGAATGGGGGGCGGCACGGCGTCCGACGCGGCCGGCGCCCGGTGGCTGGCAGAGCGGCTCGGCGACGGATACCGCGTCCATGAGGTGCCCCTCACCGCGGATGTCATCCATCTCGACGACGGCCTCACCACCGTCCGGGAGGGCCTGGCGGTCATCTGCCGCGAACAGTTCACCGAGGGCGTCCCCGCGCCGGTCGCGGACTGGGAACTGATCGACATCGGTCTCCGGGAAGCCGTCAACCTGCTGGCGGGCAACAGCCTGGTGCTGGCACCGGGCGAAGTCGTCGTCGACGAACGGCTCTCCCACCTGGCGGAGGAGCTCACCGCGCGTGACGTCACGGTGCACACGCTGCCCTACGACGCGGTCACCCCGTTCGCCGGCGGCTTCCGCTGCTCGCACCACCCGCTCGTCAGGGAGCTGTGACCGGTCCGGCCACCGCACCCGACCGGCCGGAACGGCGTCGGCTGTGCCCACCTCGCGCACGCCGGCGGCTCCGGACCGACGCGGCGCGGGAACGCGGGGCAGCGGGCGTCCCTCCGCTTCAGCGGCGCAGGGCGGACAACAGCATCGGCAGCGCATGGCGCAGTTCGCGGTACCCGTAGGTCCCGCTGTGGGTGCCGGGGTAGATGTGCGTGGTCACGGGGGCGCCCAGGGACGTGAGCCGGTCACTGAGCAGCCGTGTCTCCTCGCAGCAGACGGCTTCGGTGAGGGAGACGACATCGTCGTCGGCGAGCGCGGCCCATTTCTCCGTGCCCGGAATATGCGGATCGGGTTCCTCCCCGTCGAGAGGCCCGGGGGTTCCGTCACCGGAGGCCAGATAGACGGCCGTGCGGCGCAGTCCCTGGGCGCGGTGGTAGGGATCCCAGCCGAGCCAGACCTCCCAGTCCTTCCACGGGTCGCCGAAGATCGCGTAGCCGTCCACCTCCAGGAATCCGGCTCCGGAGAGCCACATCTCCGGGTGCCGGACGGGGTGGACGGGGGCCCCGAACGCGGCGACCGCGCCGAACAGCCCGGGAATCCTGGCCGCGAAGCCCAGTGCGCCGAAGCCGCCCTGGGACTCCCCCGCCGCCGCCCGGACGGGCCCGGCACCGTAGCTCTGCTCCATCAGCGGCATGACTTCGCGGAGGAAGTACGTACGCACCCGGGGCGCGCCCTTCTTCCCGTGGTTCCACCAGTCGGTCCAGAACCCGAACAACGGCATGCCCGGCATGACGACCAGGACATCGCGCAGTTCGGCCAGCTCCTGCACCCGGAACAGGGTCGTCCAGGTCGTCCGGTCGCCGTCCCCGCCGGCGAGCAGATAGAGGGTGGGCCAGCGGTCGCCGGGGCGGCGCCGGTCCCAGCCGCGCGGGGTCAGCAGCGCCACGGTGGCGGGGCCGCCCAGAGCCGGGGAGTCGAGGGTCAGCTCGACCAGCCGTTCGTCCGGCCTCCGCTCCGCGATCACCCGGCTCGTGGCACCGGCGGCGGGAGCGGCACCGAGCAGTCCGCCGGCCCCGAGGAAGGCCGCGCCCGTGAGGACCGTGCGGCGTGTGCGTGAGTTCGTCATGCCTGATTCTTCGACCGGAATCCGCCACGTCATGAGGACGGCACCCGGTGGGGGATCACGGCAGGCGGGAGTGACCGCCTCGGGGTCTCCTCCCTCACCTCACCCGTGTACGGGCAGCAGGTCCGGGCGCTTGGCCGTGCGGCCGTCGCCGGAGGAGCGGCCCTGGAGGCGGCGGACGAGCCAGGGGCCGAGGAAGGAGGCGGCCCATCGCAGGTCGCCCGCCGCGGTGCGCCATCCGGCGGGGGCGGCCCGCGGGCCGGGCAGGGGGTGGGTCCAGGAGTCGTCCGCGCCCGGCACGCCCAGGGCCTCGGCGACCGCGGCGGCGATCCGGTCGTGGCCGAGCGGTCCGGCGTGGAGCCGGTCGGGGCTCCACAGACGGGGGTCGGTGACCACGGGGTGGTGCGTGGTTTCGGCCACCACGACGCCGTGCCGGTGCGCCGCCAGCCGGATGCGGTGGTTCAGAGCGGTGACGCGTGGGGCGACCGGGCGGGCGAGCGGAGTGATCCGTGCCATGTCGGGGAAGGTGAGGGTCGCGACGCGGGCTCCCCCGCCGGTGAGCGCCGCGAACATCGCCTCCAGGTGATCCGCGACCTCGTCGGCGTCGAAGCGGGGCCGCAGCAGGTCGTTGACACCCGCGACGACGGTGGCCAGGTCGGGCCGCAGAGCGAGGGCCGGGGCGAGCTGTTCCTCACGGACCTGCCCGGCGAGCCGGCCGCGTACGGCCAGATTGGCGTACTGGATACCGGGGTTGTGCGGCGCGAGCCGCTCGGCGAGCCGGTCGGCCCAACCCCGCAGCCCTGCGGTGTCGTCGCCGTCGCCCAGCCCCTCCGTCTGGCTGTCCCCGAGGGCGACGAAGCGCCGCACCTGGTCATCGCCCGGCACGGGCCGCCTCCCTCTCCCGCAGGATCGCCGCGGTGCGAATGCACCAGTCCCGGTTGCCCCGTTCGAAGTCCAGGCCGCGCCGGCAGGTCAGATAGGGCCCGATCCGCTCGCCGTGGCGCAGGAAATCCTCCTCGCTGCGCTCACCGCGCATGTTCCTCAGCAGCTCGGCGAACCGTCCGATCCGGGCCTCGGCGAAGGCGGCCCGTTCGGTGAGCTGCGCGATCAGGGTCCCGGCGTCCAGATGGTCGGCGGCCTGGACCTTGACGAGCAGGTCCTCACGGATGAAGGAGGGTTTGGCGGCCGACTCCGCGAACTGTTCCAGTTCGGCCAGGCCGGTGCCGGTGACACGGAACAGGCGCTTGTTGGGGCGGGCCTCCTGAACCACCTCACGGCCCGTGATCAGCCCTTCCTTCTCCAGCTTCGTCAGCTCGGCGTACAGCTGCTGCGGCAGGGCGTGCCAGAAGTTCGCCACTCCCGTGTCGAACGCCTTGGCCAGCTGATACCCGCTGAGCTCCGCATCGAGCAGCGCCGCCAGCACGGCGTGACGCAAAGCCAATCGGACCGCCTCCTTCTCGCCTCTGTCCACGAACACCACCTCCATGATAGTCAAGAAAATGACTAATCACTTTCATGAGTATCCAGGAGGAGCCATGACCACTGCGGACCGCTTCCGTGCCGCCGTCGACAGCCGCGATCTCACCACCCTGGAGGATCTGTTCACCGAGGACGTCCGCTTCTACAGCCCGGTGAAGTTCACCCCGTTCGAAGGCAGGCCGATGGTGCTGGGGCTCTTCGGGGTCCTCCTGCGCACGTTCGCTGACTTCCGTTACGTCGGGCGCTTCGACGGCGCCGCGCAGACGGGCACCGATGGCACCGAGTCCCCTTCGGCCGTGCTGCTCTTCCGTGCCACCGTGAACGGCAAGGAGATCCACGGCATCGACCTGCTCCACTTCGACGACGACGGGCGGATCAAGGAGTTCACCGTGATGGTCCGTCCGCAGTCCGCGGTGCAGGTGCTGAGCAAGGCGGTCCTCGCCGGTCTGGTCGCCGACGGCCTCGTCCCGGCCCCGTCGGACCACTGAAGGCCCGTCCCGTCATGCACCCAGGCCCGTCGGCCGCTGTCGCACCGCCCCGGGCGTACGCCCGGGCCGGCCCCGAAACCTCGTCGCGGCCACCGAGGGGCGATACCTAAGCTGACCGCATGACCCATGCGAAGACCTCGTACGTCTGCCTGCCCTGCCGGGCCTCGTACAAGCAGCCCTACGACAACGAGAGGCAACGGATCTGCCCGCGCTGCGCACGGTCACTGATCCATGCGGGATCGGCCTTCGCCGTGCCCCGGCGCCGGGACACGGCGGCCTGGCGCACACTCTCCGTCCTGCTCAACGCGGGCATCCGCTTCCACAAGAGCTGCTGCGGCGGGCCGGGTTACCGGCCGCGTACCCTGCACGAGGTGCGTGAGCGGATGACGTTCGCCGAGCGGAGCGGTGAGCCCATCGCCAGGTCGCTCGTACGGCGCGACCTGCCGTGACCCCTACCCCGCGGCGCGCCGTGGTGACGGCGGGATGACGGCCCGGAGGGCCGGGCGCCGGGCGCCCGGCCGGAGTCGGCCCGCGCCGGCCCCTGTGCGCACCCGCGCCGGCGTCCTCGGTCACGGGTGCGCGCTCGTGCCTTCGTAGCCATTGCTGCTCATGCCGCCGCCGGACGACTCGAGGAACTCCGCGTGGGCCACACACATGTGGCACAGGGGGCGCCAGCGGGGCCGGTACCCGGGGTGACCGGAGAAGCGCTGCGCGGTGAGAGTGAGACGGTTCCACCACTCGGCGATGTTCTGACGCAGGGTCTGGACATGCCCGCACTGTTCCTGCATGCGCGCGAGGACCACCGGCTCCCATTCGGTGAGCAGATCCGCCAGGTGCACGCAGTCGGACACGGTGATGTCCAGCAGCCTGACGGCGGCGAAAAAGCCCTCCCCGCCCTCTTCCTGACCGGCGACCAGCTCGGCCAGCCGGTCTTCCAGGAACGCACGCAGGGGCTCGGTGTCCTCGTATCGCAGGTCGTCGGAGAACTCCAGCAGCACGGCGGGTGCCAGCAGATCGGACCTGCTCTCGTGAGTAGTCATGGCAGCACTGTGCCTCTCGGCCGTGCCAGCCGCATCGATTCGACGCTATATCACACTTTGTCCCATCAGATCGGGGGGCCCGCCGTCAACCGCTCACTCCGGCCGGGCCCATGCCGGTGTCCAGATCTCGCCGTCGGGGCGGGCGAGGCGGGTAGCGACGAGGTGGGCGCGGAGGGCGGTGAGGGCGGGGTGCTGGTTGTCGGCGCGCCAGAGCAGTGAGTGCGGGTAGACGGGGGTCGGGTCGCGCAACGGGATGAGCCTCAGGTCGTGGCCGGCGGGCCAGACGAGCGGGGTCTGCTCGCTGACGAAGGTCGCCAGTGTGGCCGAGTCCGCGATCGTGTCGAGGAGGTGCTCGATACCGAAGTCGGGGCCGATGGGGTCGATGGTGAACCCGAATTCTGTGGCGAGTTCGTCGTAGTAGGCGGCCCACTCGGTTCCGGGACGGTTGCCGGGCATCCAGATCCGGCGCCCGGCGAGCCGGCCGAGGGCGACGGAGGGAGCCGGGGCGAACTCGTGGGCCGGACCGGTGAACAGGCGGAGGGGCTCGTCGAAGACCGGGGTGGACTCGATGCCTTCGGGCAGCTGCCGTCCGGGCATGGTGACGGCACGGAAGGTCGCGTCGATCGTGCCGGACAGGATGGCGGCGACAGCCGCGTCCGAGTCGAGCAGGGTCACGACATCGAGCTCGACGTCGGGGTGCGCACGGTGGAATCCGCGCAGCAGCCCCGCCACCGAGAGACGGCGGCCGATCACATCGACACGCAGTGCACGGCTGCCCGGCCGAACGGAGGCGGCGGCCCGCTCCTCGGCCCGGAGCAGAGTGCGGGCATGGGGCAGGAACGCCTGCCCGTCGATGGTGAGCCGGGCTCCGCGCGCGGTTCGGTGGAACAGCCGCACCCCGAGGTCGGCCTCCAGCCCGGCGATGCGTTTGGAGACGGCCTGCGGAGTGATCGACAAGGTGACGGCGGCTTCCTGGAACTGCTCCGCGTCGACGGCGGTGACGAAGGTGCGCACAGCGGTGAGATCCACGCCGACATCATAGGGACTCAACCAAACGTTGCGTGACAGAGGCTACTTGGTTGTTTGATTCCCACTCTCCCGGCTCGCTTTGATGTCTCTGGTCAACGTCTGGTTTCGCAGCGGCACGACAGCGGGGCACCCGGCCGCCGCATCCGCCGATGCACTCGCCCCGGAGGTGTCCCACCCGTGCCGGATTCTTTCGTCCATCTGCACAACCACACCGAATACTCGATGCTGGACGGCGCGCAGAAGCTGAAACCGATGTTCGGCGAGGTCGCCCGGCAGCGCATGCCCGCGATCGCCATGAGCGACCACGGCAACATGTTCGGCGCCCATGAGTTCGCCCAGGTCGCGAAGGGTTTCGAGGGCATCACACCGATCATCGGCATCGAGGCGTACGTGGCTCCTTCCTCGCGGTTCGCCCGGAAGCAGGAGTTCTGGGGGCCGGGAGGACGCCGTGCCACCGGCGCCGGCGGTGAGGGTTCGAAGGATGTCTCCGGCGGTGGCCGCTTCACCCATATGACGATGTGGGCGCGGAATGTCCAAGGGCTGCGGAACCTGTTCCGGCTCAGCACACAGGCCAGCTACGAGGGCCAGTTCCCCGCCGGGAAGCCGCGCATGGACCGGGAGCTGATCGCCGAGCGGCCGGAGGGGATCATCGCCACCACCGGCTGTCCGTCCGGCGAGATCCAGACCCGTCTGCGGCTGAACCAGTACGACGAGGCGAAGGCCGCGGCGGCGGCGTACCAGGAGATCTTCGGCCGTGAGAACTACTTCCTCGAACTGATGGACCACGGCCTGGACATCGAGCGGGAGGTCCGCGGCGGGCTGCTGCGCCTGGCCGGGGAGCTCGGCATCCCGCTGCTGGCCACCAATGACGCGCATTACGTCACCGAGGACCAGGCAGACGCCCACGACAGTCTGCTGTGCATCGGCGTCGGCAGGAACAAGGACGACCCGGACCGCTTCCGCTTCAACGGCTCCGGCTACTACCTCAGGACAGCCGGCGAGATGCGTGCCCTCTTCTCGGAGCTTCCGCAGGCCTGCGACAACACACTCCTGATCGCCGAGCGTATCGAGTCCTACGACGAGGTCTTCGACCACGTCGACGAGATGCCGTGCTTCCCCGGCGTACCCGAAGGCGAGACCCAGGAGTCATGGCTGCGCGGGGAAGTCCTCAGGGGCCTGGCCCTGCGCTACGGAAGCCCGGTCCCCCAGCACGTCCTGGACCGCTTCGAGACGGAGATGGCGGTCATCGGCCCCATGGGCTTCAGCTCGTACTTCCTCGTCGTCGCGGACATCTGCCGTCACGCCCGGGAGAACAGGATTCCCCTCGGTCCGGGCCGCGGCTCGGCCACGGGCTCCATCGTCGCGTACGCCACCCGGATCACCGAACTGTGCCCGCTGGAACACGGCCTCCTTTTCGAGCGGTTCCTCAACCCCGAACGCATCAACCCGCCGGATGTCGACCTCGACTTCGACGACCGCCAGCGCGACAGAATGGTCCGCTACGTCACCGAGAAGTACGGCGACGAGTACACCGCCATGGTGAACACGTTCGGCAGGATCAAGGCCAAGAACGCGACCAAGGACTCCTCACGGATCCTCGGCTACCCCTTCTCGCACGGGGAGCGGATCACCAAGGCGCTCCCGCCGGACCAGAACGGCAGGTCCGCCCCGCTGGCGGCGGTCTTCGACCCCTCGCACGAGCGGTACGGCGAGGCCGGGGAGATCCGGCAGATGTACGAGAGCGAACCCGATGTGAAGCGGGTGATCGACACCGCCCTCGGGGTGGAGGGCCTGACGCGCGGTACGGGGGTGCACGCCGCCGCGGTGATCCTGTCCAGGACGAGACTGACCGACCGTATCCCCCTGCACATGCGTGCCTCGGACGGCGTACGGATCACCGGGTTCGACTATCCGTCGTGCGAGGCGATGGGCCTGGTCAAGATGGACTTCCTGGGGCTGCGGAACCTGGGAGTCATCGATCAGGCCATCGAGAACATCCGCGGGAACCGGGGGGTCGGCCTCGCCACCGTGGACCCCCTGGACAGCGGCTCCCGCGACACCGTGATCCCGCTCGACGACGCGAGGACGTACCGGCTGCTGGCCGAGGGGAACACGTTCGGCGTGTTCCAGCTCGACGGCGGCGGCATGCGGGTCCTGCTGCGGCAGATGGAACCCAGCCGGTTCGAGGACATCGCGGCGGTCAACGCCCTCTACCGCCCGGGGCCGATGGCGGCGAACGCGCACACCAACTACGCGCACCGCAAGACCGGTCGCCAGGAGATCACCCCCATCCACCCCGAACTGCGCGACGCCCTGGAGCCGATCCTCGGCAACACCTTCCATCTGCTCGTCTACCAGGAGCAGATCATGGCCATCGCCCGGGAACTGGCCGGGTACACGCTGGGCGGCGCCGACCTGCTGCGCCGGGCGATGGGCAAGAAGAAGCCGGAGGTGCTGGCCGCGGAGTGGGACAAGTTCCACCACGGCATGCGGGGCAACGGCTACGGCGAGGAGGCCGTCAAGGCGCTCTGGGACGTCATGCTGCCGTTCTCCGGCTATGCGTTCAACAAGTCCCACACCGCCGGATACGGCCTCGTCTCGTACTGGACCGCCTACCTCAAGGCCAACTACCCGGCCGAGTACATGGCGGCCCTGCTCACCTCCGTCGGCGACGACAAGGACAAGGCCGCGGTCTACCTCGCCGACGCCCGCAAGAACGGCGTGCGGGTCCTGCAGCCCGATGTGAACGAATCCGTCGCGGAGTTCACCGCCGTGGGCGACGACGTACGGTTCGGGCTGCGGTCCGTGCGCAACGTCGGCGACAACGTCATCGACGCCGTCGTCGGCGCCCGCCGCGCCAAGGGGAAGTTCACCTCCTTCGCCGACTTCCTGGACAAGGCCGCGCTGCCCGCCCTGAACAAGAGGGCCGTCGAGTCCCTGGTCAAGGCCGGCACGTTCGATTCGCTGGGGCATTCACGCAAGGGGCTCACCGCCATCCACGAGGAGGCCATCGACGCGGTCATCCCTGTGAAGAGAGCGGCCGGCTTCGGGCAGGACGACCTCTTCGCCGGACTGGGCGGGAAAACCGACGGCGAGGCGGCGTTCGGCCTGGACTTCCCCGTCGACGACGCCGAATGGCCCCGCCACCGGCTGCTGGCGACCGAACGCGAGATGCTCGGCCTGTACGTCTCCGCCCATCCGCTGGACGGAACCGAGCACATTCTTTCCGGCGCCCGCGACTGCTCCGTCGCCGAACTCCTCGCCTCCGGCCGCACCACCGGGGACGTACAGCTCTCCGGCCTGATCACCGGCATCCAGCTGAAGGTGACCAAACAGGGCAACGCCTGGGCCATCGTGAATCTTGAGGACCGGGACGCCGGGATCGAGGTCCTCTTCTTCCCGGCGTCCTACCAGCTCGTGCGGCACGCGCTGGCCGAGGACAACGTCGTCTCCGTCAGGGGCAGGATCGAGGACCGCGACGGCACGGTGAACATCTTCGGCAGGGAACTGCGAGTGCTGGACGTGTCCGCGGCCGAGCACGGCGGGCGGCCACCCGTACGGCTCGCGCTGCCCGCCCACCGCATCACCGAGCGGTCCGTGAGCGACCTGAAGAGGATCCTCGCGGACCACCCGGGAGACAGCCCGGTCCACCTCAGCGTGCGCGGCGCGCGGAAGACGACCGTCTACGCCCTGCGCGCCACGGTGAACGCCGCCACCGTCGCCTCCGATGTGAAGGGCACGTTCGGCGCCGAGGCGTGGGTGGGCGTCGCCTGATGCCGCGGAGGCCTCACAGCACCTTGAAGGCCTCCCCGACCGCCCTGCAGGTGGCGTCGAGGTCGTCGTCCGACACGGTGGCGGACACGAACCAGCAGGCCATGCCGTAGGCGTTGGTGTGCACACCGCGTTTGAGCAGTTCGTGGCGGAAGGCGTCGTAGCGGGGCTGGTCGGCCCGCAGCAGGTCCCGGTACTGACGGGTGGGCGTGCCGTCGGGGGAGAAGACGACCTGGAACATGGCTCCGACCCCCTGCACCACGCAGGGGACGCCTTCGTCATGGGCCGCGCGGCGCACGGTCTCCATCACCCGGCGGCCGGTCTCGTCGATCCGTTTGGTGACGGCCGGGTCGTTGAGGGCGCGCAGCGTCACCAGGGCGGCCGTGGCGCACAGCGGTGACGCGTTGTAGGTACCGCCGTGCTTCACGTGCGCCCGCGCCAGCGGCTCCATCACCTCGCGGCGTCCGGCGAAGGCGGCGATCGGGAGCCCGCCGCCCAGCGCCTTGGAGAACACCGCGAGATCGGGGACCACCCCGAAGAGCGTCTGTGCTCCCCCGGGGCCCGTCCGGAATCCGGTGCACACCTCGTCGAAGATCAGCACGATCCGGCGGGCCGTGCACTCCTCGCGCAGCAGGTCCAGGAATCCCGGGTCGGGCATGGTGCACGCGTTGTTGGCCACGATGGGTTCGCAGATGACGGCGGCGAGTTCGGGGTGGGCGTCGAGGACGTCCCGCAGTGCGGCGGGGTCGTTCCAGGGGCAGACCACCACATCGTCCACGACTCCGGCCGGAATGCCGGGCGAGTGGGGCACGGGGTGCGGAGTGCCGTAGGGCCCGGCTTCGGCGATGGTGGGACGGTTGGAGATGGCGAGGGTGTCGGACCAGCCGTGGTAGTGGCCCTCGAACTTCAGGATCCTGGACCGTCCGGTGTATCCGCGGGCCGCGCGCACCGCGCCCTGTACCGCTTCGCTGCCCGAGTTCGCGAAGCGGACCAGATCCGCGCAGGGCACCATCCGGCAGATCAGCTCGGCCAGTTCGACCTCGGGAACGTTGCAGGTGCCGAACATCGTGCCGCTGTGCAGTACGTCGGTGAGGGCGTCGGTGAGCAGCGGAGAAGCGTGCCCCAGGATGGCGCTGCCGTAGGAGATGAGGTAGTCGATGTACTCGTTGCCGTCGACGTCCCGGATGCGGGAGCCCGACCCGCTGTGCATGTAGAGCGGATAGGGGTGCGGGCCGGTCGAGGTCAGCCGGGCGGACGAACTGATCCCGCCGGCCAGGGACGCCTGCGCCCGCTCGAACCAGGATCGGCTGCCGTCGGTTCCGCCCAGCGCCGGAAAAGCGTCATTCATCGATGCTCCTGTTTGGATGAGAAGGCCGTGGGACACGCTCCGGGAGCCATGCGACGAGAAGGTGGCCCACGGAAAGAGGGTGTGTGCGACATGACGGAGAGAACTGCGATCGTCACGGGGGCCGGCAGCGGCGTCGGGCGGGCCTGCGCGCTGGGGCTGCTGGCCGACGGCTGGACGGTCGTCCTCACCGGGCGCCGGGCCGCCGCCCTGGCGGAGACGGCCGCCCTCGCGTCCGGGCGGGACCGGGAGCGCGCCGTTCCGGTCCGCGCCGACATCACCGACCCGGCAGCCGTCGACGACCTGTTCGCCGCGGTGGCGGACCGGTTCGGCCGGCTCGACCTGCTGTTCAACAACGCCGCCGACATCATGCCGTACACCGCCACCGAGGACGTGAGCGCCGAGGACTGGCACCGTGTCATGGACTCCATCGCCACCGGTACCTTCCTCTGTTCCCGGGCCGCGTTCCGGATGATGAAGGCGCAGTCCCCGCGCGGTGGCCGGATCATCAACAACGGTGCCCCTTCCGCCCAGGCCCCCCGGCCCGATTCGATCGCGTTCACCGCCGCCAAGCACGCGGTGGCCGGACTGACCCGTTCCCTCTCCCTCGACGGCCGCCGGCACGACATCTCCTGCGGCCAGATCGACATCGGCAACGTGACCCCGTACGACCGGCCGCAGCCCGCCGTACGCCAGGCGGACGGCTCGCTCCGGGCCGAGCCGACCATGGACATGCGCCATGTCGTCGACATGGTCCGTGCCATGGCCGCACTACCCGCCGGGGTGAACGTTCAGTCCGTCCTGGTCATGCCGAGCTCCATGCCGTACGTCGGCCGGGGATAGCCCCGCGACATACGCCTTCACCCATCGGCCAGGGACCAGCTGCCCGGCCTGCTGCCAGGCCAGCATCCGGTGCAGGCCGTCCAGATGGATCAGCCCCTCGCGAACCGTCAGCGCTTCGTAGTCCTCCCCGGGCACCGCTCTGGTGCTGAGGAAGAGTGCCCGGGGCGGGGCATGGATCTGGCGTGCCAGTTTGAGCCCGCACAGCGGGTTGGTACGGGCGTACGACGGCCCCAGCGCGGCGAGCCGGGCCGCTGTCGCGGCCACGGTGAGTCCGGTCCGCGGGATCAGCTCGACATCACCGTCCTCCCCCAGGTGCCACGGCAGGACGATGCCGAGCACTTCGGTACCCTCCAGCAGCACCTCGTGCCAGCGCCCGCCGAGGGCCGACTGCGCGTGACGGATATGGGTTTCGGCCTCGTCGTTGGAGTTGGCCTCGTCGTTCCGGTCGTACGGGTGTTCCTGGCCGAAGCGCCTCATGAGTGCGTCGAACGTGACGGCTTCCAGCACCTTCATGCCGGTGTTCCCCTGCCTGTGCGGACGTATTCGCTGAAATGCCGGTCGGAGAACAGCTCCGGCCAGCGTCCCTGGTCCGGCCCCCGGTCCCGGCCCGCGGACAGCACCGTGCGCCAGTACGGCTTGACCGGGGGCCACAGCGTGCCCGTCCGGCAGTACGACGCGTCGATCATGTACCGGGGACCCCCGCCCGTCGCCGGACGGGGTGCGGCGCGCCGGGTGTGGAACAGCGCGGAGTGCAGCAGCACGGTGGATCCCGGCGGAAGCTCGTCTATGAGTGCTTCGCCCGGCTGCCAGGCGGTGCCGAGGTGGTTCCAGGCATCCTTCTCGGCCACCTGCCCGTGCGACCCGGGCATGACGGCGAGGGAGCCCATGGCGGGCGTGAGCCCGCCGATGTAGTGCAGCGCGTGGATCATGGGGAGTTCACGGTCCCGCTGTGGGCGCTGTTCGTAGTCGTGGTGCCAGTTCTTGCCGCTGCCGCCGGGCGGGCGGCGGTCGCTGTGCAGGTGATGGAAGACGAAGTCGGCCCCCAGCAGGCGGTCGTCACTGAGCAGTTCCAGCAGCGGGGTGTGGGAGGCGAGTTCCGCGTGCGCCTCCATCTCCAGCTCCACCGTCGACGGCGGGGCGCATTCCCCCGGCCTCAGACATGCGTCGATGGATATCTGCCGCAGGCCCGTGTCGACCCACCGGTCGACCTCGGGCGCGAGCCGCCCGACCAGACCGGGAGGAAGGAACCCGGGCAGTACCAGGTAGCCGCTCTTGTCGAAGTTCTCCAGTTGCGCATCCAGGTCCATGAAGCCGATCACGCGAGGAACCCCCCAGTATTCACCGAGCTGCCGATAGAAATACCGCCGAGCGTCCGGTGCTTTCTATCCCACTGGTCTCAAGGGCACTCCTGAACAACTGACAATGGCCAAACGCCAGTGCCTTGGCCGGAACCGGGCAGCCCGGCGCCGGACGGGCCCGCGCGGCGCGGCGTCCGCGCAGTCCGTGGCTCCGGGCTCCGGGCTTCTCACCTTCCGGGAGGCTTCAGGCTGTGGAGAAGGGCCCGGAGCACCGCGAGGCGGTGGGCGCGGAGCCGGTCGGCCGCCTTCGAGCCGGCTGTCGGCCGTAGAGCCTTGCGGGTCGCGTGGATGGTCAGCACACCGAGGATCAGCCGGACAGCCGGGCCGCTGACCGCGGCGGCCACCAGCAGCCATGCCGCACCGCTCATGCCTGTCGAAAGCACTGTCGATCACACCTCCACCATTTCGGGAGGACCGGTCTAGCGCGATCGTCCTGCGGTTCGCAGCCCCGCAGGCGCGCGGTAGCGGCCGGTACGGTGAACCTCCGCGCGGCTGCGCGTCTTCCGGCGGAACGCGACCCGGGGAAGTATGCGGGCATGGCACCTGCGAACGAGCCGCGCACTCCCTGGGTCAAGGGACCCAAGCGCGAACTTCCCTTCCCCTACGACCGGGACCTGTCCGGGGTGCTGCGGCATCTCAACCGGCGTACCCGTGCTTTCCGTTCCCGACTGGCGAACGACCCGGTCACGGCCGCGTATCTGGCGGCGGGCATGCGTCTGCTGGGGCAGCACCTCGGCCCCGGATCCCCCGGGCGGGCGCAGGGGGAGCGTCCGTTCCTCAGCTTTCTCTCACAGCGCGCGATCGCGGCCGAGGTCGCCAACAACCCTCGCCCGTTTCCCCGGCAGGGCACGGTCGCGATGCTGCGGGACCGCTGGAGCGCGCAGTCGGCGTACGTCGCCGATCTGATCAACTTCGCGGTGTGGCGGGAGAATTACCGGCCCGAATACCGGGAGCAGCGCGCCGCGGACACCAGGAAGCTGGTGAACGGGCCGGACTTCGTGCGCGCGGTGCACGAGACGGCCTACCGGCACACCGCCGATGGTGCCGCCATGCCGTCCGTACGGCTCGGCCTGGCTCTCATGACCTCCGCCGAGGGCGACGAGGAGATCGCGCAGGCGGTCTCCGCCATGTACGAGGACTATCTCGGTTCATGGAAGGAGCTGTACAGCGCCGTGATGCGGGAGCGCGGTCTGCGGCTGCGTCCGGGGCTCACCCTCGACGACCTGGCCAACGCGCTCTCCGCGACGACGGACGGAATGACCTTGCGCGCCATCGGCGACCCCGCTTCCGGTGTCGTCGACCACGCGAACCGCCGCTCGCTCATGGGTACGATCGCGCTCGCCGTGATCCACGCGTTCCTCGAACCGGACGAGGACGCGAGCGGTCTCACACTGGAACAGGCCGTCTCGATGAGATTCGACAGCTGACGCCGCACGGTCAGGCCGGGGAGTCCGGGCCGCCCCCGCGTGCGCCCAGCCCGTCCAGGACCAGATCGGCCAGCGCACGCGGCAGATCCTCGTCCAACGGCTCACGGGTCAGCAGCGCCCTGCTGTGGAGGGGGGCGATCAGCGCTTCGAGGGCCACACGTGGATTCGTCCCGGCGCGGAGTTCGCCCCGCGCGATGCCGCGTTCGACCATCGCCCCGGCCAGCTCCAGCCTCGACCGCCAGAACTCCTCGCGGGCCGCGGCCAGTTCGGGATCGTCCACGGTGATCACGGCGGCGCGGGCGAGCGCTCCGCCCAACGGGCTGTTGAGGTAGTCCACCACCAGGGTGGCGAAGGCGCGCAGGTCCTCACGCACCGAACCCGTGTCCGGCACCGGGATGCGGCGGTCACTGACGGCGAGCAGCGCGTCGGTGATCAGGTTCTCGCGGGTGCGCCAGCGACGGTAGACGGACGTCTCGTTCACTTCGGCCCTCGCGGCGACGTCCGCGAAGCTGAACCCGGTCACCCCGTTCTCCACCAACGCGTCGACAGCCGCGTCCAGCACGGCCTGGCGCACGCGCGCCCCCCGGCCGCCCGGACGGCGCCGGATTTCACCCTCGGTCATGTGCATCACTCCTCGCGCCCATCCTAACGCCGGACTTCTTGCTTTTATCGCTGAAGTGATCCATGGTACTTAAAGCAAATTTTCCCGCTTTTAGCGTCGCCGAGGGTGACGCGTAAGGAGTCGACATGTCGTACGTATGGCCTCTGGACCCCCAGGACCTGTTCGTCGAGCGGTACCCGCAGATGCTCGGATTCGGACTGCCCGCCGAGGATGTCGACGCGACCCGTGCCGCGATCGTGGACATGTGGCCGGACGCGCCGGGCGGCTGGGTTCACGAGTGGACGCGGCTCGCCGACCGCTACGCCGCCGCCGGCCGCCACGACCTGGCGGTGCTCGCCCACGGCTGGGCGAAGTTCCCCACCCTGGCCGACGAGCCCAAGCGTGCCGCGCTGGCCCGGCAGGCCGAGCAGTACGAGCTCTCCGCGCCCGGCTTCCCGGTGGACTTCGAGCGGCGTATCCTCACCGTCCCGTACCAGGGCGGCACGGCGCGGGTGGCGATCCACATCCTGGCGGTGCCCGGCCTGCCCGCCGACGCCCCCGTCACCCTCGCCAGCGGCGGGGTGGATTCCTGGAAGATGGACCTCCACCCGCTGTGGGTCCAGCTCGCCCAGCTCTCACGGACCCGGGTCATCACGTTCGACCTCGCGGGAACGGGCGAGACCAGCCACATCCCCATGACTCCCGACGGTGGCACCGAGATCATCGAGGGAGTGATCGCCGAGGCCCGCAGGATCAGCGCCGGAAAGGTGGCGCACTTCGGGATCTCCATGGGCGGCTACTACTCCGCCCGTACCGGACTCACCGGTGCGGTGGACGCTTCCGTCGTCCTGGGCGGGCCGGTGGAAGCGGCGTTCGCACCCGGACGCGGATTCGCCTACGGCATGGAGGGAATCGTCGGCAACGCGCTCGGCTTCAGCCGTCCTCCGACCCCCGACGAGCTGAGCGACGCGTTCTCCCGGTTCGACCTGCGCCCGCTGCTCGACCAGGACAGCCAGGTGCCCATGCTCGTGATCAACGGGGCCGACGACGTGCACATCCCCCAGCAGGACACGCTCGTCTTCAACAACCGCCGGGACACCCGGGTCGAACTCGTTCCCGACACCGGCCACTGCGCCATCTCCAAGCTGCCCGAGGTGCTGCCCGTCATCGTCGACTGGCTCAAGCAGACGCTGAAGGACTGACCCACCCCCTGACCCACCCGTTCCCGGCCGGTGCCGCGGGCGGCATCGCCCTGCACGGACGATGCCGCCCGCGACACCGGCCGCATCCGTACGCGACCCGGCACCTGCCCGTCCGGCACCGGGCCGACGGCCGCCGCACCGCCTGCCGCGCTCCGACGAGCGGCCTCGGCCATGAGGACCTGACAGCGCTCCGCACGCGCCACGAACTCCTCCATCGGATGCCGCTCCCCGTCCGCCGCCCGCTCCGCGACGCCCGGCACACGCGCGGTACGCGGCACGGAGGCCGCGGGGCCGCCCCGCCGACGGGCCCTCCGCCTCGTACTCCGGCATTCCCCGGCCGGTCCCCGGCGGCAATACTCGGTACCGCCCGCCCATCAGCACACGAGCCCCGGAGGCACCACCATGGCAACGCCACCCAGGACGCCACAGGAAGCCGGTACGACGCAGGGCGCGAGCGCGGAGGCCGCGGGCCGGCTGCTGGACCGGGTGGCCGAACGCCTCGGCGGCAGGGCATCGGTGTCGGCCGTCTTCGGGGAGCCGGTCGTCCGCGAGGACATCACCGTCATCCCTGTGGCGTCGGCCAGAATCGGATTCGGCGGCGGCGCCGCACAGGAGAGCGGTGACAGGAAGAACAGCGAGGGCGGTGGAGGGGGCGGCGCCGCGACAGCACGCCCGCTCGGGTTCATCGAGATCAGGAAGGGTGCCGCGGTCTACCGGCCGATCCGGCCCCCATGGGCCGAAGCGGTCGTCCCCGCGGCCCTGCTCCTGGCCGCGGTCGTCGCTCCCCGGGCCGCTCGCGCCTTCGCCGGACTCGCGCGCCGGCAAGGCTGAGGGCCGTCCCGCCGGCCGGCCGGGGCGCGGCTGCCTCAGGACAGCGAACTCGGCCGGCGCGGCGGCGGCACCGCACCCAGCAGTTCCCACAGAGGACGCGAACCGCCGGCCCATGCGCCGAGAGTCCCGCGGTCCACCAGATGCAGTCGCTGCGTCTTCGCGAACTCCACGGCCGGTGCGGTGAACCGCCCGTTCGTCACCAGGACGATGACGTCCCCCTGGTGCACGGGCCGCCCCGTGCCGTTGAGAACCTGTAGGTCCGGGGTGCCCACGGCTGCCCCGGCCAGACCGTCCCGGCGGTGTTTGCACTGCATCACCCAACGCCGGCCGTAGGGATCGGTGGCCTTCACATCGGCTCCGTTGTCCCCGCGCCCCCGACCTGGACCGCGTCCCGGCAGCCGTCACGGATCATCAGGTCCCGTATCGCGTACTCGAAGTCCCGGTGGTGCAGTTGGTCGAGCCGGGCCAGCGGGTAGCGCAGGGCGCTCTCCCTCGTCCGCCGCCGCCGGTTCCGCCGGATCCGATGCCGCTGCCACAGGGCACCACCGGCCACCAGAACGGCCAGGACCGACGGAACGGCCCAGAAGTGGTCCGCGAGCCAGTTCAGGATTCCGCCGAGAGCCCACAGGCCCACGGCGGCCACCACCAGCACCTCTCCCGCCCGTACCTGCTGACGCTTCCGCGAGCGGGCCGGTCCGGGCCGCCTGGACGTGCAGCGGGCGGGGCGGCGTACGGAACGCCGTACAGGACGGCGGGAAGGGCGGCGGGCGTTCACCGGCCGCTCCAGGGGCGTTCCCGCGTCTTCGTCCCGTCCCGGCCGTCCCGGCGTCTGTACGGATGCACCCAGGGCACGACGTTTCCCCTCCCGGTCCGCCGCGGCTCCCCGCGCGGCAACCCCATCAAAGCAGCAGCCACTGACAGCGCGTGGACGGGAGATCACTTTCAGTCATCCGCCGAGATCCCGTCCGGGAGCCCGTGCTCCACCCGGAAAGCGCGCGGAGAGCACCCGGAGCGCGCCCGGAAAAACGTTTGCCCGGGGAATTCACGCCCTGCCACTGTGACCGCATGCCTCCTCTGCGCCAGATACGCGCCCAGTACGACGCCCGGACGATCGTCGTGTATCAGGCGTACTCGCTCGCGGTCGCGGTCCCCGCCCTGCGGGCCAACCGTTTCGTGGCGCCGTTCTCGTTCAACCGCATGACATGGATCAAACCCTCGTTCCTGTGGCTCATGCATCGCAGCAACTGGGCGCAGAAGTCCGGCCAGGAGCGCATCCTCGCGGTACGGATCACCCGGGAGGGGTGGGAGGAGGCGCTCTCGCGGGCCGTACTGACGACAGCCGACCCGGCGCGTGTCGCCCGAGCCCCCGTTCACGTCCAGTGGGACCCGGAACGCTCGCTGCGGGGAGCGGCGCTCAACCACTACAGCATCCAAGTGGGTGTGGGGCGCGGACTGATCCGGACGTTCGCCGAGGACTGGACCGTCGACCTCACCGACGTCACCGCGCAGGCCCGCAGGATCGCCGGGCTCGTACAGAGCGGGCACGCCTCGCAGGCCCGGCGGCTGCTCCCCGCGGAGCGCGTATGCCCGGCGCCCGCGGCCACCGCCGAGCGCCTGGGCATCGACGGGTGAACGTCCCGCGCCGCCATCGGCGGCCACCGTCCTCCGGGATGATTCCCCGATGAACGATCACCAGCGGACAGCGCCGTCACGGACGGCCGACGAACGCACGTCATTGACCGGATTCCTCCAGTACCAGCGGGACACGCTCGCGATGAAGTGCGCCGGGGTGACCGCCGACGGGCTGAGGCGGAAGGCGTGCCCGCCGTCCGGACTGTCCCTGCTCGGACTGGTCCGCCACGCGGCCGAGGTCGAACGGAGCTGGTTCCAGTACGTCTGGAACGGGGAGGAAACGGGCCCCCACTGGCCGAGGAACACCGATGGCACCTTCGCCGAGTTCGATGTCGAGTCGGCCGATCCCGACGAGGCGTTCGCGTTCTGGCACGCCGCCTGCGAACGCTCCCGCGCGATCGTCGCGTCCGCCGATTCCCTGGACAGCACCGTGCGGTGGCGCGAGGAAGTCTTCAGCCTCCGCCATGTCCTCACCCACATGATCGAGGAGTACGCGCGCCACAACGGCCACGCCGACCTTCTGCGTGAGGCCGTCGACGGCGAGACCGGGGAGTAGACGCGCTACCAGGACGACTACGGCTCCCCGCCACGCATACGCACCCCGGTTGCTCACTCGGCGTCAGATCGCGCCAAATGACGACCGTTCAGGCTTCATTGTCGGCCGTTTCTGACTGTTGTCCGTCATGAACGCAGAGCCTGGATGCGTGCGAGGCAGGATGTCCTCCGTGATGGGCAACCTTCCTGTCGTGAGGACCAGTTTCGTCGGCCGCAGCAGCGAACTGGCCCGCATTGAACAGGCACTCGAAGAACACCGGCTGGTCACGCTCACGGGCAGCGGTGGCGTCGGCAAGAGCCGGCTGGCGCTCCGCGCAGCGGACCTCGTCGGGGACCGCTTCCCCGACGGTGTGTGGTGGACCGATCTGTCTCCGCTCTACGACGACCAGTTGCTCCTCACGACGGTGTGCGACGGTGTCGGACTGCTCGATCACAGCTCGCGTCTCCCCGAGGAGGCGCTGAGCGAATGGCTGGCCGACAGGCAGCTGCTGCTCGTCCTCGACTGCTGCGAGCGCGTCGTCGCCGCCTGCCGGCGGCTCGTGGAGGAACTGCTCGGCACGGCACCGGGACTGACCGTGCTCATCACGAGCAGGGAGCCCCTCGGCGTCGAGTGGGAGCACCGCGTCGAAGTGCCACCGCTGTCGACGGGCGGGGCGGAGGAAGGGGACCGGCCGCGGGACGAAGCGGTGCGGCTGTTCCTCGACCGCGCCGCCACCGCGGCTCCCCATCTGATGCTCGACGACCCGGACACGGCATCGGCGGCGGTGGAGATCTGCCGCCGCCTCGAAGGAGTCCCGCTGGCCATCGAGCTGGCCTGTGCCCGGCTCCGTGAGAGCAGCGCGCGGGAGATCACCGGCCGTCTCGCCTCCCGGCTCGACGCCCTCACCGACGAAGCACTGTGGCCCCGGCGCCACCGCGCGCTGCGCACCACCATCGGCTGGAGCCATGAGCTCTGCGCACCGCTCGAACGCCTGCTGTG
Source organism: Streptomyces sp. NPDC079020 (assembly GCF_044542225.1). Classification (NCBI taxonomy): domain Bacteria; kingdom Bacillati; phylum Actinomycetota; class Actinomycetes; order Kitasatosporales; family Streptomycetaceae; genus Streptomyces; species Streptomyces sp. NPDC079020. Next base: position 183,620 of record NZ_JBITUB010000005.1, read on the forward strand.
GGCCAGGCTCTCCGTCTTCCGGGGGGTCGTGGAGACGGCCGACGCCGAGGCGGTGTGCTCCGGCGGGCCGCTCACCGCCGACGCCATCGCTCCCACGATGGAACGGCTCGCCTCCCAGTCCGTTCTCCAGCGGGTCGGGGACGGCTACCGGATGCTCGACACCCTGCGCGAGTACGGTGCCATGTGGCTCGCGGAACTGGCGGAGGACCGTCCGCTCGCCGACCGCCACGCCCGGCACTTCGCCACCGTCGCCGCGCAGGCCCACGCGGGCTGGCTCGGCCCGTCCCAGGTCGCCTGGTACCGCAGGATCGCCGACACTCACGCGGATCTGTGTGCCGCCCTGGAGCACCTGCTCACCGAGGACCCGGAGAAGGCCGTCGAGATGGCCGGTTGCACCGGGCTGTTCTGGAGTTGCTGCGGCCATCTGCACCAGGCCCGCGCCTATCTCGAACGGGCCCTCGCCCTGCCCCCCTCACCCGGACCGCACCACACCCGCGCCCTCTGGGCCCTCGGCATCACGCTCACGCTCCGGGGCGACCACAAGGCCGCCCGCCGGGTCGGCGAGGAGTGCAATCGCGCCGCGCGCCGCGATCAGGACGCCGAGTCGATACTCTCCGCCGCCCACAGCATCAGCTTCACGTACCTGATGATGGGCCGCCCGCAGACGGCCCACTCCGTCAGCGACCACGCTCTGCGCCATCTGCCGGACGGTGCGGACAACGCTCCCTCACAACTGCGCTGCCGGGTGATAAGGCTGTTCGCGCTCTCCGCGCTCGGCCGGCTGGACGAGGCGTACGAGGAGGCCACCCGGCTCCAGCGGATCAGCCTGCACCACGGCGAACGCTGGGCGCGCGCGTACGCGGACCATCAGCTCGCCCTGATACACATGCTCCAAGGACGCCCCCGGCATGCCGAGGCCCACGCGCGCTCCATGCTCGCGAGCAAGAACGACCTCCACGACAGCCTCGGCATCGCCCTCGGGCTCGATCTGCTCGCCGGGGCCATCGCCGCCCAGGGGGACGGGGTCGAGGCGGCCCGCACCTCCGGCACGGGACACACGTACTGGCGCATGATCGGCCACCCCCACCGCGGCACCCCCGAGCTCGGCGCGATCCGCGCACGGTGGGAGCGCCAGGCACGGGAGGCCGCGGGTGACACGGCCTACGAGCGTGCCTACCACCGCGCCTCGGCGGACGACGCCGAGCGCGGCCTGGCCCACGCACTGGAACGGCACAGCCCGTGAGGGCTGTGCCGTGCTCCCGCCCGGTCCCGCGGCCACTCCGGGCCGGTATGGTCACCGCGTGATCGTCATCAGCCGGCTCCGCCGCGACCACGGCCCCGCCCTGCTCGCCTTCGAAGAGCGCAACCGGGCGTACTTCGCCGCTTCGATCCCGGACCGGGGCGACGACTACTTCGCGCGCTTCGGGATACGGCACGATGAACTGCTCGCCGATCAGAGTGCCGGGCTGCATCACTTCCACCTCGTGGAGGACGGCGACGGCGCGGTGCTGGGCCGGGTCAACCTGCTCGATGTCGCGGAGGGGTCCGCGGAGCTCGGATACCGGATCGCCGAGGAGGCGGCCGGCCGGGGGCTGGCGACGTACGCCGTCCGGCAGGTCTGCGCGCTGGCCGCCTCCGAGTACGGACTGACCAGCCTGCGGGCGGCCACGACCCTGGACAATCCGGCCTCGCACGCCGTGCTGATCCGTACGGGCTTCGAACCCACGGGAGAGGCCACGTTCGACGGCCGCCCCGGACGCCTGTACACGCTGGGCCTGAGCGCCCCGTCCCACTGATCCGTCCGTGCCGCGACGGCATGCCGCCCGCTCCCGCGGACGTCGGTGGCGTGGCGTCGCGGCACACCACCGACGTGATGTCGCCTCGTCGACGGGTCAGTTCTTGTCGGTCTCCTCACGGAGGATGGTGTCGTTCTTCGCGTCCACGGCGAAGGTGGTCATCTTCCAGTCGGTGTCGACCACGTCGACCGACCAGATGACACCCTTGCCGTCGTTGTCGTCCAGATCGACCGAGGTGACCGTTCCCTTCTTCTTGTCCGTGGCCACCTTGGCTGCCTGCTGAGGCGTCTGCGTCGCCTCGGCGATCCACGTGGCCAGTTGCTGCTTGTCCTCGGCGTCCTGATCCGTGTCCGCCTTGGCCTCGATCACCTCGCCGGAGACCGCGTCGATGCGGACGGTGTGCGCGGTGCCGTCCTTCTCGGCGACCTCCGCGACCCATTCCAGCTTCTCGGAGCCGGGGCTCGCGCTGGTCATGCCGCTCGGGCTCGCGGTGCCGCTGGGACTGGCGCTGGTCATGCCGCTCGGGCTCGCCGTCCCGCTGGGGCTCGCGCTGGCATCGTTGTCGTCGTTCAGGCCGTCCAGTTCGAGATCGACCAGAGTGCTGCCGGCCACCTCGCCGACCGCTGTGGTGGCCGCCTTGTTGTAGGTGACCTTGGTCGCCTCGATCACCCGCTTCCGCTCTTTCTGGACCTCGGTCAGCTGTGCCGTGCTCGACGGGCTGCTCGACGGTGTGGCCGTCCGCTGCGGAACGACCTTCGCGGCCTCGGACGTGGCCGTGGCCGTCGTCTCGTCGCCGTCGGCCCCGCATCCGGTCACCAGCACGGCGGCGGCGACCACGCAGAGGACTCCTGCGACGCGGAGGTTTCGGGCACGTGGGGAAACACGGTTCATTCGTCGGGGCTCAAGTCTCATACGCGCATGCCTAGCCCTCCCGGCGATCAGTCATGTTGACCGACCTGCCGGAGTCACCCGATCGACCGGCCCTCTCCGCCCGTTGGCCGTCCTCCCGGCGCCCGTACACGCCCTGAGCGGTGCGGCACCCCGTACCGGGACGGCCTTCCCCGGGCGGGGCGCGCGCAGGTGGGAAACAATGGACGGGACGGGCGCCGGCTCCTGTCGCCGCGGCCCGGTCGGGAGGCGGTCATGGAATATCCGGAGAGTTACGAACTGATCTTCCAGTCGTTCGGTGCCGAGGACGATGTGGTCATCGTGCGGCTGACCGCCCGGGACGGGGCCGGCGGGTACCCGGTCTACGAGGACGAGACCGGAATCGTCCGCGCGGAGATCAGTGACCGCGGTGAGGTGCGCATGCTGGCGAGCGGCGGGCATCAGGTTCCCGGTGTTCCGTTGCTGGCCCGGCCGCTGAGTCAGGGGAGCCCTCCCGCACACTGACGGCGAACGCCGGCGGGAGCACTTCGCCCGCTTCGGAGAACCGGGCGAAGTCGACCTGCTCATCACCGCCGATACGGGTCTCGGGCCCAGGACGCCCGCCCCGTCGAGAGCCGGGGCATGGAGGTGGTGCGCGCGTGGGGGCGGGCCAACGCAGAGTGTGCCGGTGCCCGCGGCAGGGGGCGTCCATGTCTCCCGCGCGGTCTCGGCGGCACCTCACCATGGCCGACGCGGCCGGTCCCGAGAGCACAACGGCCGAAGCGGGGTCCCCGCTGGAAGCCGTACGGGGACGGACCGGCCGCGCCGCCCGCGGTGCTTTCGCCGGCTGACAGCCTCTAGATTGGCCGCGTGACCGAGACCTGGAGCACAACCGACCGTGCCGTTGTCCGCCTTCCCTCCGGACGGCTCGTACGGGGACGCGGCCTGCGCCGCCCCCGTCCTGACGGGCCGGAACCGGAGTTCGGCGTCTATCTCCTGGGCCGCCTGCCGCCGCCCGTTCCCTGGGAGTCCCGCTGGCTCCGCTGGCCGGACTTCCGGCTCCCCGCCGACCGCCGGCAGGCGCGGGAGCTCCTCGAAGAGGTGTGGCGCCGGGCGGACCACGAGCGGGTCGAGGTCGCGTGCGAAGGCGGCATGGGGCGCACGGGAACCGCACTGGCCTGTCTGGCGGTCCTGGACGGTGTTCCCTCGGACCGGGCCGTGGCCTTCGTCCGTGACCACTACCACCCGCGCGCGGTGGAGACCCCGTGGCAGCGCCGATACGTACGGCGCTTCGGGCAGGCGGAGTAGCACCCGCCACCGTGTGGTTGGATCCGCAGCGGGAACCGAATACCGTCTGCCGGGAGCAAACACATGGCTTGTCGTGGAGTCCTCTTCGCACTGGAAACCTCGGACGCCGAAAGGCTGTTGGCGGCCGGGGGCGATGCGGCGGCGAGGGAATGCGTCGAAACGGTCGAAGAGGGCTGGGACGTGGCGTGGCTGATGGAACTGGACAAGTCCTGGGACGTCCTGCACCGCTGTCTGACGGACGGCAGCCTGACCTTCGAGGGGGGCGAGTACCCGCTCTCGCACGCCGTCCTCGGAGGCATCCTGCTCCACCAAGGCGACGACTACATCATCTCGTACGTCGACGCCGATCAGGTCCATGACATCGCCCGAGCTCTGGCGCCCCTCGACGAGGAGTGGCTCCGAGAGCGTTTCGCCGCCCTCACGTTCCCCGATTACCAGGGAAGCGGCGGCGAGGACGACATCGAGTACGCACTCGCCTTCCTGCCCGATCTGCGGGACTTCTACCAGGAGGCGGCACGGGCGCGGCGGGCGGCGATCTTCACCGTCGACCAGTAGCCGAAACCTGGCCCCGGCAGTCAGTGGTGCGGTCAGCGGTTCACGCGGCGCCTGCGGATCAGTACGAGCGACAGAGCGCCGGCGAGGGCCGGCCCGCCCGGGTACGCGGCGGCCGCCGCACCCGCCTGCTCGAACGTGCCGGGCACCGGAAGCGTGCTCCAGCGGTCGACCGGCCAGGCGACCAGGACGGCGCGGCCCACCACGTCGTCGACCGGGACCATTCCGCCGTGGGGGTCGTCCTGGTGATAGCGGGAGTCCTCCGAAGCCTGCCGGTGGTCCCCCATGACCCAGAGCCGGCCGGCCGGCACGGTGACCTTGAACCGGCCGCCGTCGTCGTTGCTGCACGCGGAGTTGCCCGGGAACACATACGGTTCGTCCAGCGGCCTGCCATTGACCTTCACAGGACCGTCGCCCGCGCATTCCACGGTGTCCCCGCCGACACCGATCACGCGCTTGATGAGGTTCTTCTCCTCGGCCGACGGCATCACACCGACGAAACCCAGCACCTTCTGCACCGTGTTGGGCTTGTCGACGGGCACACCGTCGAGCCAGTTGGCCGGGTCCCGGAAGACGACGACCTCGCCACGCCCGGGTTCCGATCCGAACCACGGCGTCAGCTTGTCGACCAGTACTCGGTCGCCCTTCTGCAGGGTGTTCTGCATGGATTCCGAAGGGATCGAGAACGCCTGCAGCAGAAACGTCTTGATGAGCAGGGCGAGTACCAGCGCGATCCCGATGAGCAGCGGGAGCTCCACCCAGAACGGCCGCTGCTTCTTCGTCCCCGTCCGCCGTGCCCCCGCCAGCACCATGTCGCCGCTCCCCGCCCCGTGTCCACCGCCTGCCCCGTACCGGAAGCGGCCCGGGGGTCACTCTATGGCGTGATCGCCGCGGCAGCGCACGCCGGGGACGGCCGGGACAGAGGCCCGGGAACGGGCGAACCGGCCGGGGACGGGCGAATCGGAGGGGACAGTGATCAGTCGGCCGGCGGCGGGGGCGGCTCGGCCGTGGTCCCGGTCCCCGGGACGGTGGCGCCCGCTCCGGCGCGTACCGCCTCCACCACGCTCTGGTGGAACGTACGGCTCTCCTCCTCGGAGGAGCACGGCACGGGGCTGCCCGCCAGGGTGAACCAGTCCGAGGAGCCGCTGTACTGCACCGCCACCGCCGCCTGTCCGTCGGACCATGTGGTGTGGACGGTCAGATCGCCGCTCAGAATGCCTACCTCTTCGGTGCGGACTCCGCCGGTTCCCGCGAAGACACCGCTGGTCGTCCACGATGCCCAGCTCATGACGTGTCGCCTTTCGGCCAAGGACAGTCGTTCCAGCAGACTGGTTTCCCAGTATGACACCGGACCACCGAACTCGCATGGATGTGCGGACCGGGGCTTCTGTGCGATCCGATGCGCCTTTGTACGCAGGGCTACGAGCGTTGCAGCGAACCCCGCACGAACGCGGCCTGACCGGCGTGCTGGAGCCCCTCGGCGAGCACGCTGACCAGCCGCACACCCAGGGTCACCGGGGGTGACCAGCCCTCGTCGACGACCCGGTCGAGCGCATGGCCGTTCAGCCCGCGGATGAAGGCGAGGGTCTGTTCGTGCACGGCGTCGTAGTACCCGAGGAGCAGTTCCGCCGACGGCACACGCACGGCTGCGACCTCTCCGTCGCTGTGGCCGTATCCGGTCGCCCTTTCCTCGAAGGGCAGGGCGAACCGGGCGGACCACTCCTGGGCGAGCCAGACCTGCTCGGTCCCGGCCGCCTCGGCGATGTGGTCGTCCTGGACCCGCGCGAGGTGCCAGATCAGCCACGCGATCGAGTTCGCGCCGTCGTCGAGCCGCGCGTTGAGGTCGTCGGGCGAGAGCCCTTCGACCGCCCCATGCACCGCTTCCCGGATGCGGTCGAAGGCGTCGTCCAGCAAGCCTGCGATGTTCATACGCTCACCATGCCCCGTGGGCACGGCGGGCGCAGCCCTGGGCATGGCCGGCCATGGACACCGGGCGGCGCGGACGGACGGTGGGGCCGGGGCCCGGGACCCCGGGGCTACAGGCCGCGCAGCCAGTCGGTCAGCAGGCGGTTGACGTCGTCGGCCCGTTCCTGCTGGATCCAGTGTCCGCAGCCTTCGAGGATGTGCGCGGCGCTCAGGGCGGGCACGGTGGTGGGGAAGGCGCTGATCGCGTCGGCCATCCAGGTGGTGGAAGCGTCGAGCCCGCCCCCGATGAAGAGCGCGGGCCGGGTGATGGGCGCCCCGTCCCAGGGGGCGAGATCCGACCAGTCCCGGTCGACGTTGCGGTAGCGGTTGAGTGCACCGCTCAGGCCGGTGCGTTCGAACTCGCCGCTGTAGACGTCGAGGTCGGCCTCGGTGAGCCAGGAGGGCGGCGGCCCGCCGGGGAACCGGTCGGAGAGCTTACCGCCCGGGGGGACGAAGAAGAGGCCGGTGTGGTCCTGCGGCACATGGGCCTCGCCGGAGAGCCCGGTGTAGAAGCCGGTGAGCCAGCCGCGTACGTCCGCCTCGATCTCGGCCTCGGCCCGGCCGGGTGTCTGGAAGTAGCTGACGTAGAACTCCTCGTCGCCGCCGATCCGCGCGAAGCCGTCGGTGGGGCGGTGGCCGTCGCGGGGTGCGTACGGGACGCTGAGCATTCCCACGGCTGTGAAGATGTCCGGCCTCAGCAGTGCGCTGTTGGCCGCGACGGCGGAGCCCCAGTCGTGGCCGATGACGACGGCGGTCTCCTCGCCCAGGGCACGTACGGTCCCGGCGTTGTCGGCCACCAGATCGAGCATCCGGTAGGCCTCCACGGCCGCGGGCTTGGACGAGCGGCCGTAGCCGCGTACGTCGATGGCCACCGCCCGGAACCCCGCGGCGGCGACCGCGGGGAGCTGGTGGCGCCAGGAGTACCAGGATTCGGGGAAGCCGTGGACGAGCAGAACGAGCGGACCGGTGCCCTGCTCGACCAGGTGGACGCGGCCTCCGGGGCCCTCCAGCAGGCGATGGACGGCCCCGGGGACCGCCGTGGAGGGCCACACCCGGTCCATCTTCGGCAGCGGGGTCGAGGGGGTGGGGTTCGGCATACGTCCTCCTCGGGTGTCCCGGCCCCGGGACGGTGGCGGTGAACGGGGCGCCCGGCCCGGTGTGCCGCGCCGCGCCGCGCCGCCCCGATCATTCGGGGCGGGGACGGCCGGAGCAAGGATTCTTGCCGGTCCGGCAAATCCGATGCCGGACCACCACCCGCACCCGGCCAGCGACCTGGCAGCGGGCAGCGGGCAGCGGGTTCAGACGAGCAGCGGGTTCAGACGAGCAGGAGGTGCAGATGCGCGCAGGCCGCCGCTTCGTCAGGGTGGCGGGCGATGACGTCGTACACACCGCGTTCGTACGCCCCGGTCTCCCACGCCCCGCCGTCCGTCCGCCGGAGGAACAGGAAGTCCGGGGGTGTGGGCACCGGCTCGTGCACACCCTCGATGCGGTAGTAACCGTCGGGCACACCTGCCGCGGCGAGCACCGCCCCCAGTTCCCTTCGGTCCACGGGGCGTCAGACGCCCGCGGGCTTGAGGTAGTCGTGGTCCAGCAGCCACTTCACATTCAGCCGCTGCCCCTCCCCCGGGTCCAGGAAGACGGCGTCGAGCTTGATCTGCTGGCCGCCACCGGGCTGCTCGAACCAGGGCGCGATGCTGCCCTGCCACACCCAGAACGGCTTGGCGACCTTGTAGACGCGGTAGTCGCAGGGCACCGCCGCGTCACGGGTGTTGAGGTTCTGCGGCGGCAGTGCCCGCTCGGCGTAGGCGTCCCCGGCCGGCGCCAGGTAGCCGCCGTACTCGGATCCGAAGCGGTCCAGACGCTGGCCGGGGCGCAGCTTGGCGGGCTCCTTGTCGATCGCGCCGTTGACCTCGCCGAAGCCGTCGTTGGGCGGGTACTTCCAGCTTCCGGTGTCCGCGGGCCCTTCCCAGTACTTCTTCAGGAAGGCCTGGGATGACAGCGTGCCGGTGCGCTTGTACCCCTTCAGGAGCGGTCCGACAGGGGCCAGGTTCTTGTTGGGCAGCCACTTGGGGCCGAGCCGGGCGTCACCCTGGAACTCTCCGGTGCAGGGTTCGTGCCGGGCCGAGACTGCCGGTGCCCTGTTCTCGGGCTGCGGCGCGGCGCCGGCGGCAGGTGCCGTGATCATGCCGGCGGTGATGCCGAGCGCGGCAAGTACGGTACGCATGCGGTTCATTCAGAAGTCCCCTCGGGCACTGATGATCAATCAGACAGCTGACGAAGGGTAACCGTTCAATCACTTGACGCAGTGGCGCCATGCCGCTTTTCGGCCATGCCGCACAGCACCGCTGCCCGGCCGGGACTTCCGGCCGGGCAGCGGTCCGGACCGGCCTCAGCTGACGTTCACGTCGATGCACGCGTAGAAGGCGTTCGCGGTGTCGGCGATGTTCCAGACCGCGAGGACCTTCTGCCTGCCGGTGTGGCTGCCGAAGTTGACCTGATGCGTGACGGTCGCGCCCGGCTGGGCACCGTTGTCGTTGAACTCGGCGATCTTCTGACCGTTCGCGTAGTACTGCCAGGTGCTCGTGGAGTGCCGGGCGGTGAGCGTCCACTGGAAGGACTGGCTACGGCTCACCGGGCTGACCTTCCAGCCCTTGGAGTCGTCGTTGAGTTCGGCGAACCTGCCGTTGCCGCCGCTGCAGCTGGTGAGCCCCTTGGGGCCCTCCACGCTCTGCGGCTCGTACTTGATCTCACCGCAGCTGATGGTTCCGGCCGCGCACTGCGCCTGCCTGCTGGGGGGCGAGGAGATGTAGCCGTGGGCACTGGCGGAACTCGTCGGGAGGCTCAGGGCGAGTACCGGCGCGAGTACGGCACCGACGGCGAGGGCGGTCTTCCTTTTCGCGTGCATGCTTCTCCTTCACATGAGACCGCGCCGAGCGGTGGTGGGCCGTGGGGTGACCCGGCTTCGGCGGTGCGGCCTCGCGAGTGTGGGGCCAAGAGGGCGCGAAGGGCACGGCAAGAACCACTAAGGACGGTTCCGGATCTCAACTGTCCGAAAAGGCCTTGCACTTGGACTAGACCATACTGACGGCCGTCTGCGCGTCAAGGGCGCCGTGGGGCGGGGCGGTGGAATTCCGGCCACGCGTCGGGGGCTCGCCCGTGGCGGCCGGGGCCGGTGGTTCGGGGTGGACCGGTGCGACGCGCTCGCGATGGCGGCGACGGCCGCATGCCGGTCCGGGCCGGGTCCGGACGGGTCAGCTGCCCGTGACACCGTCCAGGCTCTCCCTGATCAGATCGGCGTGGCCGACGTGACGGGCGTACTCCGAGATCATATGGACGTGGACCAGGCGCAGCGAGTATTCGGTGCCGAGGTGGACGAAGGTGTCGTCCAGGGACGCGTCGGCGATCGCCTCGTCGGCCAGGTGTATCTCCTCCAGCAGGCGGTCGTAGTCCTCACCGGCCCGGCCGGGGTCCAGGTCCTCGAAGTCCGCGTCCTTGCCCTTGGCCGCGTCGTACATCGGAGGGAGCGTCTGCCCGGCGAACCGCTCGCGGAACCAGGTGCGTTCGACCTTCGCCATGTGCCGGACCAGGCCGAGCAGGGTGAGGTTGGACGGCTCCACGGTCCGTTCGGCGAGCTGCTCCCCCGTGAGACCCGCGCACTTCTTCAGCAGCGATCCGCGGAAGTTGTCGAGGAAGCCGGCCAGCGTCTCGCGCTCCCCCGCCACGAGGGAGCCGTCGGTGAGCAGATCGGCGAGTGCCTTGCGCTCACCCGCCGCGCGGGTGCCGGGCGTACTGAATGTTTCGGGTGCGGTCCATGTCATCACGTGATCATGCCCTGCGGGCGGCCGCTCGCGCGAGCCTCACGGGCGGCTCATGCGGTAGTCGTCGCTCCCGTCGGACCAGGTCCCGCTCACGGACGAGCTGATGCTGCCGGCGAGTCCGACCACCAGGAAAAACACCAGCAGCGCCTTGCCCGCCCCGCTCATGACCAGCGGCCGGGTGGCGGAGCGCGTGTGCCCGGTCAGCACGGAGAGGTCGTCGTCGCCGAAGAAGCCCTTCGGGTAGGCCGGGGTGAGCATCATCGCGTAGGCGTGGAACCTCGTCTGGTAGCGCAGCACGGCCGCCGTCGCCTCGAACAGCGGCCGGGGCATCCGGCCGAGGATCAGCGTGACCAGCCACCACACGAAGGACACCGCGAACCAGCCGGCCACGGCCAGACCCTGCACGACCGCCGCCGGGATCATCAGGAACACCCGGAACAGGACAGCGAGCCGGTTGAGGTCGGTGGGCCGCACCTCGATCCGCGCCGGATAGTCCGGCGGCGGTGTCAGCGCGAACGGCGGGTAGCGGTCGATGAGCAGCATCTCGCTCGCAAAGACGCGTACGTGGTAGCCGAGGTATCCGGAGAGGAAGCGGAACACGGGCTGCGGCAGCCGCCCCAGCACCAGGGCGGCGAACCAGCCCACGACGACGGTGACCATGGCCGCGATGTACAGGAAGACCAGCACGATGAAGTGCGGGATGAGCAGCAGCAGTCGCAGGAGCACGGTCAGCCGGCGCTGGCGCGTCGGTTCGATGATGTCCAGGACGGGCTGGAACTCGCCCGCGTCCCCCGAGGCACGCCCCGGGCTCCACTGGCCTTCGGCCATGTCGCGTCTCCTCGGCAGGTGATCCGTACGGCATCCACGCGTACGACATCACCCCACGCTCCGGCCGGGGGGACGGGCGCGCAATCGGCCACGGGCCGAACGGGTGCCCCCGCTCCACCCGGTCGGCCCGGCCGCGGACACGGGGACGTGGCTCACGGCTGAGGGGCGCGTGCACCGGGAGGGCCCCGGCCGGCGGGTTCTCGTTCCGGTTGTGCCGGATCTCCTCGGCAACCATGGTCTTCGTGCGTTTTCCGAAGGCATGCGCGGATGTCTCCTCGCGGCTCGGCAACATGAGGGGCGTGCGGGGCTGAGCACAAGCCTTGAACCAGTGGGAGCGCTCCCATCATGGGGACAGGGGGAAAGGGCGTCAAGAGAGTTGAAGAGTCGAATAAATTCGATAGCGACAGATCAGAACGTGTGTATTGACCGACACCTCATGACGCCCTAACGTCATGCCCCACCAGTGGGAGCGGTTCCATCAGTCGATGTGTCGTAGGGGACACGTCCGAACTGCGAGGAGTCGCTCATGCGACATCCCCCGCACCCAACCGCATGTACGGCGCCTCTTCGCGCTGCCCCGAGGGCAGTGCTCAGCACGGCCGGTCCCACCGCCGCGCCCACGGTCTCCGCCTCCGGTTCGCTCCCTGCCCGCACGGTGGACCGCACCTCCGCCGGCTTCATGTGCGCACAGGCCGCGCCCTCCTCGACGGCCCTGCCGTCGCGGGCGGGTCCGGCGGGAGCACCCGCTCCCACGGCTTCGCCGAACGGGTCATGCGGTGGTTCGGCGACTGCGGGCCCTCCCCCGCCCGGACGGCCGCGGAACACCTGGGACCACGCCTCGGGCCCGTCCTTGATCAGTTACCGCGAAGGAACCCCCATCCCGTACGGAATCGGGCCGCGTGATCATCTGCGCGCCCTCGACAGCTGAGGAAACGGAATGCGTATGAGCCGCACGAGCCGCACCACACTGCGCCGATCACGTACGTCCCTCGTCGCCGCGGCGGCGCTCGTCGCCGCGGCAGCGGGCACCGCCGCCGCCACTCCCTACGGGGCCTCCGCCGCGGCGTCCGGATGCACCGTCGACTACACGATCCAGAACCAGTGGAACGGCGGGTTCACCAGCGCCGTCAGCGTCACCAACACCGGCGAGGCGCTCTCCGGCTGGCAGTTGGAGTGGACGTTCGCCGGTGGCGAGCAGGTCACCCAGGGCTGGAACGCCGCCGTCTCGCAGAGCGGCACGGCCGTCACCGCGAAGAACGTCTCGTACAACGGCGCCCTCGCCTCCGGCGCCTCCGCCACCTTCGGGTTCAACGCGACGGCCGGCCGCACCAGCGCCGTCCCCGCGGCGTTCAAGCTGAACGGTGTGACGTGTAACGCCGACCCCACGGGCCCGGTCGATCCCACCGATCCCACCTCCCGCGCCGACAACCCGTACGCGGGCGCCCGGGTCTATGTGAACCCGGAGTGGGCGGCGAAGGCTGCCGCAGAGCCCGGCGGCGGCCGTATCGCCGACGAGCCCACCGGGGTCTGGCTCGACCGGACCGCCGCCATCGAGGGCGTCAACGGCGGGATGGGACTGCGCGACCACCTGGACGAGGCCCTGGCGCAGAAGGGTGACGGCGAACTCGTCGTCCAGCTCGTCATCTACAACCTGCCCGGCCGGGACTGCGCGGCGCCGGCCTCCAACGGCGAGCTCGGACCGAACGATCTGGGCCGGTACAAGACGGAGTACATCGATCCGATAGCGGCGATCCTCGGCGACGCGAAGTACGCGGGGCTGCGCATCGTCACCACGGTCGAGATCGATTCCCTGCCGAACCTGGTCACCAACACCGGCAGCCGCCCGACCGCCACCCCCGCCTGCGACACGATGAAGGCCAACGGGAACTACGTGAAGGGCGTCGGCTACGCCCTGAACAAGCTCGGTGACGCGCCCAACGTCTACAACTACATCGACGCCGGGCACCACGGCTGGATCGGCTGGGACGACAACTTCTCCCCGTCGGCCGACACCTTCAAGCAGGCGGCGACCGCCGAGGGTGCCACGGTCGGCGACGTGCACGGCTTCATCACCAACACGGCCAACTACAGCGCACTCAAGGAGGAGAACTTCACCATCGGCGACTCCGTCAACGGAACCTCCGTACGCCAGTCGAAGTGGGTCGACTGGAACCGCTACACCGACGAACTGTCCTTCGCCCAGGCCTTCCGCACCAAGCTCGTCTCGGTCGGCTTCGCCCCGGGCATCGGGATGCTGATCGACACCTCCCGCAACGGCTGGGGCGGCACGGCACGCCCCACCGGACCGGGCGCGACCACCAGCGTGGACACATACGTCGACGGCGGCCGCTACGACCGGCGCATCCACATGGGCAACTGGTGCAACCAGTCCGGGGCGGGCCTCGGTGAGCGGCCCCAGGCGGCACCCGAAGCGGGAATCGACGCCTACGTCTGGATGAAGCCGCCGGGCGAGTCCGACGGCTCCAGCAAGGAGATCCCGAACGAGGAGGGCAAGGGCTTCGACCGGATGTGCGACCCCACATATCCGGGCAACGTCCGCAACGGCAACAACATGTCCGGCGCGCTGCCGGACGCCCCGATCTCCGGGCGGTGGTTCTCCGCCCAGTTCCAGGAGCTCATGAAGAACGCCCACCCGGCGCTCTAGGAGCCGTCCGAACACAGCGCCGTCGACCGGCGGTGTCCGCCCCGAAGCGAGGCGCACGGGGCGGATACCGCCGGAGGGGCCGGAGCTGTCGGACCCCGGCCGCCGGGCGAGCGCCGCCCGGCTCCACCCGGCTCGCGCCCCCTTCTCATCCGGTGACACAGCCTGCGCCCGGTTGGCCGGATCACGCCTGCGACGATTGCCGGATGAACTCACAGAACAAGGAAGACCTCCTGGCCGAAGCCGTGCGGCTGCGCACGGAGGGGCGGCCCGAGGAGGCCCGGACACGCCTCCTCTCCCTCACGGCCGAATTCCCGGACGACGCCGAGGTGGCCTACCAGACCGCGTGGGTCCACGACACGCTCGGTCTGGAGGCCGAGGCGGTGCCGTACTACGAGCGGTGCCTGCGCGGCACGGACCTCTCCGCGGAGGACCGTCGCGGCGCACTGCTCGGTCTCGGCAGCACCTACCGGGTGCTGGGCAGATACGGGCAGGCGGTGGAGACGCTGCGCCGGGGCGTGTCGGAGTTTCCGGACGACGGCGCGCTCAGGACGTTCCTCTCGATGGCCCTGTTCAACACCGATGAGCACCACGAGGCGATGCGGATCCTGCTGGAGCTGGTCGCCGCGACCAGCGACGACGAGTCCGTACGCCGCTACCGGCGGGCCATCGGGGCATACGCGAAGGATCTCCACGAGACCGTGTGACCGCGAGACCGCGCACGTCCGACGGCATGGGGAAGCCCCGGCCGGATCGGGGGAATCCAGCCGGGGCGGCTTGTGCGCGGGGGTGACGGCCGGCCGCCTCTCGGCGGAGGGCTCCCCGGGGCTTCACGGACGGTCTTCCCCGAGGGCCACGGATGCGGCCTGGGGGCGCTGTGCCCCTCACTCCCACTTATAGATGAACGATAAACCATCTGGCGGCGTTCCCGGGAACCCGCACCCCCGGTGTGATCCGGAGCACGGACGTCCCGGAGCCGTCAGCCACCGGTCCGCGCGGCCGTGCCGTAGCGACGGTGGAACTGCTCGATCCGGCCGGCCGTGTCCAGCACCTGACGTGCGCCGGTGTAGAACGGATGGCTCGCGGACGAGGTCTCCACATCGATGACCGGGTAGACGTTGCCGTCCTCCCACTCCACCCGCCGCTCGGCGTCGGCGGTCGAACGGGTCAGGAAGGCCACTCCGGCAGCGCGGTCGCGGAAGACCACGGGACGGGAGACGGGGTGAATACGGGACTTCATGGGA
Source organism: Streptomyces sp. NPDC079020 (assembly GCF_044542225.1). Classification (NCBI taxonomy): domain Bacteria; kingdom Bacillati; phylum Actinomycetota; class Actinomycetes; order Kitasatosporales; family Streptomycetaceae; genus Streptomyces; species Streptomyces sp. NPDC079020. The sequence continues at coordinate 198,660 of NZ_JBITUB010000005.1, forward strand.
TTCCTTCCTCACTGCGGGAGGCGGTGGCGTACATAGGGGCGTGCGGCCTCGCGGACGCTCAGCGAGCCTCACGGAACAGGACATGCCGCCCCGCGACCGGGTCGAACTTGCGCAGCTCCAGGCGGTCCGGGTCATTGCGGCGGCTCTTGCGCGTCACATAGCTGTGACCGGTTCCGGCGGTCGAGCGGAGAGTGACTACGGGCCTGGCTTCACTGCGTGCCATGGGCACCTCCCGACATGTACGGCGACCCCACCCCGTATCAGGAATGGGTGTCGTTTTCGTTCTGGTGAGGTAACGCGAGCACCCACGTCCGCATTCCCGCGCACGGCACCCGACACCCCGGCCGCCCACCCGTACGGCGGGCCCCACCAATCGCATATGCCCCGGGCTCCCGGTCGCACACCGCGTGGGGACCGCCTGCGCGGGCGTGCGACGAGGTGGTGCACGCCGGGCGACTTGCGTCAACCTCCCTACGGAGGCAAGGGTGTTCGGCGAGCCACCGCTCCACAGAGCCCATGGCATATGCCAGGCGCAACAACGTATCGAGTGTTGCCAAATCCCTTACGGCCTCCCGTCGCCTGTGCAACAGTCGTCTTCGGTCCACCCTTCAGAACTGGCCGCGCCGCGCCTGTATCGGAGTTCGAGATGCCGTCCCCTCTCTTCGCGGACCGCCCCGCCCCGCGGTTTCCCGAACACGATGCCGTCGACGCGCTGATCGACCGGACCCGGCGGCTGCGCGGAGACGTGGACGCCGTGCGGCGGGGCTCCGCGGTGATCGGCGAGGACGATCCCCAGCTGCGCTGGCAGCGCGCCCTGTGCGATCTGGCGGTCATCCACCTCGACGATCTCGACGAGCATCTGGGGCAGCTGAGAGCGGGCCCGCCGGCGAGAAGCGCCGACGGCGCCGCGCCCGAGCCGGACCTCCCCGGACCCGGGGCGCCTGCCGCACCACGGCCGGGGTCGCTCGTGGGCAGGGTGGGCAGCGCCGAGTGGAACCTCCTCACCGACGAGGTCAGCTGGTCCGAGGAGCTGTACCGCATCTTCGGCAGGGAGCCCGGAGCGGGGCCGCTCTCGCTCGACGAGCTGCCCTCCGTGCTCCCCCCCGAGGACCAGCCGCTGCTGACCGCGATGGTGACGGACTGCCTCGTCGACGGAAAGCCGATAGACGGAGAGTTCCACGTACTGCGGCCGGACGGCCGGACACGGACGCTGCACATGATGGGCGAACCCGTCCTCGACTCCGAGGGCTGCACGGCCTCCATGTGGGCCGTACTGCGCGACGTGAGCGAGCTGCGCCGCGGTGAGCGGACGGTCGGCCGGACCCGAGACTCGGTCCGCCGCCGCGAGCACATCGTCCGCACCGAACACCGGATGGCGGTCGAACTGCAGGAGGCGGTGCTGCCCCCGTGGCCCGGATCCTTACGCCTCCCCCAGCAGGGACCGGGCGCACTGGACGTCGCGGCCCACTATCTGCCGTCGGAATCGAGCAGCCTCATCGGCGGCGACTGGTACGACGCGATGGAGCTGCCCGACGGCAGGACCCTGCTCACCGTCGGCGATCTGACCGGCCACGGCATCCCCGCCACCTCCGCCATGGCGATGATGCTCGGCGCACTGCGGGGCATGGCGGTGGCCGGTATTGATCCGGGAGCCCTGATGGGCCACCTCAACCAGCTGCTCGAATCGTCGATACAGCCCGCGCTGGGCAGCGCGTTGTGCTGCCGGTTCGACCGCGCGACCGGCATCCTCAGCTGGGCACAGGCGGGCCACCCCGCACCGCTGCTGTTCCGCGGCGGAACGGGGCGCCCGCTGCCCCCGCCGGACGGGGTGCTGCTCGGAGCGGCGTCCGGGGTCACCTACGAGCAGGAGGACGTGCGCCTGCTGCCCGGTGACGTGCTCGTTCTGCACACCGACGGACTGACCCGGCGCAGCGACCGGAGTGCGGGTCCGGAAGCCCTGCTCGGCCTCGCGCCCCGGTTCGCACGGACCCGCACGGCACAGGAGTGCGTACGGACCGTCGTCGAGGAGTTCGGCGGGACCGAGCGCCTGGACGACGCGTGTGTGCTGATTGCCCGCATCGGGGCATGACGGAGCGAGGATCGGTGTGAGGCCCGCCGATGCCGGAGTCCGGTGCCGGACGCCGGTGGGTGTACGAGCGATGAGTGGAGGGAAACGGGAGGTCGGAGCGAGTACGGGCAGCAGGGTGCGCGGCCGGTGACGGCGCAACGGGTTCGGACGGCGTCCCGGGATCGGACGCGCCGGATCAGATCCGGGAACTCCTGACCTTCCTGGTGGCGGTCTGCGGCATCAGTTGTTCGATCTCCTCACGCAGGTGCTGAATGCGCGCGTCACCCGTGAACCGGTCGGTGAGCCGGTACATCTCGTGGAGCCGGTCCCAGGTGCGGTGCGAGGAGGTCTCCCCCATCGACTGCAGGGCGTGCCGGGCGTACCGGTCGGCCTGCTCCGGATCGTCGGCGATGAAGCAGGCCGAGGCGAGCGAGATGTAGTCGAAGATCTTGGACCGCTGGCGTCCGTCGATCCGCAGCTCCAGGGCTTCCTTCGCATGGCGCTGGGCCAGGGCGGCGACCGCCGGATCGTGCTCGGCCAGCGTGCGGAAGGCGAGCGCCTGCATGCCGTGCATATCGGCCTCGTCGAACATCTGCATCCAACTGGGGGGCGGCACATCACCCTTGTCCGAGACGAAGAACTCCTCGGCCTCGCCCAGTGTCCGCCGCATGGCCTGGCCACGCCCCAGGGCGGCCTGTGCCCAGGCCTCGATGGTGTGCAGCATCGCCTGGGTGCGGGGCAGCACCTCATCGCCGGATCCCGACTTCGCGAGCTTCATCAGGTTGAGTGCCTCGTCGGGCCGGCCCAGGTGCACCATCTGACGGGCTGCCCGGGAGAGTGCTTCCCCGGCGCGCGGCCGGTCGCCGCCCTCACGGGCCGCGTGGGCGGCGATGACGAAGTACTTCTGGGCCGTGGGTTCGAGACCGACGTCGTGGGACATCCAGCCCGCGAGCACGGCGAGATCGGCGGCGACACCCCACAGCCGCCGCTGGAGATGGTCGGGGTGGCGGTAGGAGAGCATGCCCCCCACCTCGTTGAGCTGGCCCACGACCGCCTTGCGCTGCAGTCCGCCGCCCCGGGCGGCGTCCCAGGCGCGGAACACCTGGACCGAGTGCTCCAGGGCCTCGATCTCCTGGGACCCGACGGGTGCCGCCTCGTACCGGTCGAAACCGGCCGGCTCCGCGTGCGGGGGGTCGTCGGTGCGTGGCACATCGGCCGCCGGAGCGGGGTCGCTGTGCAGCCAGTCGTGCATGGCGCCGGTGATGGCTGATCCGGCGGCGAGCGCGGCGCCCGCCCCCACCAAGCCGCGTCGGTTGAGCATGAGGTCCATTCCCGTGAATTCGGTGAGGACCGCTGCCGTCCGTTCGGGCGCCCACGGCAATCCGTCGGGATTCTTGTCCGTCCCGGAGTCGCGCCGTTTCCCCACACGCCCGCGTCGGCCGAACCCGAGGTCCTCGATGGTCACGACACGGCCGAGCCGCTCGGTGAACAGGGCCGCCAGCACTTCGGGCACGGGATCACGCGGGGATTCCCCCATGTCGATCCAGCGCCTGACCCGCGAGGTGTCGGTCGCCAGCTGGGGGTGGCCCATGGCCGCCGCCTGCCGGTTCACCATTCTCGCGAGTTCGCCCTTGGACCAGCCGGCCAGGCCGAACAGGTCGGAAAGACGGGTGTTGGGTACTCCGGTCACATCAAGCCCCCAGGTTCTCGGCTGACTTGACACTAACCCCCTGTCAGATGCGGGTCGACTATTCGCCAGGGTTCGCCAGGGCACGCCAGATGGTCTGCCACCCGCAGCCCGGTGTCAGGTAGGAACGCGCCACCCCGCCCGGCAGCCCTCGGTACTCCCCAGGGTGCCGAACGGCCGCCGGCCGGGGCGGCGCACGCAATCTGTCGGCGCGCGAAGGGATCTGTTTCGCCCATGTACACAGCATCGTCCTCCGTGTCCGCCCCGCCCCGGCCGATCCGACCCATGGGAGCGGGGGGCGGTCCGTATCTCGCTCCCCACTCCGGTGCGCCGACGCCGGTGCTGGGCCGGCCGCGGCGGGCGGGGGGACCGGGCGCCGGGCCGCTCAGCGGAAGGATCGACCTGTCCGGGCCACAGGGCGCGCAGGTGCGCATGGCCATCGTCTCGGTGCAGCGCATCTGCCCCGAGTTCAACCCGGTCCAGGTGCTGCGCCGCAGCGGCCGTTCGGTCCTGATCGTCGGCACCACCGGCCGGGCCACGGCCGTGGCCAAGTGCTTACTGGACCACTCCCCGGCATGGACGGAACGGTTCCGGCACGAAATAGCTGCGTACCGCGCGTTCGTCCGGCACCGCCCACCGGTTCGGGTGCCCAGGCTGATCGCGGCGGACCCGGAGAACTGCACCCTGGTCATCGAGCGGATGCCCGGCCGGGTCGCCGCCCTGACGAGGCACCCCTCCGAGGCCCCGCCCCGGGCGGATGTGCGGGCCGCGCTCGGCGCGATCAGCCGGGTCAACGCCTGGCGTCCGCCGCCCGGTCTGTTCGAGGCACCGCTGGACTACGCCTCGCGGATCGCCCGCTATCACGAGCTCGGTCTGTTCACCGACCGCGATCTGGGGGATCTGCAGAAGCTGCTGCACGGTCTGGCGCACGCGGGCGGACGGCAGGGCATGGGGCAGTTCTGCCACGGCGACGCGCTGCTCTCCAACATCCTGCTGTCGCCCACCGGCCCGGTGCTGGTGGACTGGGAACACGCGGGCTGGTATCTGCCGGGCTACGACCTGGCGACGCTGTGGGCAGTGCTCGGTGACGCACCGGTGGCGCGGCGGCAGATCAGTCAGCTGGCGCAGGCCGCGGGACCGGCGGCGCGCGACGCGTTCCTGGTGAACCTGATGCTCGTGCTGACCCGGGAGATCCGGCAGTACGAGACGGCCGTGCAGCGCACCATGCGCGAGGCGGCGCCGGCGGGTGCCGCCCAGGACCGGCCGGGTCCGCACTTCTCGGGCGAGGAGCAGCGGCTGCTGCTGCGCAGGCTGCACGACGACTGCGCCATGGCGCGGCGGGCCGTGCGGGCGGCGGTCGGCACCCGCTGAGCGGACCGCGGCAGTTGCGCGGTCCTGTTTCCCGCGGGGGGACGCGGAGCGGGAAACAGGACCGCGGGAGCAGGACCGGAGCGGCGGGGAAGCGCGCTGCGGGGCCGGTGCCGACACACCGGTCCCGCAGCGCGCTGTTCGTTGCCCGGCGCCGGCTGCCAGGCCGATGTCAGAGCCGCTGTCAGTACCCTGCATCAGGCCTGGCGAAAAAGCCCGGACCTGACAGCCAGGCCCTGATGTCGCCCGGAAGTTGGCAGCTTCCTGGCAGCTCGTGTCAGGTGTCAGCCGGTCGCGAAGTCCACCGCGTCCACGTCGAAGGAATTGTCCTGCGGCGAGGTGAAGACCAGATAGAGCTTGTGGGTTCCGGTCAGTGCCTGGACGGGAACGGGTGGCGTGGCCCGGTAGGTGTCCCAGCCTCCGGTGTCGGGAACAGGGGTGGTGGCGAGCAGGGTGCCGTCCGGGGCGTCCGCGCGGAGTTCGACCGCGCCCACGCCGTTGGGCGAGGAGAGGGTGTAGCTGACGGTGGCGATGCCCTCGACGCTCATCGGGTCGAAGGCGACCCAGTCACCGTCGGAGATGTCCCCGATCCGTTTGCCGTTCTCGGCGCCTTCCTGGGTGACGATCCGGGTGCCGGACTGGGCGTCGTAGTACTCGGCCTGCTTGTGCCGGGGCTGGAGCACCGATCGCCCGTAGCCGGTCAGGGCCGGGACACCGTCGCCGCCCTTGTCGGTGTACTTGGCGTTGAGTACGTAGGTGAGGTCGGCGCCCTCGGGGTGGCCGCCCAGGTCACCGGTGTCCACGGTGCCCTCGCAGCCGGGGATGTCGGTGGTGGGGTGCTCGTGGTCGTCGTGGCCGAGGGCCGGGTTGACGGTGACCTTGGCGCAGTCGACCGGGCCGTCCTCGGGGTCGGTGACGGTGATCCTGTACGGGATCCTGTCGCCGAACTCGATGAGTCTGCCGCTGACGGGGAAGTCGATGGTGACCTCGGGGGCGGTGTTGCCCGCCGTGACAGGGATGTTGGCGTAGCCGGACTTGCCGCTGGAGTCGGTGACCTTCAGCTGGGCCGTGTAGTCGCCCTTGACGGTGTAGGTGTGGCTGGGCGCGGGCTCGGTGGAGTCGTAGGTGCCGTCGCCGTCGAAGTCCCAGGCGTAGCCGAGCGCGTCGCCGTCGGGGTCGCTGCTGCCCTCGGCGGAGAAGTCGACCTTCAGCGGCACGGGGCCGTCGGTCGCGGAGGCGGTGGCCTTGGCGACCGGGACGCGCTGCCCCTGGGCGTAGTCGACGCGGTAGAGCCCCGAGTCGTTGTTGCCGCCGCCGAAGGAGGAGCCCCATTCGAGGACGTACAGCGAGCCGTCGGGGCCGAACGTCATGTCCATCGGCTTGTTGAACTTCTGCGAGGACAGGAAGTCGTTGATCTTCAGGACCTTGTGGTTCTTGTCGAAGCGGACTTCCTTGACGTAGTCGCGCGCCCACTCGTAGAAGAAGCTCGCGCCCTCGAAGTAGGCGGGGAACTTGGTGGTGGAGGGGTTCTTGCTGTCGTAGTGGTAGACCGGTCCGCTCATCGGGGCCGAGCCGCCGCTGCCGACCTCGGGAAACTCCGGGGAGGCGCCGTATCCATACCAGATCTCCGGCTGCTGGACCGCGGGGAGTTCGCGCAGCCCGGTGTTGTTCGGTGAGGCGTTGACGGGCTTGACGCAGTCGAACTTGGGGCCGACCTCCTCCGTGTCCGGATTGTAGGGGGCGTACGCCTGGTTGTTGCCGTGGCAGAACGGCCAGCCGAAGTTCCCGGCCTTCTTGATGACGTTGTACTCGACGAGGCCCTCGGGTCCGCGGTCGGTGGTGGGCAGTCCGCGGTCGGGGCCGTAGTCGGAGGCGTGGACGTACCCGGTCTTCGGGTCGACGGTGAAGCGGAACGGGTTGCGGAAGCCCATGGCGTAGATCTCGGGGCGGGTGTCCGCGGTTCCCTCGGCGAAGAGGTTGCCCTTGGGGATGGTGTAGCCGCCCGCGTCGGTAGGCCGGATGCGCAGGATCTTGCCGCGCAGGTCGTCGGTGTTGCCGGCGGTACGGGCGGCGTCGAGCATCTCCTTGCCCTCGCGCCAGTCGAGCGGGGCGTAACCCTGCCAGTCCGGATCGAGGTTGGGCGGGGTGTCGTCGCCGACGCCCAGGTAGAGGGTGCGGCCGGGGCCGAACTCGACGGCGCCGCCGGTGTGGCCCGGTTCGGGGAAGGTGCGGTCGCGGTAGGCGGGGACGTCGATGAGTTTCTTCTCGCTGGTGAGGTCGAGGGTGTTGCCCTTGACCGTGAAGCGGGAGAGCCGGTTGACGTCCTGTGCGGCGCCCGCGGGGGCGTAGTAGAGGTAGATCCAGTGGTTCTTCGTGAAGTCCGGGTCGAGTTCCATCCCGACGAGGCCGTCCTCGCCGCCGCCGTAGACGTCGAGCTTTCCGGCGGTGGTGGTGGCGTGGGTGGCGGGGTCGAAGACCTTCACCTCACCGCTGCGCTGGATGTAGAAGACCCGGCCGTCCTTGGCGACGTCCAGTTCCATCGGATCGGCGGTGTTGTCGTCGAGGGTGACCTTCTCGTAGCCGTTCCACACGGTGCCGCCACAGTCGCCGGGCTTGTTCCCCGCGGCCCACTTGAGTCCGCCGACGACGTGGTCACGGAAGGCGGCTTCGGTGTACGCGGGGCTGTCGTGGCCCATGGCGGTGGCCCAGACCCGGCCGCCCTCGGTGTTGCGGCACCAGGAGATGGGGTGGTCGGCGCCCATGGCGGAGCCGCCCGGGTCATAGGTGGTCTCGTCGGCGGTGACCAGGACATGGACGTCGCCGCGCGGGTTGGCGTCGAAGTTGTACCACTCCTCGGGGCGCTCCCAGCGTTCGGGGAGACCGGCGGTGGAGGGGTGGACGCGGTCGGCCACCTTGGCGGTGCCCTTCAGGACGCCGGGCGAGTGGGCGGGCATGTGCGCGCCGCCGTTGATGACCTCGTCCCACCAGGGAAACTCCTGCTCGACTCCCATGTCGAGGGTGTTGTGGAGGGCGACGATTCCGCCGCCGCCCTGTACGTAGGTACGCATCGCTTCGCGCTGGGCTTCGGTGTCCCACACCATGCCGGAGTTCTGCAGCATGACGACGGCGTCGAACTTCTTGAGCTTCTCGTCGTCGAAGACCGCGGGGTCGGCGGTCTCGACGAGGGAGAAGTTGTTCTCCGCCGCCTCCTCCTTGAACATCTGGATGCCGGCGGGGATGGAGGCGTGGACGTAGCCCGCGGCACGGGTGAAGAGCAGGACGTCGAAGGCGGGTGCCTTGCCGGTGGTCGCCGCGCCGGCCGGCAGCGCGGTCAGGGTGAGGAGCAGGGCGCCGGCCGTGGCGATCAGCGCTCTCCGTATGTCACGAGCATGACATTTCCATCGTTGGCGGCTCACATGGGTCCTCTCTCGACGGGTGGACGAGCAGGGTCGGGGGACGGCGGCGGCCCCGGGGTCAGGGGGCGGCGGCCGGAGGCTGTTCGAGGGCGGCCAGAGCGGTGCGCAGAAAGGCCAGGCCCTCCGTGGCGATGGTGTCCTGGGCGGGGGCGAGCGGCCGCCACACCGAGGCGGCTACCGCGATGGCGTCGTTGTGCGCGGTGAACGACTCGATGCACAGCGGCCCCCGGTACCCGCTCGCCAGGAGCGCGGCGAGGAAGCCGGGCCAGTCGAGGGAATCGGCGCCGGGTGTGCCCCGGTCGTTGGCGCACACCTGGACATGGACGATGCGGCCCGCGGCGCGGTGGACGGCGCCGGCCAGGGAGCGTTCCTCGATGTTCTGGTGGTACGTGTCCAACGCCAGGCCGATGGTGTCCTCGGGAAGCCCGGTGAGGGCGTCGAGGGTCTGCTCCACGGTGTTGAGCAGACTGCTCTCGTACCGGTTGAGGGGTTCCACCCCGATCCGTACGCCCGCGGCCGCGGCATGGTCGACGACCGGGGCGAGGTTCTCCCGCAACTCCGCGTAGGCCGCTTCGCGTTCGCGCCGGTCCAGCCGCCAGGTGCGGCCGACGGCCGCGTAGAGGGGCCCGGCGACGGTGGGGGCATTCAGCCCGTGGGCGGCGTCGACACAGCGGCGCAGATAGTCCTGGGTGACCTGGACGGTACGCGGGTCGGTGTGGACCAGATCGCGGTCGGGCGGCATGACGGCGATCACCGCGGCGGGCGCGAGCCCGGAGACGTCGAGGAGTCTGCCCACCGACGCGGGTGACCAGTCGCGTTCGTTCTCCAGCGGAATCTCGACACAGTCGAAACCCCACACGGACAGGCGCGGCAGAACGTCACCGAGTGCTTCGTACGTCACCGGGGAATGCCAGATCCACGGGTTCGCGCCGAGAGGGAGGCGTGCGGCGCTCACTTCTTCCCTCCCCACTTCTCCGGGAAGCCGGGCAGGTCCTCGCAGCCGCACATCGCGTAGTGCAGCGGGGGCATGCCGGGCTTCAGGTACTGGTCGAGGGTCTCCTCGGTGACGGTGGGCTGCGGCAGCTTCCACTCCTTGGGGACCCGCTCGCCCCGGAGGATCCTCAGCGCGGCGATGACGGGCGTACGCCACTGGAACGTCGGGTACGAGGGGGCGACGGCGGTGAGTTTCCTGTCCTTCCACGCCTGGAGGAAGTCCTGCTGGTCCTCGCCGGTGATCGGCGGTACGTCCCTGCCCGCGTCCTCGAACGCCTCGACGGCCGCGACGGCGGTCGCGCCGGAGTCCATCCAGACGCCGTCGATTCCGCCGTGGCGGGTGAGCGCGTCGGAGACGATCGACTTGGTCCTGGCGGGGTCGCCGTCGGTGAACTTCACGTCCACGACGTCCAGTCCGCTCCGGTCGAACGCGAGCTTCGCCGCCGACCAGCGGGTCTCCAGCACATCGACGCCCGGCGAGATCCGCAGGGCGAGGACCTTGCCCCCGGGCTTGACCTTCCCGACCAGGAAGTCGGCGGCGGCCGCCCCGTACCCGTACCCGCCGACGGGGTTGATGAAGGTGACCGCGCAGTCGCTGTCCACTCCCCGGTCGAAGACGATGACGGGCAGTTTCGCGCAGGCCTGTTTCACCGCGGGGGTGAGGGTGGCGGTGGTGTTCGGGGAGACGATCAGGGCGTCGCAGCCCTTGCCGGTCAGTTCCTGGATGTCGGAGATCTGTTTGTCGTCCTTGCCCTGGGCGTCCAGGACGGTGAACTCGTCGATCTCCTTGTGGAGCGCGACCTCGGCCCGCATGTTCTTGAGACCGACCTGACGCCAGGGGTTGAACACCCCGGCGTTGGAGAAGCACAGGTGCAGGCCGCCGGATCCCTTGCGCCGGTACTGCGCGGTGTCGGTGAACTCGGGCCGGAGCATCTGCTCCCATGGCCTGTCCGCCGGGCCCTGGGCGCTCTCCTTGGCGAGGGCGAGCTGCCGTTCGTACTCGGTCCGGTCGAAGAACGTGGACTGTGCGCCGGTCCCGGAGCCGTCGGCCGCGGCCGACGGGGGGCCCGACGGCACGTCGCTCGTACAGCCGGCGAGGAGGGCCGCGCCGAGCACGGCGGTCACGGGGAGGAGGGCGTGCCGGGTCAGTCGCGTACTCATGTGGGGTTCACTCCCGAGGGTTCGGTACGCCGGCGGCGCGGCCGGGACCGGTCGGCCGCGCCGAGTCCGACGGCGGCGATGACGATGACGCCTTGCACGGTCGATTCCAGGGCGCCGGAGACCCCCTGGAGGTTGAGCAGCGTGAACAGGGCCTGGAGGGAGAAGGCCCCCGCCATCGCCCCGACGACGGAGCCCCGGCCGCCGCCGAGCAGGACCCCGCCCAGCACGACGGCGGTGATCGCCTCGAACTCGTAGCCCCGGCCCGCCTGTGCGGAGACCCCGGAGAAGCCGCCGACGAGTACGGCGGCGAGGGCGGCCGCGACGCCGGAGAGGACGAAGGCGATGGTGCGCACGCGGACGACCCGGACGCCGGAGAGTTCGGCGGTCCGTTCGCTGTCTCCGGTGGCGAGCAGGGTGCGGCCGAAGTCGGAGCGCATCAGCACCGCGGCGAGCAGCCCGGCGGCGAGGCAGACGAGCACGGCCCAGGGCAGCAAGCCCAGCGCGGTGCCCCGGCCGAGCTGCCGGAACGCCGCGGGCAGGGCGCCGTGCGGGGAGCCGCCCGTCCAGAAGAAGACGGCTCCTTCGAGGATCAGCATCATGCCGAGCGTGGTGATGAAGGAGGGCACCCCGAGCAGGGTGGTGATCAGTCCGCTGACCAGTCCGGCCAGCGCCCCGGCGAGCAGCAGGGCGGCGGTGACCAGCGGCCAGGGCGCGCCGGGGAAGGAACCGTACAGTTCGGCCGCGACCACCACCCCGGCGGTCACGATCGCCCCCACCGAGAGGTCGAACTCGCCGCACACGATGACCATGTACTGGCCCGCCGCGAGGATGACGAGGGGAGCCGCGCGCTTGACGAAGGCGAGGAAGCGGTCGGGTTCGTAGAATCCGGGGTCGGTGAGGGCGAGGGCTGCCAGCAGCACGGCGAGCAGCAGACAGACGGGGGCGCCGGTGCCCAGGGCGCGCAGGAGGCGGCGTCCGGCGGGCGCGGCCCCGGTGGCGGCGGTCATGCGGTCCTCCCCTGCGGGGCGCGGCGGCGCCCGGCGTACAGGGCGACCGCCGCGATGATGACGACGCCGCGGACGACGTTCTTGAAGAACGGGTCGACGGCGAGCTGGTTGAAGACGCTGTCGAGGACGGCGAGGACGAGGACGCCGCCGAGGGTGCCCGCCACTCCCCCGCGTCCGCCGGCGAGCGCGGTGCCGCCGAGGACGACGGCGGCGATGGACTCCAGGTCGTAGCGCGCCTCGGTGCCCGCCCAGGGGGCTCCGGCGCCCAGGCGGGCGGCGAGGAAGAGCGCGGCGGCGCCGACGCAGAGCGAGCACAGGATGTGGGCGGCGACGACGGTGCGGCGGGTGCGGACCCCGGAGAGCCGGGCGGCGTGCTCGTCGCCGCCGGTGGCGTACATGTGGTGACCGAGCCGGGTGCGGCGGGTGATGGTCCAGATGACGACGGCGACGGCCAGGAGCAGGAAGACGGAGACCGGGACGGGTCCCAGGCGGTCGTAGCCCAGGCGCTGGAAGGAGGCGGGGACCTCGCCCGCGGGCCCGGTGTAGGTGTCCTCGATCCAGCCGCGCAGGATGAAGGCGGTGCCGAGGGTGGCGATGAAGGCGTTGACCTTCAGACCGGTGACGATGAGGCCGTTGGCGAGTCCGACGGCGGCGGACAGGGCGAGGACGGCGAGGACCGCGACCAGGACGCTGCCGCTCCGCATGGTCTCGGCGGCGACCAGGGTGCCGAGGCTGATGAGGTAGGCGACCGAGAGGTCGAGCGATCCGGTGAGGATGACGACGGACTGGCCGACGGCGACGAGGCCCAGGGCGACGCAGTTCTGCAGGATGGCCACCGTGTTGGTGACGGTGAAGAAGTCCCCGCCCCGGGCGGCGACGACGATCCAGCCCAGTACGGTGACGGCGAGCGCGGCGAGCCAGATCCCGGTGACGGAACCGGTGAGGCGCAGCCCGGCGGGTGTCCGCGGCCGGCCGCGCGTCTTCCGGGGTGTGGGACCGGTCCGGACCGCGGTCACGCGGCGTCCTCCTTCGGACGGCCGCCGCCGGTGGCGGCACGCATGATGGCCTCTTCCGTCGCCCCGGCGGGCAGTTCACCGGCCGGGCGCCCGTCGGCCATGACGATGACGCGGTCGCTCATCCCGATCAGCTCCGGCAGTTCGGAGGAGATGATCAGTACGGCGAGTCCCTCGCGCGCCAGTTCCCGGACGAGGGTGTGGATCGCCGCCTTGGCGCCGACGTCGACGCCCCGGGTCGGTTCGTCGAAGAGCAGCACCCGTGGGCGGGCGGCGAGCCATTTGGCGATGACGACCTTCTGCTGGTTGCCTCCGGAGAGGTACTGGACCTCCTGGTCCTCGCCGCGGGCGTGCAGCCGTACGCGTTCGAGCAGTGCGGTGACGGCGCGGCCCGCGGGCGGTCCGCCGCGGGTGGCTCCGGCACGGGTGGCTCGGGTGGCTCCGGCACGGGTGACGAGCAGGGCGTTGTCGCGGACGGACTGGCGCAGGGCGAGCCCTTCGCCCTTGCGGTCCTCGGTGACCAGGGCGATCCCGGCCCTGATGGCCTCGCGGGGGCGGGCCGGGCGCAGTGGTTCCCCAGCGACGGTCATGCTGCCGGCGGTGAAGGGGGCGGCGCCGAACAGCGCGCGGGCCAGCGCGGTGCGCCCGGAGCCCTGGAGTCCGGCGATGCCGACGACCTCGCCGGCCCGCAGGGTCAGATCGATCCCGGATATACGGGAGTTGGCGCCGCCGCTGACGGTGAGGACGGTCTCCCCCAGCTCCTCGGGGCGGGCCCGGGGCGGGTAGTACGCGCCGAGTTCGCGGCCGACCATGGCCCGTACGACGGTGCCGGGGTCGGTGTCACGGGTGGTGAGGGTGGTGACGTGGCGGCCGTCCTTGAGGACGGTGACGCGGTGGGAGAGGTCGAAGACCTCGGGTAGCCGGTGGGAGATGTACAGGATGCCGATCCCGCTCGCGGCCAGCCTGCGCACCAGCGCGGACAGGCGCGCGACCTCGTGACCGGCGAGCGGCGCGGTGGGTTCGTCCATGACGAGGACCCGCACGTCGGAGGCGAGCGCCTTGACGATCTCGACGGTCTGCCTGCGGGCGACGGAGAGTTCCTGGACGGGGGTGCGCGGAGTGATGCCGGTTTCGTCGATCCGGGACAGCAGTCCGGCCGTACGGCGTTCCATGGCGCGGCGGTCGACGAGACCGCGGCGGGTGGGTTCACGGCCGAGGAAGACGTTCTCGGCGACCGTGCGGTGCGGCAGCAGCGCGAACTCCTGGTGGATGATGCCGATCCCGGCGGCCTGCGCCTGCGCGGGGTGGCCGAAGGAGTGCGTGGTGCCGTCGAGGGTGATGGTGCCGGTGTCGGGGGTGTGCTCACCCGCGAGGATCTTCATCAGGGTGGACTTGCCCGCGCCGTTCTCGCCCACGAGGGCATGCACTTCTCCGGCTTCGAGGTCGAGCCCCACATCGTGGAGCACACGGACCCCGAGAAAGCTCTTGGACACGCCCTGCATCGTCAGCATCGACTGGCTCCTCGGTAAGCGGTCTGCAGAGCAGATTCGTGATGCACCTTTGACCTGTCAAGGGCTCAAGCAGCTTTATCCGTACGAGAGTTGAGTCGCACTTAGGCCGATGAACGAACAGCTGACGCCTTGTGAGCAGCGAAAGTCGTCCCTATGGTGACTGCCATGCCTTCGCCGTCGGTTCGCCTCTCCTCGACCGCCCCGAACTCCCCCGGCGAGGTGCTCGCCCTGATCAGTTCGGGGGCGGCCGCGACCCGCGCGGACATCGCCCGGATCACCGGACTGGCCCGCTCGACGGTCTCCCAGCGGGTGGACGCGCTGATCGGGCACGGCTTCGTGGACGAGGACGCGGACGGCGGTTCCACCGGCGGCCGGCCACCGCGCCGGCTGGCGCTGCGGACGGCCGAGCACGCCGTGGCCGGAGTGGACCTGGGGGCCTCGCACTGCCGGGTGGCGCTGATGGACATCGGCGGCACGATGCTCGCCGCCCAGGAGGATCCGCTGTCGATCGGCGACGGACCCGACTCCGTCCTGCGCCATGTGGAGCGCACGCTGCGCACACTGCTGGAAGCGGCAGGGCGCGAGCCGGACACGCTGCGGTCGATCGGCGTGGGGGTGCCGGGGCCGGTGGAGTTCTCCACCGGGCGGCCGGTCGATCCGCCGATCATGCCCGGGTGGCACCAGTACCCGATCCCGGAGTTCTTCGCCGCCCGGTTCGGGGTGCGGGCGCTGGTCGACAACGATGTGAACGTGATGGCGCTGGCCGAGCAGCGGCGCGCCTTCCCCGACTGCCGCTATCTGCTGTACATCAAGGCCGGTACGGGAATCGGCTGCGGGATCGTCGCCGACGGGCTGCTGCACCGGGGGGCGCAGGGCTGCGCCGGTGACATCGGCCATATCCGGGTCGCGGAGCTGGACGACCCGTGCCGGTGCGGCAATGCGGGCTGTCTGGAAGCGGTCGCGGGCGGTGCGTCACTGGCGGCGAAGCTGTCCGGCCTCGGTCTGGAGGCGACATCGGGCAGCGATGTGGTGCGGCTGGTGAAGTCCGGCAACCGCGACGCGGTACGGATGGTCCGTGAGGCGGGCAGGGCGGTGGGCGAGGTGCTGGCCGGTCTGGTGAACTTCTTCAACCCGGACACGGTCGTGCTGGGCGGCGCGCTGGCCGCCGTCCACGACCAGCTGCTCGCGGGGGTCCGGGAGGCGGTCTACCGGCGCTCGCACCCGCTGGCGACGCACGTGCTGCGGATCGAGCCGAGCCGGACGGGCGAGAACGCGGCAGCGGTGGGGGCGGGGATCCTGGCGATCGAGCACGCCCTGTCGGTGGAGCAGGTGGACCGGGTGGTCAGCGGGCGGGGCGCCGGCGTCCGCTGAGGTCCGGGGCCGGGCGGGCGCGCCGGGCGGGACCCGGGTGGTCGGCGGGCGGAGCGCCCGCGCCCGCCGACCACCGGAAGGTGGGCGGGCGGAGCGCTGACGTCCGCCGGGCCCGCCCCACAGCCCTTCCGCCGCTGTTCGCGGCATCCGTCCCGCCGCTCCGGGCGCGCACGTCCAGCCGCTCGCGCACTCCCCCACGGGTTCCCCCACGGCTCCCTCCACGCTCGGTGAAGTCGCCGTGACCCAGCGGCGCACCGGTGCCGCCTCCCCTGCCCCGGCAGGTGAAGCCCGCCACAGGACCTTCGTCACGTACGACTGCGGGTAGTAGCCGTGGCGCCGCTTTCACGGTGCAATCAAACGGCCAAAACGGCTATTCCGCCGGATCTCACGATGAAGGGTAGTAAAGGGGCTCATTGCCTCCCCTCGTTCTGCCCGCTAACCATGGATCCCGGCAAGCACCGAGAACGAGCCCGCGGCCCACGCCCCCCGGCGAACGCGGCCGGGCCATTCGGTACCTGCACCCCCGCGCCGCCGAAGGCCGCCACGCCCGTCCCCCACCGGAAGAGCTCCCGCATGCCTCGCCTCAGCACCATCCGCACCATCCGCATCAGCCGTTCGCAGAAGATCGCCGCCGCCGTGCTCGTCGCGACAGGCTCCGTCACCGCTCTCGCCGCCACCGGCGCGTCCGGTGACGAGCGGCCCGCGGCAGCGCACTCCTCCATCGACGTCAAGCCGATCGCGGCCGCCGGAATACCGGCGACCGGCATCCAGGCGGCCAAGGACGCGGTGATCAAGGACGCGGTGATCAAGGACGCGGCCGCCAAGAAGACCACGGCCGCGAAGACGGAGGCCAAGAAGGCCGCCGTCCTCAAGGCGCACACGTCCGAGCAGGCCGCCAACCGCTCCACCGACCGCAAGGCCGCCGCACCCAAGCAGTACACGAACAACCTGGACGGCTGGATCCGCGAGTCGCTCGACATCATGAAGGCCAAGGGCATCCCCGGCTCCTACGAGGGGCTGCACCGCAACATCATGCGCGAGTCCAGCGGCAACCCGCACGCGGTCAACGACTGGGACATCAACGCCCGCAACGGCGTGCCCTCCAAGGGGCTGCTCCAGGTGATCCAGCCCACCTTCGACGCGTACCACGTCAGCGGTACGCCGAAGAAGCTCACCGACCCCGTCGCCAACATCACCGCGGCGGCCAACTACGCCGCGGACCGCTACGGCTCGATCGACAACGTCGACTCGGCCTACTGAGCCCCGCCCGGCGCGCAGCAGGGGAAGGCCACGCCCTCCCCGCCGCGCCGCGCGTCACCGTACGCGGACCACATCCACGTCCGACGCCCTCACGAAGCCGATCCGGTGTCCGATCTGGACCGTCACGTACTTCTGTCCGCCCGTGAAGTACGTGTGGTCGTAGGGCTTGGAGGAGTCGATCGTCGGCGCGTAGAAGTATCCGGTGGGCGCCTCGCCGCCGCCCGGGAACGCCTGGCCCGCCTTGATCGTGTAGACCAGCGGGCTGCCGACGACCGGTGACGTGTGGTCCTGCGGGTACTCGGACTTCTCCGGGTACGCCACCCCGTACACCGGGACCTCCGCCTTCCCGGCCCTGGGCTTCACCACATGACCGGCCGTCGGTGTGATGACCCGGGCCCCGTCCGGGGTCCGGAGCCAGGCCTTCTTCCCGTACCACCAGATCGCGGTCCACCCCGGGGCCCTGCCCGCGACGACGGCCTGCTGGGTGGCACTGATCTTGCTGCCCCAGTCGGCGGCGCAGTTGGTGCCCGGGGAGCCGTCGGGGTGCAGGCCCGGGTCGGCGAACAGCGGTGAGCCGGTGGACGGTTCGGTGTACAGGGGGACGGCGCTGCTCCCCTGGAGGGGCAGATCGACACCCTTCTCGCAGTCGCGGAAGACCTGCTTGTTCCGCTTGAAGTCCGGGCTGACCGTGATGAGTTCGGCACCCCTGGGGGCGGTCGGCACGGTGGGCCTGCCGAGCAGCGCCATGAAGCGGTTCCAGTCCCAGTACGGGCCCGGGTCCCAGTGCATGTTCCTGGTCCCGGAGGCACTGGTGGGCGGGACTCCGTCGTGGCCGATGATGTGCTGCCGGTCCAGCGGAATGCCGTACTGGGCCGCCAGATGGCGTACGAGCCCGGCTGTCGAGCGGTACATCTCGGGGGTGTACCACTTGGCGCCCTCGGCGGCGAAGCCCTCCTGCTCGATGCCGATGGAGTGGGTGTTGAGATACCAGTTGCCGGCCTGCCAGGCGACGTCCTTGTTCTTGACCATCTGCGTGACATGGCCGTCGGACGAGCGCACCACGTAGTGGGCGGAGGTCTGGTTCAGCGGGTTCTGGAAGATCTTCAGGGTGGTGTCGAAGTCCACTTCGGTGTCATGCAGGACGATGAACTTGATCCTGTTGCTGTGCGGCCGGTCCGCGGTGTCGTAGTTGCCGTACGTCTCCTTGTCGGCCGGGTCGCCGGTCTGCTGATACGCCGCCGGGACCCAGTCGCAGCCGAGGGCGCGCGGGCACTCGGGGCGCACCCCGTCGGCACCCGCCTGGGCCGCCGGGGCGAGCAGGGCGGCGCTCAGCGCACCGGCCGCGGTCAGTGCGAGCGCGAGTCTGGTCCTCCGCTTGGACGTCATGACAACCCTTCTGGGAGCTGGGCGTACCCGATGCGTGCCTGGGGTGATCTCCGTTCTGGGCGGAAACTCTGTGGCGTGTGGTGATGACACGTCAAGAGTGCCGGGCGGATACGTCATTGAGCCACTGGACCAGACCAGTGACGAATGCTCTGACCTGCGAAGCGGCTCGCACGACGTCATTGGCGTTCATCTGACTAATTGACAGTGTGCGTGCCCCGGACGGCCGAAGGGTAGTGCTGCGCGGAAACACCACTGGTCCGCGCGGATGTCGCGCGGCAGCTCCCGGAAAGGCCTGACGCAGATGGCACAGCCCTTCTCACTGCCGGACTTCTATGTTCCGTATCCGGCACGGCTCAATCCTCATGTAGAGGAGGCACGACGGCACACCCGTGAGTGGGCGCGCGGAATGGGGATGCTGGAGGGTTCGGGCATCTGGGAGGAGAAGGACCTGGAAGCACATGACTACGCGCTGCTGTGCGCGTACACCCACCCCGACTGCTCCGCCGAGGCGTTGTCCCTGGTGACCGACTGGTACGTGTGGGTCTTCTTCTTCGACGACCACTTCCTCGAGCTGTTCAAACGCACCCCGGACCGGCCGGGCGGGAAGCGGTATCTGGACCGGCTTCCGGCCTTCATGCCCATGGAGCCCGGCACGCCGATGCCCGAGCCCGCCAACCCCGTCGAGGCGGGGCTGGCCGATCTGTGGGCGCGGACGGTGCCCGCGATGTCGGACGCCTGGCGGGCCCGGTTCGCGGAGTCGACCGAGAATCTGCTGAACGAGTCGCTGTGGGAGCTCGCCAATATCAACGAGGGGCGCATCGCGAACCCCGTGGAGTACATCGAGATGCGCCGCAAGGTGGGCGGCGCCCCCTGGTCGGCGGGGCTCGTGGAGTACGCCACCGGCGCCGAGGTGCCCGACGCGGTGGCCGGCTCGCGTCCGCTGCGCGTGCTGCGGGACGCCTTCTCCGACGGGGTGCACCTGCGCAACGACCTGTTCTCGTACCAGCGCGAGGTCGAGGACGAGGGCGAGAACAGCAACGGGGTACTGGTCCTGGAGACCTTCCTCGGCTGCTCCACCCAGGAGGCCGCCGAGGCCGTCAACGATCTGCTGACCTCACGGCTCCAGCAGTTCGAGAACACCGCGCTGACCGAACTGGGGCCGCTCTGCGCGGAGAAGGGCCTGGACCCGGCGGAGACCACCGCCGTCCTCGCCTACGTCAAGGGGCTTCAGGACTGGCAGTCCGGCGGCCATGAGTGGCACCTGCGCTCCAGCCGCTACATGAACGACGGCGCCACCGGGCAGTCGGCCCCCGCCCCCTGGATGTCCGCCGCCTCGATCAGGTTCACCCCGCGCTCGGAGTCCTCGCGGCTGCGCGGCCGGAGCCATGTGCCGTACCGGCATGTCGGCCCCTCCCTGCTGCCCGACTTCGACCTCCCGTTCCGGACGACGCTGAGCCCGCATCTGGAGGGCGCGCGGGTACGGATGGTCGACTGGGCACGGCGGATGGGCATTCTGGAGGCGCAGCCCGGGGTGCCGGGTTCGCACATCTGGGACGAGAAGCGGCTGCTCGACATCGACCTGCCGCTGTGCGCGGCGGGAATCCATCCGGACGCGACGCCGGAGGAGCTGGACCTCTCCTCGGGGTGGCTGGCCTGGGGTACGTACGGCGACGACTGGTTTCCCGTCGTGCACGGGCGGAGCCGCGATCTGGCCGGGGCGCGGCTGGCCAACGAGCGGCTCTCGCACTTCATGCCGCTGGAAGGCACCGGGACGCCCGAGCCGGCCAACGCGCTGGAGCGGGGGCTCGCCGATCTGTGGCGGCGGACCGTGGTCCCGATGGACGGGGAGCAGCGGCGCGCTTTCCGGGACGGGGTCGAGTCGATGACGGCGAGCTGGCTGTGGGAACTGGCGAACCAGGCGCAGAACCGTATCCCCGACCCGGTCGACTACGTCGAGATGCGCCGTATGACCTTCGGCTCGGACCTGACGATGAGCCTGTGCCGGGTAAGCCACGGACGAAAGGTTCCTGCCGAGATCTACCGGAGCGGCCCGCTCAGGTCCCTGGAGAACGCCGCCGCGGACTACGCCGCGCTGATGAACGATCTGTTCTCGTACCAGAAGGAGATCGAGTACGAGGGTGAGGTGCACAACGGCGTCCTGGTCGTGCAGAACTTCTTCGGGGTCGACTATCCGACCGGCGTGGCGATCGTGCACGACCTGATGAACTCGCGGCTGCGCCAGTTCCAGCACGTGGCCTCGGAGGAACTGCCCGTGCTGTACGACGACTTCGGCCTGGACGCCGAGGTGCGGGAGATCCTGGCGGGCTATGTGCTGGAGCTCCGGAACTGGATGGCGGGCATCCTGATCTGGCACCGGGGCTGCCGGCGCTACCGCGAGGAGGATCTGCGGCACGGCACCGGCGCCCCGTGGCACCTGGGCGGTCCCACGGGGCTCGGCACGTCCGCCGCACGCGTGACGCGGCTGATGGCTCAGCTGTCGGGCAGCAGCGTGTAGCGGCTGCCGGCGCGCGCCCGGAAGGTCTTCCGGCCGCTCGCGAACAGCGTGCTGCGGACCGTCACCCGGCGGGTGCGTCCCGCCGTGATGACGACACGGCGGGACGCACCCGCGGCCCATTCGATGTCGACGGTGAAGCCGCCCCTGGCCCGCAGCCCCCGCACCGACCCCTCGGGCCAGCCCGCGGGGACGACGAGCGTGCCGTCACGCGGGTCGGTGCGCAGGTTGGCCAGCCAGAATTGTGGTGTGCCTTCCGATGGGTGTGGGCGACGGTGGCCAGGGCGGTGGAGAGGTCGAGAGCGCGCCGGCAGGAGCCGTCCGGCGCGGCCGGGGCGTCCGGCAGACGGATGAGCAGATCACCGAGGACCTGATAGGCGCCGTAGCCGCGGCGGGCCTGGCCGAGCGCGGCCGCGACCTCGTCCGGGCCGAGCACGCCCGCACGGTCGAGGTCTTCCCGGACTCCGGTGAGGGCATCCGGTCCGGCGGTGGTCCAGTTGCCGAAGTCGTATCCCTGGACCGATCCCGGACCGCCGGTCCACAGGGTCTTCTCGTTGGGGGTGAGACGTTCGGTGGCGAGTGTCCCGAAGACGCTCGCACCGAGGGCGCCCCCGCCGATGGGCAGCGACTCGCGCTCCCATCCCGCGGCGGGGGTGCTGTACCAGAGCTGGGGTGCGGGCACTTCCGACGGCGCTTGACCAGCGATCGGATCGCTCGATTCATCGGAGGTAACGACTGCTTGCGCCGCTCCGGCGAGCGCCGGAACACTGAGCGCCAGGGCGCCGGTTGCGCCGACCGCCGCCTTCACTGTGGTGCGTCGCGTCATCCCGGATGTCATGGCACCGCACCGTAAAGGTCCGATGACCGGCCCCACAAGACACCGGACGAGATGACCTCTTGGACGGAAGCTCCCCGCCCTTGGGCGGAATGGGCCGGGAGCACCGGAGCGGAAGGCGGCCGGGGCCGGAAAGCCGAAAGCCGCCCGTCGCGGTGCGGGCGGCCGTGCGCAGGGACGTTTCAGCCCTGCTGGAAGAGCTCCGCCGGCAGCGGCTTCAGCAGCGCGTACAGATCGTCGGTGATGGGCCGGTCCCAGCTGGCGATCGTGACGAGCACACCGTCACTGCGGTCGAACTGGACACAGGCGATCCGGCTCTCGGAGAGCTTGATCCGGCGGACGATCAGCAGGTTGTCCCCCTGCATCACCGGGACGTCCTCGGTGCTCGTCACCTCGATCGGCTCGTCGTTCTCCAGGGCGAGCAGCAGCTGCGCCACCTCGAAGGGGACCTGGCCCTCCTCCGTCTCACGGGCGGGCGAGCCCGCCGGGAGATTGCCGATGATCATGGCCGGGCCGCGTCCGCCGTACAGGTCGTAGCGGAGGAAGACGCCCTGGCAGCTCCCGTCGGGAGCGGGAAGCAGACCCGCGCCGAGGTTTCCGGGCCAGTCCCCCGGATCCATGGCCAGGACATCGAAGTCCGGGCCCGCGGGTGTGGCGGCGCTACGGCGACGGAGGAAGGACATGCGGACATGTTACGTGTCCCGGCTCACGTCGCCGAGCCGGGCCCGCGCGCACGGCGGGCGGCGGCGGACACCGGGTGCCCCCGCCGGCCGCGGGACGCGTCGCTGTCTCAGCCGGGTGGCGGCTGAGCTCCGACGAGCCACATCGAGAAGAACTGTGCCCCGCCGCCGTAGGCGTGGCCCAGCGCCCTCCTGGCCCCCTCCACCTGGTGTTCGCCCGCCCGCCCGCGTACCTGGAGGGCCGCCTCGGCGAACCGGATCATGCCGGATGCCCCGATCGGGTTGGTGGAGAGAACTCCGCCCGACGGGTTCACCGGAAGATCGCCGTCGAGTTCGGTGACGCCGGACTCGGTGAGCTTCCAGCCCTCGCCCTCGGAGGCGAAGCCGAGGTTCTCCAGCCACATCGGTTCGTACCAGGAGAACGGCACGTACATCTCGACGGCGTCGATCTCCCGGCGCGGGTCGGTGATCCCGGCCTGCCGGTACACATCGGCGGCGCAGTCCTTCCCGGCCCGCGGCGAGACGAAGTCCTTGCCCGCGAAGAGTGTCGGCTCGCTGCGCATGGCACCGCCGTGCACCCAGGCGGGCGGGTGCGGGGAGCGGGCCGCGCCGTCGCGGTCGGTGAGGACCATGGCGCAGGCGCCGTCGGAGGACGGGCAGGTCTCGGAGTAGCGGATGGGGTCCCAGAGCATCGGCGCGGCCTGGACCTTCTCCAGGGTGATGCCGGGGTCGTGGATGTGCGCGTAGGGGTTCTTCAGCGCGTTGCGCCGGTCCTTGTACGCGACGAGGGAGCCGACCGTGTCGGGGGCGCCGCTGCGGCGCATGTACGCGCGCACGTGCGGGGCGAAGAAGCCGCCCGCACCGGCCAGCAGGGGCTGCTGGAACGGGATCGGCAGCGAGAGGCCCCACATGGCGTTGGACTCGGACTGCTTCTCGAACGCGAGAGTCAGTACGGTCCGGTGGACACGGCCTGCCACCAGGTTGGCGGCGACCAGTGCGGTGGATCCGCCGACCGATCCGGCGGTGTGGACGCGGAGCATCGGTTTGCCGACGGCGCCGAGCGCGTCCGCGAGATAGAGCTCCGGCATCATCACCCCCTCGAAGAAGTCGGGGGCCTTGCCGATGACCACGGCGTCGATGTCCGCCCAGGTCAGCCCGGCGTCGGCGAGGGCGGCCACGGCGGCCTCGCGGACGAGCCCGGCGAGGGAGACATCGTGCCGGGCGGAGACGTGCTTGGTCTGGCCGATGCCGACGACGGCCACGGGCTCCTTAGACATGAGCGCTCTCCCCTTCCAGGACGGCGACCAGATTCTGTTGCAGGCAGGGTCCGGAGGTGGCGTGGGCGAGGGCCCGGTCGGACTCGCCGCGGTGGATCCGGGCGGCGGCCTCACCGAGCCGCACGAGACCCGCGGCCATCACCGGGTTGGCGGCGAGCGCACCGCCCGAGGGGTTCACACTGACCTCGTCCCCCAGCCCCAGCGCCGCACGGAGCACGACTTCCTGGGAGGTGAAGGGGGCGTGCAGCTCGGCGGTGTCGACCGGCCGGTCGAAGGCACCGGCGCGTTCGGCGGCCAGCCGGGTGGAGGGCGAGTCGGTCAGGTCGCGGACGCCGAGGCCGTGGGCCTCGATCCGGTGGTCGATGCCCCGGATCCAGGCGGGTCGCGCGCACAGGGCGCGGGCGGTGTCCCCGACGGCGAGGACCACGGCCGCGGCACCGTCGCCCACGGGCGGGCAGTCGCCGGTCCGCAGCGGCGCCACCACCTGGCCGCCCGCCGGGACGTCCCCGGTGAGCTGGGCGTACGGGTTGGCCGAGGCGGCCGTGCGGCTGCGGGCGGCGATCGCGGCCAGGCCCTGTTCGTCGGTGGCACCCGCGTCGATGAGCGCCTGCGCCTGGAGGGCGGCGAGCGCCACGGAATCCGGCCAGAGCGGGGCCACGTAGTACGGGTCGAGCTGCCGGGTCAGGACATCGCGGACCTCGCCCGGCGAGGACTTGCCGTACGCGTAGACCAGGGCGGTGTCCGCCTCGCCGGTCTGGAGTTTCACCCAGGCCTCGTACAGCGCCCAGGCCCCGTCCATCTCCACGTGCGACTCGGAGATCGGCGGGTACGCGCCGACACCGTCGAGCGCCATGGTGAAGGAGAAGGCCCGGCCCGCCAGGTAGTCGCTGGAACCGGAGCAGGTGAAGCCGATGTCGCTCGCCTTCAGGCCGGTCGCCCCGAGGACCTCGTGCAGGACGGGCATCAGCATGTCGACTTCGGAGAGTTCGTCGGTACGCCGCCGGTGCGCACTCTGCGCGAAGGCCACGATCGCCACGTCTCGCATCTACAGCAGCTCCTTGTACGTGTCGTAGTCGGCGTCGGGCTCTCCGGTGGGCCGGTAGTGGTCGGGGTAGCGGCCGCCCTCGGTCCAGACCGGTTCGACGCGCAGCCCCATCCGCACCTGGTCGTAGGGGATGCCGGCGATCCGGCCGTGCAGCGCGAGGTCGGCGCCGTCCAGGGCGATATGGGCGTAGACGTACGGCACCTCGATGCCGAGGTTCGCCGTGTGGGCGGCCTTGATGTTGACGACGCAGTACGTGGTCACGGTGCCGCGCGGACCGACCTCGACCGGCTCCGCGGTGGCGACGCCGCAGGTGGGGCAGGCACCGCGGGGCGGCACGTACACCTTGCGGCAGGACGGACAGCGCTCGCCGACGGTGCGCCGCTCGGCGAGGGCGTTGATGTACGCGCTCTGGGCCCGGCCGGGGGTGTAGGTGTAGTCGAGCCGGGCGGGGGTGACGATGGTGGTGACCGGGTCGCTGAACTCGCCGCTGTGCCGGACGGGCCGGCCGGTGTCCGCGTCCCCCTCGTACGGTTCGAAGCAGGCGATGTCGGTGATCGCGCCGGTGCGGGCCCCCGCCCAGCGGACGCGGACCCGCATCCCGGTGCGAACGGCCTCGGGGCCCGGGGCGTCCAGGACGTGGAGCAGCGAGGTGTCGGCGCCGTCGAGCCGGACCAGGACCCAGGCGAACGGGGTGTCCAGGGGCTGGTAGCGGCGCGGGTCGGGGTTCCAGGCCCAGGTGGTGACGGTGCCGGTCGCGGCGACCTCGACGAGCTCGCGGAGCTCCTCGGCGGTGGCGGGGTCGTACTCGACGGGCGGTACGAGGACCTTTCCCTCGCCGGTCCGCACGCCGAGCACGGTCTGCTCGCGCAGTCCGGTGAGGAAGGCGCTCTGCACGGGGCCGAGCGAGCGGGTGAAGGGGAATTCGACCACCAGCGGTGCGCTGAGGACTTCGGGCACGGTTGTCTCCTTGGCTCAGGCGCGCCGGTAGACGGGCGGGCGCTTCTCGGCGAAGGCGCGGGCGCCCTCCTTGGCGTCCGCGGTGTCGAAGACCGGCCAGCCGCAGGCGAGTTCGGCCGCGAGGCCGTCGGTCTCGGTCAGCTCGGCGCTCTCGTAGACGGAGGCCTTGACCGCCTCCACGGCGAGCGGTCCGCAGGCGTTGATCCGTTCGGCGATCTCCAGCGCCTTCTCCAGCGCGGTGCCTTCGGGGACCACATGGCCCACGAGTCCGACGCGGGCGGCCTCCTCGGCGCTGTACGGACGGCCGGTGAGGAGCATTTCGAGGGCGTGGGTCCGGGCGATCTGGCGCGGCAGCCGTACGGTGGAGCCGCCGATGGGGAAGAGTCCGCGCCGGACCTCGAACAGCCCGAAGGTGGCGCCCGCTCCGGCGACGCGGATGTCGGTGCCCTGAAGGATCTCGGTGCCGCCCGCCACGCAGTACCCCTCGACCGCGGCGATCACCGGTTTGCGGGGGCGGTGGTGGCGCAGCATCGCCTTCCAGTGCAGGTCGGGGTCGGCCTTCAGCCGGTCCCGGTACTCCTCGCCCGCCATTCCCCCGCCCGCCAGGGCCTTGAGGTCCATGCCGGCGCAGAAGGAACCCCCCGCGCCGGTGAGCACGACCGAGCGGACCGAGTCGTCCGCGTCCGCGGCGAGCCAGCCGTCGTACAGGCCGACCAGCATCGGCAGCGAGAGTGCGTTCTTCGCCTCCGGCCTGTTCAGGGTGAGCACCAGTGTGGCGCCCTCGCGCCGCATCCCGAGATGTTCCGTACCGCCCATTGCCTGCCTCCGTCTCCAGATTCAGAACAGGTTGCAGTAGGCGGGTGTTCAGTTCAATAGTTTTCTGACACTCAGTCAGATTTCTTCGGCGGCCCCTCTTCCCACTTGTGCCGGTCGGCGCTCTAATGACCGCCGAGCCACTCAGCACCCCCGGGGTCAGGAGGAACGGTGGAGTACAACCTTGCCGACCTGTTCGAGTCGGTCGTCGATGTGGTCCCCGACCGCGAGGCGCTCGTCTACGTCGACCATCCGGGTACGGGGGCCGAGCGCCGGCTCACCTACGCGCAGCTGGACGCCGCGGCCAACCGGATCGCCCACCATCTGGCCGGCGCGGGCATCCGGCCCGGCGAGCACCTGGGACTGCACCTCTACAACGGCGTCGAGTACCTCCAGACGGTGCTGGCCTGCCTCAAGGCCCGCATCGTTCCGGTCAACGTCAACTACCGGTACGTGGAGGAGGAGCTGGTCTACCTCTACCGCGACGCGGATCTGGCGGCCCTGGTCTTCGACGCCGAGTTCGGCGAGCGGGTCGCGGCAGCCGCCCCGCAGGCCGCCGGGCTGCGGCACCTCCTCCAGGTGGGGACACCGGCGGCGCACTCCCCGGGGCCGGACGCCGTGGCGTTCACGGACGCCGAGGCCTCCGGGTCCCCCGGGCGCGGCTTCGCGCCGCGCTCCGGCGACGACCAGTTCATCATCTACACCGGCGGCACGACGGGCATGCCCAAGGGGGTGATGTGGCGCCAGGAGGACCTGTTCTTCTCCGGCCTCGGCGGCGGCGCGCCGACCGGCGAGGCCGTGAAGTCCCCTCAGGAGCTGGCCGAGCGGGTGGCCGCGGGCGGTGACGGGATCACCTTCTTCCCCACTCCCCCGCTGATGCACGGCACGTCCACGCTCACCGCGTTCATCGGCTTCAACTTCGGCCAGCGGGTCGTCGTCCACCGCAAGTTCGTGCCGGACGAGGTGCTCCGTACGATCGAGAAGGAGAGGGTCACCAGCGTGTCGCTGGTCGGCGACGCGATGCTGCGGCCGCTGATCGACTCGCTCGGGGGGCCGCTCAGGGGTACGGACTGTTCGTCGCTGTTCTCCGTCTCCAGCTCGGGGGCGATCATGTCCGACTCGGTGCGGGCGGAGTTCCAGGCCCTGGTGCCGACGGTGATGCTGCTCAACAACTTCGGCTCGTCCGAATCCGGCTTCAACGGCACGGCGACGGCCGATTCGGGGCCGGACCGGGGATTCCGGCTCCGGGTCAACTCCCGTACGGAGGTGGTCGATCCGGCCACGTACGAGCCGGTGGCCCCCGGCGAGCCGGGGCGGATCGCGCAGCGCGGACACGTACCGCTCGGCTACTACAACGACCCGGGCAAGACGGCGGAGACCTTCTTCCGCAGGGGCGAGGAGCGGTGGGTCCTGCTCGGCGACATGGCGACGGTCGACGAGGACGGCATCGTCACCGTGCTCGGGCGCGGGTCGCAGTGCATCAACACCGGGGGCGAGAAGGTCTACCCGGAGGAGGTCGAGCAGGCGCTCAAGGCCCATCCGGACGTCTATGACGTCCTGGTCGCCGGGGTGCCGGACGAGCGGTGGGGCAACCGGGTGGCGGCGGTGCTCCAGCTGCGTGAGGGGGCCGGCCCGCTGGACCTCGCGGCGGTGCAGGCGCACTGCCGCACCCGGCTGGCGGGCTACAAGATCCCCCGTACCGCCGTCTTCACCGACCGGATCCAGCGCTCGCCCAGCGGGAAGGCCGACTACCGGTGGGCCCGCTCGGTCGTCGCCACGGGCCCCGGCGCACCGGACTGAGCGGGCCCGGCCCGCACGGGGGGCGGGCCGGACAGCGACGGTGCGGACAGCGGCGGTGCGGACAGCGGCGGGCGGGGTGGGGTGGGACGGGCGCCGGACCGAGCACCGGACCGGGCCGGAGTAAGCCATTCAGGGACCTGGTGTATCCATCCGCTCACCCTGTGTGGCAGGGGTGGGTGATCCCCCATAGCTTCGGCTCATGAGAACAAAACACCTCACATGCCTGGCGGGTATCGCCGCCATCGCAGCATCCGGACTGGCCACGGCCGTCCCCTCCGCCGCCGCCCCCACCGCGGGCCACGTCGTCCGTCCCGGCGAGTCCATCCAGAAGGCCGTGGACGCCGCGCGGCCGGGTGACACGGTCGTCGTCCTGCCCGGCACCTACCGGGAGAGCGTACTGATCACCAAGCCGGACCTGACCCTGGCCGGGTCCGGGGACAGGACCGTGATCCTGCCCGGGACGGCCGCCGAGAAGACCGCCAACGCCTGCGCGAAGGGCGGAAACGGCATCTGCGTCCTGGGCACGAAGGCACAGCCCGTGAACGGAGTCCGCATCCGCTCGCTGACCGTGTCGGGCTTCGCCAAGAGCGGCATCTGGGCCTCCTGGACCGACCGGCTCAGCGTCCACAAGGTGACCTCCGAGAAGAACGGCACCTGGGGCATCGCCCAGGAGAGGTCCACCCGGGGCGCGTTCCGGCACAACACCGCCCGCGACAACGGCGACGCCGGGGTCTTCGTCGCGAACACGGTCGACGAGGAGGACGGGGCCACCGACACCCTGGGCACGGACATCCGCGACAACAGGCTGACCGGCAACCGCATCGGTGTCACCGCCCGCCGGGTCAGGAATCTCGCGATCGACGACAACACCATGACCGGCAACTGCAGCGGTGTGTTCGTCGTGGGCGACGAGTCGAAGCCGAAGGCCGGCGCGATGACCGTCCAGGACAACCGCATCGTCGAGAACAACAAGTTCTGCCCCGAGACCCCCCGGCTGTCGGCCATCCAGGGAACCGGCATCGTCCTCACCGGCAGCGAGGACACCGTCGTCCGCGACAACGTGGTCGAGAACAACGTGGGCGCCACACCGCTGTCCGGCGGCATCGTCCTGTTCAAGAGCTTCGTGGGCGCCCCCAACACCGGTAACTCCATCAGCGACAACGTCGTACGGGGCAATCAGCCGGCCGACCTCGCCGACCGGGACACCGGAACGGGCAACACCTTCGCCCGTAACCAGTGCGGGACGTCCGAGCCCGCGGGGATGTGCTGAGGCGTGTCCCCCCGTACGAGGAGAATCGAGGCGGTATGACCACCGTGAGCCCCACCCCGGCGCCCACCCCCGCCACCCCCGCCCCGGGACAGACGCCCGTCCCCGGCCCGCCCCCGGCCATGCGGCTGCGGGAGCTCGTCTTCGGGGCCGCCTGCGCCGCGGCCGTCCGCGCCGCCGCCCGGCTCGGCGTCGCCGACGCGCTCGGTGAATCGCCCGCCACCGCGGCGGAGCTCGCGAAGGAGGTGAACACCGAGCCCGTACCGCTGCGGCGGCTGCTCCGGGCGCTGTGCTGCTACGGGATCTTCAGCGAGCGGGAGGACGGGACGTTCGTCCACACGGAGATGTCCCGGCTGCTGCGCGAGGACGACCCGAACAGCCTGCGGTACATCTCCCTGTGGTGCACCGAGCCCTGGACCTGGAAGGTCTGGCCGCAGCTCGACGACGCCGTGCGTTCGGGCACGAGCGTCTTCGCCGAGACGTTCGGCAAGGGCTTCTTCGACTACCTCCACCAGGACGCGGCCGAATCGGCCCAGGTCTTCAATCGCGCCATGACCACCTCCAGCAGGCAGTCCGCGCTGGATGTCGCCGAACTGCTCGACCTGACCGGAGTGTCCGTGGTCGCCGACATCGGCGGCGGTCAGGGTCATGTGCTCGCCAGTCTGCTGGACAAGCACCCGGAGGTCCGCGGGACCCTGCTGGACCTGCCGGGCGTGGTGGCGAGGGCCGATGCCCGGCTGCGCGACGGCGGCGACCTCGCCGGGCGGGCGGACATCGTCGCCGGGGACTGCCGGCGGAGCATCCCCGTCGAGGCGGATCTCTACATCATCAAGAACATCCTCGAATGGGATGACGAGAGTACCCGCCGGACCCTGCGCAATGTGGTCGCGGCGGCCCGGCCGGGCGCCCGGGTCGTGATCATCGAGAACCTCGTCGACGACACCCCGTCGATGAGGTTCACCACCGCCATGGACCTGCTGCTGCTGCTCAATGTCGGCGGCGCGAAGCACTCCAGGGACAGCCTGACCGGCCGTCTGTCGGACGCCGGACTGGCCGTCGGCGAGATCCGGCCGGTCAACGCGTATCTGCACGCCTTCGAATGCGTCGTCCCCGGGTAGGACCAGCCCGGTGACCAGCCCTGTGGGACCAGTCCTTGGGCGCACAGGGAATCGCCCCGGATCCGGCACACACCGGATCCGGGGCGATCGCGTGTCTCAGTGGGCGCCGTCGCGCTGCCACCGGTAGAACTCCTGGGCCATCGCGTCCTTGGGACCGCGCCAGGTCTGCGGGTCGTAGGGGCTGACGAAGGCGGTGAGCCGGTCGCTGAGGCTCTTGAACTCCGGGTGCTCCGTCACCTTGGCGATCTCCGGGCCCGGCGGCCGGTCGGACTCGATCAGGTGCATGTAGACATCGCCGAACTGGAACAGCGTGCGCCGTCGGACCCCGACGAGGTGCGGCAGTTCGGTGGTGTCCGACGCGGAGAACAGTTCCGCGATGTCCGGCGCCGAACCCGGCGCCATCCGGGCGACGATCAGTGCGTGGTGCATCGAAGGCTGCCTTTCCGCCCGGTCAGTTGGCCGTGACCGAGGCGGCACGGCGCTCCCGGTCCCGCTGCTCGATCTTGTCCCGGATGAGTTCCATCTGGACGCGGGAGTTGCGGTTGATGTTCGCGGTCATCCACTCGTCGTCGACCGGGGCGTCGGGACGCATCGCGAAATCCTGCTTCCAGTGCATCCTCGTGCCGCCGGGGACCTCCGAGTACTCCCAGCGGATGTTCATGTGCTGGAAGGGGCCCGGCTCGACGCGGCGGGCCGAGACGGTGCGCGAAGCCCGGTCGGTGGTCCGCTCCGAGACCCAGCTCCAGACCTTGCCGTTGTCGTCGGGGTGCATCGTCAGCCGGAACGTCGTCGTCTCGCCCTGCCGCTCGATCACCTCGACCTCCGCGTACTCGCTGAACAGCCGCGGCCATTCCTCCAGGTTGTTCGTCACGTCCCAGACGAGGTCCAGGGGGGCGGCGATGGTGATGTCGTTCTCGGTGTGTCCGGACACTTTCAGGCTCCTGTCACGAGGCTGCTGTTGACGAGGTCGAGGAACTCGCGGGGCGACTTGCACTTGTCCGCGTCGGCCGGCAGCGGTACGCCGTACCGGTTCTCCAGGGCGGCGACGATGCCGAGGAGGCCGAGCGAGTCGAGACCGAACTCGTCGAACGCGGAGGCCGGCCGGCTCTCCATCTCCAGCGGATCGACGCTGACGCCGGCGCCGTTCTTCATCAGCGTGGCGAGTTCCTCATAGGTGAGTTGAGCGGTCATGAAGGGTTTCTCCTTCTCACAGGGGGGTGCCGGGGAGATACCGCAGCACCAGCGCCGCGTTCGATCCCATGAGCCCCCGGCTCAACACGAGCGCCGTACGCAGTTCCGCGGGGCGCGCGCGGCCGGTGACCACATCGAGGTCGTGGCACACGTCGAAGACATTCGGGGTGGGCGGGATCAGGCCGTGCTCCATGGCGAGTACGGCGGCGGCCGTGTCCAGCACCGGCGCACCGCAGTAGGCGCGGCCGGTGCCGGTCTTGGGCGCCGTCACCGGCACCCGCCGGCCGTGTGCGCCCAGGGCGTCGGCGATGGCGAGCGCCTCGGCCCGGTCGGCCGCCGGGACACCGAGCGCGTCCGCGAAGACGACGTCGATCTCCTCGGGCGCGCAGCCCGCCTCCGCCAGCGCGCCGCCGATCGCCCGCGCCAGCCCGCCCCGGGACTCCTCCCACCGGGCCGCCCCGGTGAACGTCGCGGCGTGGCCGGCCAGTTCGGCCCGGCCCCCGGCCCCGCGGGCGAGGGCCGTCGCCTCGTCCTCGACCACGAGCATGGCGCCGCCCTCGGCGGGCACGAACCCGCAGGCGTCCGCGGTGAACGGGCGGTAGGCGCGCGCCGGATCGTCGCAGGTGCTGAGGTCCTCGTACCCGAGCTGGCAGACGACCGAGTACGGGGCCAGAGGGGCCTCGGCCGCGCCGACGACCACGGCGTCGGTGCCTCGCCGCACGGACCGGGCGGCGTGCATGAGGGCGTCCAGCCCGCCGGCCTCGTCGCTGGCCACGACGGCGCACGGCCCCTTGAACCCGCCGCGGATCGAGATCTGCCCGGTGCTGGCGGCGTAGAACCAGGCGATCGACTGGTAGGGCCCGACGTAACGGGATCCCTGGCCCCACAGCCGTTGCAGCTCACGCTGTCCGAACTCGCCGCCGCCTGATCCGGCGGCTGTCACCACGCCCACGCCGTACGGAGTGTCCTCGTAGTCGGCGCGGCCGAGCCGGGCGTCGTCCAGGGCGAGGTCGGCCGCGGCCATCGCGTAGTGCGTGAACCGGTCGGTCTGCACCAGGAACCGTTCCTCGATGAGGGCCACCGGGTCGAAGTCACGGACCTCGCCCGCGACCCGGAGCGGCAGGTGTCCGCAGCCCTCGCGCGACACCGCGTCCAGGACGCTCACCCCCTCCTGGGTCTGTTTCCAGAAGGCTCCGGCGCCCGTCCCGTTGGGGGCGACCACGCCGATGCCGGTGATGACCGGCCGCCGTACTTGCGGGGTTTTCATGGGGTCCTCCCTCCGGGCCGGGTCAGGGCGACGGCGGACTGGAATCCGCCGAAGCCACTGCCGACCGAGAGAACGCTGCGCAGCTTCAGGGGGCGCGCGACACGCGGCACGTAGTCGAGGTCGCACTCGGGGTCCGGCGTCTCGTAGTTCGCCGTCGGGGGCACCGTCTGGTGGATCAGCGCCAGCACGCAGGCCGCGATCTCTATCGCCCCGATGGCGCCGAGCGAGTGGCCGACCATGGACTTGATCGAGCTCATCGGCACCTTGTAGGCGTGCCGGCCCAGTGCCCGTTTCACCGCGGCCGTCTCGTGCCGGTCGTTCTGTTTGGTGCCCGAGCCGTGCGCGTTGACGTAGTCGATCCGCGTGCGGTCGATCCGGGCGTGGTCGAGGGCGGTTTCGATGGCACGGGCCATCTCCAGGCCCTCGGGGGTCAGCCCGGTCATGTGGTAGGCGTTGCCGAAGGTGGCGTACCCCACGATCTCGCAGTGCACGGTGGCGCCGCGGGCGCGGGCGTGCTCCAGATCCTCCAGGACGAGCACGGCTCCGCCCTCGCCCATGACGAAGCCGTCCCGGCCCGCGTCGAACGGCCGGGAGGCGTGCTCCGGGTCGTCGTTGTTGGCGGAGGTCGCCTTGATGGCGTCGAAGCAGGCCACCGTGATGGGGGTGATCGGCGAGTCGGACGCCCCGGCGAGGCAGACGTCGACGCGGCCCTCCTCCACGGCGTGGAAGGCGTAGCCGATCGCGTCGAGGCCGGAGGTGCAGCCCGTCGAGACGGTCTGCACCGGGCCGTGCGCGCCGACCTGTTCGGCGACAGCGGAGGCCAGGGTGCTCGGCGAGAAGGCCCGTTCCAGATGGCGTCCGGCCGGGCGGTGGTCCACGTCCCAGCGGGCGCCGGTCCCGCTGACGGCGACGTAGTCGTGTTCGAGACGGGTGGTGCCGCCGACCGCGGTGCCCATGGAGACCCCGATGCGCCAGGGATCCTCCTTCTCCGGGTCGATCCCGGCGTCGGCGAGCGCTTCCGCCGCGGCCACCAGCGCGAACTGGACATACCGGTCGGAGCGGGCGATCAGCTCCTCGTCCAGGCCGTGCGCGGCCGGGTCGAAGTCGCACTCGGCGGCTATCCGGGAGCGGAAGCCGGCCGGGTCGAAGAGCGTGATGCCGCGCGTCGCGGTACGGCCCGCCGCCAGGAGGTCCCAGAAGGCCGGTGCACCGATGCCGCCGGGCGCGACCACTCCGACTCCGGTGACCGCCACACGCCGGTTCACGAAGCCGCCCCGGTTCGTTCTGGCGGCGCTCCCCGCCCCTGGGTCCCACCGCTTTCCGCGCCGGTCTCCTCGGTGTCCACGTGCCCGAGCTCCGGGCGCGGGGCGAGCGGACCGAGGTGGAAGACCATGCGCGCCTCCACATCGCCCACATTGCGGAAGCGGTGGCGCACGTGCGGCGGGATCAGCAGACCCTGGTCGGGCCGCATGGAGTACGGCTCACCGTCGAGGTCCACCTCCAGGCGGCCCTGCACGACGTACACGAACTCCTCGGAGTACGGGTGGTAGTGCTCGCCGATGCGCTCCCCCGGCTGGACCAGGGCCAGGCCCATGAAGCCGCTGGTGGCGCCCACCGCCGTGGGTGTGAGCATGGCGCGCAGGTCTCCTCCGCGCCTGCGGTTGGGCTGAGTCTCGCCGAGGTCGACGATGCGGGGCCGGAACGTGGTCATTCTGCTCTCCTCCAGGCGCGTTGTACGTGATGGCCGGCGGCGTCGGGTGGTTGTCCGGACGCCGCGGTTGCGTGGTGCCGAGGCACGGTGCGCTGATCAGGACTCCGTGGCCCGGCGGTCGGTGATCAGGCGCATCTCGGACTGGGCGAGGAAGCGCGCGGCCTCCTGATCGGTCGTCGGCAGGCCGTTCGCCCCGCCGGCCAGGAGGCGCCCCAGCACGGCCGCCTTGCGGTGGCCGTCGATCCCGAGCGCCTGCGCGGGCCGCGCGTCGAGCGGGCCGCCCACCTCCAGGAGCCGGACGACGACGTCGTCGCGCTGGAAGATGGTGCTGCTGTCGATGGGGCTGTCCGGGTTGTCGGCCGCCTCCTCGTCCTGTCCCGCCAGCAGCCGGGCGAGCGCCATGCCGCACCCTTCCTTCGCCTGGTAGAACAGCGCGTGCCGCTTGACGTCCTCGGGCTTCTGCCGGCCGGCCGTCACATGGTGGACGGTCGGCAGGGCCGCCCGGGTGAAGAACATCCGGGCCGAGTCGGGATCGCTGAGGTCCCGGTCCTGCTCCAGATAGGGGTTGATCGCTTCCTCGACGGCCCTGACCTCGGGCTGGCGGGCCACATGGCGCAGCGCGGCCAGCAGGTCGCCCTCGACCTCCACGGCCCGTACGACACGGTTGCCGTGCATGAAGAGGGAGGTGCGGCGCAGCCGGGTGTTCTCGTCGACGCGCGCCTTCGGGGAGTCGTAGTCGGCCAGGATCCTGGCGACCGTCTCCTCGCTGCCGGGCTTCACGGTGAACGTGAGGGCGTGGCGCACCACTCCGTCGCCGAGACGGGGCGCGGACTGGAGCCGGCCCTTGACCGGATCCGGGGCGGCCACGAAGGTGTTGCCGGTCTCGCGCAGAATGCTGAAGCGCAGGGACCGGGTGTCGCGTACACAGCCGTGCAGCGGCTGGACCGTCTCGACGTGCTCCTCGCTGTTCACCCAGGCGAGGAAGGGCGGTGCGCTCTCCCATTCGCTGGTGATGAGCCACTGCGAGGGGTTCTCGATGGACTGGCACAGCTGGTCGCTGATGTGTCCGGGGACGGATGCCACCTGGTTGCGCAGGTGCTCGTACGCGTCCAGGAACTGCTTCTGGGCGCCGTCGTGCAGGTCCAGAAGCAGCACGACGCGGAGCCTCGAACCGTCGAAGGCGGACTGCGATGTCCGTTCCGAGAGGGTCGTCATCTTTCGCTCTCCTTCAAGACGGTGCGGCGGCCACGTCCGTGGCCCTTCGTCAACCGTCGGATTCCGGTGGAGTTCACAGCGGGGACTCGCCCGACCGCATGTGTGCCGTCCGCCCCCCACAGCGCGGGCATCGTTCCCTCACTGATCGTGGAACGCTGGTACGGCTGGTGCGAGATTTATGAACCGTTCAGGTGAGCCGACGTCCGAAGCGCTCCCGGCAAGGGCATGGACACTGCGTCCGCACGGCGTCCGAGCTGGAGCAGCAGATGAACGAGAACGTCGACCTCCGCGTACCTGTCCTCATCGTGGGCGGCTCCCTGGTGGGCCTGTCCGCCTCACTTTTCCTGAGCCGCCTCGGCGTCGAGCACCTGCTGGTCGAGAAACACGCGGCCACCTCGATCCATCCCCGGGGGCGCGGCAACAACGTGCGCACGATGGAGGTCTTCCGGGTCGCCGGTGCGGAGCCGCTGATCAGGGATGCCGCATCGGTCCTCGCCGGCAACCACGGCATCCTCCAGGCGTTCTCGCTGACCGGCGACGATCAGGAGTGGCTGTTCAAGGAGATCGACCCCGGCGGCGCGCTCGCGCGTTTCAGCCCGAGCGGCTGGTGCCTGTGCAGTCAGAACGACCTGGAACCAGTGCTGTTGGAGCACGCCCGCGAGCAGGGCGGTGATGTGCGGTTCTCGCACGAGCTGATGTCCTTCTCCCAGGACGGCTCGGGGGTCACCGCGGTGGTGAAGAACCGCGAGAGCGGTGAACACAGCACCGTGCGCGCCGATTACGTCATCGCGGCCGACGGGCCGCGCAGCCCGATCCGGGAGGAGCTGCGTATCGGCCAGTCGGGTCCCGGTGACCTCTTCCACAACGTGAGCATCACCTTCCGGTCCCGGCAGCTCGCGGCGGTGGTCGGTGACCGGCGCTTCATCGTGTGCTACCTGACCAACCCCGAGGCGGACGGGGCGCTGCTGCCCGTGGACAACGAGGAGAGCTGGGTCTTCCACGCCCCCTGGCAGCCCGACCGGGGCGAGACGCTGGAGGACTTCACCGACGAGCGGTGCGCCGAGCACATCCGCCGGGCGGTGGGCGCACCGGGGATCGATGTGGAGATCACCGGAAAGGCTCCGTGGCACGCCGCCGAGCGGGTGGCCGAGCGGTACGGGTCCGGCCGGGTCTTCCTCGCCGGGGACTCCGCCCATGAGATGTCCCCCACCGGCGCGTTCGGCTCGAACACCGGTATCCAGGACGCGCACAACCTCGCCTGGAAGCTGGCCGCGGTGCTCGACGGCGCGGCGGGCCCCGGTCTGCTGGACACCTACGAGGCGGAGCGCCTTCCCGTGGCGAGGGCGACCAGCGCACGTGCCTCGGCCCGCTCCGGCGAGCACAGCCACCCCGGCTACGTCCCCGCTCCGGAGGCCGGGGGGCCGGGAGGTCCGGGAGGTCCGGGCGGCGGGCGGAAGGGCGGGATGCTGCCGGTCGTGCTGGGCTACCGCTACGTCCAGGGTGCCGTGCTGGGGGTGGACCCCGGGGTCGCGGTGGTTCCGGACGGCATGCGGCTGACCGGTGAACCGGGTTCCCGCGCACCGCATCTGTGGGTACACCGGTCCGGCGAACGTGTGTCCACACTCGATCTGTACGAACGGTCCTTCGTGCTGCTCAGCGATGCCGGGGACACGCGATGGCGCCGCGCGGCGGAGCGGGTCGCCGGCCGGCTGTCGGTCCGCCTGGACGCCTTCGGCATCGGTACGGCACCGGGCTCCGCCCTGGAGACCGAGGAGGGCGCCGACTGGGCCGGGGCGCACGGCATCACCGCCGAAGGCGCCGTTCTCGTACGCCCCGACGGCTTCGTGGCCTGGCGGTCGACGGGCTCCGTCGCCGACCCGGAGGCGACCCTGCACGAGGTCCTGACCTCCGTGCTCCACCGGGACTGACACGCACGGGCGGCCGGGACGGCGATCCGCCGGCCCGGCCGGAGATCGGCCGCGCACGCCTCTTGCCAGGGACTCTCCGTCCTGAATTACTGCTCCCGGGAAGATCGACCGAATGATCGGTCGCCCGTTCGGGAGAGGAACACGCGCATGACGGCTCTGCTGGACGCGGCGGAACGGCTCGGCCGCGACGAACTGGAGGCGCTGCAGCTGGAGCGGCTGCGCGCCACGCTTCAGCACGCGTACGAGAACGTGGGCTTCTACCGGGCGGCCTTCGACAAGGCGGGGCTGCTGCCCGAGGACTGCCGTACGCTCCGCGACCTCGCCCGCTTCCCCTTCACCGCCAAGGCCGATCTGCGGGACAACTATCCCTTCGGGATGTTCGCCGTGCCCGAGGACCGGGTCCGGCGGATCCACGCGTCCAGCGGGACCACCGGCCGGCCGACCGTCGTCGGGTACACGCAGCGGGACCTGGACACCTGGGCGGACGTGGTCGCCCGGTCGATCCGGGCCGCCGGAGGCCGTCCGGGGCACAAGGTCCATGTGGCGTACGGATACGGCCTGTTCACCGGTGGACTGGGGGCGCACTACGGCGCGGAGCGGCTCGGCTGCACGGTCATCCCCGCGTCCGGCGGCATGAGCTCCCGGCAGGTGCGGCTGATCCAGGACTTCCGGCCCGAGGTCATCATGATCACGCCGTCGTACATGCTGACGCTCCTCGACGAGTTCGAACGCCAGGGCATCGATCCGCGGACGACATCGCTGCGCACCGGGATCTTCGGCGCCGAGCCGTGGACCGAGGAGATGCGGCGCGAGATCGAGGAGCGCTTCGCGATCGACGCAGTCGACATATACGGGCTCTCCGAGGTGATGGGCCCGGGGGTCGCGCAGGAGTGCGTGGAGACGAAGGACGGACTGCACATCTGGGAGGACCACTTCTATCCGGAGGTCGTCGACCCGCTCACGGGTGAGGTGCTGCCGGACGGGGAGGAGGGCGAGCTGGTCTTCACCTCGCTCACCAAGGAGGCCATGCCGGTGATCCGCTACCGGACCCGGGACCTGACCCGGCTGCTGCCCGGCACGGCCCGGGTCTTCCGGCGGATGGAGAAGGTGACCGGGCGCAGCGACGACCTGGTGATCCTGCGCGGGGTGAACCTCTTCCCGACCCAGATCGAGGAGATCGTCCTGCGTACGGCCGGGGTGGCACCCCACTTCCAGCTGCGGCTGACCCGGCAGGGGCGTCTGGACGCGCTGACGGTCCGGGCGGAGGCGCGGGCCGAAGCCACCTCCGCGGAGCGGACGGCCGCCGCGGCGTCCATCGCGGCGGCGGTGAAGGACGGCATCGGGGTGTCGGTCGGGGTCGAGATCGTGGACCCCGGGTCGCTGGAGCGTTCGGTCGGC
Organism: Streptomyces sp. NPDC079020; assembly: GCF_044542225.1. Classification (NCBI taxonomy): domain Bacteria; kingdom Bacillati; phylum Actinomycetota; class Actinomycetes; order Kitasatosporales; family Streptomycetaceae; genus Streptomyces; species Streptomyces sp. NPDC079020. Next base: position 237,915 of record NZ_JBITUB010000005.1, read on the forward strand.
AAGATCAGGCGGATCGTGGACCTGCGCGACGAGGGCTGAACCACGGGCGTCCCGGCCGGTGTTCCGCCGGTCCGGCGGCTCGCCTCCCGCTGCCGGGGAGGCTCCGCGGCGCCGGCGGGTGTCCGGGGCGCGGTCAGCCCCTGACCGCGGTCAGCGTCGCGTAGACGACGACATTGCTCCGGTAGCCGGTCTTCCGGCTGTAGTCCCCACCGCAGGTGATCACCCGCAGCTCGGGGCGTTCCGAGGGGCCGTAGACCTTCTTGTCCGGGAACGACTTCTTGTCGTAGACCTCGACGGCGTCGACGGTGAACACCGCCGTACGCCGGTCCGCCCGGACGATCTCGACGGCGGCGCCCTTGGTGAGCAGGCCGAGCTTCTGGAAGACACCGGGGCCGACGCGGGTGTCCACGTGCCCGGCGGTGATCGCGGTTCCCGTCGAGCCGGGGGCCGTGCCCTCGCCGTACCACCCGGCGAGAAGCGGGTTGTTGTCGGGCGGGGGCCGCAACGCCCCGGCCGCGTCCAGGCCCAGCCGCGTCATGGGGGCGTCGACGCGGAGCGCGGGAATCCGCAGGCGGACCGGGTCCGAGGGGGGCAGCGGCCGAACGGCGGGGCGCGCGGCCCGGGAGGGGGCGGCCGTACGGGCGGGCGCCCGGCGTACGGGGGCGAAGTAGGCCTGGGCCATCGGCGGCCTCACCGGCCGGACCGCGGGGGGCGCGAGCTGAGGCGTGGCCTCTGGAGCGACCCGCGCGGGAGCTGCGGAGGCGGACCGCACGGGTGCGGAAGCCACCGGCGCCGCGCTCCCGGGAGCGTGCGAGGGGGGCGCCGGCGAGGCGGCCGGGAGGAGCGCCGACGGGGCGGCCGACGGGGTGCTGAACGCCTGCGCGGCCGAAGGCTGCGGCGGCTCGTTGTCGCGTGTCCCGCTGATCACGAGCACGGTCCCCGCCAGCAGGGCCCAGACGAGGTACTTGGCCGGAGGGGCGAACGAGTGCGGGGACTGGCTGGTCTTGCGCCCGGTTTCCATCGCGTCTGTGCCTCTGCCTCGCTGCGGGTGGGACGGGGGGTCACGGTCCGGCCCCGGATCGACGCGGCGTCCGGGGCCCGTACGGCGTATGCGATGTGGTGTGCCGTCAGGTGCGGACGGCGGCGCCGCTCACGCGGCGGCGCAGCCTGAGCACCCCACCGGCGGCCGCTCCGGCGAGCAGCACACCGCCCACCGCGAGCTGGGTGCTCTGGTTCGCGGGAGATCCGAAGCCGGCGTCGACCGAGCCGCTGGGGGTCCGGCCGACGACCTTGTACGTTGCCGTCAGCTTGGTCCGGGGCGGGCATTTGACGGTGACGGTGTCGATGCCCGGTTCGGCCTCCCGCGGAAGCTGGAACTGACCGACGAGCACTCCCTCGCGGTCACCGGCGAAGAGGTGGAAGTCCCCGCCCAGCTCGGAGACCCCCTTGCCATAGGTCTCCTTGCCGCAGGCCTCGGTGCTGACCGTGACGGTGGAGCCCGCGGAGGCGTGCCCCGGGCGGATGGTGATGGCCCGTTCGGCCGCCGGGCTGTCGGCGGCGACCGCCGTCGGCACCGACAGTCCCAGGGCACTGATGAGCAGGGCGATGCCTGCGCCGACGCGTGTGTTGCGCATGAGGATCCTCCAACGGGAGCAGGGTCCGGCCGGTCTGCGCGGCGCCTCTGCTGTGCTCCGCCTCCGAGGCAACCGACACCCCGTCACCTCCGCAACATGACGCACCGCCAACGGCCTCACCCAGTCAGCCGCAACGACGGCTCCTGCTTGATCGTTTTCGCAGGTCACCGACGCGGGGACGGCCGTGGAGGTGAACCCCCGGGGCGGACGGCGAACGGGCGTACCGGGGCGGCTGCCCGGAGGCGTTCCGCCGGGCACTCCGCAGGGCCGAACCCGGGCACTCCGCAGGCCGGACCCGTCCCTACGGCCGGCCGGCGAACCGGTCCCGCAGCTCGCGCTTGAGGATCTTCCCGCTGGCGTTGCGCGGGAGTCCGTCCACGAACAGCACTTTCTTCGGCGCCTTGAAGCCGGCGAGCTTCTCCCGGGCGTGGTCGATCAGTTCGGCCTCCGTCGCCGCCCCGCGCAGCACGACGACGGCGGTGACGGCCTCGATCCAGCGCTCGTCGGGCAGCCCGATGACGGCGGTCTCGGCGACCGCCGGATGGGTGTAGAGGACGTCCTCGACCTGGCGCGAGGCGACGAGCACCCCGCCGGAGTTGATGACGTCCTTCACCCGGTCGACCACCGTGAAGAACCCCTCCGGGTCACGCACCGCCAGGTCGCCGGAGCGGAACCAGCCGTCGCGGAACGCCGCCGCGGTCTCCTCGGGCTTCTCCCAGTAGCCCCGGCACAGTTGCGGGGACCGGTAGACCACTTCGCCCGCCGTCCCGTCGGGAACCTCATCGCCGTCCTCGTCGACGACCCGTGCCTCGACGAAGAGGACGGGCCTGCCGCAGGAGTCCATCCGGCCCTCGTGCTCGTCGGGTCCGAGGACGAGGGCCAGCGGCCCGATCTCGCTCTGCCCGAAGCAGTTGTGGAAGGCCAGGTCCGGCAGCCGTTCACGGAGGCGTTCCAGGACCGGTACGGGCATGATCGACGCCCCGTAGTACGCCTTGCGCAGCGCGCCGAGTTCCCGCGTGGCGAAGTCCGGGTGGTTGGACAGCCCGATCCAGACCGTGGGAGGGGCGAAGAGGCTGTCCGCCTGCCCGGCCTCCACCAGGTCGAAGATCCGGGCGGCGTCCGGCGAGTCGAGGATGGTGTTCTCGGCGCCGACCGCGAGGTACGGCAGCAGGAACACATGCATCTGGGCGGAGTGGTACAGCGGCAGGGAGTGCACGGGCCGGTCCCCGGCCGCCAGACCGAGCGCGGTGATCGCGCTGACGTACTCGTGGACCAGCGCCCCGTGCGTCATCATCGCGCCCTTGGGCAGGGCGGTGGTGCCGGAGGTGTAGAGCAGCTGCACCAGGTCATCGGCGTCCGGCTCGCGCTCGGGGGTGAAGGGCCGGGGCGTGTCCAGCGCGTCGAGCAGGCTGTCCGGCGCGTCGCGCAGCGCGCGTACCCGGGTTCCGGCCGGAAGCAGTCCGGCGAGGTCCGGATCGGTGAGGACGAGTGAGCTGCCGGACTGGCCGAGAAGGTACGTCAGATCCTCGCCGGTGAGGTTCTGATTGACCGGCACATGGACGAGCCCGGCGCGGGCACAGGCCAGGAAGGCGATCAGGTACACATCGGAGTTGTGCGCGTAGGAGGCGACCCGGTCTCCGGGGCGCAGGCCGTGCTCGCCGGTCAGGACGGCGGCCGCGGTACTGACCGCGGTCTCCAGGGACCCGTAGGTCCAGGTCCGTCCGCCGTACCGCAGGGCGGTGCGGCCGGGGGTGCGCCGTGCGCTGCGCGTCACGACACCATCGACTGTGCTGCTGCGTACACCTGTCATGGCGTGATCTTGTGCGGACACGAACGGGTGGTCAAGAGGCTGGATAGCGATCAACCGGTTGACAGATGCCCGGGGCTGCTGGCTGAGTGACGCCAGGCTGCCCGCAGCCTCGGGCAACCATCCTTCCCACCCGTACAGTTGGGAGCAGACTTGTCCCTCCGTAACCGTCTGAGAGTGATCGCGGTCGCCGGTCTCGCGCTGGCCGGCATGTCGGCCGGGCTGCCGCCCGCCGCGGCCGGTGCCCCGCACGAACGGCACCCCTCCGGCGGCGGTCTCTCCGCCGTCATCCGGTACACCGAGTACGGCATTCCGCACATCGTGGCGAAGGACTACGCGAATCTGGGCTTCGGCAACGGCTGGGCGCAGGCGGCCGATCAGGTCTGCAACCTGGCCGACGGGTTCCTCACGGTGCGCGGCGAACGGTCCGGGTACCTCGGTGCGGACGGGGTACCGGACGGTTCGCTGTCCTCGGCCACCACGAACCTCTCCAGCGATCTGTACTTCCGCGGGGTCCGCGACGGCCGCACCGTCGAGAAGCTGCTGAGCACCCCCGCGCCGGCGGGCCCGAGCCGCGACGCGAAGGAGTCGATGCGCGGCTTCGCGGCCGGGTACAACGCCTGGATCAAGCAGAACCGGATCACCGACCCGGCCTGCCGGGGTGCCTCCTGGGTACGGCCCGTCACCGCGCTGGACGTCGCGGTCCGGGCCTTCGCCCTCTCCGTGCTCGGCGGCCAGGGCCGGGCCATCGACGGCATCACGGCCGCGCGGCCCCCGTCCGGCGCGGCGGCGGAGCCGGGTGTGACTCCGGGCGAGGCGGCGGAGGCGGCCGCACGGCTGCTGTCCACGCAGAACGCGGACATGGGCTCCAACGCCGTCGCCTTCAACGGGACGACGACGGCGAACGGACGCGGGCTGCTGCTCGGCAACCCGCACTACCCGTGGCAGGGCGGACGCAGGTTCTGGCAGTCGCAGCAGACCATCCCGGGCGAACTGAACGTCTCGGGCGGGTCGCTCCTCGGCTCGTCCACGATGTCGATCGGGCACAACGCGAACATCGCGTGGAGCCATACGGTCGCCACGGGCGTCACGCTCAATCTGCATCAGCTGACCCTGGACCCGGCCGACCCGACCGCGTACCTCGTGGACGGCGTACCGGAGCGGATGGTCAAGCGCACGGTCTCGGTGCCGGTGAAGGGCGCCGCCCCGGTGACCCGCGCCCAGTGGTGGACCCGGTTCGGGCCGGTCGTCACCTCGCTCGGCACCGGGCTGCCGCTGCCGTGGACGGCGGACACCGCGTACGCGCTGAACGACCCGAACGCGTCGAATCTGCGCGCCTCGGACACGGCTCTCGGCTTCAGCAAGGCACGCGGCACCGCCGGAATCCAGGACACGCTGCGCCGCACACAGGGCCTCCCCTGGGTGAACACGATCGCCGCCGACTCCTCCGGGCACTCCTTCTTCTCCCAGTCCCAGGTCCTGCCCCGGATCACCGACGACCTGGCCCGGCGCTGCTCGACCGCGCTCGGCGGGGCGACCTACCCCGCGTCCGGGCTCGCGGTGCTGGACGGCTCGAGGAGCGACTGCGCGCCGGGGTCGGACCCGGACGCGGTGCAGCCGGGGATCTTCGGTCCGGGCCGGATGCCGACGCTGAAGGACACCCCGTACGTCGAGAACTCCAACGACAGTGCCTGGCTGACGAACGCCGAGCACCCGCTGACGGGCTACGAGCGGGTCTTCGGCACCATCGGGACGAACCGCTCGATGCGTACGCGCGGGGCGGTCGAGGACGTGTCGGCGATGGCGGAGCGGGGGCGGCTGCGCGTCGCCGACCTGCAGCGCCAGCAGTTCGCGAACCGCGCGCCCGCCGGTGATCTGGCGGCCGCCGACATGGCGGCGGCGTGCTCGGCGCTTCCGGGCGGCACGGCGGTGGGCACCGACGGCTCACCGGTCGACGTGTCCGCGGCCTGCCCGGTGCTGAGCCGCTGGGACCGGAGTGTGGACACCGGCAGCCGGGGCGCGCTGCTCTTCGACCGCTTCTGGCGCCGGGCGGCGAAGGTACCCGCCGACCGGCTGTGGCAGGTGCCGTACAGCCCCGCCGATCCGGTACGGACCCCGAACACCCTCAACACCTCGGCCCCCGGGGTCACGGCGGCGCTCGCCGATGCCGTGACGGAGCTGCGGGCGGCGGGGATCGCCCTGGACGCCCCACTGGGCGACCACCAGTTCGTCGCGCGCAACGGGCAGCGCCTCCCGATCAGCGGCGGTACGGAGTCACTGGGCATCTGGAACAAGACGGAGCCCCGGTGGAACGCGGCGGCCGGCGGCTACACCGAGGTGTCGGACGGCTCCAGCTACATCCAGGCGGTCGGCTGGGACGGCGGGAAATGTCCGGTCGCCAGGACGCTGCTGACGTACTCCCAGTCGTCGAACCCCGCGTCGGCGCACTTCAGTGACCAGACCCGGCTGTACTCCCAGGAGCGCTGGGTGACCTCGCGGTTCTGCGAGAAGGACATCATGCGCTCGCCGGATCTGCGGGTGGAGCGGGTGCGCGAGCACCGCTGACCGGCATCGCTGACGGCACCGCTGACCGGCATCCCGGCCGGTGCCCCGGGGGGGCCGCCCCTCCCCGGGCACCGGCCGCCGGATCACAGGGCGCCGGGGCGGTCCTCCCAGTACGGGTCGCGCAGGCGCCGTTTGTACAGCTTGCCGTTGGGGTCGCGGGGCATCACGGCGATGAAGTCGACGCTTCTGGGCCGCTTGAACCCCGCGAGGCGCTGTTCGCAGTGGGCGAGGATCCCGGCGGCCAGCGCCTCACCCGGCTCGTGGCCCTCGGCCGCTTCGACGACGGCCTTGACCTCCTCGCCCCAGTCACTGTGCGGGATGCCGAAGACGGCGGCGTCGGCGACCGCGGGGTGGGCGAGGAGGGCCGCCTCGATCTCGGCGGGGTAGATGTTGACGCCACCCGAGATGATCATGTCGATCTTGCGGTCGCGGAGGAAGAGATAGCCCTCCTCGTCCAGGATGCCCAGGTCACCGACGGTGAAGAAGTCGCCGATGCGGTTCTTCCGCGTCTTGGTCTCGTCCTTGTGGTAGCTGAAGCCGCCGGTGCTCATCTTCATGTAGACGGTGCCCAGTTCACCGGGTGCCAGACGGTTCCCGTCGTCGTCGTGGACGGCCAGCTCGCTGATGGGCCAGGCCCTGCCGACGGTTCCCGGCTTCTTCAGCCAGTCCTCGGCGGTGGCGAACGCGCCGCCGCCCTCACTGGCCGCGTAGTACTCCTCGACGCACTGCCCCCACCAGTCGATCATCGCCCGCTTGACGTGCTCGGGGCAGGGGGCGGCGCCGTGGATGGCGTGCCGCATGGACGAGACGTCGTAGCGGCTCTTCACCTCGTCGGGCAGGGCGAGGAGCCGGTGGAACTGCGTCGGGACCATGTGTGTGTGCGTGCAGCGGTACGCGTCGATGACCCGGAGCATCTCCTGCGGTGTCCATCTGTCCATCAGGACCAGGGGGTGGCCGATGTGCAGGGACGCGCCCGCGAACTGGAGCACGGCCGTGTGGTAGAGCGGCGAGCAGACCAGGTGGACGTTGCCGTCGAACGGCCTGATGCCGAAGATGCCGAGGAAGCCGCCGAGGTGGCTCTCCTCGGGGAGCTTTCCGGAGAGCGGCCGCCGGATACCCCGGGGGCGGCCGGTGGTGCCCGAGGTGTAGTTCATCACCCAGCCCAGGGTGCGGTCCCCCGGTGGGGTGTCCGGTCCGCCGTCGAGCAGTTCCGCGTACGGGCGGCAGCCGTCGATGGCGCCCACGGCGTAGCGGTGGGTGGCGGGCAGTCCCGCCTCGTCGGCCGCGGCGGTCGCGGCCTCGGCGAACCGTTCGTGGGCGATCAGCACCTTGGCGCCGGAGTCCGCGACGATCCAGGCGATCTCGGGGCCGATGAGGTGGTGGTTGACGGGGACGAGATAGAAGCCGGCCTGGGCGGCGGCGAGGTAGGCGGTGAAGAACTCGACGCCGTTGGGCAGGACGACGGCGAACGCGTCGCCCTGTCCGAGGCCTGCCGCGCGCAGTCCGTGGACCATGCGGTTGGCGGCGGCGTGCAGCCGGCCCGCGCTCCACTCCTCGCCGTCGGGTGCGACGAGGACGGTGCGGCCGGGGTCGGCGGTGGCCTGGGCCCAGAACCCGTTGGGCGGCTGGTTCATGAGGCGCTCCGTCCGGCGATGCGGTTGATGCGGTCCACGGCGCGTTCGAAACCGCGGGTCAGGTCGTCGAAGACCGCCTGGACGCTGCGTTCGGTGTTCATCCGCCCGACGATCTGGCCGACCGGTGTGCCGAGCAGGGCGCCGACCTCGTACTTCTGGATCCGGGAGACCGCTTCGGCGACCAGGAGTCCCTGGAGCGGCATGGGCAGGGTGCCGGGTCCGGCGGCGTCGTCCCAGGCCTCGGTCCATTCGGTACGCAGCTGACGGGCGGGTTTCCCGGTGAGGGCGCGGGAGCGGACCGTGTCGCCGGATCCCGCGTCGAGGAGTTTGCGGGTCAGCGCCGGGGAGTGGAGGTCGGCCTCCTCGGTGGTGAGCCAGAGGGAGCCGAGCCAGACGCCCTGGGCGCCCAGGGCGAGTCCGGCGGCGATCTGTTCACCGCTGCCGATGCCTCCGGCGGCGAGGACGGGCAGCGGGCCGACGGCGTCCACCGCCTCGGGGACGAGCACCATGGAGGCGATCTCGCCCGTGTGGCCGCCCGCCTCGTAGCCCTGGGCGACGACGATGTCGATGCCCGCTTCGGCGTGCCGCCGGGCGTGTTCGGCGCTGCCGGCGAGCGCGGCCACGAGCACGCCGTTCCCGTGCGCGCGTGCGACGACATCGGGGGGCGGGGAGCCGAGGGCGTTGGCGAGGAGCCTGATGGGGTAGCCGAAGGCGACATCGAGCTGGCTGCGGGCGACTTCCTCCATCCAGCCGGTGATGCGCCAGCCGGATGCCTCGCCCTCGGCGAGCTCGGGGACGCCGTGCTTGGCGAGGGTGTCCCGGACGAACCTGCGGTGCCCTTCCGGGATCATCGCCTCGACGTCCGCCTCGGTGACCCCCTCCACCTTCCTGGCCGGCATGACGACGTCCAGGCCGTACGGCTTGCCGTCGGTATGCGCCTGCATCCAGTCGAGATCGCGGGCCAGGTCGTCCGGCGCGGTGTAGCGGACCGCCCCGAGCACACCGAAACCGCCGGCTCTGGTGATGGCAGCGGCCACCGCGGGGAACGGCGTGAAGCCGAAGATGGCGTGCTCGATCCCCAGTTTCTTGCTCAGCTCCGTCTCCATGGGCCGCAGGATGCCGCAGCCGGACAACCGAGGGAAGAGATTTTCTGATGCAGTGTCAGATTCTTTGTGACGCCGGGGCCGTACGGGGCGGCGGAGGTGACAGTAATCTCGGCGGCGGCAAGAAGTTTCACTCTTCGGAGAGATCGCGAAAGTTATTTTCGCGCGGGCGCCGACACGCGGGTGCCGCCCGCGGGGCGCCCCCAGATGCGGGAAGGGGTTGCGGATGACCGGGGACGCGACGGGGAGAGGATTCGGCCGCCGGAGGCTGGGCGGCGGGATACTTGCCCTGGGCGGAGCGCTCGTCCTGGCACCGATCCCCCTGGCGGGGACGGCCGCCGGGGCGGAGCCGGGCACAGGAACGGGCGTGGGTACGGGCATGGACCAGGGCGGGCACAGCGGACCGGCGCGGGGGCGCCCCACGCTGCGGCGCGGTTCCGCCGCGCGTGCGGGGCTCCTCCAGGAGCCGCTGGACCAACTCGTCATGGATGCGGAGAAATACCTCGCCGACTCCCCCGCGCACCCCTGGTACGCGGGCGCGGTCCTGCTCGCCGGGCGCGGCGGCACGGTGGCGCTGCACCGGCCGATCGGCAAGGCGGTGCGCTACGCCGCGTACGACGAGAAGACCGACACGGGGGTGGAGTTCCCGCCCGAGCAGCAGATCGCGATGGCCGAGGACACCGTCTTCGACCTCGCCTCGGTCTCCAAGCTCTTCACCTCGATCCTGGCCGTGCAGCAGATCGAACGCGGCGCGCTGGAGCTGGAGGCCACGGTCGCCTCGTACCTCCCGGACTTCGCGGGCGGGGGCAAACAGGACATCACAGTCCGTCAGCTGCTGACGCACACCTCCGGCTTCCGGGCCTGGATCCCCCTCTACAAGGAGCCCACCCGGGAGGGAAAGCTGCGGCTGCTGTGGAACGAGGTGCCGACGAGCCCGCCCGGCAGCGCCTATCTCTACTCCGACCTCAATCTGATCTCGCTCCAGCTGATCCTGGAGCGGATCACCGGCCGCCCCCTGGACGGACTGCTCCGCGAGGAGATCACCGCTCCGCTGGGGATGCACCGCACCCGCTACAACCCGCCCGCCTCCTGGAAGCCGAAGATCGCGGCCACGGAGGACGCCCGGCTGCCCTGGTCGGGGCTGGAGCGCGGGCTCGTCTGGGGCGAGGTGCACGACGAGAACGCCCACAGCCTGGGCGGGGTCGCGGGCCACGCCGGGGTGTTCTCCTGCGCCTGGGACCTGGCGGTCCTCGCCCGTACGCTGCTCAACGGCGGGGTCTACGGCCGCTCCCGGATCCTGTCCGAGGACTCGGTCGAGCTGCTGTTCACCGACTTCAACACCGCGTTCCCCGGTGATGAGCACGGCCTCGGCTTCGAGCTCTACCAGCACTGGTACATGGGCGCGATGGCCACGCCCCGCACGGCGGGCCACACCGGCTTCACCGGCACCAGCCTGGTGCTGGACCCGTCGACCGACTCGTTCCTGATCGTGCTGGGCAATTCCGTGCATCCCGTACGGAACTGGCGCTCGGGCAGCGCCCCCCGCGTCGCGGTGGCGAACCGGATGGCGCGGGCCGTCGCGGTGCGGCCCGCCCGGGGGCGCACCGCCTGGTTCTCCGGCATGGCCGGTGCCACCACCGCCACGCTGACGCTGCCCGCGCTGCGCCCGGTGTCCGCGCGGGCCGGGCTGAGCTGTGCGCTGTGGTGGGACACCGAGCCCGGCTCCGACGTCCTCGCCCTGGAGGTGTCGGCCGACGCGGGGGCGAGCTGGCAGCCGGTGCCGTTCACCACCGCGGCGTCGGACTCAGCAGGAAAGCCGGAGCCCCAGCCCCACCCGGCGGGCGCGGTGTCGGGCTGGTCGGGGCGCCGCTGGCACCGCCTGGAGGCGGACCTGGCCGCATGGCGCGGCAAGGAGGTACGGCTGCGCTGGCGTTACACCACGGACCAGTTGTATGTGGGCCGGGGCGCCTACGTGGACGGCATCCGGGTCCGGGACGGCGGCCGCACGGTCTTCGACGAGTCGAGACCGCGGGATGCCGTACTGATCGAGGCGGCCGGCTGGACTGCCTCGGCGGACTGAGACCGGCGTCCGGGCCCGCACCGGCCGCCGTGCCACCGGCCCGCCCGCACCGGCGCTCACGCCACCGGTGCGGGCGCGGACGCCGGCACGGCGGCGGGTGCGGGCACCCGTACCGGTGCCGGCGCCGTCGACTCCCGTACCACCAGCCGGGGGCGGATGAGCAGCGAGCGCCCTGCCGAGGGGGCCGCGTCGATCCGGGCCCTGAGCTGCTGGAACGTCTCCGCGGCCATCTCGGGCAGTGGCTGGCGGACCGTGGTCAGCGGGGGTTCGAAGAGGTCGGCGAGCAGGATGTCGTCGAAGCCCACCACCGAGATGTCCGCTCCGGCGCTGAGCCCGGCGTCCTTGGCCCCCCGGCAGATCCCGATCGCGCACATGTCGTTGATCGCGACGAACGCGGTGGGCGGACGCGGCCCGGCCAGCAGCTCGCGGGCCGCGTTCCGGCCCAGCTCGGCGGCGTCCTTGTCACCGAACTCCGCGGTGTCCGCGCCCGGCCACACGATCGCGTCGGCCGGGTCGAGACCGGCCGATTCCAGGGCCGCGCGGAAGCCGCGGAGCCGTTCGCGGCGGTTGACACTGTTGACGGAACCGGAGACGAAGGCGAGTCTGCGGTGGCCGAGTTCGATCAGATGCCTGGTGGCGAGCTCGGCGCCCATCGCGTTGTCCACACTGATGCTGGCCAGCGACGCCGGGTCGCCCGCCTGGGCCGTGCGGTCGAAGGCGACCATCTTCAGACCCCGGCTGAGCAGCGGCGCGACATGTTCGAGCGAGGGCAGCGATGAACAGAGCACCACGCCGCTCACCCCGTCCGCGAGCAGCTCCTCGCCGTACTTGAGCTCACGGGCCGGGTCGCGCTCGCTGTTGCAGAGCAGGACGTGGTAGCCCTCGGCGAGCGCGATGGCCTCCAGCTCACGGGCGAGCGCCCCCCAGAAGGGGTTGGCGACGGACGGCACGATGAGGCCGATCACCTTGATCCGGCCCGTGCGCAGCATCCGCGCGGCCCGGTTGGGCCGGTAGCTCAGCTGCTCGATGACCTGCTCGACGCGGGCCAGTGTCGCCGCCTGCATACGGTCGGTACGCCCGTTGAGGACGTTGGAGACCGTGCTCGCGGACACCCCCGCAGCCGCCGCAACCTGATGGATCGTAACCCCGCTCATGCCACCTCCGGTTCAGAACACCGTGCCGATCGTAGTGTATCGATTTACTTAACTCTCTCCATCGATACACCCGTTAACTTTCCCGAAAAATTGTTGTGCATCAGCTGTTGACGCCACTCTCGGAGCGTTCTTAGTCTCAGTGCATCGATTTACCAGCACTTCCCAGCCATGGCTGGGACACCCATCGCTGGATCGATCCACAGCCTCCACCTCAAGGGGTGTCCCATGGAACTCAACAGACGGTCGCTGCTCGCTGTCATCGGCGCGGGCACTGCCGCGGCCCTCACCGGCTGCGGCACCGGCTCCTCGTCGGCCGGTTCGGCCGACGGCCCCGCCGAAGGTGAGATCACACTGCTCACCCCGATCTACGAAGGCGCCAAAGGCAAGACGCTGCTGGAGGGCAAGATCCTCGGCGGGTTCCGGAAGAAGTATCCGGACGTCAAGGTGAACGTGGACTACACCACGTACGCCCAGCTGAACGAGAAGATCACCACCGGTCTCGCGGGCGGGCTGCTGCCCGACGTCCTGATGATGGGTGTGGGCTGGATCCCGCCGTTCGCGGCCAAGAAGGCGATCGCCGAGCTGCCGGAGAAGCTGGCCACCGCGCACGACTACGAGGAGCGGGTGCTGGCGCCGTCCCGCTACAACGGCAAGCTGTACGCGCTTCCGGTGATCCTGGACACCCGCATCGTGGTCTACCGCAAGGACCACTTCGCGGAGGCCGGGATCAAGAAGACCCCGGCCAACTGGGCCGAGCTGCGTGCCGTGGCCAAGCAGCTGACGAGGAACGGACGGGTCGGATTCGACCCGTTCTCCATCGAACTGCGCCAGTGCTGGGAGACCTTCCTCTTCGCCAACGGCGGCCGGCTGTTCAGCGAGGACGGCAAGAAGGTGCTGTTCACCGACGCCCGCGGGGTCGAGGCCCTGCAGTTCTTCAAGGACCTGGTCAAGGACGGTTCGGCGGTCTACGCCAAGAAGACGGAGCTCGGCGCACCGACGAACATACAGACCGGCAAGGCCTCGATGATGATGTCGACGAGCGCCCAGTGGGTCCAGGTCAAGGAGCTGAACCCGGACCTGATCGAGGGCGACAAGCTGGGCGCGTTCATACTCGCCAACCGCAAGCCGGCGATGCTCCAGGGCGGCACACTCGTCACCCAGTCCGCGAGCTCCAAGCACCCGGCGGCGGCACGCGCGCTGGTCGAGTACCTCGCCAGCCCCGAATCGATCCTCGGCGCGGCCTCGCAGCGCGGCTCGGTGCCGGGTCTGCGCGACCTCAACGACTCCGACTATGTGAAGGAGAACCAGTTCGTCGACCTCTCCTTGCAGAACCTCCAGCACGCCGTCTCCGAGGGCGGTACCGCGGCCTGGATGGAGATCCGCGAAAAGATCAAGCCGACGCTGGAACCCGCGATCGTGGGCGGCCAGTCCGCGAAGGACGCCATCGCGGAACTCGGCCGGCTCGCCGAGGCCGCCATCGGCCGGATGTGAGGACCCGTCACTGTGGGAGCGACATCCGTAATGAAGGCACGGCCCGCGCGGCCGCCCGCCGCACCTGAGAAATCGGCGCCGAAGCGCACCGGCCGGGTCCCCACGGGACCCGGGCGCCGACGCCGCCGGGCAGGCATGCTCATGGTGGCGCCCGCGCTGCTGCACGCCTCGCTGTGGATCGGCCTGCCGGTCGTGGCCTCGGTGGTCCTGGCCTTCACGAAGTACGACGTGCTGACGGCGCCGCAGTTCGTGGGCCTGGACAACTTCCGGGACATGATGGACGACGCGGTCTTCCGCAAGTCCATCGTCAACACGGTCATCTACACCTTCTTCACCGTGCCGGTCGGGATGATGCTCGGCCTGCTGGTGGCCCTGGCGCTGCACACCGGTCTCAAGGCGCGCGGCCTCTTCCGTACCGCGGTGTTCCTGCCGCAGATCACGGCGACCGTCGCCATCGCGCTGGTCTGGCTGTGGATCTACAACCCGGGCAACGGCCTGCTCAACGCGCTGCTCTCGTTCGTGGGCGTCGACGGTCCGGCCTGGCTGGCCTCGACGAGCTGGGCGATGCCCTCGGTGATCCTGGTCGGCATCTGGCAGGGCATCGGCATGAAGATGCTCATCTACTTGGCCGCGCTCCAGTCCATGCCGAGGGAGCTGTACGAAGCGGCCTCGGTGGACGGCGCCTCCAAGGCGCGGCAGTTCTTCTCCATCACGCTGCCGCTGCTGAAGCCCGCGACGTTCTTCGTGCTCATCACCTCGATGGTCACCGCGTTCCAGTCCTTCGACCAGATCTACATCCTCACCGACGGCGGCCCCGCCAACAGCACCACGATGATGACGTTCGAGATCTACAAGTCCGCCTTCCGGGAGTTCCGCGTCGGCTACGCCAGCGCGCAGTCACTGGTGCTGTTCGTGCTGCTGATGGGCTTCACCCTGGTCAACCGGCGGATCATGGGAGGCACCCGTGGCCACAGCTGAGCTGCAGAAGCCGGCGTCCGCGCCGAGGCCCCGGCAGAAGCGCAAGCCGGTTTCCGCCGGGAGGATCGCGCTCTATCTGACGCTGTCGGTGGTCTCCCTGCTGATGGTGGTGCCGTTCGTCTGGATGGTGCTCACCTCGCTCAAGACGCCGGTGGAGATCGCCTCCCAGGACGCCGGACTCCTTCCGGAGCACTGGGCGTTCGGGAACTACGTCGACGCGCTGAAGGCGGCACCGTTCGCCACGTACGCCCGCAACAGCTTCATCATCGCCCTCAGCCACACCGTGCTCAATGTGCTGATCGCCTCGATGGCGGGGTACGCGCTGGCACGGATCAGGTTCCGCGGCAGCGAAGTGATCTTCTTCCTGTTCATCGCGGCGCTGATGATCCCGACGTACACCAAGGTGCTGCCGGAGTTCCTGATCGTCCGTTTCATGCCGCTGGCCGGTGGGAACGACATCCTCGGCCAGGGCGGCAGCGGCTGGCTGGACACCTGGTGGGCGCTCATCGTCCCCGGTGCCGTCACCCCGTTCGCGGTCTTCCTCTTCCGCCAGTTCTATCTGGACCTCCCGGTGGAGCTGGAGGAGGCGGCCCGGCTCGACGGGCTCGGCGAGTTCCGGATCTACGCCCGGATCATGACACCGCAGGTCAAGCCCGCGCTCACCACCGTGGCGCTGCTGACCTTCGAGACCTCGTGGAACAACTTCCTGTGGCCGCTGCTGGTGACCCGCACGGACAGCCTCCGCGTGATCCAGGTGGGGCTCTCCGTCTTCAAGACGGAGAACGGCCCGCAATGGCACTTCCTGATGGCCGGCACCACGCTGGCCACCCTGCCCATGGTCATTCTCTTCCTCATCGGCCAGCGCTATTTCGTGCAGGGCTTCGCAACCGCCGGTCTCAAGTGACCGGTTCCGGTCCTCGGACGACCGGTTATCGAAAGGGCTTCACCCATGTCTGCTGATCTCCACGGCTCCCGCGCACTGGTGACGGGGGCGGGCCACGGCATCGGCCGTGCCATCGCCGTCGCCCTCGCCGAGGCCGGCGCCGATGTCGCCGTCCACTACCACTCCTCCGCCGACGAGGCCGCGAAGACGGTCTCCGCGATCGAGGCACTGGGCCGCCGGGCGAAGGCGTTCAAGGCCGATGTGACGGTCACCGCCGATGTGGACCGCCTGGTCGAGGAGGCCACCGGCTTCCTCGGCGGGCTCGACGTACTGGTCTGCAATGCGGGCCACCTGATCGGCCGCGCGAAGATCGCCGAGATGAGCGACGACCACTTCGACCAGGTCCTCTCCGTCAACCTCACCTCGGCCTTCCGCACCGTACGGGCCGCGCTGCCGCATCTGACACAGTCGTCCGCCGGTCGCATCATCACGATGTCCTCGCTGGCCGCGCACAACGGCGGCGGCCCGGGTTCGGTGGCGTACGCCGCCGCCAAGGCCGGTATCCGCGGGTTCACCAAGGGCCTGGCCAAGGAGCTGGCCGGTACCGGGATCACCGTCAACACGGTCGCCCCGGGCTTCATCAAGGGCACCGCCTTCCACGACACGTTCACCGCGCCCGAGGCGCAGCAGGCGATGGAGGCGGGCATCCCGGTGGGCCGCGCCGGCACCCCGGAGGACGTCGCCTCTGCCGTGGTGCACCTCGCCTCGCCCGCCTCCGGCTTCCTCACCGCCACCACGGTGGACATCGACGGTGGCGTATGGCCGCGTTGAGGCGGATCGCCCGGGTGCGCGGCGGCTGGTGGCACGCGTACATCTGCCCGGCGCACGGTGTGGAGCTGGAGCACGGCGATCTGCTCGCAGGCGTCTTCCCGGCGGGCGGCGCGCGCTGCGCGCACGGCTGCCGGGTGGACAACGAGGCGGTGCGCGGCGCCTGGACGGTGCTGTCGCACCAGGCGTGGGCGCGGCACCTGCGGGTGCTCGCCCACCGCGGCGGGCAGGACTCCGAGGCGGTGGCGCGGCTGGTGGAGTACGCGGCGCTGTACGCGGAGCTGGCCACCGACCGGCACGGCGAGGCGCAGACCTGGATGCTGCGCGGCCGGCTGTTCCACCAGGCGCTGACGGACGCCATCTGGGCGGTGAACGTCGGCGACACGGTGAGCACGCTCGCCGAGCGGGGTGTCCAGGGGCTGGCCGTTCTGCTGCCGTTGCTGGACGACCTGGAACAGGCCGCGCTCGACGCCCGTGAGGTGCTCACCGGCCAGGGCCATCTGGCCTCAAACTACACGGCGTGGCTGAACTCCGCCGGAGCCGCCGCGAGCCGTGCGGCCGCGGCGGTGCGGGGCCGGGAGTGGGACGGGGCCAAGGAGTGGCTGGAGGGCGAGGGCGGGCTGTACGCGCATCTGCGGGCCGCCGTCGCCGAGGACGGCTGGGAGTGGGAAGGCAGTACCTACTACCACGGCTTCGTCCTGCGGGCGGCGCTGCTGGCGCTGCGCTCCACCGACCCGTCGGCCATACCCGCCGATGTGGCGGGCGTGCTGGCCGGGATGACGGACGTGCTGGCCACGATCGCGACTCCGGGCGGCATTCTGCCCGCGCTGCACGACGGCCCGTACCTGCGCGCTCCCCTCGCCCTGGAGTGGCTCGAACTGGTCGCGCTGGCACAGCAGTTGGTGCCCTCTGCCGCGCTGGAGCCGGTGGCCGCGCGGGCCCGGGAGGAGCTGGGCGCGGCCGACGACGGGCTCGACGCGCTGCTGGACGGCTGGTTCGCCGGCCCTCCGCTGCCCGAGCGCCCGGCGCCCGCCACGCCCGTCACCGTGTATCCGGTGGCCGGGTACGGGGTGCTGCGCGCCGCGGGCATCCACGCCCTGGTGGACTTCGGCCCGCACGGCGGCTCGCACGGGCACCGCGACAAGCTGTCGCTGTATCTGTACGGGGACACCACCCCGTGGCAACCGGATCCCGGGCAGGTGCCGTACGCCCACACCGAGTTCCGTGATCTCTACGCGTCGACCGAGGCCCACCCGGCGTTCCGGGTGGACGGCGCCGAGCAGGCCGAGTGCGCGGGCACGCTGCTCGGCTCGGACGCCGTCTCGGTGACCGCCGAGGTCACCGAGGCGTACGAGGGGGTGCGCGCGGTCCGGCATGTCGCGGTGGGCGCCTGCTATCTGGTGGATCTGCTGACGGTGACGGGCCGGGAGGCGCGCCGGGTCACGGCGCAGCTGCGTCCCGGCACCTCGCTGGACGTCCAGGTGCAGGCGGCCGGTCCGCTGCGCACCACCTGGTACGGCGACGAGACCCTGCACGGCTGGCACACCCACACCTCCGGGGTCACGGTGCGTCCGCTGACGCGGCCGGGTCCGGGTCCCGCGGACGACCCGCAGCGCACGCGTACCCGCGTCGACCTCACCGCGGAGTCGGAGCACGTGGTGTTCGCCTCGGTGTACCAGGCGGCGTCCGCGGGTCCCGCGGTGAGCGAGGTACGACTGGACGGCGAGGAGCTGACGGTGGAACTGGCGGACGGTACGACGGCGCGCTTCCGGACGGAGGGCTGATCCTTGCTGCTCTCGGCGACCCCGCCGCCCGGTCCGCGCCCCGCCCAGGAGACCCGGGTGCGCGAGGAGGCGGTCCGGCATCGCGGGCTGACTCCGCCCCGCACGCATCCCTCGGCCAGCATCACCTGGCTGGGCCCGGCGGCGTCCAATCCGGCGCTGGCGTACCGGATCGGCGGGGACCCGGCCGATCTGGCGGAGAGCCGGCGGTGGATCGAGGCGGCGGTGCGCCTGCCGCACTGGGGCAAGGCCCATATGCCCGACCACGACCTGGACGCGGGCTGGCTGCTGCACCACCTCTCGCTCGCCCTCCGGTGGATCGGTGACGAACTCCCGGACGGCGTAAGGGCCCTGCTGCGGTACAAGCTGCTGCTCCAGGGTCGGCGGCTGTACGAGTTCGCGGTGGCGAGCGAGGGGCGCTGGTGGTCTTCGTCCTACTGGCAGAACCACAACTGGATCTGTTACGCGGGTCTGGCGACGGCCGGTTACGCGCTGGGCAAGGAGGAGTGGACCGAGCGCGCCAAGGAGAATCTGGGCACGGTCCTGGACCTGATGCCCAAGGACGGTTCGCATGCCGAGGGCGTCGTGTACTGGCGCTACGGGGTGCCGTTCCTCGCGGTCCATCTGGATCTCCTCCAGGAGGCCGAGGGCATCGACTGGTGGGACCGGGGCGGTTTCCTGGCCAATACCTTTCGCTACCGGTTGCATCAGACGGCGCCCGGCTTCGCGTTCAACGTCGACCACGGGGACTGCCACGACCGGCGCAGTGGCCACAGCGCCGGGCTCTACTACCGCCTGGCCGCGCAGTACGGCATCCCGGAGGCACAGTGGATGGGCGATCTGGCCTCGGGCGAACTGCTGTGGGCGGAGGCCGCGGAGAGCGGGGTACGGCCGGGCATCCTGCCGGAGGCGTACCTGGAGTACCTCTGGTACGACCCGTCCGTGGCGGCGGCACGGCCCACCGAGACCCGGGCGTTCTTCCCGGACCTGGGGCTGCTCGCGGCCCGGACCGGCTGGGAGGACGACGCCACGCTGGTGTCGTTCAAGGCGAGTCCCGGCGGTGGCCACGGTGCGTGGGAGACGAGTGAGAAGCACCGGGCGGAGCTGGGCTGGGAGACCCTGAACCAGGGGCATCACCACCCGGATTCGGGTTCCTTCGTGCTGGTCTCGCAGGGCGCGTTCCTCGCCGTGGACGAGGGGTACAGCAACCGCAAGCGGGCCGCGCACCACAATCTGCTGCTGGTGGACGGGCAGGGGTATGCCGATGAGGACCGTTATCACGTCTACAAGGACATTCCGTACGAGCGCCAGGCCCGTCAGCGCGATGTGCTGGTGGACGCCGGTGGCGGGTGGGCACACGCGACGGCCGGGATCGCCGCGATGTACGACCCCGCGCTGGGGGTACGGCGGCTGGACCGGACCCTGGTGTTCACCCCGGCGGGGCGGCTCGTCCTGCTCGACCTCGCCGAGGCGGACGAGGAGCGCGAGTGGACGTTCCTGCTCCAGACCGACCGGCCGACCGAGCCGCTGGCGGACGGCGGCCGGCTGATCCGGTCGGGGGCGGCCACCGCACTCGTCCAGCGGTTCGCGCCGCTGGACGCCTCCGTGAGCTGCGAGGTCACCGAGGTCGAGGCCAACCCGACGTCCAGTACGCCGGAGCTGCGTCTGACCCGCACCCTGCACACGCTGCGGGCCACCACCCCCCGGTCCCGGGACGGGCTCTTCCTCACCACGATCGCCCCGGGCGGGGCGTGCACGGCCGAAGCGGCCGTGTGCGAGGAGGGGCACGGCGTCGTCTTCCGTACGGAGGGTGCGGTCGGGGCGGGGCAGGGCGCCGCGGAGCGTGTCTTCCTCTCCCCCGTCGCCCGCCGGATCCGCACCGCCGCGCTCTCCGCCGACGCCGCGGCCGTCCTCCTCGGCGGCGCGGACGCGCCGTACGTCGTGGCGGCCACCCGGCTGGAACTGGAGGGCCGGCTCCTCCTCGATGTCACCGAGCCGTACACAGGAAAGGTCGGCTGAACCATGCGGGCAACCCTCTCCGCGCCGCAGCGCGCGCCCAAGTCGTCCGGCTGGCCGACACTGCTGCGCCGCCTGGAGTTCGTGGCGTATCCGGTTGCCGCCGGCGCCGCGTTCGCCGTGCTGGCGTTGGGTGTCGTGACGTGGCTGCCCGCGCTCGCCGCGATGGGGTACGCCCTCCAGCGGTGGCGCGCGGAGGGGGACAGCCACTGTTTCACCAACACCTTCACCGCGTTCGGGCGGTACTGGCGCGCGCTGTGGCGGCACGGGCTCCTGTCCACCGCCGCGGCGGGCATGCTGGCCGCCAACATCGTCTACTTCCTGGGCCGTTCCGAGCCCTGGACGTTCGTGGTGCTCGCCGCCCAGGCGGGCATCGCGGCCGCGCTCGTCATCCATCACGTGGCGCTCGCCGCGGAGGCCGGCCTCAGTCCGGAGGATTCTCCGCGGACCTGGTCGCTCCGCGCGCTGGCGCTCGGCTTCGGGTCTCCGGCCCGGGGCACCGCACTGCTCGGCGCGGTGATCTCCGCCGTGCTGCTTTCCCTCGTCGTACCGCTGGGTCCGCTGCTTCTGGGCCCCAGCATCCCCGTACTGCTCGCTCTGTCCTTCGCGGATCCCAGGAGGCATACCCCATGAGCCGTGTCATGCGCACCACCCTCGCCGCGGCGCTCGCCGCAGGCGTCGCCCCGTTCGCCCTGCCCTCCCCGGCGGCCGCCGCCGAGGCGGCGAGCGCGTACTACGTCTCGCCGTCCGGCAGCGACAGCAACGCCGGTACGTCGGCGGGCGCCCCGCTGGCCACGATCCAGAAGGCCGTGGATCTGGCCCCGACGGGTGCGGTCGTGAACCTCGCGGCCGGTACGTACAAGCAGGACGTCATCACCAAGCGCGCCGGGGTCACCATCACGGGCCCCTCGAACGCGGTGGTCAAGGGCGCCGGTGACGCCCGGATCATTCAGGTCCAGCACGACTCGACGACGCTGAGCGGCTTCACGGTGGACGGGCTGCACGGGTCGTCCACCGATGTGTCGGGCTACCGCCTCAAGCTCATATATGTCATGAGCACGACTCCGGGTAACGGTGTGGGCGCACTGCGCATCACCGGGATGACCCTGAAGAACGCCGCCGACGAGTGCCTGCGGCTGCGCTATCTCGTCACCGGCGCCGAGGTGGACGAGAACACCATCACCAACTGCGGTGTGGCCGACTTCAAGTTCGGCGGCGGCGGCAAGAACGGCGAGGGCATCTACCTCGGCACCGCCCCCGAGCAGCAGGGTGCCAATGGCGCCCCGGACGCGGCCGCCGACATCAGCAGGAACAACCGCATCCACCACAACACCATCGCCACCCAGGGCAACGAGTGCGTGGACGTGAAGGAGAACTCGACCAACAATTACGTCGAGTACAACGACTGCAGCGGCCAGAAGGACTCCAGCTCCGGCGGGCTGGACGCACGCGGCAGCGGCAACATCTTCCGGTACAACACCGTTCACGACAACACGGGCGCCGGCATCCGGCTCGGCGGCGACACCGCGACGGACGGCACGGACACCAGCGTCTACGGCAACACCATCACCGGCAACGCGGGCGGCGGCATCAAGTTCATGCGCACCCCGCAGAACGACGTCTGCACCAACACCATGAGCGGCAACACCGGCGGCAACGCGGTCGGCACCTACGGTGCCGAGTACAACCCGACCGGCGCGTGCCCCCAGTGACCGGCCGGGGGCCCGCGAGACGCGGGGTACTCCAGGCGGCGGCCGCCGGGGCCGCCGGGGTGGCCGCGGTGACACTGGCCGCTCCCACCGCCGACGCCGCGGACCGGACGGCTGCGCGCCGCTCGCGCTGGACCACGTCCTGGGCGACCGCGCAGACCGCGCCGACGCCCGCCGACACCGTGGCGAGCGCCGGTCTCACCGACGGCGAGTTCACCGCGGTACTGCGGCTGTCGGCGGGCGGGCAGGTACGGCTGCGGTACGGCAACGCCTTCGGCACCGTACCGGTCCTGATCGGCCCGGTGACCGCGGGCGGGCGCCCCGTCACGTTCGCCGGCCGCGGCCAGGCGTGGCTGGCCGCGGGCGCCTCGCTCACCAGTGACACGGTCGAGGGGCTGCGGGCGGCGGACGGGTCACGGCTGACGGTGACGACCCGGCTGCCCGGTCCCACCGGGCCGCTGTCCTTCCACCGCAACACCCATGCGTCGCACACGGTCGACGGCGTCCGCACCACCTCCGTCTTCCTGCTGACGGGCGTCGAGACGACCGGGGCGCACGGACCGGTCGTCGCCGTCCTCGGCGACTCCATCGCGGAGGGCGTCGGGACCCCCGATGACGCCGATCTGCGCTGGCCCGACCAGCTGGCCCGGCGGCTGCCCGGCTCGGCCGTCGCCAACCTCGGGATCAGCGGCAACCGGGTACTGCTGGACGACGCCCGCTTCGGTCCCGGCGGCCAGTCCCGCTTCGACCGCGATGTGCTCTCGCTGCCGGGACTGCGCTCCGTGATCGTGCACCTGGGGATCAACGACGTCCAGCAGCCGCCCAGCCAGACCGATCCCGCGCTCGTCCTCGCCGGCTACCGGCAGCTGGCGCTGCGGGCCCGGAGCGCCGGGCTGCGGATCATCGGTTCCACCATCACCCCCTTCGAGGGGTGGATCCGCTGGACACCGGAGCTCGACACGGTCCGGCAGCGGATCAACCGCGCCGTACGCACCGGACAGCTCTTCGACGGCGTCGCCGACTTCGACGCCGCGCTGCGCGACCCGGCCCGCCCCGCACGCCTGCTGCCCGCGTACGACAGCGGTGACGGCCTGCATCCCACCCCCTCCGGCCATGCCGCGCTCGCCGCGGCCGTGGACCGCCGACACCTCCTGTGAGGGCCCGCATCATGAACCGAGGCACCACCCGAGGCACTTCCCCGGCCACCCCCCGGATCACGCCCACCGGCGCCACCCGGCGCACCGTTCTCGCGGGTGCCGCCGCGCTGGGCGCCGCCGCCGCGCTGCCGCTGACTCTCGGCGGCAGCGCGCAGGCGGCCACCGGGGACGCGGCATCGCTGCGCGTCCGCTGGCACACCCTGCTGACCGGCGGCCCCGGTCTCGACCAGAGCGACGCGCGGATCGCCGCCGCCATCGCCCGGATCGGCCGGGCCGCGACCACCGCCGCCAACGGCCTGGACCCCACCCGTACCGACGGGCTGTTCCCCGATCTGACCAGCACGACGCTCTCCAACCACGTCACCACGTCGTTCAAGCGGCTCGCCACGGCCGCGACCGCCTGGGCGGTCCCGGGCACCCCGCAGTACGGCGACACCGCACTGCGCGATTCACTGCTCGGCGGCATCGACTGGATGCTGACCCACCGCTACGGCCCCGAGCACACCCGGTTCGACAACGACTGGGACTGGGAGATCGGCTCGGCGCTGGCGCTCAACGACGCCTCGGTGCTGCTGTACGACGTGCTCGGCGCCGAGCGGCTGACCCGGATCACCACCGCGGTGCGGCACTACACCCCGGACCCGAACCTCTGGCGGGCCGACCGGCAGATCGCGACCGGCGCCAACCGGGTGTGGATCTCCACCGTCGTCGCCGTCAACGCCGTGCTGCGCGACGACAGCGACGCGCTGGCCCGGGTCCGGGACGCTCTTTCGGACGTCGAGGGTTCCGGCGCCAACAGCGTCCTCGCCTTCAACGGCACCGGTGGCGCGGCCGGCACCGGCGAGGGTTTCTACTCCGACGGCTCGTTCCTCCAGCACTACAAGCACCCGTACAACGGCGGCTACGGCAAGGAACTGCTCAACAACCTCTCCCGGCTGCTGAACCTGCTGGCCGGTACGGCGTGGAAGGTCACCGACCCCGATCTCGACAACGTCCGCAGCTGGGTCGACGACGGTTTCGACCCCCTGATGACCCGCGGCGACATGATGGCCTCGGTCTGCGGCCGGGAGATCGCCCGGCCCAGCAAGCAGGGCCATGTCTCGGCGCAGACGGTCATCGAGGCGGTGCTGCGGCTGATCCCGAGCTTCCCCGGCGAGAGCAGCGAACGGTTCACCGCACTGGTCAAGCAGTGGATCGCCGAGGACACCTACCGGGACTTCCTCGCCGTCACCGATCTGGCCTCGCTGGTCGCCGCCCGGCAGGTCATCGACTCCGCCGTGCCCGCCCGCGGCCCGCTGGTGGCGCACAAGCAGCACCCCCGGATGGACAAGGCGGCGCACCACAGGCCCTCGTTCGCACTCGGTATCTCCGCGTACTCGACCCGGATCTACAACTACGAGTCGATCCAGAACGAGAACCTGCACGCCTGGCACCTCTCCGACGGCATGGTGCTGCTGTACACGGACGACCTCGGGCACTACAGCGAGGACTACTGGCCGACCGTCGACCCGGCCAGGCTGCCCGGCACCACCGTCATCGCGGGCCGGCCGGCGGACGCGGCGGGCCAGCGCACCACCAGCACGGCCGACTGGGCGGGCGGAACCTCGCTCCCCGGAACGACGCTCGGCGCCTACGGCATGGAACTGCGCGCGTTCGGCAGCACCCTGCACGGGCTGAAGAGCTGGTTCTGCCTGGACGATGTCATCGCGTGTGTCGGCTCGGGCATCACGGCGGACGCGGGCCGGGCCGAGACGGTGGTGGAGAACCGCAAGCTGCGCGACCCGAAGGCCGCGCTGCTGGTCAACGGTAAGGCGGCGCCCACCGACGCGGGCTGGTCGGCCCAGCTGGACCAGGTGAAGTGGCTCCATGTCGCCGGGACCGGCGGCTATGTCTTCCCCACGGCCACCGCGCTGCGGGGCCTGCGCGAGGAGCGCACCGCGACCTGGCGGGAGATCAACCTCAAGTACGGCACGGACACCCCGGTGACCCGCCCGTACCTGACGCTGTGGCAGGACCACGGCACCGCGCCGAGCGACGCGGGCTACTTCTACCTCCAGGCCCCGGCCGCCTCCGCCGAGCGCACGAAGCTGCTGTCGGCCGCCCCGCCGGTGAAGCTGGTCGCCGGCTCCACCGCCGTGCACGCGGTACGCCGCTGCGCGGACGGCCTGCTCGCCGCCAACTTCTGGACCGCGGGCACCGCGCAGGAGCTCAAGGCCGACGGTCCGGCCTCGGTTCTCGTGCGCCCGGCCGGAAAGACGGTGACCGTGTCGCTGTCCGACCCGACCCAGCTGCGGTCCTCCGTGGTCATCGAGCTGACCGGGCGGGGCCTGACGCTCGCCTCGTCCGACCCCGGGATCAGCGCCGCACCCACCGCCGACGGCATCAGGATCACCGCCGACACCGCCGCGCACCACGGTGCGACCCTCAACCTCACGCTGAAGAGGAGCTAGACCCTTGCTGTTCGACATGCCCCTGGAGCGGCTGCGCGAATACCGGCCGGAGCCGCAGGAGCCGGCCGACTTCGACGCCTTCTGGGCGAAGACCCTCGCCGAGACGCAACGGCACGGCCTCGACGCCGAGTTCGTCCCGTACGACGCCGGGTTCGCGACCGTCGACGTGTTCGACGTGACGTTCCGCGGCTGGGGCGGCCAGCCGGTGAAGGCCTGGCTGATGCTGCCCAAGGTCCGCTCGGGCCCGCTGCCCGCCGTGGTGCAGTACATCGGCTACAACGGCGGCCGCGGCATCCCCTACTCCTGGCTGACCTGGAGCGCGCTCGGCTACGCCCACCTGATCATGGACAACCGGGGGCAGGGCGGCGGTGGCAAGCAGACCGCGGACACCCCGGACATCGGGCCCGAGGGTCACGGTTCCTCCTCCCCCGGCTTCCTGACCCGGGGCATCGAGGACCCGTACAAGCACTACTACCGCCGGCTCATCACCGACGCGGTGCGGGCCGTCGACGCGGCGAAGGCCCACGAGGCCGTGGACTCCTCCCGGGTCGCGGTCCTCGGCGGCAGCCAGGGCGGCGGGCTCGCGCTCGCCGTCGCCGGGCTGCGCGACGATCCGGCGGCGGTGGTCGCCGATGTGCCGTTCCTCTGCCACTACCGGCGCGCCTCGCAGATCACGGACGCCGGACCGTACGCGGAGATCGCCCGCTGGCTGTCCGGGCACCGGTTCCGGGCCGAGGAGGCGATGGAGACGCTGTCGTACTTCGACGGGGTCAACTTCGCGGCGCGGGCGACCGCTCCGGCGTGGTTCTCGGTGGGGCTGATGGACAAGATCTGCCCGTCCTCGACCGTGTTCGCGGCCTATCACCGCTACGCGGGACCCGCCGAGATCGAGGTGTTCACGTACAACGGGCACGAGGGCGGCGCGGAGTACGACCTGCCGCGCAAGCTCGGCGCGCTGCGGGGCGTGTTCGGCCGGTAGCGGGTCCGGCGGGGGCGGGCGTCCGGGGTGGTGCGGCGGTCATCGTCGGCACACCGGGCGTCCGCCCCGCGCCGCTTCCGGCCCGGTGCCCCGCGGCACGCCGTGCCGGGAACGGTGGCCCACCGGGAGCTGTGGCGTACCGGGAGCTGTGGCGTTCCGTGCCGGGAGCAGTGGCCCGCCGGGAGCTGTGGCGAGCGCGGTGCCGTGGGCTCAGCGCGGCGGAGGTACGTGCTGCCCGCGCCGCGCGGCGACCGACCGGTACAGCTCCGCCGCCTCGCCCGTCCGCCCGAGCTGTTCCAGGCAGTGCGCCTCGTCGTTCCGGCTGGCCAGGGCATCGGGATGGTCCGCGCCCAGTACACGGCCGCGGGCCTCGGCGACTTCCCGGTAGACCGTGAGGGCCTCCGCCCAACGTCCCAGCCAGCCGAGCCCCACGGCGATCTCGCGGCGGCTGATGAGGGTGTCGAGGTGGTCGGGGCCCAGCGTCCGCTCGCGGAGCCCGCACACCTCGCGCGCCTCGGCGAGCGCCTCCTCCCAGCGGGACATCCGCCCCAGGTTGACCCCGAGTCCGTGCCGGGCGCGCAGGGTCTCCGCGTCGGCGGGCCCGTTGATCCTGGTCCGGTCCGTGACCAGATCGCCGTACAGCTCCAGGGCCTCCGCGCCGAGGCCCAGCCTGCCCAGGCTGATGCCGATCTCGTAGCGGGCGGAGAGGGTGTCGGGGTGATCGGCGCCGAGCGTGACGGCACGGGCCCGTGCCACCTCCCGGTACGTCGCCAGCGCGTCCTCCCAGCACCCCAGCTGACCGAGGGTGTACGCCACTTCGTAGAGGGTGACGAGGGTGTCGGGGTGCGCCGGGCCGAGCAGCCGGGCGCGGGCGTCCGCCACCTCCCGGGCCATCCGGCAGGACTCCTCCAGCCGCCCGAGCCTGCTGAGGTTGTACGCCAGGTTGTGGCGGCAGCGCAGCGTGTCCGGGTGATCGTGGCCCATGGAGCGCTCACGGGAGGCGAGAACGGCCGCGTACACCTGGTGGGCGTCGAGGTGCCGGCCGAGCCTGCCCAGCACGTACGCGGTCTCCTGCCGGGCGGCCAGGGTCTCCGGATGATCGGGGCCCAGGGTGCGCTCGCGGCCCTCGGCGACCCGGCCGAACTCCCGCAGGGCATCGGCGGCACGGTCGGTGCGGCTGAGGGCGAACCCGGTCTCGTACCGGCTGGCGAGCGTGTCGGGGTGATCGGGGCCGAGCGCCTGTTCGCGGGCGACGGCGACGGCGCGGTGCGCCTCGCCCGCCTCCTCCCAGAGCCCACGACGGCTCAGGGCGACGCCCTCGCCGTGGCGCACGGCGAGGGCGTCGACCAGTGCGGGCGAGGGGCCGTTGCCCGGCAGGGCGGCGGGGGCGGTCGTGGGGCACCCGGGCGGGCCGGACGGGCCGCCGTCCGAGGGGGCCGGCAAGGCGATGCCGGTCGTCCACTGCCCGGTCAGTCCGGCCGAGTGGTCGGGCAGGTACGCGCCGGGCAGCAGCGCGCCGGTCGCCTGGTGACCCGCGGTCATGTCGCGCGTCCAGGCCGGCAGCCCCGGCTCCCGGACGGCGGGCGGACGGGCAGGCTGCGGGAGGGGCAGGGCCGGGACGGACGGGTCCGGGGCCTGCGGGGTACGGGACTGCGCGGCCAGGTGGACCCGCCCGGGAACACCGGCGTACGGCTGCCCGCCCGTGCGCCCGAGCACGATCCGGCGGCGCAGGTCGCCCGCGTCGCTCGGCCGCCCGTCGGGCGTCTTGGCCAGCAGGTCGAGGACGACGCGGTCGAGGAAGCCCGGGAGTTCGGCGCGGTGGCTGCGCAGCGGTTCCGGCGGGGTGTCGCGGTGTCCGACGAGGATGGACCAGGCGTCGTCCAGGTCGAACGGCGGTACGCCCGTGGCGATCTCGTACAGCACACAGCCCAGCGAGTAGAGGTCGCTGCGGTGGTCGACCTGGCCGCCGCTGATCTGCTCGGGCGACATGTAGTGCGGGGTGCCCATCGCGATGCCGGTGCCGGTGAGACGCGAGGTGAAGCCGATCTCCCGGCCGAGCCGCGCGATGCCGAAGTCGCAGATCTTCACCGTGCCGTCGGCGAGACGCATGATGTTGGCGGGCTTGAGGTCCCGGTGCACGATGCCCTGCTGATGGGTGTATCCGAGGGCGTCGGCGACCTGTTCCGCGATGTCGACGATGTCCTCGACAGGCAGCGGGTGCTGTCTGTTCTCCTCCAGGAGCTGGCTCAGATTGCTCCCGTCCAGGAGCTCCATGACCAGGAAGAGAACGCCCTCGTGCTCGCCGAAGTCATGGACGACGGTGACACCGCGGTGCTGGAGCGAGGCGGCCACCCGGGCCTCGCGCCGGAAGCGTTCGCGCAGTATGCGGGTGAAGGACTGATCGTGCTGGGATCCCACCGGCTTGAGGCACTTGACGGCGACCTGGCGGCCGAGCGACTCGTCCCGCGCCCGCCACACCTCGCCCATGCCCCCGCGCCCGATCACATCGAGCAGCCGGTACCGGCTCTGGATCAGCCTGGTGTCCGCCATCGCCTGCTTCTCGCCCCCGTCGCTCCGTCTACGCCCGCACCCTCCCCGGTCCCCCGTCCAGTATGGCTTCCTGTCTGCGGAGTTTGTACGGGGTGGGGCGGCTTCCGGGGCCGAGTCGCGCCATCGCCTTCAGAATGTGTCCCGGCGGCAGTTGCCAGCGCAGCCGGGCGGGTACGGCGCGCAGGGCGGTACCGACGGCGCGCAGACGGCGGTCGACGACGTCCGGGGGCAGCGCCGGACGGCCGTACAGCTCATGGGCGTACGAGGGCAGCGACTGGTAGGCGAGCGCCGCCACGCGCCGCCAGAGCAGCGCACGCGCCGGAACCAGCAGGGGATGTACGGGCGGGTTGCACAGGAAGTCATCGACATCCAACGCCTCCTCTCCGGCGGCGAGTTCGTGGCGCACCCCGTCGAAGTAGGCCGTGAGCCCGGCGGTGGAGGCGGGCACACGGTCCGGATCGAGTCCGACGAGGCGTGCGCTCCGGCGGTGTTCGTCGACATAGCGGTCGGCCAGGGCGTCGGTCAGCGGGTAGCCGGAGCGGCGTTCGACCTGGAGGTAGGAGTCGACCTCGGCGCAGTGCACCCAGAGGAGCAGTTCCGGTTCGTCGATGCCGTAGGTCTCACCGGTCGCCGGGTCGGTGGCCTTGAGGACGCTGTGTATCTTGCGGACCCTGGCACCGGCCTTCTCTGCGGCGGGGGTGGTGCCGTAGGTGACGGTGCCGACGAACGAGGCGGTACGCATCAGCCGCCCCCAGGCGTCCTCGCGGAAGTCCGAGTTCTGCATGACGCCCCGGACGGCGCGCGGGTGCAGCGCCTGGAGGTACAGCGCCCGCACCCCCGCGACCCACATCATCGGGTCGCCGTGCATCTGCCAGGTGACCGATCGGGGTCCGAAGAGCCCCGGGTCCATGTCATCCATCCGCTGCTGCCTCCCGCTCGGTGCCCCAGGTCCGGTGCCGGCACGTCCGTACACTGTCCCCCTCCGGGCACCCGGAGCGCGAGGGCCGCGCGGTGACACGGTTCAGCCGCGACGGGCGACGGTGACGATCTCCCGGCTGTCCCCGGTGACAGGTCCCCGGTGCCAGTCGCCGTACTGCCCCTCGACCTCGAAGCCCGCCCCGTCGAGGAACCTGCCGAGCGCCGCCACATCGAGGAAACGCAGGCTTTCACGGAGCACGCGGAGCACGGTGCCGTCCGGATCGGCCACCGTCCCGTGGAACGTGACCACCTCACCGGTGACGGAATCGACGTCGTGCCAGTAGCGCAGGGCGCGGCCGTCCTCGTGGACGACTTCGACGACGTCGTCCGGGTTCGCCGGGGTCCACCCCTCCCAGGCCCGCGCCTGCGGATGCCTGGTCTCGAAGACGAATCGGCCGCCCCGGCGCAGCGTCCCGTGGATCGCGGTGAGCGAGGAGCGCACATCGTGATCGGTGATCAGGTTCTGGAAGGCGTGGCCGGTCATCGTCGCCAGTGCGAATCCGGCGCCGCTCCTCGCGTCCGCCGCGGTGCCCTCACTCCACTCGATGTCGGCCCGGCGCCGGGCCCGCGCCAGCGCGGCACGATCGGGGTCCAGCCCGGCGAGCCGGCCGCGATGGCCCCGCTCACGTGCGAGCCGCAGCATGGCCCCGGTGCCACAGCCGATGTCCAGCACCGACTCCGCGTCCATGACCAACGGGAAGTAGAAGCCGTCCTCGGCCCGTCGAACGGGGTCCCACGGGTTCAGCACGTCATACAGCGCGGCAACGTCGGCATCGGTGAACACCGCGACAGTGTCCGCCAAGTCCCGTGCCTCATCAAGCGATTACTCCGCGCGGACAGAGGAATCCGATCCGCTCCGCCGCCCGTCCCCGCGCCCCCGTGCCCCGTGCCCCGTGCCCCGTGCCCGTCGGGAATCCTCGTCACAACACGTGGTGACCGAGTCCGATAGTGGACACCTGGGAACGTTTCTGACCTGCGGATATGCCAACCGGATTCAGCGGCGTCCGCCCCGGAGCAGGCGATTCGGCCGACACATTGGTAGACGGCAGTCGTTCGTGCCGCGAGGCCACCCCGAGGCACGCAGTTGGCCTCGGGCTTTCGTTCCTGACGGCCCATCGGATCCATCGGCGGGCCGCTTTCCTTGTGCGGGCCGGTCGTGGGTGTGGTGACGGCCGGGTCGTCGCGTCGGGTGTGCGCCGGGTTCCACGGTTCCGGTGGGCCGGTTCACGTTCGACAGGCCGCTCGGTGTGCCTGATCGGCCGGGGTTCGGGAGGGTGTCGAGCGGACGGATCGCGTCGTACCACCCGCTCGGACAACAGGCGCCATGAATGCGCGAGGTGGAGACGTCGGGGTCGAGTCCGGACTCAATCGACCCACAGCCGCTAGTGGTATTCGAACCAGGTCAGAATGGCCTTCACACGTCGGTTGTCCTCGTCGGGGGTCATGCCGAGCTTGACGAACACGTTCGCCACATGCTTACTCACGGAAGCCCCCGAAAGAAACAGCTCCGTCGCGATTTCCGCGTTGGAGCGCCCTTCGGCCATGAGGGCGAGCACCTCTCGTTCACGAGCGGTAAGCCGGGCCAGCGGCCCCTGCGGCGAGTCCGCGCGGGTGACGTGGCGGACAACCTCGGGGTCGATCACGACCCCGCCTCCGGAGACCGTCTCAATGGCTCGCAGGAAGTCGGCGACTCGGCCCACCTTCTCCTTGAGCAGATAGCCGACGGCTCCGTCAGCACCGGGACCGTTCAGAAGCTCCCGTACATATGGGCCCGTGACATAGGCGGAGAGAACCAGCACCGGCAAATCCCGGTGACGCGACCGCAGATCGATAGCGGCGCGGAGTCCGTCATCGGTGTTCCTGGGGGGCATGCGTACGTCCGTGATCACCACGTCCGGGGCGGCGCCGGCACGCGCGAGTTCATCGACGGCGGCGACCAGTTCGTCGGCGTCTTCACATTCGCGGATCACATCATGGGCGTGGGAAGTCAAAATCTCCCGGATGCCGGCGCGTATCAATACGCTGTCGTCTGCCAGGACAATTCTCATGCCCCCTCCCTACCGGCTCGTCCTGCTCGATTTTATCACCACGCGGGTTGGCTGGGGGCGGACGCTACGACTTCCGTTCCGCCACCCGCCGGGCTGAGAATTTCGAGATTCCCACCGACGCTTCGCATCCGCTCACGCAGTCCGGCGAGCCCGGAACCCGCGTCGATTCTCGCACCGCCTGCACCGTCGTCGCGCACGCGCACACGCACGCCGGTTGCGGTGCATCGCATATCGATCCGAGCGCTTCCCACACCCGCGTGCTTCGCGATATTCGTCAGAGCCTCGGACACCGTGAAGTACACGGCCGTCGCAGTCGGTGACGAAAGCTGGGCGTCATCGCCGGTGGTGGTCAACTCGACCCGCAAAGGCGATCGCGCGGCCAGCTCCCGGACAGCGGCGATGAGACCGAGGTCGCTCAGTTCACGGGGGTGGATGTCGCGCACCGTCTCCCTCAGCCGTTCGAGTGCGCGCTCCGCGTGGCCCTGGGCCTGACGCGCCAGCCGCACGATTCGCTCCTGGTCGGCAGCGGTGGCTGTGGCTGTGGCTGTGGCTTCCAGCATCCCAAGACGCATGACGACGGCGACGAGCTCCTGCTGGGCGCCGTCGTGCAGATCACGCTCGATGCGCTGTCGCTCGAATTCGAAAGCTGCTGTCAGCGAAGCCCGACTGGTACGGAGCTCCTCCAGCTTCGCGAGCAGATCCGTATCCCGACTTCCGGAAAAGGTACGCAGGAAAAGGTCTCGAAGAAGAGAAATTCCGGTCAGCATGCTCGCGGTGACCGCACCGAGGGCAATACCCGCGGGCATTGCCAGGAGGGATTCCTGCATGGTTTTCGGGGTGAAGGGCCCGACCTGTGCGGCGATGCCGAAGAGCCACAGGACGGGAGAGAAAATCAGCGCGACAGCGCCGATGAATCCGAAGAAGGCCACCACCAGTGACAGCACGGACAGGATCACGGCGGTGACGTAAATCGGGAAGTCAGTGCGCCATATTGACCGTGAGCGCAGCTGGCGCGCCACCCACTGCGCCCAGCTGTCGGCAGAGGGTCTCAGGGGCATCGTCTCGACGCCGCAGAACCGGGCTCTCGAACGGTCCGTCTCCGCCACTACCGGGGCTGATACCGGCGCAATGAGAACGGAAAGCAGCAGAAACGGGAAGGCCATTGCTGCAATGGATTCCGTCAGCACCCTCCGGACAACACGAAACTGCGCCATGGCCAGCATTCTCGCATATTCCGGATCGAACGAAGGTAGACCTGGGTCTACCTTCAAGTAGTGCGGGTACCCGCGCCGATCCCGTCGTGCCCTGTTTAGCTTGAGACATGCTTATCTCAGCCGCCGCTTCCGCACCGTCCATTCGCTTGCGCGGCCTTCGGATGGACTTCCCCGTCCCTGGCCGCCGCCGCGAGACGACACGCGTCCTGCACGATATCGACCTGGACGCTCCTGAAGCCCGGCTCACCGCCATTGTCGGCCCCTCCGGGTCGGGAAAGTCGACGCTCCTGCTCTGCACGGCCGGTCTGGAGCGAGCGACCGCAGGTTCCATCGAGATCCTCGGAACGGATGTCCTGTCGCTCACCCCTCGGGGGCAGGCCGCGTTTCGCAGCGAGAACATCGGCTTCGTCTTCCAGGAGTACAACCTCGTCAGTTCGCTGACGGTCGAGGACAACATCGCCCTGCCCGCGCGACTCGCCGGCCACCGGGTGCCCAAGTCGCGGGTCGGTGACGCCATGTCGAGGCTCGGTATCGCCAAGCACGCGCGGCGGCGCCCCGATCGGCTCTCCGGAGGTGAACGTCAGCGCGTCGCGGTGGCCCGGGTCGTCGCGAATCAGCCGCGGGTCGTCTTCGCCGACGAGCCGACCGGTGCGCTCGACCTCAAGTCGGGTCACGTCGTGCTCGATTGGCTGCAGGCACTTCCCGCGCAGGGAACCACGGTTCTCATGGTCACACACGACCCCCACGCGGCCGCACGTGCTGACCAGGTCGTGGTGATGGGGTCCGGGCGGGTACACGCGATCATTCCCGGTGGCGACTCCCACGCGGTGAGCGATGCCGTCCTCGCGGCGCAGTCGGAGGACGAGGCGGGGGAGGAAGCATCGTGATGCGACTTGTCCTGTCGGACGTTCGCATGCAGGCATCCATGTGGTTGTGGACGCTCCTGTGCGCAGCGGTCGGCGCGGCATGCTCAGCGGGCTCGGTCATCGCCATGTTCACCGCTGTCTCCGCGGCGCGGGCGGCAGGCGATGCGCGGATGGTCTCCGCGTCGATCGCGCTCGGCGGCAACATCGTCTTCTTCACCGTGCTCGCCGCCGTGGGCATCGTCGCATCCACCGTCGGTCTGACATTGATGACCCAGCGGCGCGAACACGCCCTGTGGGTGATCCTCGGGATACCGCGCAATCGGGTCAGATCCGTTCTGAGAACAGAACTGGTCGTGCTCGGCACGATGGCCGGCGCACTGGCGGTACCGCTGGCCCCCCTCGTCGCGAGCATCGCGCTCTCACAGTGGACGACAACGGGACTCGACCTGCACGGAGCCACGGTCGGCTTCCAGCTCTGGCACATCGGCACGAGCGTGCTGTCCGGAGTGGTCCCGTGTCTGCTCGGCGGCTGGGGAGTCACACGCCGTGCCGCCAGGACACCGGAGATGCGCGCCTTCCGGGACCTCTCCGATCCACCGGCGCGGCCCGGCGTCGCTCGCGGCATTCTCGCCCTCTGCCTCCTGGCCGGTGTGGTCGGGATGTGGATTCCCGGGCTGGGACTTGAACTCGACGGCGGGATCGAACAGCGGACGGCCTTCGCTTTCACCGGCAATCTCTTCCTCATCTGCCTGTTGCTGCTGATGGGGCCGTGGGTGCTCACACCTCTGATGAAATCCTGGACCGCACTCGTGCCGTCGCGCGGCGTCGCCTGGCACCTTGCCGTGCAATCGTGCCGGACCCGCGCGGCGAGAAGCGTCACCACAGTGCTGCCCTTCGCTCTCTCCCTGTCGTTCGTCGGGCTCTTCATGGTGATGGGGAACGTCATGCCCGGAAGCTCCGCCGGACTGGACGACGTCCTGGTCGTGCTGGGCTGGGTCTTCGTCGTGTCCTGGGTCGGCGGCCTCGCCGTGATCGCACTGGTCGGGCGGGAACGCACACGTGATTCCGCCATCGTGACGGTCGCCGGTGCGCGGCCGGGCGTGCTCACACGATCAACGATCTATGAGGGAGCGATCTACGCGGGGACGGCGATCATCTTCGGTGCGATCTCGATCGCGGTGACGAGTGTCACCATCGCCGTGGGGGCCAGGATCGGCGTCGTCCAGGTTCTGGACGGTCTTCCCTGGGCAACACTCGGTGCGCTCGCCGGCGTCACACTCGTCACCACGTGTCTCGCTCTGGCCCTCCAGGCTCTCCGCGTATCGCGCACGGTCCCGGCGCGGGCTCTGCGCTCGTGAATCGAAGTGATGGCCGCACGTGCCGCCGGAGCCCCGCCTCCCCCGCCACCCAACCTTCGCGGGTATCGACCAGCGGGTACGGGCTCGGACGAGGTTGCCCGCACCACCGGTAGACGTTTGGTCGGCCCCATGGGGCCTACGACACCAGTGTCCCCACCAGCCGGTATTCGGGTGCTCTTCCGACGTCACGGAACAGCTGCGCCATCGGCGCGACCGCACCTCTCGAACTGACCACCAACGCCATGAACCGCACGCATCACCCGCATGTCCCGAATCACGAAGGAATTAACCCCATGGGAATGAGGCCACACACCCTGCTCGCCCTCGGCGGGGTCGCTCTCCTCGCCGTCGCGGCGACGGGATGCACCACCGACGGCGACCCGGCCGGCACAACCGTGGAATCGAAATCGTTCGACTTCAGCGGCGACAGCCTGACCGTGAAGTCCAACTCCGCCGATCTCGAACTTGTAGCCGCCGACGTCGAGGATGTTCAGGTGGAACGCCGGATCAGCGGCACGAAGGTGGGCGGGGAAAAGGAACCGGGATGGCAGCTCGAAGGGAGCACTCTCACACTCTCGCTCGACTGCACAGGGATCTCCATCAACTGCAAGGCGAAGTACGACGTGAAGGTACCGCGCGACGTCGCGATCACCGCCGAGAACGACAAGGGCCTCATCAGAGCCACCGGCTTCACTGCCGACTTCTCGGCCAGAGCAGGCAGCAGCGACGTGCAGTTGTCGGACCTGAGCGGAGCCAATCTGGATCTGGAGGGCCGCGACGGAAACATCAAAGCCGACAGGATCTCCGCAAAATCGGTCACCGTCACCTCAAGAAACGGCGATAGCGATGTGAGCCTCGCCTCCGTACCCGACCTCGTCGACATGCGAAGCCAGGACGGCAGCATCAAGCTCGGCCTGCCGGAGG
Source organism: Streptomyces sp. NPDC079020 (assembly GCF_044542225.1). NCBI lineage: Bacteria > Bacillati > Actinomycetota > Actinomycetes > Kitasatosporales > Streptomycetaceae > Streptomyces > Streptomyces sp. NPDC079020. The sequence continues at coordinate 274,102 of NZ_JBITUB010000005.1, forward strand.
CGATGTACGCGGTCGACACGGCCACAAAAAAGGGCGACATCACCGTGGATGTCACGAAAGACGATATGAGCGATCACGTTGTGATGGTTCACACGCGTAACGGCGATATCGCCCTCGGTAAGGCATTTTAGCCCTGACGCCATGGACGGTCTTCACCAGAATCAGGCCGGACCGACTCCCGCATGGTTCCGGCGGGATGGGCAGCCATCAGCGCTCACCTGTGCGCGCCGGAGCCGGGCAATCCATGAAACGTGGGCAACCGTTGACCGGCGCCGGCCGCCGGTAGCTCCACGCACATCCCGCCCGCAGTGCGGCGCCGTTCCGCACGCATAGCACCCGTGGCTCGCGCGGAAGCGCGAACCGCGCCAGTCCATAGCGCCGCCCACTGGCTCAGTCGATCGATCACTGCTCCCCCCGGCCTCTGGAATCCCACAGCCTCCGCGACAGGCAGGGCGAGTTGACTCGCAGTTCCTGGACGCCGGAGGTTCCCCGAGGCCCTGGACGCCGGGGGGCTCCCCCACCATCCGCCGGCCTGCTACATGGATCGTCCGAGCGAATCCTTTCAGACGACCTGAAAGCGTTCGACCGATTCCCCATGCCGCGCAGAACGAAAATGAATCAGGAAAGAAATGATGTCCAGTAGATCCTCGCGTGTCTTCAGGCGCAGGGCCCGCCGGGTGCGGCCCCGCTCAACTCTGATAGTTGCTGCTTCGATGGCGGCCGCTGTCACGATGTCGGCATGCTCCAACAACTCCCTGGACCATTCGGCTCTTCCCTCGCAAGGCGCTGCGCGAGTCAGTGCCGATCTGCAGAAATTCATGAACACGGCACCGTGGTCGTCAGGCAAGTGGGGTGTGCAAGTAGCCGATCTGGAGACCGGAGAAATCGTCCAGTCGAAGGACACCGGATCTCAGTTCATGACCGGCTCGACGGCCAAGACCTTTGCGGTAGGTGCCGCGCTCGATGTCCTGGGCGAGGACCATCGCTTCCGCACTCCGGTAGTCCATTCAGGCACGGTATCGCCCGACGGGCGGCCGTCGGGCAACCTGATCATGGTCGGCAGCGGCGACCTGGCACTCGGCGGGCGGACCACTGCGTCAGGAACACTCGACGTACCTGACTTCGACCACTATGACGCCAATGCTGTACCTGGGATGGCGACCCCGACTCAAGGGGATCCGCTGGCAGGCATCAACGAACTGGCTCGGCAGGTCGCTGCGAGCGGTATCCGTCACATCGACGGTGACGTGGTGATTGACGATCGGCTCTGGGATCCGGTGTCGATCGGCGGGGTGCCGGTCACCCCGACCGTCATCAATGACAACCTGATTGACGTGCTCATCACGCCGGGCGCACCCGACCAGCCGGCGAAGGTCGACTGGCGCCCGAAGACGGCGGCCTTCGACGTCGACGCACAGGTGGCGACCACACCCGCCGGAAGCAAGCCGGCGGTGACGACCGAAAGTGTCACCCCTGGGCATGTCCGGGTGCGAGGTTCCGTACCCGCGGATGCGAAGGCCCCGTTCATGACGACGTACCAGGTCCCCGACCCGGCGGCCTTTGCCCGAACCGTCCTTGTCGAGGCACTGGCACGAAATGGCGTCGGCGTGGGTTCCCTCCGGACGGGAGCGAACCCCAGCAGCAAGCTCCCGCCGTCGAAGGATGTGAAGGCTATGCCTGTATCGGCAACCTATACATCGCCGCCCTTCAAGGAATACGCAAAGCTGATCAACAAGGTCAGTCACAACCTCGGGGCCAATCTTCTGCCACCGCTGATGGCAGTACAGCGTGGCCAACGGACCTACGCGGACGGGATGAAAATCGAGCGGGAATTCCTTGCTCGCGCCGGTATCGATCCGCAGTCACTCACTCTCGTGGACGCCCAGGGCCTCCCCGGCGACAAGGCGACGCCGACCGCGCAGATTTCCTTGCTGCGGCACCTTGCCCGGCAGGACAACTTTGATGTCTTCCACGACTCCATGCCGAGTATGGGGGTCGATGGTTCGCTTGCCGATGTCATCGACCGCACCGATCCTGCCGCAGGGCAAATCCGTGCGAAGTCCGGCACTTTGGTCAGCGCTGACAAGGGAAAACTGGCTCTCGGCACGAAGGCGCTCGCAGGATATATCGATGCGAAGGACGGCCGCCGCTATGCCTTCGCGATATACCTGAATAACGTCCCGGTGCCCAGTAATTCCGTGAGTGATGCCATCGACCTGGCACTCAGGGCCAACAGGCAACTGGGAGCGATGACTGCCAGCATCTACACGTCACCCAAGGCGTGAGGGACTCGGGGCTTACGGACCAGCTCGACCCACCACCGCGACCGGCCGGTTCCAGCCTTGGGGTACAGCGGCACAGGTACTGGCGGGCTCGCGTGTTCAGCTGTCGACAGTTGAACAATCCGACTCCGGAAGATCACCGCTGACGGCGACGCTCCTGGCGGAGGTCTGGGTGTGGAGCCCTCCGACGTCGACGGAACGTAGCGCCGCGTCGTCATGGCGATGACCGGGCCGTGTTGGCGTCCTTATCCTCAGTGGGTGAGTCTGATCGAGGTTGTTCCCGGGCAGATCGAGCTCGTCGTTCGGGGGGTGGAGTCGCAAGCACCCTCCGTCCGGTTGTTCGACTGGTCGCGGACGGATGAGTTCGAGGTCGTATTCGCCGTGGAGGCTGTCGATAACGGCCTGCGCGCACGGATCGGGGCGGTGACCGTGTCTGCCTGGGACGGTGCGGGATACCTGACCGAGTTTCTCGACGGTCTTGCGCGCGACTTCCGCGGTTGGGAGGGCGAGCGGACTTGGGTCAGCAACGAGCTGGTCGTGGGAGCGACGTTCGGTTCGGGCGGTCACGTGTGTCTGAGCTGGACCCTGCGAGCCGACGTCTTCTCCAGCGGCTGGGAGTGCACTGTGACAACCATGATTGACGCGGGCGAGGGGCTGACGGCCGTCGCTGCCGACGTGCGGGAGTTCTTCCGCCAGGGGTAGCTGTCCCAGTGGCTCCGAAGCCACCACTCATACGCACTCACTACCCGGTCCTCGGCGGCGCGCTCACCGGAGCCGCCGGCACTCGCCGTATCCAGGAGGGCTGGGTCCGCTTCATCGTCCCCGGTCCCGGGGTCCGCTGTGTGCTGCCCAGCCCCTGGGTGACGGGCGGCGAGAGCGGCGAACTCGCCCTGGCGCTCTGGGTGACGGGGGCCGACCGGGCGCTGGAGGACCTCCAGTCCATCCAGCACCTGCGCGCCGAGGGGCGGGATGCGCTGGACGGAGTACGTCTTCGAGGGCAGCCGGGCCTTCCGGAACGAGGAACTCACCACCTGGACCGTCGGATCGCTGCTGCTGGCGGTGGCCGCGCCCGGGTGGCGATGAGGCGACCACCGCGAGCAGCGTCGGCGAACGACTGCCGTCCGGGCTGGAACCGGACCGCTGCGGCTGGGTGTAAGGGCCGTCAGTAGCGGCGGATCCTGCCCGCCAGCGCGTGGCCCACGGCGAGATAGACGACGGCCGCGAGACCGTAACCGGAGACGACGCGTGCCCACGCGTCGTCGAAGGTGAACAGGTCGTACGACCAGCCGGCCAGCCACCGAGCGGCCTCCTGGACGAACTGCACCAGGTTGTTGGCCCGGTTGGCGTCGAGCAGGTACATCAGAATCCACAGGCCGATGACGACGGCCATGATGTCCGCCACCGCGGCGACGACCCGTGCGGCGGTGACGCTTCCCTTGCCTGTTCTGTGAGACATGGACTCCGGGTTGCCGCTCGGCGCCCCGGTGAAACCCACCACCGCGCCGTGTCCCGGCCACGCGTTCCAGGCGAGGGACAGAAAATCGTGCTGGCGGAGCTGGGTCCGATGACGGGCCCGATGCTCTTGGACCAGCTGCACCCGAACGACGACGGCTACACCTACATGGCGGACCGGTTCGTGAACGGTCATGAAGATGGTGAGCTGCGATGGGTGGCCGAACCGGCGGACCCGGGGACGGCGGCGACCCCAATTGTGCGTGAAGAATCCCGGTGGGGGCTGGTCCGAGCTGGGCCGCATCACGCAGGAACAGATCCCCGCCGACAGTGCCTCCGTCGGAGTGAAGGGCAGTGCCCGGCTGGCAGACTTCGACGGAAACGGCCGCCCGACTACGCGGTCCTCACCGACACGGGTGCCGTGTATCTGTGGACGAAGATCGCGGACGGCTGGGAGAACCGAGGCAAGGTCGCCGAGGGCAACGGGGTGGCCGGCCGAGGGGGGACCGTACGCCTGGCCGACCTCGACAAGGTCCACGACGCCGACTATCTGGCGGTCCACGAGAACGGCGCCGTCGAGGCGTTCCGCAACGAGGGGGTCTGAGAGAACAGCAACAGCGGGTGGCATTCGATGGGGCTCGTCGCCGAGGGCACTGGGCACGGCGGCGGCGCGGAAGTCCAGTTCGCCGGCATCGACGCGGACGGCGACGCCGACTATCTCCTCGTGCACGACGACCGATCGGCCGAGACATGGCTCATCGTCGACCCGACGAACGGCGCCGCACGCGCCTGGCTCAACAACGGCGGCAACCAGGCGGCCCCGTAACGGCGGTCTCCTCGTCCGTCCCGCACACAGGCGCCCACCATGTCCCGGATCCCGGCCCCTGTCTTGGGGTGCGGGCATGACACGGCCGTTGGTGAGAGTGGCCGTGCGTATGGCTCTGCCTCTTGTTCTCCTTCATGGAAGATCACCAGCGGCGGCGGGCGCCGTCGCGGCCACCTGCTCCGGATCCGCAAGCGGGGAGTCGGCGACGGCGCTGACGTGTCCTTGGGAGCAGCCGGACGCTGGAGACACCTGGTGTGTCTCGTGCGTGTCCGCGCAGAGCTGGCGCCCGCCGGCGTTTCCCTCTTCAGGGAGCGCACCCATGTGGACAAAGCAGTGTGGACCGGCCTTCGGTTCAGGATCCCTCCGGGGCAGTGCCGCAGCAGCAACCGGAGGTCGAACCCGCCGGACTTGATGCAGTCGGCCACGTACGGCGCCAGCGACAGCACGTCGTGCGTGATGGCAACCGAATGGTTGGCCAGCTCGCCGTTCGCACAAAAGCCTCGTCATGCGCGCTGTGACCACAGCCCATTCGTGTTACCTGCGGAAGTCTCTGACCTGCACTTCTGCCAACTAGTTCTTGGAGCGCGCTCCTCGTTTTCAGACCCTTGTCGACAGGTTGAAATCCTTGCAGAATCACAGACCCAGCACATGCGTCACCAACTCCATGACGGTTCAGGCAGCTTCTCTGGGGTTCTTTGGTCGTTGGCACGCTCACCCCCGGGTGGACCTCGCACGGCTGGAACCCCGCATCGGGGAGGACAACGTCATCCCGGACGACATCGACTCCTGCAACTCAACCCACCTCAGCGGCACGGGCACGGGGAGCTGGGCTGAATGCCCCTTCACCGGCACAGGTGCGGACGTCTACGGCTGGCGCGGTCCGAAAGGCGGCGCCCTGCGGGCCCTGGTTGACGGAACGTTCCACGGCGATGCGGCAGGGCCACGAAAGCGGCACATGAGCTGCCACGCGCTGCGGGCTCTCCCCTTGCGTTGGGAGCGCCGTCGGCTTTCGGATGACGACTGCGGGCCGCCCTGGATGCCGTGCATCACCGAGCAATGTGTGCCAATCCGTGCGACGAGAGATCACGAGCATGGCGCGGTATCCCCCGTCGGGCTGTGGGCCGGGTGATGCGGCTGATGCCCTACCGGTCCGGCAGCTGTATCTCGAAAACCACATCAGCCCCACCATCGAGACGGTATGAGTAGTACCAGTGATGATGATGCTCAATCTCTATCTAAATCAGGACTTATGACGTCTCTGCACGGCTTCGGCCACCGCATGCCGCTGGTCAACTACCTGACGCGCGAGAACGCTGTGTTCTTCCGACTGGTGTTGGACGTCCTCTTGGAAGAGGAGTCTCGGCTCGGCATCCACCTCCCGACGGCCGAGATTGGCCAGAAGGTAGCCAAGCGGCTGAAATCTGCCCATGAGCTGCTCGAGCAGATGCCCCCGGTTGATGAACTCCTGGATACGTTGCACGGCTGGGGCAATGTGGACCGGATCTACAACCTCCGACGCAGCGGCACCGTACAGGAGTTCATCCGCAAGGACTTCTTGTACCAGCTGACCCCTACGGGCGCCCAGGTCCACAGGACGCTGACGTTGATCGACCAGGAACTGGGCGCTGCGGGTGCACTGCAGGCCTCAATGCTTCCGGAGGTCCAGGAGGCGCTGATCGTACTGGTGCACGCGGTCGAAGCCGCACCGGCGGATCTTGCAGGTGCGGGCCGCGCCTTCCAGCGCCTGGCCAATGGCTTCACGCAGTTGACCGAGAACGCGAAGCTCTTCGTACAGGGACTCAATCGGTCTCTCGCGGTCGACGACGCAACGGATGTGGAGGCGTTTCTCGCTTACAAAGACGTCGTCGTCGATTACCTGCAAACCTTCATCCTCGCACTGAGCCGCAGCGGACCGCTCATCTCCGGAATAATCGAACGGGCTGAGAAGGCCGGTATCACCGCGCGGCTTGGAGATATCGCCGCGATAGAGCCGGCGCCACAGCTAGGGACCACCAAAGAAGAGATCATTGCTCGGGACACCGAACGTCTGGTGCGGCAGTGGGCTGGGGTACGCAGCTGGTTCTTCGACGGCCACGACCGCCTGCCGGTGGCGCAGGCTCTGCAGGACAGGGCGTCCGACGCAGTCAACCAAATTCTGCTGACGATCCGGCAGATCAACGAGCAGCGTTTCCGCAGGGTGGACCGAGCGGCCGACCTGGTGACACTGGCCACGTGGTTCGACGCGATGGATGATGCCCCCGAGCCGAAGGTGTCCGCACTGTGGCGCACCGCGTTCGGCATGTACTCCGCCCGTCACCTGGGTACACCGCGTGCAGTGGACGACGATGCGGACTTTCTGCCGCAGGCCAGTTGGTGGGACGGGCCCCCTGCTCCGGTCTCGGCCACCCTCCGGGCCTCCGGCCCCAGGACAAGGGTCGGCCCACCACCTCGGGTACGCAGCCCGCGCCGTGCCAAGAGCCTTCTCGCTGCCGAACTGGGCAAGCACCGACACGAGGAGACCTCGGCCGAGCAGGCGTTGGCCGCGCGGGGGAGTGTCCGGCTCTCCGAACTGGGGCAGCTGAGCGATGCGGAGTCGTCGGTGCTGCTGCGCTGCCTGGACTGCGTGTTATCCGTCTCCCGGGACAGCGCGGGCGTGCGCCGGGCCCGTACCACTGATGGACGTCTTGCGATCACCCTGGCCCCCGCGTCCGCCGGACCGGCTGCCGCGGTCGCCATGCGCGGCGGGCAGATGAGGATCGCCGATATGGAGCTGACCGTCCGCATCATCACAGGGAAGTTCGCGTGACGGGGCGAAGCGGCGAGGCCGCTGCCGAACGCAACCTCATCGTCCGGGCGCTGCTGGTTCAGCCACTGCTGCACCGTCGAGGCCGTCACACCCGCACCCTCGACCTGGCCCGGAAGCATCAGGCCGATCTGCGGACCTGGTTCGAGCACCACCTGGGCTGGCACCTGCACGTGGAGCGCGACCGACTTCGTCTGTTCAAGACGCCCGAGCCGAGCGAGCTGCAGCACGACGGCACACCCACGGCCCGCCAAGCCGCCCTGTATTGCCTCCTTCTAGCGGTCCTGGAGGACTGTGGGCCGCAGACCGTCATCAGCGAAATGGCGGAGAAAATCACCGCGTTGACTAGTACTCACAGTGCGCTGCGCCGCTTCGACGCCACAGTGCACCAAGAGAGGTTCGATCTGGTCGCCATGGTGCGTCTGCTGTGCCGGTACGGAGTCCTCGCACCCCAGGGCGAGGCCGGAACGACCCGCGACCAGGAGAAGGAGTACATCGCCGGTCACGGCAACGCGCTCTACAACGTCGACTACCGTACGGCGGCGATCATGCTGGCCAGCCGGGTGGCCCCCGTACATGCGGCTGGGCCGGACGACTGGCTCAACGCCTGCGCACGCGAGCGAGGAAGACCGCCTGAGGAATTGGTGCGGCATGCTGTGATGCGACGTCTGGTGGATGAACCGGTCACCTATGTGGACGATCTTTCCGGGGACCAGCGCGACTACTTCCAGACGCACCTCGACGAGTTGATCACCACCGTACGGCTGGGGCTCGACGCGCGGGTGGAGGTGCGCGCTGAGGGCGCGGCCATCATCGACGGGGAGCTGTCCGATCTGAGATTCCCGAAATCGAGCGCTCCCTCCTTCGCTGCGCTGGTCCTCGCCGACAGCCTGTGCCACGAGGCGATGCGCACGTCCCCGCATCAGACGTTCGTTTCGCGTTCTCGACTTCTCGAACTCGCCGACCAGGTGGCCAGCGACCTGGTCAACCTCATCCCCAAGATCAAAAGGCAGCCGCTCGACGCGCACCGCGTCCAGGACGCCGCCGTGCCCATCCTGGTACGCCTTGGGCTCCTAGACCGTGTCTCCGGCGGGGTGCGCGTCCGCCCCGCACTGGCCCGCTACCGAGCCCCGGTAGGCCAGGGCATGCGCCGTGGGGCAGACGACTTCATGCTCTTCGGCCCGCACGACCTTCCTCCGACCGCCACTAACAGTGAAGACCGTGATGACATCTTCTGAGCCCTCGGCTGTCGACCCGGCCCTGCAGCAACTCCTCGACGGCGAGTTGCCGGTTCCCGACCTGCGGCGGTTTCAGCCGTTGCGCATGGGGCTGGTCGGCATCTGGGAGTACGAGGAGCAGGTGTTCTTCTTCTACGGGGGAAAGCTGATCCTGCGTGGCCTCAACGGCAGCGGCAAGACTAAGGCGCTAGAAGTCACCAGCCCACTGCTGCTCGACGGCATCCTCAACGCCCGCCGTCTCGACCCGTTCGGCAACGCGGCCCGCTCCATGCGCGACAACATCCTCTACGGCGGGGTTCCCCAGCGGATCAGCTACGTATGGACCGAGTACGGCCGCGTCACGGAGTCCGGCGACCACGAGTTCCTGACCGTGGGCATCGGCATGCATGCCCTGGCGTCCGACACGACGGGGCTGCGCGCCAAGTGGTTCTTTACCACGAACCAGCGGGTGGATGACGACTTCGTCCTATACCTGGACGACCGCAGGCCCCGCAACCGTGCCGAACTGGAAGCGGTGCTGGGCAAGGATGACGTTCACGAGCGGGCCAAGCACTACCGGGAGGCCATCGCCAAGCAGCTCTTCGGGTTTTCCCCGACCCGCCTCAACTCACTCGTCGACCTCTTACTGACCCTGCGCCGGCCCAAGCTGAGTGAGGATCTGACGGTGGGCAAGCTGAGTGCACTGCTCAGTGAAGGACTCCCCCCGGTCAGCAGCATGCTTCTTGAAGACCTGGCCAGCAAGTTCGACGAACTCGCCCGCGAGCGGGAGGAACTTCAGGACCTCATTCACAGCAAGGGGCACATCGACACTTTCCTCTCCTCTTACGCCTGTCTGGCCCGCCGGGTCGTCCGCAGCGACGCCGAGATCCTCGTTACCGCCGAAGGCGAGCGAAGCGCAGCACGGCAGGCCCAGCGCAAGAAAGAAGAAGAGCTCGCTGCGGAACAAGAGCGGCTACGCCGCTGCGACGATGACAAGAACAAGCTTCAACAGCAGTGCAAGACACTGCAGACAAGGATCTCGGAACTCCGAGCTAAACCAGAGATGGAGCAGCACGGGTTGATCACCGAGCTCCAAAGACAGGTGATCGACGCCGGAGAGCTCTTACGCAAGGCTCAAGCCCGCCATCAGGAGGCGGCCGAAGGCCGTGACAAGGCGGTTTCCGAACTGGAGGAGGAACGTGAGGCGCTGGATGCCGCGCACCAAGGGCTCGTCAGCGCGGAGAGGAAAGCAGAGCTCAGCGTGGGCGGCACCGCGCTGGAGGCCGAGCACCACAGTCAGCGTGACACGTTCCGCGACGACCCCGAATCCGTCCGGAAGACCCTGATGGCCCAGGTGAACGGGCGACTCCAGGTACTGGCGCAGGCGGCCCTGCTGGCCAAGGGGATCGAAAAGGCCAACGGGAAGCACCAGACGGCGACCGACTTGTGCGTCAAGCTCATCGAGCGGCGTTCCGCGGCCAAAGAGACCTGCGACGGTCACGAGACGGCCGTCGCCCAACGCGTGCGCGAACTCCGGGCCTACCTCATCGAGTGGGCTGAGAGTTGCCGACAACTCCAGCTCACCGAACACCAACTGGGTGACCTCGTGTCCGCCGTCCCGACACTCAGTGAAGATGCTGGGCTGAGCCTGGCTGAACTGATCGCAGCCCAAGCTCAGCCGATCGAGCGTAGTCTGACTGAGGCCCTCGCCGACCTCAGGGCCGACCGAAAGGACCTGTACAAGCAGCGGAAGAAGATCGCCGACGAGCGCACCCGCGTCGCCGCACAGGTTGATCCCGAACCACCTGCCCCGCTCACGCCACGTCGAGACCGTACGGCGACCGCCCCGGACGGCGCTCCACTGTGGAACCTCCTTGAATTCGCCCCGGCAGTGACCGACAAGGAAGCCGCCCACCTGGAGGCCGCGCTCCTCGGCGCCGGACTGCTGGACGCCTGGGTCACTCCTGGCGGCAAGGCACTCTCCGCCGACACCCTGGAGACGATGCTGGTCGCCTCCGAGCCGGAGCGCACCCCGGCCCGATCCCTGTCCGCCGTATTGCGCCCCGTCGATCACCCGCTGGTTCCAGAGTCTGTGACGGGCCAAATCCTGGCCTCGATCGCCCTGGACGGCCAGGACGGACCGCATTCCTCCACGACAAGCGTCGGCACGGACGGTACCTGGCGCATCGGCCTGCTACGCGGTCGTACGACGGGCACAAAGGCCGCCCACATCGGCACCGCCGCACGTGCTGCGGAGCGTCAGCGCCGCCTTGAAAGCCTCGATCTCCAACTGCAGGAGTTCGACGGCAACATCGCGGACCTCGACACGCAGGTCGCCGTCACCCGGAATCGTCTGGACGACCTGATGTCCGAACGCAACGAACCGCGCCACAAGGACCGTGACGTACGAAAGGCTCGTCAGGCGCTGGCGGCAGCACGAGCGCTGCTGGAGCAGCTCGACCAGGAGGCACGGCAAGCGCAAGCCCAGCAGCAAGTTCTCCAGGACGAACTGCATAAGGCCAAGCGGGTCCTGGAGGACTACGCACGCCCCCGCGGCATTCGGCCCGAGGCCGTCGCCATCACCGGAGAACAGGAGGCGCTGAAGCGCTACGCGACCGGCGTCGCCGAGTTGTTCCACGCTGCGCGAGAGCACCTCAGTCGCAGCGGTGCGATCAAGCAGTGCGACACACGCCTCGCGGGCGCCAAGCGGCAATTCGACGCCCGTACAGAGGAGCTGAGGGACGCTGGGAGCAACCTGGCGGAGAAGAAAGAGAAACTCGAGGTACGCAGGCGCCTTGCCGGCGCCGCCGTGGACAAGGTGCTGGCCGCCCTTGATGGGGCGACCAACGGCCTGACAGCCGCAGAGGCCTCTCTGGACGCCAACGATCGCCAGTCCAAGGAGGTCTCGGGCAAGGTAGGCGCACTGGGCGAAGCAGTGAACGGGGCCAAGGAGCAGTGTGTGGCCAAGGATGTCCAATACCACACCGCACTGGAGGACTACCGGCGATTGGCACGGCGCGGATATCTGGACCTGGCCGGCGCGAACGCCATTGATTTCGGGGATGAGTCCGCGATCACGACCCAGGCTCGCGTCACTGTGGAACAGCTGGCCGACGAACCGTCCAGCGAACAGGCGCGGAACCAAGCGCGGAACGATGCTGATGCCCAGTTCAGACTGCTGCAGGCCGAACTTGCCGGGCCCGACTGGCGCCCGCGCGCCGAATACGACGGCCCACTGTTTGTGGTGACCCTCGTGCACAATGCGGAAAGTCGCACCGTTCCGCAGACGCGGGACATCATGGCCAACGAGATCGACACCCGGCGTGGCCTGCTCGGTGACGATGAGCACGAACTGTTCACTGAGGTGCTCCTCGGACGACTCGGCGACCACCTGCGACGGCGTCGCGCCGAAGCCGCGAACCTCATCGAGCGCATGAACACACTGCTCCAGCGGGTCCCCACGTCATCTGGCCACCTCATGAAGCTCGTCTGGGAAGCCGACCCCGGCCAGGACGAAGATGTCCGCGAAGCTTTGGAATCCCTGGACGGGCAGTCCACCGCGTACCTCTCGGACACGGCCCGCGAACGGCTCATCCGTTTTCTCGTCGCGCAAGTGGAGGCCGCACGGGCGAACGAAGGCTCTGCGGACTGGCGGGCCCATCTACGCGAAGCCCTCGACTACCGGTCCTGGAGCCGCATCCGCATCCGCCACAAGGCCGGCCCCGATCAGAAGTGGACCAACCTGACCGACCAGAAGCAACAGCGCGGGTCCGGCGGCGAGCAGGCGGTTGCACTCCAGCTTCCCCTCTTCGTCGCCGCAGCGGCCCACTACGAAGGCGCGTCGCCTACCGCGCCCCGCCCCATCTACCTCGATGAGGCATTCGCTGGCGTCGACACCGAGATGCGCGGCCGCTGCATGGGACTTCTCAGCCAACTCGACCTGGACGTCGTCATGGCCAGCCACGATGAATGGGGCTTCCACAAGGAGGTCCTCAAAGTGGCCACCTACCAGCTCTTCCGCCACCCCGGCCTGCCAGGCGTCCTCACCACACCGATCCTGTGGGACGGCGCTCAACGGCACGACCTGCCTGACCCGGCGCTGCGCCAGGACGCGACATTCGACATGGGCATTGACTGGGACGACGTCGAGGACGTCCTCGACGAGGAATTCGACGAGGACGAAGACCTCAGTGACGCGGGCGCGACCATGGATGACGAGGAAGACAGCGACGATGACCCGGAGAATTGAACTGCCTGAGGTGCTGGCCCAATGGGCTCTCACCCCGGGTGGCGCCGCGTTCTGCGCGGCTGCCCGCCGTCGCATCGCCAACGGCGGTGGTGTGGACCGCAAAATGGAACTGCCGATGACGGCACAGCAACGAGCTGACCTCCTCAGCATGTTCGGCGGCAAATCCCTCAGTGGCTCATACATCCACCTCGATCGAGCAGACGAGGCTTTGAGGACCGGTGCCTTCGCACTGTCGCTGCGCCAGATGCTGATTGGAACGGGCGGTCCCCTCGTAACCAACCGAGGCCGCGCCCGCTACCGCCGCATCCTCAAGAAGGCCGACATCGAGCGTGCCCGGACCACACTGTCCCGGTGCATCACCGGCGTACCTGAGCTCGCAGCCGAGCTCGCGCTGCTCATGAGCCTGGCCGACCCCGCGTCCTGGATGGCCCCTGAAGCTTCCGCCACGGGAACCCGCAAATGGCCCACCTACGCTGCGGCACTCGCTGCTGCTGCCGAATGGTTCCGGGGGCGTGCTCGACGCTGGAAGTTCGCCGAACGCGAGCTTGCCGTCCGAGCCCTGGGCGGCAGCAAGAAGTGGACACAACCCACCAGGAACGCCTTCAGTAACGTCATCGGCTTGCCCTTCGACCAAGCTGTCTACACCTCCGACACCGGAATCCGGATGCTCGGCCCTGCCAACTGGCGCCTCGACAGCCTGGTGGCCGATGCGTCGGTCGCCAGGCCTTTCGTTGATATCCCTGGCAAAGCCGCTGCTACCCAGGGACAATTTGAGGTATCCGCCGACGGCGTATTGCTGATTGAGAACCAGGAGACGTTCCAAGCGCTCAACCGCACCAGAGTCCCAGAGCGATGGCTTTGTATTTGGATGGAGGGCTACGCCTCAGAGGCCCTCGCACTCTTCCTTTCGCAGCTCCCGGAAATCCCTCTCGCTGCGTGGGGAGATCTCGACCCACCAGGTATCGACATCATCATCAACTTGAGCGCCAAGAGCGGCCGTTCCATCACTCCCGTCGGCATGAGCCCTGAACTGTATGAGTCGGGCTACTTGCTGGAGGAGGAATCCGACGCGCTCGATGGATGGCGTGCGCGAGCGGAGAAGCAGGCCGTCAGCGCACCGACGGCGTTCCGTGCCCTGGCTCGCGCCATCGCCGACAACAACGGTTGCCGTTGCGAACAGGAAGGACTGCATGAGCTGGTGCTGCCTCAGCTGCATCAGCAGTTGGAGCAGATCCGCACGTCCTTCAGCTACTCGACAGACCTCTGTGGTGCTGGTGGTTACTGAGGTTGAACTCGTGGAGTTGTAGGGGCTGACGGCTGGTCGTCGGCTGCGGTATCACCGAGGCATGCGGTATCCACAACAGGGCGGGCCGACCGCCAAACGGCAGCGGTTTCGCAAAGAGCTACGACTTGAGGCGGCCGAGCGGTTCGCCCGGGGCGAGGCGAGCTCGGTGATCGCCAAGGACCTGCGAGTCAGCGTCCGCTCGGTGTAGCAATGGTGGCGGATGTAGGGCGAGGGCGGTCCGCGGGCTCTGCGGTCACAGGGGCCGGCGTCGCTGCCGAGGCCGAGCCGGAAGCGGTTCACCCAGATGGAGGCGGAGCTCGCCAAAGCGTCGGCCTCACACGGCTGGGAAGATCAACGCTGGACCCTGAGCCGCGTGAAGACGGTGATCGGCCGACGCTTCCACCTGACATACACCATCCAGGGCGTGCGCAAGTTGCGTCGGCTCGTCGACGAAGGCCTGGAAGACACGGTTGCCCCGTCGCCCACGCCCGGCCAGGGCTCGCCATCGTTTCCAAAGGGCTCATCGGCGATTCATGGTCGAGGCCGCGCACATAGGCCCCGGCCGCCGAAAACACAACCGGGCGCTCGTCCCGACCGTTGCGCATCGAGGCGCTCCTCCCGCTATCAGCCCAAGTGGCGTTGAAGGAGCAGCACCCACCTTCCGATTCCGGGCTCGGGATCGAATCGAGCATCGCCAGGGAACGGCACAGGTCCCGCGGATCAGCCGTGGCGGAAAGCCGGGTTACGTCATAGACCGCCACATGCTCATCCAACCCGATGCCATCGACAACCAGGCCACCGCCAGGGTCATCGCGAGCCAACCAGTTCCAACATGCCTGGCCAGGTTCCAGCTACCGTGTCCCGGCTCACCTGCCCAAGACCGCCACCCGGTCATGGTGACAACCAGCCTCTGGATGTGACAACTATCTTTTGCAGTCACACGCGTTCACCGCCGTACCCGCGGCATCCCGAGGCCGATCCACGAGATGATCTCCCGCTGGATCTCGTTGTTGCCCCCGCCGAAGGTGAAGATGACGGCGGACCGGTAGCCGCGTTCGAGTTCGCCGTGGAGGACAGCGCCCTCCGAGCCTTCCTTGAGCGGCCCCGCCGAACCGACGACCTCCATCAGCCAGGCGTACGCGTCTCGGCGCGCCTCGGAGCCGTACACCTTGACGGCCGAGGCGTCCTGCGGGGTGAGGGTGCCGTCCTGGAGGGCGGAGACCATCTGCCAGTTGAGGAGCTTCATCGCGTCGAGCCGGGTGTGGGTGCGGGCCAGCAGGGCCCTGACCCAGCCGAGGTCGACGACCCGGCGGCCGTCGGCCAGCCTGGTGCCGAAGGCCCAGCGCTGGACGTTGCGCAGGGCGCGGACGGCCATGGTGCCGTGGGCGGCGAGGGTGACGCGTTCATGGTTGAGCTGGTTGGTGATGAGCCGCCAGCCCTTGTTCTCGTCGCCGACGCGGCGGGAGACGGGGACCTCGATGTTCTCGTAGTAGCTGGCGCTGGTGTCGTGCGAGGCGAGCGTGTTGATCAGGGTGCAGGAGTAGCCGGGGTCGCTCGTGGGGACCAGCAGCATGGTGATGCCCTTGTGCGGCGGGGCGTCGGGGTCGGTGCGCACCGCGAGCCAGACCCAGTCGGCGGTGTCGCCGTTGGTGGTCCAGATCTTCTGTCCGTTGACGATGTAGCGGCCGGTTTCCTCGTCGCCCTCGCGGACGGCCCGGGTCCGGAGCGCGGCGAGGTCGGTGCCCGCGTCGGGTTCGCTGTAGCCGATCGCGAAGTCGATCTCCCCCGAGAGCACCTTCGGCAGGAAGTACGCCTTCTGTTCGTCGGTGCCGAACTGCATGATCGTCGGTCCGACGGTGTTGAGGGCCATCAGCGGCAGCGGTACGCCAGCCTGGGCGGCCTCGTCGAAGAAGATGAACTGTTCCATCGGGGAGAGCCCGCGTCCGCCGTACTCCTCGGGCCAGCCGACGCCGAGCCAGCCGTCGGTGCCGAGCCGGCGGACGGTCTCGCGGTAGAAGCGTTTCTGGGCGGCGGGTTCCGCGTAGCGCGCGTAGGCGTTGTCGGGAACCAGGCCGGCGAAGTACGTGCGCAGTTCGGCGCGCAACTGCTGCTGCTCGGACGTGTATTCGAGGTGCACGGCCCCTCCAGAGTCTCGCGTTCGCGTCGCCCGTGTGCGGCGGCGCACACAGTAGAACGTGTTGCAAGAATCTGGAAGGGCGGCGGATGGCCGGGCACCGGGGAACCGGAAGGCTCCGCGGGCCGCCGTCAGCGCTTGACGGCGCGCAGGACGACGAACTTCGGGTCACCGGCCACGGTGGAGCAGTTGCCGAAGATACGGCGCAGCTGGGTGTGGTGGCCGAGGTGGCGGTTGCCGACGACCCAGAGCTCGCCGCCCTGCCGCAGCGCGGTGCGGGCGTCGTGGAACATGTTCCGGGCGGTCGCGTCGGTGGTGGCCAGATGGGAGTGGAAGGGCGGGTTGTTGAGCACCAGGTCCACACTGCCCGGGGCGAGGTCCGCGAGGCCGTCGCCGACGATGAAGTCGGCCTTGGCTCCGGCCGGGGCGTTGGCCCGGAAGGTGGCCTCGGCCGAGGCCACCGCCTGATAGGACTCGTCGATGAAGGTGACGGTCGCCTCGGGGTTGCCGAGCGCGGCGGACAGACCGAGCACCCCGTTGCCGCAGCCCAGGTCCACGACGTGCTCGGGGCCGGTCCGTGCGGGCAGATGACCGAGGAAGAAGCGGGTGCCGATGTCGAGGCGTTCGGCGCAGAAGATCCCCGCGTGGTTGGTCACGGTCCGGCCGGAGACGGTGCCGACGCCGGCGGGCAGGTCGTAGCGGTACGGCCAGGGGCTGGGCGTCGGGGCCCGGTCCGGGTCGGGGGTGCAGAGGATCAGGCGCGCCTTCTTCACCGCGAGCGAGGTACGGGTCGGCCCGAGGATCCGCTCGAAGAGCTTGAGTGTGGAGGTGTGGATCTCCTTGACCATGCCGGTGCCGACGACCACGGTGCCCGCGTGGACGGCGGGCGCCAGCCGGTGCAGCTGGTCCTCCAGGAACGCGAGGCTCTTGGGCACCCGCACCAGCAGGACGTCGATCCGGTCCGGCGGGGTGTCGCGGGCGGACAGCAGCCGCACCCCGTCCACGTCGGCGCCGTTACGGGCGAGGTTCGCCAGGGTGGCGCGCCGGGCGAGGTACGAGTCGGTGATCTGTACGGGGCGCTCACCGGCGAGCGCGGTGGTCAGGGCGCCCCAGCGGTCGCCCACGACGACGACCGTGCCGGAGAGGTCCGCGGGAGCCCCGGTGCCGGGGTCCGCCAGGTGCCGCAGCAGATACTCATCGGCGGCGTCCCACGCGCGGAACGGGTCGCGCGGGTGCTCGGGGAAGCGGGCGAGGTCGAGTACGCCCTGTGACGTCGTCAAACGGTTCATTGTGCACTCAGGCTAGCCGAGCGCCGGGGAAACATCCGGGGGCGCCCCACACACACCCGGATGCCCGGCGGCCCCCGTACCGGCCCGTCCCCGGCCCCGGCCGCTACGGAAGCCGCTTGTCGATGGCGGACCGCCCCTCGGCGGCCAGCTTGCGCCGTGCCCACTCCAGCGTCTGCGGTGTCAGGTCCCGCCCCGAGGCGAGCACCAGGTCCTCCGCCGTCGGCTGATCACTACCGCCCGTGTGCAGCAGCCGGTCGGGAGTCACCCACTGCCCTTCGGGCACGGCCGTGGTCACGGATACGGATTCGGGCTCTTCGCTCATACCGCCTCCTCGTCCTTGCCGTAATTCTCGCCCCGCGCGGGCGTGGCCGCATCCGAGGAAGAAGCCGCCCCGGCCGCTTCCCGGGGCGGCGGCGCCGCACCCTCACTTGACCTGCACATGATAGGTACGCAGCGTTCACACACGGGTCACTGTGCGTGTGGAAGGCTCCCGGCTGACCACACATCACACAACGACCGCGGCACCGCCTCCACCCAGTGGCGGCGTCGTGGCACCCGTGTTTCCGGAGAGGACACCCCACATGTCCCGTCGTCATCTGTTCTACGCGCGTCCACTGCTGGCCACCGCGGCCACCGTGGCCGTGCTCGCGGGCACCGCGGCCGCCGCGCCCGCCCAGGCCCTGCCGGACGGGCCGGCAGCCTCGTCCACCGCCCTCGACGACACGTACTACCAGGACGCCCTCGGCAAGACCGGCACCGAGCTCAAGGGCGCCCTGCACACGATCATCAGCGACCAGACCAAGCTGTCCTACAGCCAGGTGTGGACCGCCCTCAAGGACACCGACGAGGATCCCACCAACTCCTCCAACGTCATCCTCCTCTACACCGGGCGCTCCCAGTCCAAGAACGACAACGGCGGCAACACGAACCAGTGGAACCGGGAGCACGTCTGGGCCAAGTCGCACGGCGACTTCGGCACCGCGACCGGCCCGGGCACCGACATCCACCACCTGCGCCCGACGAACGTGAAGGTCAACTCCACCCGCGGCAACAAGGACTTCGACAACGGCGGGAGCGAGCTCGGCGACGCGCCGGGCAACTACACCGACAGCGACTCCTTCGAACCGCGCGACGCGGTCAAGGGCGACGTCGCCCGCATGATCCTCTACATGGCGGTGCGCTACGAGGGCGACGACTCCTTCGCCGACCTCGAACCCAACGAGCGGGTCGGCAACGGCTCGGCCCCGAACATCGGCAAGCTGTCCGTACTGAAGCAGTGGAGCCAGGAAGACCCGCCGGACACCTTCGAGAAGCGGCGCAACGACGTCATATTCGACCAGTACCAGCACAACCGGAACCCGTTCATCGACCACCCCGAGTGGGTCGAGGCCATCTGGTAGAAGAACCGTTCCGGCACACGCCCCCGGCGCGGGCGGGCATCCGCCTCACCTCGCCGGGGGCGCGTCCGGCGCGTGCGCGCACCGCTCGACGGCCTCCTCCCGGGAGGCGTAGCGCGGCAGAGCCTGCCCGGTCCGTTCGCGGACGAGGTCGGGCGGGCCGAGGCGGTCCACCGGGTCGACGACCGCCGCGCGCCGCCCGTCGCCCGCGAGCCGGCGCAGTCCGGAGTGCAGTGTCGCCAGGGCCACCGAGTCGATGGAGGTGACATCGCTCAGGTCGAGCACGACGGCGCCGCTCCGGTCCGGTCCGGACTCGTCCAGGGCGTACAGCACCCGTTCCGCGGCGGGGAAGTCGAGGGCACCCTGCGCGGCCACGACCCCCACCCGTTCACGCAGGGCGCGTTCGCGGCCGCCGGCGGGCGCCGAGGGCAGATCGTCGGCGGTGGTGACGAGGGCGACGGTGGAACCGGGCAGCGCCGGATTGTTCATGAGGTGGAGTCCGAGCCGCCGCGACAGGGCGCCGAGCGCGGCGTGACCGCGGACCGATGTGCCGGACGCGTCCAGCGGCGGGCTGTACGTGGCCAGGCCGAAACGCGCCGGCCCCGCCGCGATCAGCCCTCCCGACACACCGCTCTTGGCCGGCAGCCCGACCCGCAGCAGCCAGTCGCCGGAGGAGTCGTACATCCCGCAGGTGGCCATGACGGCGAGCACCTGTGCCGCGACCCGCGCCGAGACCACGGCGTCGCCCGTGTACGGGTTGACGCCGCCGTGGGCCAGGGTCGCGGCCATCGTGGCGAGATCGACGGCGGTGGCCCGTACGGCGCACTGCCGGAAGTACGTCTCCACCGCCGCCACGGGGTCGACGGGCAGGGTTCTGGCGCTGCGCAGCAGATAGGCGAGCGCGCGATTGCGGTCCCCCGTCGCCGCCTCGGAGGCGTACACCTCCTCGTCGACGTCCAGCGGCCGTCCGGCGAAGCGGCCCAGGCAGCTCAGGATCCGGTCGAACGCGGGCGCGTCCGGACTGTCGGGGACCAGCGCGGTGGTGACGATGGCGCCGGCGTTGACCATGGCGTTGGCGGGCCGTCCGGTACCCGGCTCCAGGCTGATGGCGTTGAAGGCCTCGCCGCTCGGTTCGGCGCTCACCCAGCGGCCCACCTCGTCGAGGCCGAGGAGGGACAGGGCGAGCGCGTAGACGAAGGGTTTGGAGACCGACTGGAGAGTGAAGGGGACATCCGCCTCGCCCGTGCTGTAGCGGTGCCCGTCCATGCTGACCAGGGCCAGCCCGAAGGCGTCCGGGTCGGCGAGGGCCAGCTGCGGGATGTAGTCGGCCGGCTCTCCCTCGCGTACGCCGACGAACTCGGCACGCAGTTCACGCAGGGCGTCGGTCACGGCATCGGCGGCGCTCACGTCGTGGAGCCCTGCGCGGAACTGTTCCGGTTCACGGACCCTCCGTCCGTCCAGGGTCGTACACACCGATCACCAATTCGCCCATATTAGGTTCAAAAGGTATGAATTGACTCGTTGATTCCCCCGCTCCATCCGGGAGCGGGAGCGAGCCCCCGGAGGGAACGATGGATACGGACGCCCTGACCGCCGGTCTGTTGCAGGAGCTGCGGGCGACCAGGCCCTATCCGGCCGTGTCCCTGACCATGCCGACGCACCGGCGGGCGCCGGACAACGCGCAGGACTCCGTACGGCTGCGCAATCTGGTGGCGGAGGCCGGCAGCCGGCTGGACGCCGATCCGCGGGTGACCCGCGAGGCCGCCGCCGCCGTCAAGGGACAGCTGGACCGCGCGGTCGCCGAGGTGGACCCGCGCCGGGCGCTGGACTCCCTGGTCATCCTGGCCACGGCCGAGGAGTACCAGATCTGGCAGCTGCCCCGAACGGCACCCGAACGGGTGGTTCTGAGCGACACCTACCTCACCCGCAACCTCGTCGCCGCGAAGGCCCAGGCCCGGCCGTTCTGGGTGCTCACCGTCGCCGCCGACCACGCGGCGCTGTGGAGCGGCACCACGGACGGCGTCCGTCCGCAGGAGCGGGGCGGGTTCCCGCTGACCGCCCCCAAGGAGCCCCCGAACCCGCAGCGCGAGGAGCGGATCGGCGACACCCCGAGCACCTTCAGCGACGAGGAGACCCGGCAGTTCCTGCGCACGGTCGACGAGAAGCTGCGCGGAGTGCTCGCCACCGACCCCCGCCCCCTGTACCTCTTCGGCCTGGCACCCGCGCTCGCGATGTTCGACGAGGTGGGCGAGTGCGGCAGGTCGGCCGCAGGCCGGGTCACCAAGGGGGCGCCCGCCGACATCCCGCCGGCCGAGCTGCTCAAGGAGCTGCGCCCCGCCCTGAAGGAAGGGTCCGGGCAACGGGCGGCCGAGATCGACACCAGGCTCGACCACGCACGCGGCAGCCGCGCGTTCGCCGGCGGACTCGACGAGGTGTGGGCGGCGGTGCGGGAGGGCCGCGCCGGGCTCGTCGCGGTCGAGGAGCATGTCCAGCGGACCGTCAGGGTCCGCGACGAACACCTGGAGCCGGTGACCGCGGACGAGAGTGCGCGGGCGGCGGACGGGCAGGTGCGCGAGGACATCGTGGACGAGCTCGTCGAGGCGGCCCTGGACAACGGCGCCGACGTCGTGTTCGTCGCCGACGACTCCCTCGCCGAGCACGGCCGGATCGCTGCGGCCCTGCGCTACTGAGACCCCGGCCCGGCGGGAGCGGCCCGGCCCTCGGCCGTCCCGTCCCGGCGTGCCGACTGCGCGGTGCTCAGCCGAGGCGGCGCACGGGCCTGCCCGCCAGGAACGCCTCGATGTCCTCGACGGCCTGGCCGTAGTACGTCTCGTAGTTGCCGCGCGAGACATAGCCGAGGTGCGGGGTCGCCAGCAGGCGCGGCGCGGTCCGCATCGGATGTCCGGCCGGCAGGGGCTCGACATCGAACACATCGACGCCGGCACCCGCGATGGTGCCCGCGTGCAGCGCGGCGAGCAGGGCGTCCTGGTCGACAATGGCGGCCCGCGACGTATTGATCAGATACGCCGTGGGGCGCATGAGGGCGAGCTCCGCCGCTCCGATCAGCCCCCGGGTGCGGTCGCTCAGCGCCAGATGGACGGAGACGAAGTCACTGGTCTCCAGCAGCTCCCTCCGGGAGGCGGCGAGACCGGCACCGGTCTCCTCGGCCCGCTCCCTGGTGAGGTTCTGGCTCCAGGCCAGGACGTCCATGCCGAAGGCCCGGCCGATCGCGGCCATCCGGCCGCCGGTCTTCCCGAGACCCAGCAGACCCAGGCGCCGGCCGTGCAGGTCGGCCCCGAGCGTGGACTGCCAGGGGCCGCCGGAGCGCAGGGCCGTCGCCTCGGTGACGAGGCCCCGGGCCAGGCCGAGCAGCAGGGCCCAGGTCAGCTCGACGGGCGGGGCGGAGGAGCTGGCGGTGCCGCAGACGGTGACCCCGTGGCGTTCGGCGGCGGCGAGGTCGATGACCGAATTGCGCATGCCGGAGGCGACGAGCAGCCTGAGCCGGGGCAGCCGGGCGAAGAGTTCCGCGGGGAAGGCGACCCGTTCGCGCAGGGTGACCACGATGTCGAAGTCCGCGAGTGCGGCGGCGAGTTCGTCCGGCGTACCGAAGTGTTCGCCGAACGGGACGACCTCCACGTCCTCGGTCACCGGGGACCAGTCGACGACGGTGGTCGCGACGGACTGGAAGTCGTCGAGCACGGCACAGCGCAGTTTCATCGCGGTCTCTCCCCCTCGTGGCGTCCGGCGCCCTCATGATCGCTCATGGGGGGGCGGCAGAGGGACCCGCGGGGGCGACGGAGACCGGCGGCTACGGGTGGACGGGGCCGTACCAGACCGTGGTGGCATTGCAGAACTCGCGGATCCCGTGCCCGGCGAGCTCCCGCCCGTAGCCGGAACGCTTCACCCCGCCGAAGGGCAGCGCGGGGTGCGAGGCCGTCATCCCGTTGAAGAAGACGCCGCCCGCCTCCAGGTCGCGTACGCAGCGGTCCATCTCCGCCGGGTCCCGCGTCCATACGTTGGAGCTGAGCCCGAAGGGGGTGTCGTTGGCCAGGTGCACCCCCTCGTCCAGGTCGGCGACACGGTAGAGCGTGGCGACGGGTCCGAAGGCCTCCTCGTGGTGGATGCGCATCGACGCGGTGACCCCGGTGAGCACCGTGGGGAGGTAGAAGAACCCCCGGTCCAGGCCCGCGCCCAGGTTCCCGGGCCTGCGCCCGCCGCACAGCGCGCTCGCGCCCCGGTCGACGGCGTCGTCGACGAGTGCCTCCAGATCGGTGCGGCCCTGCTCGCT
This sequence comes from Streptomyces sp. NPDC079020, assembly GCF_044542225.1. NCBI lineage: Bacteria > Bacillati > Actinomycetota > Actinomycetes > Kitasatosporales > Streptomycetaceae > Streptomyces > Streptomyces sp. NPDC079020. Next base: position 297,324 of record NZ_JBITUB010000005.1, read on the forward strand.
GGAGAGCGGCCCGACGTCGGTGGACTCCTCCAGGGGGTCCCCGACGGTCAGTGCGCTCATGCCCGCGGTGAAGCGCTCGGCGAAGGCGTCGTACACGTCGGTGTGCACGATGAAGCGCTTGGCGGCGATGCACGACTGGCCGTTGTTCTGTACACGCGCCGTCACCGCCGTCGCGGCCGCCCGTTCGATGTCCGCCGACGGCAGGACCAGATAGGGGTCGCTGCCGCCCAGTTCCAGCACGGTCTTCTTCACCACGTCGCCCGCGACCGCCGCGACGGCGCGTCCGGCCGGTTCGCTGCCGGTGAGGGTGGCGGCGGCGACCCGGCTGTCACGCAGGATCGCCTCGACGGCCCCGGAGCCGATGAGCAGCGTACGGAAGCAGCCCGCGGGGAAGCCGGCGCGGCGGAACAGGTCCTCCAGGTACAGGGCGGTCCGCGGGACGTTCGAGGCGTGCTTCAGCAGTCCGACGTTGCCCGCCATCAGGGCGGGCGCGGCGAAGCGCACCACCTGCCACAGCGGGAAGTTCCACGGCATCACGGCGAGGACGACGCCCAGCGGACGGTAACGGACGAGGGCCCGGGAGGCGCCGGCGTCGTGCGCGTCGGCGTCCGTGGGGTGTTCGTCGGCCAGCAGCCGTTCGGCGTTGGCGGCGTACCAGCGCATCGCCCTGACACATTTGGCGGCCTCCGCGCGGGCCGCCCCGACGGGCTTGCCCATCTCGGTGGTCATGGTGCGGGCGATCTCGTCGCGGTCCCCGTCCAGCAGGTCGGCGGCCCGGTTCAGCCAGCCCGCCCGCTCGGCGAAGGTGGTGGTGCGGTACTGGCCGAAGGTGGTCCGGGCGGCGACGAGCCTGCGCTCGATCTCCTCCCCGCCCAGCGCGTCGTAGGACTGGAGCAGTTCGCCGTTCGCGGGGTTGACCGTCGCGATGGGCATGGCAGTGGCCTCCTTGCATCGGTACTCCGACCGTGCCGCGCCACGCCGGGCCGCGCAACGCGGCCCCTCGCCGCACGCGCCCGGCGGACGCGGATCAGGCGTTCCCCGGGCACCGGATCCGCGCCCGCCGGGGAGCCGCGCGGCGCCTCACACCAGCAGCGCGAGGGGCTGGAGCCGGGACTCGCCGGTTCCGGGCAGGGGCGTGTGCGGGAGCAGTCCCGCGGTGCGCGGCGCCTCGGCGTAGCGCGTGAACCAGACCACTTTGCCCTCGGTGGTCCGGCAGGTGCCCCAGCTGTCGCTCAGGGCCATCACCCGGCCCAGTCCCCCACCGGCGCCGAGCAGCCGCGGCATCTCGCGGCCGTTGTCCGCGACGGACACCGTGACGTGCCGCCCCGTCCAGCGGAGCTCGATGACGCTCTCGTTGTCGTCACCGACATGCCGGTGGACATTGGTCAGGAGCTCGTCCAGCGCCCGGCACACCGGCCGGACGTGCAGATCGAGGCTCCAGTGGCGCAGGTGCGCGGCGACGATCCGCCGCAGCTGGGCGACGCGCTCAGCCGATACCTGCAGTTCGACCAGGTAGTGCCGGTCGAGTGGAACGGTCATCGTCGATGCTCCTCACCGCGAGGCCCACGTGCTTCACCCCGGTGAACCACCGACCCCCGAATACGAAGCGTGAGCACTTATCACTTCTGGGTCACTCCTTAGAGTGACCCGGGGGTGCCGAATGCGCAACAGATGGGCCATATGCCCTGATGAGTGGCCCTCTGTGGGCTTCAGAGCAGATAGGGCAGCAGCTTGTCCGGCGTGAGCGGAAGTGCGCGCAGCCGCGCCGCGGTGGCGTGGCGCACGGCGTTGCCGATGGCGGCGGCGGTGCCGACGATGCCGATCTCACCGATGCCCTTGCTGCCCATCGGGTTGAGGTGCGGGTCGTCCTCGTCGATCCAGTGCGCCTGGATGTCGGGCACGTCCGCGCTGACCGGCACGTGGTACGAGGCGAGGTCGCTCTGGGTGAAGTCGCCGAAAGCGGGGTCCATGGTGCTCCCCTCGGTCAGCGCCATACCGAGACCCATCACCATGCCGCCGATGAACTGGGACCGTGCGGTACGGGAGTTGAGGATGCGCCCGGCCGCGTACACACCGAGCAGCCGCCGTACGCGGACCTCTCCGGTGACGGTGTCGACGGCCACCTCGGCGAAGTGGGCACCGAAGGCGTGCCGTGCGTAGGGGGATTCCCCGGAGGTTTCCTGTTCGGTGTCGGCGGTGACGGTGAGGCCTTCGGCGGGGAGCGGTCCCGTGCGCGCCTCCAGCCGTGCGGCCAGGGCGGTGGCCGCCTTGTGCACCGCCCAGCCCCAGGAGGCCGTGCCCGAGGAGCCCCCGGCCACTGGGGCGGTGGGCAGGTCGCTGTCGCCGATGGCGATACGGACGCTCTCCACCGGTGCGCCGAGGGCGGACGCCGCGATCTGCGCGAGGACCGTGCGCGCGCCGGTGCCGATGTCGGTGGCGTTGACCGCGACGAGGTAGCCGCCGTCGGGTGCCGCGTGCGCCGACGCGGTGGAGCGGGCGACGATCACGGGGTACGTCGCCGAGGCCACCCCGGTGCCCAGCAGCCACCGCCCTTCCTCCCGGGCGGCGGGGGCGGGGTCCCGGTCGTACCAGCCGAAGCGTTCCGCGCCCTCGCGCAGGCAGGCGGCCAGGCCCCGGCTGCTGAACGGCCGGCCGCTGTCCGGTTCGCTCGCCGGCTCGTTGCGCAGCCGCAGTTCGACCGGGTCGACACCGAGCGCGCAGGCCAGTTCGTCCATCGCCGACTCCAGCGCGTACATCCCGGAGGCCTCCCCGGGTGCGCGCATCCAGGACGGGCTGGGGACGTCGAGGGCGGCCACCCGATGGGTGGTGCGGCTGTGCGGCGAGATGTACATCGTGCGCGCGGGCACCGCCGCCTGCTCGACGAACTCGGTGACGGTGGAGGTCTGGGTGACCACCTCATGGGCGAGCGCGCCGATGATCCCGTCGAGGTCGGCGCCGATCCTCACCCGCTGCACGGTGGGAGGGCGGTGTCCGACCACCGCCGCCAACTGCCCTCGGGGCAGTGCCAGTTTGACCGGACGGCCGGTGTGCCGGGCGGCCATGACGGCGAGCACCACCTGCGGGCGCGGGGTGCCTTTGCAGCCGAAGCCGCCGCCGACGTGCTCGGAGACGACGGTGATCCGCGAGGGTTCGAGGCCGAAGGTCCGGGCGAGGCTGTCGCGCACCCAGGTCGAACCCTGGCTGGAGTCGTGGACGGTCAGATGCCCGTCGGCCCACACCGCGGTGGAGGCGTGCGGCTCCATGGGGTGGTTGTGCAGGGCGCCGAGCCGGTACGTCGCGTCGATCTGTACGGGCGCCGCCGCGAAGACCGCGTCGAAGTCGCCGCGCTCCCGGACGGCCGGATGGCCGCCGTTGGCCTGCTCCGGGGTGTAGAGGCCCGGGTGGTCGTCGGTGAGCGTGACGTCGTACGCCGGGGCGCGCTCGTACTCGACCCGCAGGGCCGCGGCCCCCTCCCGGGCAGCCTCGGGGCTGTCCGCGACCACCAGGGCGATGTGCCAGCCGCGGTGCGGGACGCGGTCGTCCTGGAGCACGGCGAGGATCGGGTCGTCGGGGTCCTTGAGCCGCGGGGCGTTCTCGTGCGTGAGGACCGTGTGCACGCCCGGGAGGGCGAGGGCGTCGGCGGTGCGCACGGCGACGACGCGCCCGGCGGCGACGGTGGCGGGGACGGGGACGGCGTACAGGCAGCCGGGCGGGGTGTGCTCCGCCGCGTAGCGCGCGCCGCCGGTGACCTTGTCCAGTGCCTCGCGGCGGACGACGGGCGCACCGGGCGGCTGGGGGGCGTGGCTCATGGCGGAAGTCCTTGATCCGGATGGGGGGTGTGGGGTGTACGGGGGGCTCAGCCCGACCGGGCGGGCTGCCCGGCCGGTCCTGCCGGATCCGCCGGTCCTGGCGGTCGGCTCAGTTCGCTCAGCACGTCGACCGCCAGCCGGCGGGCGAGGTCCACCTTGAAGGCGTTGTCGCGCAGCGGCCGGGCGGCGGCGAGCTCGGCGTCCGCCGCACGCGCGAAGGTGGCGGGCGTGGCGGGTGCGCCCCTCAGTACCGTTTCCGCCGCGCGGGCGCGCCACGGCCGGTGGGCGAGCCCGCCGAAGGCCAGGGCCGCGTGCGCGATGCGGCCGTCACGCACCTGGACGAGGGCGGCGACGGAGGCCAGGGCGAAGGCGTACGAGGCCCGGTCGCGGGCCTTGCGGTAGAGGGAGACCGCACCGTCGGGGCGCGGCGGGAGCAGCACATCGGTGATCAGCTCGCCGGGCCGGATCGTGGTGTCCTGATCCGGGTTCTCCCCCGGCAGCCGGTGGAATTCGGTGACGGGTACCGCGCGCTCGCCCTCGGGTCCGAGCAGCAGGACGGTGGCGTCGAGCGCGGCCAGAGCGACAGCCATGTCCGAGGGGTTCGTCGCGACGCACTCGGCGGAGTGCCCGAGGACCGCGAGGTCGCGGTGGGCGCCGTCGCGGGCGGGGCAGCCGGAGCCGGGTGACCGCTTGTTGCAGGGTTTGGAGATGTCCTGGAAGTACGGGCAGCGGGTGCGCTGGAGCAGATTCCCGCCGGTGGTGGCCGTGTTGCGGAGCTGTCCCGAGGCTCCGGCCAGCAGCGCCTGGGAGAGCGCGGGGTAGCGGGTGCGTACGTCCGGGTGTGCGGCGAGGTCGCTGTTGCGTACGGTCGCTCCGATGCGCAGGCCGCCCTGCGGGGTCCGGCTCACCCGGTCCAGCGGGAGCCCGCTGACGTCGATGAGCAGGTCCGGGGTCTCGGCCCCGAGCTTCATCAGGTCGACGAGGTTGGTTCCGCCGCCCAGGAACCGGGAGCCGGGCCGGGCCGCCCGGAGGCGCACGGCCTCGGCGGCGGACGCGGGGCGCAGATAGGCGAACGGCTTCACGGCGCCACGTCCTCGATCGCTTCGACGATCCGGGGGTAGGCGCCGCAGCGGCACAGATTGCCGCTCATGCGCTCGCGGATCTCGTCCGCGTCCAGGACGGCGGACCCGCCGTGGACGAGGCCCCGGGCAGTGGCATGCGAGGGGAACCCGTCCGCCGCCTCGCCGAGCATGCCGACGGCGGAGCAGATCTGTCCCGGCGTGCAGTAGCCGCACTGGAGGGCGTCCCGCTCCACGAAGGCCCGCTGCACGGGGTGCGGCCGGTCGCCTTCGGCCAGCCCCTCGACGGTGGTGACCGCGGCGCCGTCGTGGGCGACGGCCAGCAGGAGACAGCTGTTGGCACGGCGTCCGTCGACGATCACGGTGCAGGCTCCGCACTGCCCGTGGTCGCAGCCCTCCTTCGCACCCGTGAGTCCGAGGTGCTCGCGCAGCATGTCCAGGACGGTGGTGCGGTGGTCGAGGGTGAGGGTCGCCGCGGTGCCGTTGACGTACAGCGTGAGCGTCGAGGACGTGCCCGCGTCCCGCCGCTGCCCGGCATCCCGGATTCCGGCCTTGTACGGGTCCACTAGTGGCTCTCCAAGCGCAGACGGACTTCTTCCTCCTGGTCACCGGCCGCGGTCCCGACGACCCGCACGGCAAACGCACCCGTCAGCTGCTGACGCAGCCGTTCGACCGCCCAGTAGCCGCCCTGCGCGTCGATCATCACGGGGGCCGACAGGTGGGCCGGTTCGGCCTCGGCCCTGGCCTCGGACACGTCGACCGTGGCCATCCACACGGTCGGCCGCGGCCCTTCCGCCTGCCTGGGTGAATCGCTCTCCGGACGGTCGGAGTCGAAGGAACGGCGCAGCACGTCGAACACGGTCCGTGCGTCCTGCGTGGAGCATCCGGTCAGCGCGACCACCACCTCGCGGCCCGCCGGGTGGTCGCGGCTCTGCTCTCGCGTGCTGTTCACCGTGGTTCCTTCCCACTGGAGCCGGAAATTCGGGGACCTCTTCCAGGCTCACCCCGCGGCCGGCCGGCGGCGACACGAGAGCGGCACTCGGCCGTCCGGCACTGCGGTGAAACTTTTTCGCCCTTACGTCCTCATAAAATATGAATTTATGTGAATAACTGACTGTTGGCCCTGGTCCGGGGTATGCGGCATGCATGGACGTAACGAACGGAGCCCAGGCTTTCCTCGCCACCACGCTCGCGGACGGAGCGGGCGCCATAGGGGTTGTCCTGCCCATCGCCGGAGTCGCCGTGGTGGCCGTGCTGATCGGCGCCTTCTGGTGGGGCATGCGCAAACGGGACACGGAGCTGCCACCGCCGCGCCCCGACGAGCAGCCCCCCGCACCCGACCACCGCACCCACATCGAGGAGCCCGACAAGCACGGCTCGGACCGGTTCCCGGAGAACGGCAGCGGCCTGTCACCCTACGAACTCGGTGATCACGGCAATGAGGTGATCCCACCCGACCCGGATCCCCCGCAGAACCGATGAAGGCAGTGGGTTCATGACCTCGGAAAAGCCGCGTACGGGATCGGGTGCGGCGCCGCTGACCGGAGCGGCGGCACCGTGCTGGGTCAATCTGATGACCAGCGACCAGGAGGCCGCGCAGCGCTTCTACGGTGCCGTCCTGGGCTGGACGTTCCGCCCGGGACGGCTCGGCCGGCAGTTCACCGTCGCCCGCCGCGGCGGGGTGCCCGTCGCCGGGATCAACGCCATGTCGTCCGTGTACCAGGTCGCCATCGCCTGGATGCCGTACTTCGCCGTCGAGGACGCCGATGTCGCCGCCGCCCGGATCCGCGAGCGCAGCGGGACGGTGGCGGTCGGCCCGCTGACGCTCGGCAAGGGGCGCGGGATCCTGGCCGCCGACCGGGACGGGGCGGCGTTCGGCCTCTGGGAGCGGACCGGGCCCGCCACCTCACCACCGGCCCCGGACAGCCATTCGCACGCCTGGCTGCGGCTGCGCACCCGTGACGCGTTCGATGCCGCGATCTTCTACGGCGAGGTGCTCGGCTGGGCCAGTGGCCGTCCCGGCTGCTGCGACGTCGCGTACGAGGGGGACGAGGTCATCGTGCGGTGCGACGGACGGCCGCTGGCCCGGATCAGCTCCGGGGCGGTGGAGGCGGCCGTCGACCCCCTCGTACGCCCGCACTGGCAGGTGCAGTTCCCCGTGACGGACCTGGCGGGAACCGTCGCGGCGGCACAGCGGCACGGCGGCACCCTGGTCGAGGAACAGGCCGTGCTCCGCGGCCGTGAGGCGACCCTGCGGGACCCGGACGGTGCGCTCTTCACCGTGACCGATGTACGCAGCCCGGCGCGGACGGACGACTGAGCCGTTCGGTCCTGCGCTCCCTCCGCCCCGCGGGCCGCTCAGTCCCGCGGGGCCGGGCGCCCGCCCCGGCCCGGCGCGCCCGCGCGGGCGCGCTCCCACAGGGGGAACGCGAACCAGCAGACCAGGAACCACAGCGCCATGCCGCCCACCAGCCACAGGGCCAGTTCATTGTGCAGGGTGACACGGAGGATCAGCAGCAGGGCCGAGCACATCGTGCAGAACAGCAGCACCAGGCCGAGCACGGTCAGCCGGGAGGCCCAGACGACCGTCTGCGGCTTCACCCGGCGGCCGGTGAGCAGCCGGTGGTACGAGACGGGCCCGATGAGCGTGGCCGCCGTCGCCGAGCCGAGCATCACCGTCACCACGTAGATGTTGCGGTCGGTGACCGACAGTTCGGTGAACCGGGGCTGGAAGACCACGGCGAGCAGAAAGCCGAAGAGGATCTGTACGCCGGTCTGGGCGACACGCAGTTCCTGGAGCAGATCGCCCCACCGCCGGTCCGCCCGTTGCTCCTCGGTCTCCTGACGCCCGCTGTCCCGGGCCGTCGCCCGGTCCGCTCCCCAGGCCGCCCCGTCGTCCGCCTCCCCGTCCCGGGCGCCGTCAGAACTCCGTACCACCGGATGCCTCCTCACTGCGCCTGTACGGATCTCTCCGTCACGGTGGATCCCGGGTACCGCGCGTTCCCCGGTGCCGCGTGGTGAACGTTCTGCCTCCATGGTGAGCGCATCACGGGCGGCCCCGCCCGCCGGAGACGGCCGCAGGGCGGGAGGCCGATGGGGAGGCCGGTGGGTAGGCTGGACGGGGGAAGGGCGGTGCCTGAGGAAGGGGCCGGTGGTGGGCAGTGGGCGGAATTGAGCCATCACTACGGGACCCCTCGACGTCCCTCCGTCCGCCTGCCTAAGATCCCCGCACGGCATCGCGCGTCGGTCACCGGCCGGGTGAGGCGTGGAGGTAGCCCGTGAGATGCCCGTTGGAGGCATTCCACAGTGTCAATAGAGTTGAATCACACCATCGTTCACTGCCGGAACAACCGGGAATCCGCCGATTTCCTGGCGCACCTTCTGGACCTGGAGACCGGGCCGGAATGGGGGCCTTTCATTCCGGTCGACCTCGCGAACGGCGTCACACTCGACTTCGCGACGATTCCCGCGGATTCGATCACGACGCAGCATTACGCCTTCCTCATCTCGGAGGCGGAGTTCGACACGGCATTCGCCCGGATCAAGGAGCAGGAGCTCACCTACTACGCCGATCCCCATCAGAAACTCCCCGGCGAGATCAACCACAACGACGGCGGCCGGGGCGTGTACTTCCTCGACCCGAGCGGTCATGCCCTGGAGCTCATCACCCGCCCGTACGGCGGCATCTCGTAGCCGTACGGCGCCTGTGAGCACGCCATGACACGGCAGCTGCCCGGTCCGCCCGACGGACGGGCAGCTGCCGTGGGACCGGCTCCCGGCGGTCGGGCCCGCGGTCGTCCACACCGTGTGCGGCAGCCCGTCACGGCCCGTTTCCGGCGTGGTGCCGTACCCGGTTCGCGCGTTGTCCCGGAGCCTGCTCCTCGCGTTCCGTGAGGTGCTCCCGCGCCATCGGGGCGAGCGCGTGGACCGCGACCGTTCCGCAGGTCAGGCCCGCCAGGATGCCGGCTCGCAGGCGCGCACCGCCCGCGCCGTCCGGGCCGGTGCCGCCCTCGTCACCCGAGAGCAGCTTCCGCCAGGTCTCCAGCAGGCGCACTTCGGTCACCTCCCAGCCGCCGGGCCGCCTCCACGTGGTCCCGGTCACCGAGGAGCTCCCAACGCTGCAGGGACAGGGGGACGTTGCCCTCGCGCCACAGGCGCCCCATGAAGGAGGCGAGCCCGAAGGTGTCGCCCCCGCGCCGGGCGGCGTCGGCGAGGAGGTCGTGGATCTGTATCTTGCCGATGAGGTAGCTCAGCCCCTGGCCCGGGTGACCGGCGAAGAAGGCCGCCTCCTCCCAGGCCGTCCCGGGGTCCATGGGGACGTACTCCGCGAGCCGGGTGGCGGCCTGCTCCAGGGTCAGTTCGCCGAGGGCGAGGCCGATGTCCACCTCCACCCGCAGGGCACGCAGGCGCATCGCGTTCACCACGAACAGCGCGCTGACCGGGTCGTCGTCGAACAGCCCGGCGTGCAGGGTGAGTTCCTCCGCGTGGAAGGCGACACCCTCGTTGGCCGCGGAGTCGTAGTAGTGGCGTCGCAGTGGGTTGGGATGGCGCCACGAGAGTGCGGACTGCCAGGCGTGAACGCCCTCGTGGATGACGCCGACACGCGGGTCGTGGGCCTCCGCGCGCTGGAAGTACGGCAGGTCCGCGCGCGGGGCGCGGATGTAGCGCAGGGCGTCCTGGCCGGGTTGACGGGGTGAGGCCATGTAGTGCGGGACGCCGAGCCAGGTCAGCGGTTCCAGATGGGGCGGCATGGGGGCGTTGCGGTAGTGGCGCAGGTCATGGGGGAGATCGATGAGGCCTTCGTCGCGCAGGAAGATCCGGATGTTCTGTTCGTCCGTGCGCTGTCGCTCGATCTGCCGCGTGGTGCCGGCGAGGAGCGCCGGCTCGGGAAGGTCCCGGTGGCGCCGGCGCAGCACCAGCTCGGCCGCCGCGGCGCGGGCGTACTCCTGGCGGCCCATGTCCCGCAGCCGCTGGACCGGGTAGGGCAGCAGGGCCACGCGGTGCAGGAAGTAGCGGAAGGCCTCGGGGCCCGGGCTGATCGCCCCCGTGAAGGCCGGCAGGTGCTCCCGGAGCCACTCCCGGTAGTCCACGAGCGCGTGCTGCGCGGCTGTGGTGGCGGCGAGGAGGGCTGCTGCCCGCTCTGCGGTCAGGAACGGGGCCAGCCCCGCCATGGCCGCCCCCAGAGCCTGGTCGGCGGTGTCCAGCAGCCGCAGCGCGTACTGGGCGAGGGGGCCTGCCGCATGACCGGTGAGGTGGTGTTTCGCCTGCTCCAGGAGTTCCGGTACGCGGCCGAGGCGGGCGATGATGTCCTGAGCGCGTGTGCCGTGGAAGGGCGGCGGTTCGAGCAGCAGGTTGTAGACGGGCACCAGGGCCTGGTCGATGGCGAAACAGGGGTTGCGGCGCCAGTCGCGCAGCTGATCCAGCTCCCAGTGCACCCGGGCCAGCGCGGAACCCAGCAGGGCCGCGTCGACCCGGTCGGGGACGGACGCCGCCGACATGTCGAGGTCACCGTGGCGGCGCGTGAATTCCTTCAGGACACGCCGCCGTTCGGCGATCGCTTCGGGCGACCAGTCGGGCAGCCAGCCGCTGGGGCGCTCGACCCGGGTGATGTCGTCGTAGGAGTCGGGCTGTGCGGCCTCGCGCCATGTCCAGAACTCCGCTGCCAGTCCGGCGAGCCGGCTTTTGCCGCTGTCCATCGGTGTCTCCTCGGTCCCGGTGGGGCGCCCTGGGCTGTCGGGCGCTCAGGCTGTCAGCGAAACGTTGTAGGTCCGCATCCAGCGGTCGACCTCGATCAGGGGCAGCAGCAGGTGCAGATTGTCGGCCATGGTCATCATCTGGGTCCGGCCCGTGGCCAGCTCCCGCACCTTGGGTACGTCGAGCAGTCCCGCCAGCGGGGAGTCACCGTCGTCCAGCACGGCGTCCAGAGCGGTGCGTACGGCGGCGGCGTGGGCCGACGAGAAGGTGGCGGGGTAGGCGCTCTTGCGGCGCTGGAGCACCTCGCGGGGCAGCAGGTCGGCGGCGGCGGAACGCAGCAGGCTCTTCTCTCGCCCGTCGGCGACCTTCATCTTCCACGGCACGTTCCACACGTACTCCAGGAGCGTGTGGTCGCAGAACGGCACCCGCACCTCCAGACCGACGGCCATGCTCATCCGGTCCTTGCGGTCGAGGAGGTAGAGGAGCGGTCCCTGCAGGCTCAGGTAGAGGACCTCGCGCATCCGGGCCTGCAGTCCGGACTCGCCCGGCAGGCGCGGAACGCGCGAGCGGAGCGTGGCGTAGCGGTCGCGTTCGTCGTCGTCGGGACGGATCCGGGCCCGGACGTCGGGCGCCAGGCAGTCCGTGAGCCGGGGGCTGTTGCCGAGCCAGGGGAAGGTGTCGCCCCAGACGGTGCCGCGGTCGAAGAACCAGGGGTAGCCGCCGAACACCTCGTCGGCCGCCTCGCCGGAGAGGGCGACCGTGGACCGCTCCCGGATCGCCTGGAAGAGCAGGTACATGGAGGAGTCGAACTGGCCGAGACTGGGCTGGTCGCGGGCGAGCAGCGTCTCCGGCACGACCCCGGGCAGCGCCGCCGGGTCGAGGGTGATCGAGGTGTGGTCGACGCCCAGGTGGGCGGCCGCGGCCAGGGCGAAGGGGGTGTCGCGTTCGGGTCGCAGGGCGGTGGCGCGGAAGTCGTCGTCGGCGCCCTCGAAGTCGACGGAGAAGGAGCGCAGCCCCCGGGGGTGATGGGCGGCGGCCAGGGCGGTGATCGTCGAGGAGTCCAGGCCGCCGGACAGCAGGGTGCACAGCGGCACGTCCGCCACCATCTGGTGCAGGACGACGTCCTCCAGGATCTCCCGGACCCGGGTCACGGTGGCGGGTCCGTCCTCGTGATGCTCCCGGCTCACCAGCCGCCAGTAGGGCGTCTCATGGGCACCGGACCGGTCGACGCGCACGATATGGCCGGGCTGTACCTGGCGCAGATCGGTGTAGGGCGTCTCCCACGGCATGGCGAGGCGGGGGTTGAACAGAATGGGGAGCTTGTCCTCGCTGGTCCTCGCGGTGAACAGCGGGTTGGCCAGGATCGCCTTGGGCTCGGAGCCGAACAGCAGGCCGCCGTCGTAGGCGTGGTAGTAGAGGGGTTTGACGCCGAGCCGGTCGCGTACGAGGAGCAGTTCCTCACGGCCGGCGTCCCATATCGCGAAGGCGAACATCCCGGTGAGATGGTCGACGAAGGCCACGCCCCACTCCAGGTAGGCGTGCAGCACGACCTCGGTGTCGGAGACCGTCTCGAAGCGGTGGCCGCGTGAGGACAGCTGGGCCCGCAGTTCACGGAAGTTGTAGACCTCGCCGCTGTACGTCAGCACCACCGGGGACATGGGCGCGCCCCGGTACGCCATCATGGGCTGCTTGCCGCCCTCCAGGTCGACGACGGCCAGGCGCTGGTGGCCCAGCGCGACGTGCGGAGCGAGCCACACCCCGTCGGCGTCCGGCCCCCGGCGGTACAGGGAACCGGTCATGGCCTCCACGGTCTGCCGCTCCAGGGTGAGGTCCCGGGAGAAGTCGATCCAGCCGGCGATGCCACACATCACGCGCTCCTTGTGTAGACGTCAGGGAAGAGTGGGTCGGGCAGCGGGCGTCCGCGGTGAGGAGCCGGGAAGGCCGGCGAGGAAGTCGTCGAAGTGGACGAGCCGGTGCCCCCGCACGCCGGGGCACTGCCAGCGCAGGTCGAGACGGGGCGGCCGCTCCGCGTCGTGGAAGTAGGCCGCTTCGAGTTCCTGGTTCCGGCCGAGACCGAGCACGGGGTTGGCGGTCAGGAAGTCACGGACGGCCGGGCTGTCCCTGCGGACCCGCAGCACGAGCCGCTTGTGGTGGAAGTGGTTGTCGGGCAGGGCTATCTCGGGGTGCATCTTGCGTTTGAACTGGAGGATCCCCTTGCTCAGGAACGGCTCGCACCCGGACAGGTCCACCCGCGTCAGACCGTGCGCGGCCGCCCACTGCAGGATCAGCACATACATCGCCATGTAGGTGCCGGAGCGGTACGCGTCGGCGCCGCCGGCGTCCACGCCGGCCAGGCGCACGACCAGCGTCCGGCCTTCGAGCCGGCACAGCATCCCCGCGACCCGGCGGTCCGACTCGCGCAGGAAGAACAGCACGCCGCGCCGGAAGAGGCATACCCGGGCGCTTTCCCGTTCCTCCGAGCGTGCGGAGTCGCCGTGTCTGTTCGTCATGGTCGGCCGGTGCATGCCGTCGTAGAAGTGCGCGAAGTCCTCCTCCCCCCGGGCCACTTCCAGCCTCCGGCCGCGGGAGCGGAGTTCGCGTGCGTGCTGCTGCCGGGCCTTGCGGGAGAGCCTGCTCAGTACGTCCTGCGGGTCGGGCCCGACCGGTACCGACAGGGTGATCCTGAACGGCAGCAGGAGGCTGTGCCGCGGCGGCCGGACCGGGGCGCGGCCGCGCAGCACACCGACCGCGAGGATGTCGGCGCCGGGAGCGGCGCGCCCGCTCGCGAGGTCGGCCCAGGTCGTGACCCGCCGGGTGCGGTGCGACGCCGTACCGCGCCGCTGCTCCAGGAAGGGCAGTACGTGTGTCAGGCCCTGGGGCAGCCCGCCGTAGGCCAGCACCACTCCCCCGTCCGCGGGCCGGGAGACGGTGACGCCGGGCCGGGCGGCGGCGGCAGCGTCGGCCAGGGTGTGGGCCCGCACGACGCGCGGGTCGCCGCTGTTGTTCCAGATGTAGCGCCAGTTCGGTGGGATCACCCGGCCTCCACCGTGTCCCCGGAGGTCAGCCCGTAGCCGGCGGGCACGGCACTCAGGGCGGCGTCGCGGTGCACGACCCGGTTGCGGTCGTCGACGAAGACCACGCTGGGGTCGGTCTTGGCCGCCTCGGCGTCGGGGACCGTCGCGTAGGCGATGATGATGACGAGGTCGCCGTTCTGGACGAGGCGGGCCGCGGCGCCGTTGACGCCGATGACACCACTGCCCCGGGGCCCCTCGATCACATAGGTTTCGAGCCGGTTGCCGTTGTTGATGTCCACGAGGTGGATCAGCTCGCCGGGAAGCAGATCGGCGGCGTCCATCAGATCGGCGTCGATGGTGAGGGAGCCGACGTAGTTCAGATCGCACTGGGTGACCGTGGCACGGTGGATCTTGGACTTGAGCATCGTACGGAACATCGTTGACGCCTCTCGATCTCTTGGGCCTCTTGGGCCTCTTGGCGGCCGGGTCTACTCGTGGGCAGCGGCGAGGACGGTCTTGGCGAGGTCGTCCGCGGTGTCGGCGGGAGTGAGGTGTTCGTCCCGCAGCGGGGCGAGCAGCTCGTCGCTGTAGTAGCCGGACGCGTGCACCACCACGTCGGTGCCGGCGGGGATCAGGCCGCGTTCGCGCGCCACGAGCACGCCGGTGAGCGCCTTCACCAGGGACCACTCACGGATCTGGGCGGGGTCCTGGGCGATCGTGATCCCGGCCTCGGCGGCGAGCGGGCGCACCTGGTCGAACCTGTCGAGGCACTCCCGGCGGGAGACCACGACACCGCCGCCGCCGTGACGGGCGACGATCCCGTTGACCTGGGGCCGCGTGGGCGGCTCCTTGGTGTAGAAGGTGGCGTCGATGACCTCGTGCGGATGGTCCGTGACCGCGGGGAACGCGGGCGCCCCGGACTGCCGCCACAGACCGGATTCCTGGTCGTGGGTGTACTCGGGCACCTTGGTACCGAGCAGGCTGGTCACCATGTCGGCGGTGGCGAGCTGCTGGATCAGGAAGAAGCCGGGGTGCCGGGCGGGCGCCGCGAAACCGGTCAGGCCCTCGGTGAGCAGCTGGTGCCCGAGGTGGTAGCCGAGCAGACCGAAGGCGCTGGAGACGGCGTGGGCGTGCACGCGGGGCGCGGACTGCTCGGTGAGGGGCAGCAGTTCGGCCTCGACGAAGGCGCGTGCCGCGTCGGCGATGCGGTAGTTGTCGAGGTCGAGCGTGTACCAGACCCGGAAGCCGGTGGTGTCGAAGATCTCCGCGGCGTACCGTTCCACGACCTCGCTGCTGAGCAGCTTCACGTCGGCCGGCTGCTCGACATCGGCGACGACCACCGGATTCGCGGTGCGCAGCGACCGGTCGGCGGTCAGTGCGCAGTCGCGCAGCTTGGTCCGCGACGCCTTGGGGGCGAGCATGACGATGCGCAGCTCGTCGGGTGTCGCCAGACCGGTCTCGTAGGCGCGGGCCACGGCGTCCCGCAGCGCCGTCCCCTTGTTGCCGGAGGTCGGCGTGAGCAGCAGCACCCGCTCGCCGGTGCGGCGGATGTGAGCGGCCGCGCGGGCGATCATCAGCAGGGACGCGACGGTCTTCGTCGTCCGCGCACCGGGGTTGCGCATGAGGTCGAGAATGTACGTACGCGACTGCACCTGGGTCAGGCCGACGTCGGTGACCTCGGTGAACTTCGTGAACTCGGCTGGTTTGACGTCGAGTTCCAGCGCTATCTCCGGCGGTGCGGTACGCGCGGCACCGGCCTTGCGCGCCGCCGCCCGGATCTCCTGGAAGTACCGGTCGAGTACGTTGCGCACGACGCCGCCGGTACCGGCTGCCTGGCCCGCAGCAGACATGAGTGAACCACTCCTTCTGGAATCCGTTCGTACATGGGTCGTCAGGGACGCGAGACGTGGTGTCGGGAGGTCGGGGTCAGGAGTCGGAGGCCGGTGCGGCCGAGAGGTCCGCGATGATGGCCTCCTCCACGGCCCGGGCCAGCCGCCTGACCGTGGGGGAATCGAAGAGGACACGGACCGGGAGGTCCACGTCGAAGACCTGCCGGACACGCGCGAGTACCTGCATGGCGCGCAGGGAGTTGCCGCCGAGGTCGAGGAAGGCGTCGTCGATGCCGATGTGTCCGGGATCCCGCTCCAGGGCCTGGGCCCAGATGTCCCGGATGAGGACCTGCTGCGGGTTCCGCGCCGGGATGTACGCGGTGGAGCCGTCACGCCACACCCCGTCGGGCCGGGGCAGTGCGGCGCGGTCGACCTTGCCGTTCTTGTTGAGCGGCAGCTCCTCCAGGGCCATCAGCGCACCGGGCACCATGTAGTCGGGCAGCCGCTGCCCGGCGAAGGCGCGCAGCTCCGCCGCGGCCGGCAGCACGGCACCCGGCCGCGGCACCAGATACGCGGTCAGCTCCCAGGTGCCGTCGCCCGCCCGGTGGGCGACGGTCGCGGCCTCCCGTATCCGCGGGTGCGAGGTGAACACCGCGTCCACCTCGCCCGGTTCGACGCGGTGGCCGCGGATCTTGACCTGGCCGTCGGACCGGCCGACGAACTCGAACTCACCAGTGCTACTGCGGCGTACGACGTCGCCGGTGCGGTACATCCGGCCGCCGGGGGCTCCGTGGGGGTCGGGCAGGAAACGCGAGGCGGTCAGCTCGGGCCGCCCGAGGTAGCCCCGGCTGACGCCGACGCCGGTGAGGTACAGCTCACCGGGCTGCCCGTCCGCGACCGGGGCGAGACGCCCGTCCAGGACGTGGCCGCGCACGCCGGGCAGCGGACGGCCCAGCGGCGGGGTGTCCGGCCATCGCTCCAGGCCGCCGGTCAGGGTGCAGGCGGTGGCCTGGTGCGTCTCCGAGGGGCCGTACTGGTTCTCCAGGACGGTGCCGGGCAACGCCCCGATGAATTCCCGGACTTCGGGCGTCAGACGCAGCGGCTCCCCGGCCGACACGATCTCCGTCAGGACGAGCGCGCTCAGCCGGGCCTTGTCCTGGAGCGCGGCGCGCGCCAGCTGGCGCAGAAAGGCCGGGGACAGATAGATCCGCTCCACGCGCTCGCGCACCATGAGATCGAGCAGGGCCGCCGGGTCCTGACGGTGCTCCTCCCGCACCAGGACCAGGGAGCCGCCGCTGAGCAGGGCGCCGAAGATCTCCTGCAGGGAGACGTCGAAGCCGAGCGAGGTGAACTGCAGGAAGACCTGCGGCCCGTCGAGGCGGTGCACCGCCCACTCGGCGACGTTGCGGACGCTGGCCGAGGGCAGGCCGATGCCCTTGGGGCGCCCGGTGGATCCGGAGGTGAACAGGACATGGCGCAGTGCCGCCTCGTGCAGGAACCTGGCGGGGCGGGTCGCGGGGTACTCCGCCACGGTGTCCGCGAGCTCCTCGCACGGCAGCACCGGGATGTCCAGGCCCTGGAACGCATCGGTGTGGGCGGCTTCGGTGAGCAGGAGCAGCGCCCCGCACGCGGCCAGGTTGTCCCGCAGCCGCTGCGCGGGGTGGCCGGGGTCCATCGGCAGGACGGCGCCGCCGGTCTTGAGCACGGCGAGCATCGCCACGAACGCCTCGGGCCTGCGGTCCATGCACAGACCGACGACCGTCTCGGGGCCGGCACCGCGCCGCTGCAGCAGATGTGCCAGCCGGTCGGCACGGGAGTCGAGTTCGCGGTAGGTCATCCGCTCCTGAGCCGCCACGAGCGCTGTGGCGTCAGGGTCGAGGCTCGCCCGTTCCTCGAAACGCTCGATGATGTCCAAGGCGGCTCCTTGTTACGGACACGGCGATCCGGCTGCGCTGCGGACATGGACAGGTTGATCGCCAACAGCATCTGCGACCCTCATCGGCGCGAACAACGCCGATTGAACGAAGTAGCGCGCGGTTCTTGCCACGCATAATTGGCCATAAAACCAAACAAAACGTCGGCCCAGCATCGGACTGAACGTAGTACCCCGGGACTTTGCCGGGGGTTCTTGCTCCGCGCCGCGGCGGCCGTCTATTGATGATCTTCCAGGGCCGGACACCCTCGGGCCGGGCGCCGCCCGCGCCGCTGCCTCTCCTCCCGGGGCCGCTGCCCGCTCCCCACTCCCTCGAAGAAGAGGACGCGCCATGCCGAACGGTGCCGACGCCGCGTACAAGGTTGTGGTCAACCATGAGGAGCAGTACTCGATCTGGCCGGCCGACCGTGCGACCCCGGCCGGCTGGAGCGAGGCCGGGGTCGAGGGCGGCAGGGCGGAGTGTCTCGACCACATCAACCGGGTCTGGACCGACATCACGCCGCTCAGCGTCCGCAGAGCCCTGGCCGAGCGGGACGTGAGCAGCCCGACGCCGTAGCCACGGCGGCCCCGTCCGCCGCAGCCACAGCTACGCGCCCCGGTCACACGTTCGGAGGGTCCATGTCAGTCGAGCACTCTTCGCAGCTCTCCGCCGCCCAGGCCGAGCTGCTCGCCCGCCGTCTGCGCGGCGCGGCTCCCGCCCGCACGGACCGGTCGACGGCCCTGGTCCGGGGGCACGTCGGTGACCGCACCCCCCTGTCCTTCGCCCAGCAACGCCTGTGGTTCATCGAGCAGTTGCACCCCGGCTCGATCGCCTACATCACCGCGGACACCGTGTACCGCGTCAGGGGCCCGCTCGACGTCCCCGCCCTGCGCCGGGCTCTCCACCTGGTGGTCACGCGTCACACCCCCCTGCGCTCTCACTTCGCCGACGACGGGGGCGATCCCCACGCGGTCGCCGGACCGGCCGACCGCGTCACCCTGCCGGTGACCGACCTCAGCGACCGCCGCGCCCCCGAGGAAGCCGCCGACGACATCATCGCCGCGGAGGTGCGCACCCCCTTCGACCTGGGCACCGGGCCGCTCCTGCGCGCGCGCCTGCTGCGCCTCGGCGACGACGACCATGTGCTCGTCGCGGTCATCCACCACATCGCCTTCGACGGCTGGTCCACCGCCGTCTTCGAGCGTGACCTGGACCTGGCCTACCGCGCCGCCCGCTCCGGTGCCGATCCGGCCTGGACCGAACTGCCTGTCGAGTACGGCGATTACGCGGCCTGGCAGCAACGCCGTCTGACGCCGGAGCGCCTGGCCCCGCACCTCGACCACTGGCGCACCGCCCTCCGGGGCGCCCCCACCACCTTGGAGCTGCCCACCGACCGGCCGCGCCCGGCGACCCCCGGATACCACGGGGCCAGGGTCGGCTTCACCGTCCCCGAGGACGCCGCGGAGCGGCTGCGCGTTCTGTCCCGCGCCCACGGTGCGACGCTGTTCATGACCACGCTGGCCGCGTACCAGGTCCTGCTCTCCCGCTACGCCCACAGCGTCGACTTCCTCGTCGGCTGTCCGTCGGCGGGCCGTACACAGGCCGAACTGGAGGACATGGTCGGCTTCTTCGTCAACACCCTCCCCCTGCGGGCGGACCTCACCGACAACCCCACGTTCGCGCACCTCGTCGACCGGACCAGGGGCACGGTCCTCGACGCGTTCGCGCACCAGGACGTGCCCTTCCAGCACCTCATCGAGGAGCTCGCGCCGCCCCGCGAAGTCAGTCACAACCCTGTCGTCCAGACCTGGTTCGACCTCTCGGAGGCCCCCGCCACGGCCACGCTCGCCGACACCGTCGTCGAGCGCGTGCGGCCCCGGCACACCTCCACCAACTTCGACCTGGCGCTGCATCTGACCGACCCGGGATCGGGGCCGCTCCAGGGCGAACTGGTCTATGCGACCGACCTCTTCGACGAGTCCACGGTGCGCGGCTTCGCCCGCCACTACGCGCATCTGCTGGGCGAGGCCGCACTCGGCCCGGACCGCCCGGTGGCGGATCTGCCGATCGCCGACTCCGGACAGCTCGACGCGACCCTGGCCGCCTGGAACGACACCGACCGCCCGGTGCCCGAAGGCACCGTGACCGACGCCTTCGAACGGCAGGTCCGCCGCGCCCCCCACGCCGTGGCGCTGATCGACGGCGGCCTACGGCTCTCCTACCGCGAGTTGAACGCCCGTGCCAACCGGCTGGCCCACGAGCTGCGCGCCCGCGGCGTACGGACCGACGAACCGGTGGCGCTGCTGCTGCCGCGCGGCGCCGGCTTCGTGACGGCGCTGCTCGGTGTGCTCAAGGCCGGTGCCGGATACCTGCCGCTCGACCCGACGCAGCCCGCGGAGCGCATCGCCCACCTGATCGACGACGCGGGGGCGCGCACCGCCGTCACCGACCGTACGCTCAGCTCACTGCTGCCGCCCGCCACGGTCGCCGTCCCGCTCGGCCACGATGCCCCAGCGGACCGGCCGGACACCGACCCGGAGCCCGCGGCCGGCGCGGACAACCTCTGCTACATGATCTACACCTCCGGCTCCACCGGGCGGCCCAAGGGCGTCGCCATGTCCCACGCGCCGCTGGTCAACCTCATCCAGTGGCAGATCGACCGGACCACCGTCACCGGACATACGCTGCAGTTCTCCGCACTTCACTTCGACGCCTCGTTCCAGGAGCTGTTCACCACTCTCCTCACCGGCCGCGCCCTCGTGCTGATCAGCGAGGAGGAGCGCCGCGACCCGCGGCGGGTGCTCGCCGCCATCCGCGCGCACGACGTCCGGCGGCTGTTCTGCCCGCCGATGGTCCTCGAACAACTCGCCGTCCAGGACGCCGCCGAGGCCGCGGCCCCCCTCCCCCTGCGGGAGATCGTCACGGCCGGCGAACGGCTCGTCCTCACCGCGGAGATCCGTGCCTTCCTGGCCCGGCTGCCGGGCGTCGTACTGGAGAACCAGTGCGGTCCCACCGAGACCCACGCGGTGGTGGCCCACCTGATGACCGGCCCACCGGAGCACTGGCCGACGCACCCGCCCATCGGCACCCCCATCGCCAACACCCGCGTCCACGTCCTGGACGAACGGCTCCGGCCCGTCCCCGTCGGGGTGCCCGGCGAGCTCTACGTCACCAAACCCTGGCCGGCGCGCGGCTACGTGGGCAGCCCCGGTCTCACCGCAGAGCGGTTCCTGCCGTCCCCGTTCGGCGACGGACCCGGGCGGCTGATGTATCGCACGGGCGACCTGGTGCGGTGGCGGCACGACGGCGCCGTGGAGTTCCTCGGCCGCGCCGACGACCAGGTCAAGATCCGCGGCTACCGAGTGGAGCCCGCCGAGGTCGAGGCCGGGCTGCGAGCGCTGCCGCACGTCAGGGAGGCCGCCGTACTCCCGGTCGAGGTCGCACCCGGCGACCGCCGCCTCGTCGCCTATCTCACGACGGACGATCCGGTACCCCCGGCCCCGGCCCGGCTCCGCGGACGGCTGGCCGAGTCGCTGCCCGACTACCTCATCCCCGGCTACTTCGTCACCGTCCCCCGGCTGCCGCTCACCGCGACCGGGAAACTCGACCGCCGAGCGCTGCTGCGCATGGAGCTGCCCGCGCCCGGCCAGGACTCCGACACCGGTTCACGCCCGCCCCGCGGCCCCCAGGAGGAGATTCTCGCGGGCCTGTTCGCCGAGGTCCTCGCCCTGCCACGGGTCGGTGCCGAGGACGGCTTCTTCGACCTCGGGGGGCACTCGCTGCTCGCCACCCGGCTGATCGCCAGGGCCCGCTCCGCTCTCGGCGTCGAACTCGGCATCCGCGACCTCTTCAAGAGCCCGACCGTCGCGGGCCTCGCGGCGCGCCTCTCCCGGGCCTCGGGCTCCCGCACGGCGCTCACGCCGGCGCAGCGCCCCGCCGTGCTGCCGCTGTCCGCGGCGCAGCGGCGTGTGTGGTTCCTCAGCCGGATCGGCCAGGGCTCCGACTACAACCTGCCCTTCGCCCTGCGTCTGCGCGGTCCGCTGGACTCCGGAGCACTGCGGGCCGCGCTCACCGACGTGGTGGCCCGGCACGAGGCACTGCGCACGGTCTTCCCCGAGCACGACGGCGAGCCCCGGCAGCACATCCTGCCGGCCGAGGCGGTACCGGTGACGGTGGAGCCCGTCGACTGCCCTCCGGCCGGCCTCGCGCGCACACTCGCCGCCCTCGGGGCACGGGAGTTCGACCTGGAGACCGAGCCCCCGCTGCGCACCGCCCTGTACCGGACGGGCGCCGACGACCATGTCCTGGCCCTGGTAGCCCATCACATCGCCTCGGACGGCTGGTCGTTGGGCGTGCTCCTGCGCGACCTGTCGGCCGCCTACACCGCGCGGCGTGAGGGACGGGACCCCTCTCTCGCGCCGCTGCTCGTCCAGTACGCGGACTACACCCTGTGGCAGCACACGGTGCTCGGCGACGAGGACGACCCGGACAGCCCGGCCGCCCGGCAACTGGCCTTCTGGCGGGAGTGCCTGGCCGGCGTACCGGCCGAACTGGAACTGCCCTACGACCGGCCGCGGCCCCCGCAGGCGGACAGCTCCGGCGCCACGGTCCCCGTCGAGCTCGACGCCGCGCTCCACGAGCGGCTCCTGCGCCGGGCCGGTGAGCACGGCTGCACCGTCTTCATGGTTCTGCAGGCCGCCCTCGCCACGCTGCTGTCCCGCCTCGGCGCGGGCACCGACATCCCGATCGGCGCGCCGGTGGCCGGGCGCGCCGACGAGGCCCTGGAGGACCTGGTCGGGTTCTTCATCAACACACTGGTGCTGCGCACCGATGTGTCGGGGAACCCCACCTTCGCGCACCTCCTGGACCGGGTGAGGGAGTCGGATCTGTCCGCGTACGACCATGCGGAACTGCCCTTCGAACGTGTGGTGGAGGCCGTCAACCCCGACCGGTCCCTGTCCCGCCATCCCCTCTTCCAGGTGGTCCTCCAGCTGGACGGGAGCGTGGCCGACGGTCTGGAGCTGCCCGGACTCGACTGCGCCGAGGAGCCGGTGGGCTTCGACGTGTCCAAGTTCGACCTGCGGCTCGGCCTCGTGGACCACCGGGACGCCGCCGGCGCACCGGCCGGGATCGATGGTGTCCTCGAGTACGCCACGGCCCTCTTCGACCGCGGCACCGCCGAGACGCTCGCCGCCCGCCTGCACCGCCTCCTGGAACAGGTCGTCGCCGACCCGGACCGCCGGATCGGCTCGCTCGACCTGCTCACCGCCGACGAGCGCCGCGGCCTCGTCGCCGAGGGGAACGACACCGCGGCCGAGGTCCCGGAGAGAACCGTTCCGGAGCTCTTCGAGGAGCACGCCCGGCGAACCCCGTACGCGCCCGCCGTGCACGAGGGCGCCACCACGGTGACGTACGCGGAACTGAACGAGCGCTCCAACCGGTTGGCCCGGCATCTGATGGACCTCGGCGCCGGGCCGGAGACGCTGGTCGCGGTGGCCCTGCCAAGGACACCCGAGCTCGTGGCCGCGCTGCTCGGCGTCCTCAAGGCCGGGGCCGGATATCTGCCCCTGGACCCGGACCAGCCCGCCGAGCGCATCGCCAAGGTCGTCGCGGGCGCGGCACCCGTCCTGGCGGTGACCACCGAGGCGCTGGCGCACCGGCTTCCCGGGCTGCCGCTCTGTGTGCTCGACGCCCCCCGGACCGCCGCGGCCGTCCGGCGGCGCGCCGCGCACGGCCTGACCGCGCGCGAGCGCACGGCGCGGCTGACCCCGCGGAGCGCCGCCTATGTGATCCACACCTCCGGCTCCACGGGTGAGCCCAAGGGCGTGGTGATCGAACACGGCTCGCTCAACCTGTACCTGGCCTGGGCCCGGCAGGCCTATCCGGCCATGGCGGGCCGCGCGCTGCTGCACTCGCCCGTGGCCTTCGACCTCACGGTCACCGGCCTGTGGGGCCCCCTGACCGCGGGCGGCGCCGTGGAGCTGGTGACCCTCGACGACGCCCGCCCCGACGACGTGCGGCAGCCGACCTTTGTCAAGGCCACCCCCTCGCACCTCGCGCTCTTCCAGATCCTGCCCGACACATACGCCCCGACCGGCGAGCTGGTCCTCGGCGGCGAACTCCTGCTCGGCGCCGCCCTCGACGAATGGCGGGCCCGGCACCCCGGTGTGACCGTGGTCAACGAGTACGGGCCGACGGAGACCACGGTGGGCTGCGCCGAGTTCCGTATCGCACCGGGCGATGCGGTGCCCACCGGCGGCGTCACCATCGGTCATCCGATCTGGAACACCCAGTGGTACATCCTCGACGCGGCGCTCTCCCCCGTGCCGGCGGGCGTCGTCGGGGAGCTGCACATCGGCGGCGGGCTCCTGGCGCGCGGCTATCTGAACCAGCCGGACGCGACGGCGGAGAAGTTCCTGCCCGACCCCTACGGCCCGCCCGGCACCCGTATGTACCGGACCGGCGACCTGGTGCGCCGGCACCGGAGCGGCCAGGTGGAGTTCGTCGGCCGGGTCGACGACCAGGTCAAGGTGCGCGGCTTCCGGGTCGAACTCGGCGAGGTCGAAGCGGTGCTCTCGGCACAGCCCGGCGTCGCCTCGGCGGCCGCCACGGTGATCGGCGGCAGCAGTCTGGCGGCGTACCTGGTGCCCGCCGCGGCCGGGCCGATCGACGTGGACGCCGTACGGGCGGGAGCCGTCGGTCTGCTGCCCGAGTACATGCGCCCCTCGTCGTACACCGTGATCGACCGGCTGCCGCTGACCAGGAACGGCAAACTCGACCGCCCGGCGCTGCCCGCACCGGACCTCGGGCAGGCACCGCCGGGCCGCGAGCCGTCGACGGCGCTGGAGAAGGCGCTGTGCACCCTGTTCGCCGAGGTGCTCGGCCTGGAACAGGTCGGCCTGGACGAGGGGTTCTTCGCCCTGGGCGGCCACTCGCTGCTCGCCGCGCGCCTGGTGTCACGGGCGCGGCCGGTGCTCGGCGTGCGCCTGACCATCCAGGATCTGTTCACTGCGCCCACCGTGGCGGCGCTCGCCTCCCGCCTGGAGGGCGGGGAGCGGCAGGACACGCCGGAGTGCCTGCTCGCGCTGCGCACGGGCGACGGGACCACGCCGCTGTTCTGTGTGCACCCCGGGGCCGGAATCGGCTCCGTCTACACGGCACTGCTCGGCGCACTCGACCCGGACCAGCCGGTGTACGCCCTCCAGGCCCGCGCCCTGCGCGACGCGGAGCCGGGCCCGGCGAGCGTCGCGGAAATGGCGGCCGACTACGTCGGGCAGATCCGCGCCGTCCAGGCCACCGGCCCCTATCGCCTGCTCGGCTGGTCCTTCGGCGGGGTGGTCGCCCATGCCATGGCCACGCACCTGCAGGAGCGGGGCGAGGAGGTGGAGCTGCTCGCGATGCTCGACGGCTATCCGGCCGGGCGGGGCGAGGAGGGCCCGCCGGTGCGGGACCCGCTCGCCGAACTCCTCGCCTCGCTGGGCGGGAACGCGGAGAGCACCCCCGGCAGGCCGCTGGAGATCGGCGACCTGGTGCGGCTGACCGGGGTGGGCGAGGGACCGCTGGCCGGCCTCGACGAGGAGACGGTGTCCGCCATGGGGCGGGCCTTCCTGCGGCACGCGGCCCTGGGACGCGGCCACACCCCGACGGTGTTCCGCGGGGACGCGCTGTTCTTCAGCGCTGCGGACGATCAGGAGTCGGGGGACTGGGGCGCCTGGCGGCCCTTCGTCTCGGAGGGCCTTGAGGTCCACCCCGTCGGCTGTCTGCACGGCGACATGATGCACGGCCGGCCGGCGGGTCTGATCGGCGCGATCGTCGCGCGCAGACTCCGAGCACTGCGGACCTGACCCTCCGGGCAACGGAGTTCACCAGTCAATCGAGGTCCCTTGGGGAGGAAACCATGCTGAACACCGCGCAGGCAGGTGCCGCGGATCCCGTCCATACGGTGTCCGCGCCGGATGCGGCGGCGATGAGCCGGGTCGTCCGGCGGCTGATGTCGGCGGCGGACAAGATCGACGACATCGACTGGGTGGACGCGGCCCGCTCCGCCTGGGAGGACCTGCCGGCCGCCTACCGGCGCCGGATACGGGAATTCCGCCGCGACCCCGGACCGGGCGGCGCCCTGATCATGCGTGGGCTCCCGGTGGACGAGGGAACAGCGGGCGACACACCGATGACCGCGGGCTCCGTCCAGCAGACGGCGACGGAGGTGGCCGCGCTGCTGGTGATGACGGCGTGCGGCCTCGGTGACCCGGCCGCGTTCCTGGCGGAGAAGTCCGGCGCCCTGGTGCAGGACGTCGTGCCGGTGCCGGGGCAGGAACAGTTCCAGGGCAACGCCGGTTCGGTGGACCTGATGATGCACAACGAGAACGCCTTCCACCTGCACCGGCCCGACTTCGTGATGCTCCTGTGCTTACGGCCGGACCACGAACGGCGGGCCGGGCTGTCGACGGCCTGCATCCGTGAGGCGCTCCCCCTGCTGTCCGAGCGTACGAGGGAATGCCTGGCACGGCCCGAGTTCACCACTCAGCCGCCGCCGTCGTTCGGCGGGGGCAGCGAGGCCGTGCCCCAGCACGCCGTGCTGACCGGCGACCCCGACGATCCGGATATCCGGGTCGACTTCGCGGCCACCGCCGGTCTGACCGAACAGGGCCGGGCCGCGCTCGGTGAGCTGTCCGCGGTGCTCGCGAGCGTCTCGCGCACCGTGCGCATGTTCTCCGGTGATCTCGCGATCGTCGACAACCGCCTCTGCCTGCACGGCCGCACCGCCTTCCGGCCGCGCTACGACGGCAGGGACCGCTGGGTCCAGCGCACCTTCGCCATGACGGACCTGCGCCGCTCCCGCTCCTACCGGACCGACGACGGCCACGTACTCGTCCGCTAGACCGCCACTGCGCGCCGAGAGCCAGGGGCGACGGCCCGTCAGGAAGGGGCTCCATGCCAAACACCGATCAGAGTCAGCGAGCAACCATGGACTGGTCCACCACATTTCGGCCCCCGCAGCTACCGGATCTGACCGGCCTGCTCGACGCGCTCCGCGGCGAGGCCGGCGACGATGCCGGGGGACGGCCCAGCGACACCGCCCTGGCCGCGCTGCGCGGGAGCGGGCTGCTCCGGCTGCCCGTCCCGGTGGAGTACGGCGGCCTGGGCGCCTCCTGGCGCGACGTGAACGCGGCGATCACGTCGCTGGCCCGGGTCGACGCCTCCATGGGCATCATCCTGTTCCTGCATCACGCGGCCGTCAGCCGGGTCATCGACTGGGGTTCGGAGAAGCAGAAGAAGCGCTGTCTGACGGCGATCACCCGGGACGGGCAGATCTTCGCCTCGTCCTGGAGCGAGCCGGGCGCGGGCGCCGCCAAGCAGCACATCGCCACGACGGCGACCGCGCGCGCGGACGGCGGTTGGGACCTCAGCGGTGCCAAGACGTTCACCACGGGTGCCGGGGTCGCGGACCTCTATCTGATCCTGGCCCGTACCGGCGACTCCGGCCCTGCCACGGGCAGTTACGGCCAGACGAACCAGGGCATCTTCGTCGTCGAGGCGGCCGGGGCCGGCTTCGAGGTCGACGGGGTCCTGGACCTGGCGGGTATGCGACGCTCGGCGACCGGCCTCATCCGGCTCGACGCCTATGCGGCCGGGCCCGGGGACATGCTCGCCCGGTCCGCCGACACCCCGACGGTCATCGGCCATCCCCATGTCCTCGGCCTGACACTCGGGGCTGTCGCGCTCGGTGTCGCCGAGACCGCCCACGACCTGGCCCTGGAGGCCGCCCGGCGGCGCTCCCTCGTGGACAGCCCGCTCTACCGGCATCTCCTCTTCGAGCTCGGCTCCCGGCTCGCGGCCGTCCGGGGCGTGGTCGACGCTGCCACCCGTGCGGACGGCGACCGTACGGTGCCCGCCCTGACCGCCAAGGTGTTCGCCTCGGAGACGGCCGAGACGATCTGCCGGGGCGCGCAGGAGATCGCGGGCAGCGCCGCCTTCTCCCGCACCCATCCGCTGAACCGGCTCGCCCAGGACGCGCGTGCGGTCACCCTGATGGGCCCGCCCAACTATCTCTGCCGCGAACTGGTCACCTCCGGTCTGGGCACTTCGTGACCGGGGGAACCACGACCGGCTCCGGGAACGGGACACCGCGGATCGGTGCGGTTGTCCTGCCGGAGTACACGTGGCAGCGGACACGGGCGATCTGGCAGAGCCTCGACCGGCTCGGCCTCGACCACGCCTGGTCCTTCGACCACCACTCGTGGCGCTCGTTGCGGGACGAGCCGTGGTACGACGCGCTCAGCACGCTCACCGCGGCCGCCGCGGTCACCGACCGGATCCGCCTCGGCACCATGGTGGCCTCGCCCAACTTCCGGCACCCCGCGGTGCTCGCCAAGCACGTGATGACCATGGACGAGATCTCCTCCGGCCGCTTCGTGCTCGGAATCGGGGCCGGCGCCCCCGGGGCCGACGCGCGGCTGCTGGGCACGCCGGATCTGTCACCGTCCCAACGCGCCGACCGGTTCGCGGAGTTCGTGGAACTGTCCGATCTGCTGCTGCGGCATCCGGTCACCACATACCGGGGCGCCTACTTCGACACCGTGGACGCCCGCATGATCCCCGGCTGCGTCCAGCGGCCCCGGGTACCCTTCGCCATCGCGGCGGCCGGGAGGCGGGGCCTGGAGCTCGCGGCCCGGTACGGGCAGTGCTGGGTGACCATCGGCGACGCCCGGCAGCCGGGCAGCCGCACGGAGGAGGAGAGCTGGAAGCTCCTCGCCCTGCAGCACTCCCGGCTGGACGAGGCCTGTGAGCGGGTGGGACGCGCGGTGCCGGACATCGACCGGCTGGTCAATGTCAGCCGGGTGGTCGAGTCACCGTACGCGTCACCGGAACGTTTCCTGGATGTGCTGGGGCGCTGCCGGGAGCTCGGCTTCACCGATGTAGTAGTCAACTATCCCCGTACACAGGGGATATTCGGTGGGAGCCGGGACGCTTTCGAGACGGCCGTCGACGCCGCCCTGGCCTCCAGGTGATCCCCGTCGGGCCGGTGCCCGGCGGGGATCGTCAAGCACCCGGAACAGGCCACTTCCGCCCGGATTCATTGAGTCGCCCCTGAGCGCTGCATACGATGCAGCGCGATGGGGGGAGGCGGAGCAGAGCGACCGTCCGTGTGGGCGAGCCGGACGTCCTCGCCCCTGCGGCTGCAGATGTGATCCGGCTTCATCTCGGGGGGCGTTCGTGCAGGTCAAAGTCTTGGGGCCGCTGTTTCTCGGAGGTGCGGACACAGAAGTGGACTGCGCACCCAGTGCGCCGAAGCCGCGCCAGCTCCTCGCGCTCCTCGCGCTGCACGCCAACGAGGTCGTCTCCACCTCCATGTGCATCGACGAGTTGTGGGCGACCAGCCCACCGCCCAGCGCGGTCACCACGGTCCGTACCTACGCGATGCGGATACGGCGGGCCCTGCACGAGGCCCGCACGGGCCCCGTGCCGACCGGCACGGAACTGCACACCCGCCAGCGCGGCTACCTGCTGACCGTCGCGCGGCCCGAACTCGATCTGTTCCGCTTCATGGACTGTGTCGACGACGCGAAGCGCGCCTTCTCCGACGACAACTGTGAGCGCGGGGCCGCGACACTCAACGAGGCGCTCGGGCTCTGGCAGGGACCGCCACTCGTCGACATCCACGCGGGCCCGATCATCGCGACCCATCTCGCCCGGTTGCGGGAAGTCCGCTTCAACAGCCTGGAACTGCGCATCGAGGCCGAGCTGAAGCTCGGGATGCACAACGAACTGATCGGTGAACTCGTGGGCTTGGCCGAGGAGTTCCCCGTCCACGAGAATCTGCACGCGCAACTGATGGTCGCCCTCTTCCGGTCCGGGCGCCAGGCACAGGCCCTCGCCGTCTTCCGCAAGCTGCACCGCACACTGGCCGAAGAGCTCGGCATCGAGCCGTCCCGGCGGATCAAGCGGCTGCACGAGGCGTTGCTCTCGGCCGACCCCGAGCTCGAACCGCCCCGTTGCCGGTCCGGCGCGCTGGCGCGCACCCTCGATCTGCTCACCGGCGGCCCGGTCGCCTGAGCCGGAAGGGACACGTGTCAGTACCGCGCCGCGCGCTGGGACAGACCATAGGCGTGCGCCGCCGACGCCAGCGTGACGTGATGGTGCCAGCCGCAGAACGACCGGCCCTCGAAGTGCCGCAGTCCGACCGTCTCGCTCAGCTCCTCCAGCTCCCGGGCTGCCTTGGACTGCAGGGACAGGAACTCGAACACCGCGGCGGTCCGGGCGACTTCGACATTGGTGATCCACACCGACTCGGGGCAGCCGCGGTCCGGGGGACACTCCGCGATCACCTTCCGGGCCCGCTGCGGACGTGCGGCGCCGCCCGCGCCGTACGGCGGCGCGCCGGGCGGCAGCGGGGCCGTGACGTAGCGGGGACCGCGGGGCCGGCCGTGGCGCCAGTGCGGTGACGTGCCCCGGCGGCCGACGGACCGGGCCAGACCTTCGGCGCCGGTCACCACCTCACCGGAGTCGAGGCGCGCCAGGGGGGCGGTGGCCGAGGCCCGTACGATGTACTGCAGTCCACGAACCTCCAGACCGCGGATCAACAGGTCCGCCGAGGGGTTCCCCCGCGCTTCCACCACCACCGGCGGCGGTTGCATGCCCCAGGTGACGACCATCTCGTCCAGGGCCTCGAACAGATAGTGCCAGCGCGAACGGTGCCGCTCGCGGCCCGGCACCCTGCTGCGGGAGCGACGCTCCTCGTCGGCGTCCCAGGACGGCGGCAGCAGCAGCCGCCAGTTGACCGGTACGGCACCGTCCGGGCACACCAGCATGACGGTGAGCCCCAGTTGACAGTTGAGCACCCGGCCGGCGGACTGCGAGAACTGCCGGTCGACGCCGACGGAACTCCTGCCGTTCTTCGGCATCACGACTTCCCCGACCACCCAGGCCGTGGGGCGCAGGGCGGTGGCGGTCTCCTGGGCGAGGTTCCGGCGGACCGGTTCCCATGCCCAGGAGCTCTGGTTGACGAACTGCTGCAGACTCTGATCGGCCCGCCGCCCCAGGACCCGCTCGGAGATCCGGCGCACCGATTTCCGGCCGGGAACCTCCACCAGGCCGCGCACGTACACCTCTCCCCAGCGGCGCTGGTCGGCACGGGACATCGATGTGAACAGGAAGGCACAGAACCGGGACAGGTCATCGCTCGAAGTCAGCACCGGTCCAGGCTGCGCGGCGTCGATGGAAGCCGGATGGAAGCGAGGTTGAAGCCACGTGTACCGGCACGGCCGGCGTACGCGGCCGGCGTTGCGCCCGCCACGGCGTGCCGGGGGTGGCGGGAGCGCTACCGCTGGGCGGGGACGGCGTCCTGATCCGGGTCTTCCTTCCGGCCCGCCGTCGTCGCCCTGCGCAGTCCGGGGGCCAGGAGCAGGGTCGTGACCAGCGACGCCGCGGCCGTCACCACGATCCCGGTGGACGGCGACGTGAGCTCGGCCACCGAGCCGGCCAAGGCCGCTCCGACCCCCTGCATGGTGAGCATCCCCGAGCTGTGCAGGCCCAGAGCCTGCCCGCTCAGCTCGTCGGGGGTCAGCGCCATCAGCTGGTTCTGGAGCAGCAGCCCGGCCGCGTACCCGAGCGTGGCGACCGTGACCAGCACCAGGGCGATCGGCAGGCCCGGATGCAGCGCGAACAGCAGATAGGGGGCTGCGAGCAGCACACAGAGCGGGACCGCCAGCCGGTCCCGCCACCGGGCGGGCAGGAAGCGGCCGGCGACGATGTCCCCGACCAGCATTCCCACGGCACCGAAGGCGAAGAGCAGCCCGGCGTCGCTGGGCGAGTACGGGACGTAGAGCGACTCCACCCCCACGATCAGGCCGTTGGGCACCCACAGCGCGAGGTAGACGTACCGACGGGGAACCGAGGACCAGAGCCGTGCGTTGACGCGCCAGGTCTCGGCGACCGACGTCTTTCCGGCGCCCCGGGGCGGCCGCCTGGTGAGCCCACAGCGCGCCACCACGCCGGCCAGCAGATACAGGACGGCGGACAGGAGCAGTGTGCCGCGCGCCGAGAACATCATCACCAGGGCGCCGCCGAGCGCGAATCCGCAGATCTGGATGATCCCGACCGACATGTTGAGGACGGACCGCCCCATCAGGTAGCCGTCCCTGGTCAGGATCTCGTTGAGCAGCCCGTACCGCACCCCGCCGCTGACCGACCCGACGACGCCGAGCCCCAGCAGCACCAGGAACAGCGCCCAGACCGGGAGCCCGGGGATCGCCTGCAGGGCCGTACCCGTGGCGAAGAGCAGACTGAGGCCCGTCATGGCGGCCCGCGGCGGCAGCCGGTCCGCCCCGGACAGCACGGTCGCCGCCCCCACCATATGGGCGAGCGCGGGGGCGAACATCGCCAGCGAGGACAGCAGCGCCGAGCCGGTCTGCTGGTACACCAGGATGCCGAGGGCCAGTCCGCTCACCGTCTGAGCCGCGGTCTGCCCGGCGGAGGCGAGGAAGAGCGGGGTGAACTCCTTGGTAACGAAGAGTTCCCGATAAGTACGCATGGCGGCGATTCTCTCCGGCATCATCCACGGATCGCCAGATTTTCGCGGGGAGGCGAAACCAATGAGCCTCCCCGGCCGGGCGCCCGCGCGGCTCCCATGGGTGCGCACCGGTGACTCCGCACCCACCTCGTTTGCCCACGGGCCCGCCCGCTCCGCGTCGGCTCTTCGCCGCACCGCCGCGACAATCCGCCACGAGTTCCGTACAAGGAAACGAAGTCCCGGTTTTCGGTGCGACGGGCGATACCGTGCGCACTCCGCACGGACGACAAATCGCCAGGCCCCAGAAGCCCGGATCTGGCCGATTCCCCCGCGCCGTCACCAGGATGCGAATATCCACGTGCTGGTCACGATAGGGAAGGGGCATCTTCCTTCCTGACCTGAAGCAGAGATGAGCGACGTGATCAACTGACCGGAAAAACGGTGTTCCTTATCGTCCAGTTCTATAGATTGACGTGAAAGCGTATTCACGCTCCGAGTGCGCCCGTATAACAGGAGGCATGTGATGGAGAATACGGAAGAAAAGGTCATCGCGGACCTGTATGAGCCCCCGGCCCTCGTGGAGGTCGGCGAGTTCTCCGAGGACACGCTGGGCTTCGGGTTCCGCTACCCCGACGCCGCCGGCCAGCTTTTCTCCTGAGGCCGGTCGATGACGGTTCGCACTGGGTTCGTCGTTCTGCCGGATGTGCCCGCGGCACAGATTTCCGGTGTCTCGGTTCCGTTCGAGGCGCCGCAGGTGCTGGCACATCCGTCCGGGCGGCCATGGCTCATCGGCCATTGGTCACCTGACGAGATGCTCGTGGCAAACGTCGGCCCAGTGCATGTCGTGGTGATCGGGTTCTGCCCGGTCACCACGGCCCGTCTGGTCGAAATGACCGGGCGAACAGGAGATTTGTCAGACATCGACACTCTGGCCCGGGCGCTGCCGGGGAGTTTTCACCTCGTCGCCGCATCCCGGGGACGTGTACGGGTCCAAGGAAGCGTCACCGGTCTGCGGCGCGTGTTTCACGCGAAGCTCGGCGGGCTGCCGGTTGCCTCCGATTCCGCGGTGACCCTGGCCGCGATGAAGGATGCCCGGGTCGACGAGCAGGCTCTTGCCGTCCGCGTGGCCTGCGGTGGTCTGCTGCCGCCGCCACTGGGGGAACAGAGCATGTGGGAGGGCGTCACGACACTGCCCCCGGACCATGCCCTGATCATGGAACCCGACGGCATCCGTGAAATCCGCTGGTGGCGACCACCGGTTCCGGAGCAGTCGCTCGAGCAGGGCTCCGAAGCGGTCCGAGACGCGTTGATGACGGCAACCGTGCCTCGGCGTCCCGTCAGTGGCCGGCTGAGCGCGGATCTGTCCGGCGGGATGGACTCGACGTCGCTGTGCTTTCTGGCGTCCAGGGACACCCCGGACCTGATCACCTTTCGCTGGGGTGAGGCCGACCCGGGCAACGACGATGCCTTCTTCGCCACTCATGCCGCACAGTCCCTGCCGCAGGCGCAGCATCTGATCGCGCCGCAGAGCCGGCTGCCGGATGTCTTCGCCGATCCGGACACGCCGGCCGACACCGAGCAGCCGTACCTCTTCACGCGCACTGCCGCCAGGATGCGCTACACGGCCGGTCTGCTGGCCGAGCACGGATCGCGGTTGCACCTTGCCGGACATGGCGGCGACGAGCTCTTCTTCAAGTTTCCCGGCTATGTGCACGGGCTGCTGAGGCGAAGGCCACGGACCGGGCTTCGGCATGTGCGCGCCCACTACGCCCTGAGCCGTTGGCCTCTTGGCGCCACGGTCGCCCAACTGGCCGACAGGGGCGATGTCTCGTCGTGGTGGCGGGCCCAGGCGGACAGCCTTCTGGCGCCACCGCCATCACCGAGATATCCCTCTCTGAGTTGGGGTTTCACGCCCTTGCGCGCCGCCGAATGGGTAACCGAGGACACCTCGGCCGCCGCACGTGAGGAATTGCGCCGCACAGCGGAGAGCGTTCGCCCGCTGGCGCCGGACCGGGGCCAGCATCAGTTCCTCCTCGCACTGCGCACCACCGGGGCCGCATACCGGCAGTTGGCGCACCTTTTCTCCGAGGCCCATGTCTCCTTGCACATGCCCTATTTGGACGATCGTGTCGTAGAAGCGGCTCTGGCCGTCCGTCTTCATGAACGAGCCATGCCGTGGCGTTACAAACCGCTGCTGGCCGACGCCATGCGTGGGATCGTGCCCGATGCGGTGCTGGACCGCTCGACGAAAGGCGAGTTCAGCAGGGACCTGTACACCGGCTGGCGGCGAAATCTTCCTGCGATTCTGGAGACCTTCTCCGACTCGGCCTTGGCCGCCCATGGCCTGATCGACACGGATGTACTGCGGACGAAATTGCTGGCACCCCAGGCCGACGGCACGATGTATATAGCCATCGAGCACCTCCTTGGCTGTGAGACCTGGTTCCGGTCCACCCGACGACGCATCAACCTGAGGAGGATCGATGGCCTTGCGCCTACATCCTGATGTAGCGACCACCGACACGGATGACGGTGTTGTCCTGCTCCATCAGCGAACCGGGCGGTACTGGCAGCTCAACTCCTCAGGGGCGTACGTCCTGCGCAGCCTGTTGGAGGGAAGCAGCGTCGACCAGGTCGTCTCCGCCCTGTCCACCCAGTACAGGATCGAAGAGGATCAGGCACGTCGTGACATAGCCCGGCTCTCCGAGCAGTTGAGTTCGGCCCGCCTGCTGGAGACGGGTCCATGAGCATCCCCGTAGCTCTGTCGCGGCGCCCGCGCCTGCCGCTGCACCGGCGCCTTTGGCCACTGCTCATCGTCGCCGTTTCCAGGCTGCTGGCCAGGTTGCGCCCGGCCCGTCTTCGATGGGTTCTGGAACACGCGCGCCTCGGTGCCAGGCCCGCCACGGCCGAACAGGCGACGAAGGCGCGCCGGGACGTGGTGGCTGTGAGCATGCGCTGCGCAGGGCAGGCGTGCCTCCAGCGCTCCATCGCCACCGCTCTGCTCTGTCGCAGCAAGGGCGCGTGGCCGACCTGGTGCACCGGTGTGCGTACCAATCCCTTCGCCGCCCACGCGTGGGTGGAAGCGGAGGGGGAACCGATCGGTGAACCCCACCCCGCCGGTCACTACCGGCCGCTGCTCACCGTCCCGCCGGCGGACAGCCGATGAGTCCCGAAGGCCACCCACCGGCCCGGGAGGACCAGTTGGCCTCGGTCCTCCGCCGGCCGGCCGGTGGTGACCGTCCCGACCGGGTGCCGGCCATGTACCGGGGGCCGGCCATGTCCTGCCTGCCGGAGGGGCGGACGCGAGGAGAAGCGGAGTGAACT
Organism: Streptomyces sp. NPDC079020; assembly: GCF_044542225.1. NCBI lineage: Bacteria > Bacillati > Actinomycetota > Actinomycetes > Kitasatosporales > Streptomycetaceae > Streptomyces > Streptomyces sp. NPDC079020. Next base: position 332,498 of record NZ_JBITUB010000005.1, read on the forward strand.
CCGCGGTGCGGCAGATTTCTTGATCCATCAGCACGCGGGAAGTCGTCCCGCGCGGTCCGGCGCGGCGTTATTGTTTCGCCGGGAGGCCGAAGCATGAGCTGGTGGCAGGTCAGCGCCGACACACTGGCCACGAGCCGGTTCGTCACGTCTCCGCTCGCCGAGACCACGGCCTGCCTCAAGATCCTGCACCGGGGCGCGGCGGCGCACGGCGGCGAGCGTGACTGGCTCGGTGCCCATCTGCCGCGCTACCGGGAGCGGCTGGCGCGGGACGCGACCACGGCGTCGCTGGTACGTGCCGCGCTCGGGCGCAGCTGGAATGCCACGTTCCTCACGCCGACACCCGCCGACGAGGGCGACCGCACGTTCGCCGAGGAAGTCGAACAAGTCCGCCGGACCCCCGCGGCCACCGCCCGCGCCGATCTGCGCGAGTCGCTGTCCGGCCCGCTGCCCGCTCCCCTCGACCACAGCGACGACCTCGCGGAGCGCGCGGCCGACCTGCTCGCATGGGTATGGACCGAGACGGTGCTGCCCTCGTGGCCGGCGCGCAAGCACATCATCGAGGCCGATGTCGTGGCCCGCACGGCCCGGCTGGGGCAGGGCGGCTGGGCCGCGGCCCTCGCCGGCATGCGTCCGGGCATGCGCTGGCTCGGACAGAACCGGCTGCAGATCACCACCTGTGACAGCCCATCGCTCGAAGTCTCCGGCGCACAGCTGATGTTCGTCCCCGTCACCCCGAGTCAGAGCTGGGTCTGCTGGAACACGCCGACCGTGCCCGCCGACCGCACGGTGCGCCGGTGCGCCGTGGTCTACCCGTGCGCCGGCGCTCTGGCCGGGGCCGGCCGCGCCCCTGTTCCCGAGTCCCTGGGTGCGCTGCTCGGCACCGGGCGTGCTGCCGTCCTCATGCTGCTCGACACCCCGAAGAGCACCACGCAGCTGGTTGCCCTGACCGGCCAGGGCCTGGGCTCGGTGGGACGGCACCTCAAGATCCTGCTTGAGGCCCGCCTGATCCAGCGCAGACGCGCGGGCCGGTCGGTCCTCTACTCCCGCTCGGCCACGGGCACGACCCTGGTGGACGCCCAGTCCGGCTGAGCCGACGGGCCCGTCCGGCATACGCCACGCCGAGTCGCGCGCACCGGCCCGCGAGACCGGGCGGACGCTCCGGCCCCCTCGGCTCCCCCTGTGACGCCCGCCCCTCCGGCACGGAGACGAGGTGCCCGGTGAGGACCGCCGCCGGCGGGCGAGCCGGTCCCGGGGGCAGCCCCCTCCCGCGTTATTCTCCGAAACCATGGCCTCGTATGTGACGGATGACTTTTGGAGAAGGAATGCCCGTACGCGTCCCGGGACCGGTCACAGTGACCGCCGGAAGCCGGAGCGGCGCACCGCGGCAGGATCATGAGCCGGGCATTCGCGTCCGATGAGCGCGCCGCGCGGGCGATCGACGCGACGCGATTGCCCGCGGACGTCATGGCCCGTATCGACGCCCTCGCCCCCGGGGAGGACCTGGTGATCACCCGGGGCGGCGAACCGGTCGCGAGGATCTCCGGCGTCCCCGGCGCCGTCGTCATCGGCACCGTCGTGGATCCGGTCACGCCGAGCGCGGCCGACGAGGAGCCGTCGCCCGCCGGTAAAGGCGTCACGGTGGTCGTGACGGCGATGAAGCTGTCGGATTCGGCCCGCGCCTCGCTCTCCGAGCGACTCGGCGCGGACTACCTCGTGCTCGACATCCACGCCGCGCCCGTATCGGCCGATGTCCTGCTGGTGCCGCCGGTCAGCCCGCAGCTGATCGGGAGCCTGCGGTCGGCGTTCCCCGGGGCCCGGGTCGTCGTCGCCGAGATCGAGGACGACGAACTCGGAGTCAGCTATCAGGGCCCCGTCCGGCGCCTGCTCGACGCAGGCGCCGAGGCATACCTGCCTCCGGCGACCGTGCCCCACCTGGCACAGCTGCTCGACCGGACCCTCACCCGCCGAAACCGCCCCCTCGGCGGCTTCCCCGCACCGGAGATCGAATCCCCCACGCCGGAGATCGAACCGTGTCGTGGGACACCGGATTCCCCGCGGTGACCGGTCCGACGATCGCGCAGGACGGGCAGAGCGCCCGACCGCTGAGCAGCGTCACCTCATCACACCATGAGGGGACCGCCGGGCGCGGCGCCCGGGAGTCGGCCTCGCGGGCCGCTCACACGACCGGCAGCACCAGTTCGGGCCGGTCCCACATCACCGCGGGCGGGTTGGCGGTCAGGGTTCCGACACGCTCGGCTCCGACGCTGCGGTAGAAGCCCTCGGACGGCGGGTGCGAGACGATACGCACCCGGCTCAGCCCGGCCCGCCGCGCCTCGTCGCGCAGATGACCGACGAGCAGACGCCCGATGCCGAGCCCCTGGGCGTCGTCGGCGACGAACATCAGGTCGAGTTCGGGAGGCGACAGGATCAGCGAGTAGAAGCCGAGTACCCGGCCGGTCCCGGTGCCAGCCCCGGCACCCGTACCGGCGGCCGCGCCCTTGTCCGTGCCGACACCCGGTCCGGTACCGGCGCCCGGTCCCGTACCGACGCCCGGTCCCGTACCGACGCCCGGTCCCGTACCGACGCCCGGTGCCGTGGCGGCTCCCGCGCCCGCGGTGGCCACGAACACCTGGTGTGCCTCGATGTAGTCCGGCCCGACCCGGTAGCCCGCGATCATCGGCGCGTAGGGGCCTTCGTAGGCACGCGAGGTCCTGACCAGACGGGTGAGCCGTTTGGCGTCGCCCGCCGTCGCCCGCCTGATCACCACGTCGTCGCGGTGCGTACCGCCCCCGGGGAACGTAATGCCTGAAGTCATACACGGAGTATTACTCATCGACCGGGCGGGGACTGCCGGGCAAGGCTGCCGGGCGGCACTCGCACGCCGCGTGAGCGCCACCCCCGTCGGACGCGGGCCGACCGGCGGCCCCTCGGGCGGCATCAGGATCACCCCTCCTCCCCGGAGCGCACCGCCCCGCCGGGTCAGGAACCGGCGTGACCGGCGTGAACGGTGAACGCCACGGTGCGGACCTTTCCTTCGTGCCGGAAGTCCAGGAACAACCGGTAGGTGCCGCTGCTGGGCGCGGTGGCCGTGAAGGACACCTCCGGACCGGGGCCGCCCTCGTTCGGGTGAACGTGCAGATAGGCGAGGTCGCCCGAGCGCAGGGCGACAAGGTGCCCGTACGCCCCGAGGTAGGGCTGGAGGTCGGTGACCGGGCGGCCGCCCCTGCTCACGGTGAGCTTGAGCTCGCCCGGCTTCCCGGCGGGCAGGGTGCCGTCGAGGGTGACCTCGTACCCGTCGGCCGCGGCGGTGTCGCGGACCGGCGGCAGGGGCTGCGGGCGGGCGTCGCCCGCGACGGCCAGGTCCGCCCCGAGCGTGAGGCCGGTGGCGCCCTTGCCCGCCGGGGTGAAGTCGGCGAAGGCGCGGTACCCGCCGGCGTCCGGCAGCCTGACGACGGTGGACCAGGTGCCGTCCGCCGCGCGCACGGGGTGCACATGGCGGTATTCGGTCAGGTCGCGCGAGGCGATGATGAAGTGCAGTTCCTTGGTGTGCTCGCGCTGGAACGCGGTGACCTTGCGGCCGTGCTCGTCCTTGATCGCGAAGCGGATCTCGCTCCGGACCCCGGCGGCCAGGGTGGGGGTGTCGAGGTCCAGGGTGTAGCCGCCCTCGGACACCTGCAGCCCGCCGGCCGCCCCCCGGTCCGCGCCCTCCCCGCCTTCGGCCGCCCCCGCCGCTTCCTCCTGGTGTCCGCCGTGCCCGTCCGGCTGCTGCGCGGCACGGCCGGGCGCGGCATGACCGGGCGCGGCCTCGAACACCGGGTCGACACCCCGGCCCACGCCGTAGGCGGTACCGAACGTCGCGGCGAGCGCGGCGGCGAAGGCGGTGATCCTCAGTCCGGTGTTCATGACGGTCTCCCTGTGGCCGACGGATGTCGATGACGGGCACGGTCGATGGCGGACGCCAAGGACGGGTGTTCCTCCCGACACCGAGAACATACCCCCTGGGGGTATGAAGTCAAGCCTGGGGGCCACTCAGCCGGACACCACCAGCTCGCCGCGCAGCCGCTCCACCGTCGGTTCGGGAATCCGCAGCCCGTTGCGCACATATCCGTCGAGCCCGCCCCACCGCTCCTCCATCGCGTCCAGCGCCACGTCCAGATAGCGGGGGCGGACCTCGGTGATCGCGGCGGCGATGCCGGGGTCCCCGCCCGCGTCCAGGAACTTCTGGACGTACGGCGCGAAGGCGGCCCGCACCGCAGGGTTCACCGCCAGGAACTCCGCGCGTACGGTCTCCCGCGGGGCGCCCACGATCATCAGCAGGACGGCCGCCGCCCAGCCGGTACGGTCCTTGCCCGCCGTGCAGTGGAAGAGCACGGGCCTGGCCCGCGCGTCGGCCGCCGTCTCCAGAAAGGCCCGGTAGGCGGCCGCGGCGGACGGCGAGAGCACCAGCTGCCGGTAGGTGTCGGCGAACAGCCCCTCGGCCCTGCCCCCACCGAGCGCACGGCCCGCCTCGGCCGGGTCCGCGAGCAGCGCGCGCAGCCGGGCCGGCGCGACCCCGGGGTTTCCGCCCAGCACATCGGCGACGAACAGTCGGGCCCCGGCGGGCAGCCGGTCCGGCGCCCACTGGCGCTCGTCGGCGGTACGCAGGTCGACGACGGTACGGATACCGAGGGCGGCCACCGCCATGTCCCCCTGCGGGTCGTAGTCACTCAATTGCCCCGAACGCAGGAGCACCCCCTGCCGCACCCGGCGGCCGCACCCCAGGGCGATACCGCCCAGATCGCGCAGATTGACAACAGTGGCGGCCGGGACGGCCCGGGCGGTCTGCACGATGAAATGCCTCTTTCCCCTATGAGTTCAACGAATTACACATATCAGGATCAAAGTCGCACGCGCCGCACGAATCGACAACGGAAAACGCCGGATACCACCCGGGGGCATCGGCCGCTCGCCCGTCCGCGCCGCTCCGGCGCGCACACGGGCCGCCCCGGTTACGCCACGGTCCGTAAAGGATCAAGTGCGTTCCGGAGAGGGCAAGGTCACAGGCGGTTCCCCTGCTGCTCATTCCATGCCCTGACCTAACATCTGAGCATGACGGTCCTGCCTGCTGACGGGCTCTCCCTGGCCGCCGAGTTCCCTGACCCCTCCCGCGACCAGTGGCAGAGCCTTGTCGAAGGCGTACTGCGCAAGTCGGGCAAGGAAGTCTCGGGCGCGGCAGCCGAGGAAGCGCTGTCCACCACACTGGAGGACGGGCTCACCACCCGCCCCCTCTACACCTCGCACGACACCTCGCCCGACACCGGTTTTCCCGGCTTCGCCCCCTTCACCCGGGGAAGCAGGGCCGAGGGAACCGCGGCGGGCGGCTGGGACGTACGGCAGCGGCACGCGCTGACCGACCCCGCCCGGCTCAACGAGGCCCTGCTCGGCGATCTGGAGAACGGTGTCACCTCGCTGTGGCTGGCCGTGGGCGGCCCCGACGGGGTTCCGGTCTCCGGCCTCGCCCGCGCGCTGGACGGTGTCCTTCTCGACCTGGCCCCCGTCGCCCTCGACGCCGCGTCCGAATTCGACTCCGCCGCGAGGGAGTTGATCCGGCTCTGCCAGGAGCGCGGGGTGGCGGCCGACGCCGTGCGCGGCAGTCTCGGCGCGGACCCTCTCGGCCGTGCGGCCCGCACGGGCGCCGAGGCCGACTTCTCGGCCGCCGTCCACTGGGCGCAGGTGTGCGAGCGCGAGTATCCCGGGCTGCGCGCGCTGAGCGTGGACGCGTTGCCGTACCACGGGGCCGGCGGTTCGGCCGCCGAGGAACTGGGCCTCTCCCTGGCCACCGGAGTGGCCTGTCTGCGGGAGCTGACCGGGGCCGGCATGTCCGTCGAAGAGGCCTGCGCACAGCTGGAGTTCCGCTACGCGGCCACCGCCGACCAGTTCCTGACCATCGCCAAGCTGCGGGCCGCGCGCCGGCTGTGGGCGCGGGTGGCCGAGGTCTGCGGGGCCGCCGCGGCAGGTGCGCAGCGTCAGCACGCCGTGACGTCGCCGGTGATGATGACGCGTCGTGATCCCTGGGTGAACATGCTCCGGACCACGCTGGCCTGTCTGGGGGCGGGTGTCGGCGGCGCCGACTCCGTGACCGTGCTGCCGTTCGATCACGCGCTGGGCCTGCCGGACGCGTTCGCCCGGCGGATCGCCCGCAACACCTCGGCCATCCTGATGGAGGAGTCGCATCTGGCGCGGGTCATCGATCCGGCGGGCGGCTCCTGGTACGTGGAGCGGCTCACCGACGAACTGGCCGCCTCCGCCTGGTCCTTCTTCCAGGAGATCGAGCGGGCGGGCGGCCAGGCCGCCGCGCTGCGTTCCGGGATGGTGGGTGAGCGGCTCGCCGCGACCTGGGCCGCCCGGTCCAAGGACCTGGCGCGGCGCAAGGAGCCGGTGACCGGGGTCGGCGAGTTCCCGCAGCTGTCGGAGCGGCCGGTGGAACGCGAGCCCGCGCCCACCCCCTCCGGTGCGCCGGGCGGGCTGCCCGTCGTCCGCCGTGACGAGGCGTTCGAGACGCTGCGGGCCCGGTCGGACGCGCACCTCGCGGCCACGGGAGCCCGTCCCAAGGTGTTCATCGCCGCGCTGGGACCCGCCGCCGCGCACACGGCGCGGGCGTCCTTCGCGTCCAACCTCTTCCTGGCCGGCGGGATCGAGGCGGTGCACGACCCGGCATCGGTGGACGCGTCGTCGGCCGCCGGCGCCTTCACCGCCAGTGGGGCGACGGCCGCTTGTCTGTGCTCCTCCGATCCGCTGTACGCCGAGCACGCGGAGGCGGTGGCCTCGGCGCTCCGGTCCGCGGGTGCCGGACAGGTGTTCCTCGCGGGGCGGCCCGGTGAGTATTCCGGTGTCGACTCCTATGTGTTCGCCGGCTGCGACGCGATCGCCGTCCTCTCCTCCGTACTCGACCGCATGGGAGTGGCGTGATGCAGACCCCCGAGACGACCTCCGGGACGACCCCCGCGAAGGCCCCCGGGACCCGTGGGACGTCCTCCGGGGCCCCCGTGGGCCCGGTACCGGACTTCTCCGCCGTGCCGCTCGCGTCCCCGGCGGCCCCCGAGGGCGGCGCCGACCAGTGGCGTGCGGCGGTGAAGGAGTCGAGCGGCGGCAGTGAGCAGGATCTGCTGTGGGAGACCCCCGAGGGCATCACGGTCAAGCCGCTCTACACCGGGCAGGACCTCGAAGGGCTGGACTTCCTCGGGACGTACCCGGGCATCGCCCCGTATCTGCGCGGCCCGTACCCGACGATGTACGTGAACCAGCCCTGGACCATCCGGCAGTACGCGGGTTTCTCCACGGCCGAGGAGTCCAACGCCTTCTACCGGCGCAACCTCGCGGCCGGGCAGAAGGGGCTGTCGGTTGCCTTCGACCTGCCCACCCACCGGGGCTACGACAGCGACCACCCCCGGGTGACGGGCGATGTCGGCATGGCCGGGGTGGCCATCGACTCGATCTACGACATGCGACAGCTCTTCGACGGCATCCCGCTGGACAGGATGTCGGTGTCGATGACGATGAACGGCGCGGTGCTCCCCGTGCTGGCGCTGTACATCGTGGCCGCCGAGGAACAGGGCGTACCGCCCGAGAAGCTGGCCGGGACCATTCAGAACGACATCCTCAAGGAGTTCATGGTCCGCAACACCTACATCTATCCGCCCGCCCCCTCGATGCGGATCATCTCCGACATCTTCGCGTTCACCTCGCAGAAGATGCCGCGCTACAACTCGATCTCCATCTCCGGCTACCACATCCAGGAGGCCGGGGCCACGGCCGATCTGGAGCTGGCCTACACCCTGGCCGACGGCGTGGAGTACCTGCGGGCGGGCCGGGAGGCGGGGCTCGACGTGGACGCGTTCGCGCCCAGGCTCTCCTTCTTCTGGGCGATCGGCATGAACTTCTTCATGGAGATCGCCAAGCTGCGGGCCGCCCGGCTGCTCTGGGCCAAGCTGGTCAAGGAGTTCGAGCCGAAGAACACGAAGTCCCTTTCGCTGCGCACCCATTCGCAGACCTCGGGCTGGTCCCTCACCGCCCAGGACGTGTTCAACAACGTCACCAGGACCTGTGTGGAGGCGATGGCCGCCACCCAGGGCCACACCCAGTCCCTCCACACGAACGCCCTGGACGAGGCGCTGGCCCTGCCGACGGACTTCTCGGCCCGGATCGCCCGCAACACCCAGCTGCTGCTCCAGCAGGAGTCCGGCACCTGCCGGGTCATCGATCCGTGGGGCGGCAGTGCGTACGTGGAGAAGCTGACGCACGATCTGGCGCGGCGGGCCTGGCAGCACATCGAGGAGGTCGAGGCGGCCGGCGGGATGGCGAAGGCCATCGACGCGGGCATCCCGAAGCTCCGGGTCGAGGAGGCCGCGGCCCGCACCCAGGCCCGGATCGACTCCGGGCGCCAGCCCGTCATCGGCGTCAACAAGTACCGGGTGGAGAGCGACGAGCAGATCGATGTGCTCAAGGTCGACAACTCCTCCGTCCGCGCCCAGCAGATCGAGAAGCTGCGGCGGCTGCGCGAGGAGCGCGACGAGAGCGCCTGCCAGGACGCGCTGCGCGCGCTGACGGACGCGGCCGGACGGAACCCGGGGCCGGGGCTGGAGGGCAATCTGCTGGCGCTGGCGGTCGACGCCGCGCGCGCCATGGCCACGGTCGGGGAGATCTCGGACGCGCTGGAGAAGGTGTACGGCAGGCACGCGGGCCAGATCCGTACCATCTCCGGGGTGTACCGCAAAGAGGCAGGAGAGTCCCCTTCGGTGGACCGCACCCGCAAGCTGGTCGGCGGCTTCGAGGAGGCGGAGGGCCGCCGTCCCCGCATCCTGGTCGCCAAGATGGGCCAGGACGGCCACGACCGCGGCCAGAAGGTGATCGCGACGGCCTTCGCCGACCTCGGCTTCGACGTCGATGTCGGCCCGCTGTTCCAGACGCCGGGCGAGGTGGCCCGGCAGGCGGTCGAGGCGGACGTGCACATCGTGGGCGTCTCCTCGCTGGCGGCCGGGCACCTCACGCTCGTACCGGCGCTGCGTGAGGAACTGGCCGCCGAGGGCCGCGAGGACATCATGATCGTGGTGGGCGGGGTGATTCCGCCGCAGGACATCGAGGCCCTGCACGAGGCGGGCGCCGCCTCGGTGTTCCCCCCGGGCACGGTGATCCCCGACGCCGCCCACGACCTGGTCACGCGGCTCGCCGCCGCGCTCGGCCACGAGCTGTGAGCCGCTGACCGGATGGCTGTGAAGATCGATACCGACGCCTACGCCGCCGGGGTGCTGGACGGGAAGCGGGCGTTCATCGCCCGCGCCATCACCCTGGTCGAGTCGACCCGTCCCGACCACCGGGCGCTGGCCCAGCGGCTGCTCGGCGAGCTGCTGCCGCACTCCGGGCGGGCCCGGCGCATCGGCGTCAGCGGGGTGCCCGGCGTGGGCAAGTCCACCTTCATCGACGCGCTCGGCACCATGCTCACGGGGCTCGGGCACCGGGTCGCGGTGCTCGCCGTGGACCCGTCGTCCAGCCGGACGGGCGGTTCCATCCTGGGCGACAAGACCAGGATGGAACGGCTGGCCGTGGACCCGAACGCGTTCGTCCGTCCCTCGCCCACGGCGGGGACGCTGGGCGGGGTGGCGCGGGCGACCCGTGAGTCCATGGTGGTGATGGAGGCGGCGGGCTACGACGTGGTGCTGGTGGAGACGGTCGGCGTCGGGCAGTCCGAGACGGCCGTCGCCAACATGGTCGACACGTTCCTGCTGCTCACCCTGGCCCGCACCGGCGATCAGCTCCAGGGCATCAAGAAGGGGGTGCTGGAGCTGGCGGACGCCATCGCGGTCAACAAGGCCGACGGACCGCACGAGCGCGACGCCCGCGCGGCGGCACGTGAACTCGCGGGCGCGCTGCGGCTGATGCACCCGGCCGATGCCGCCTGGACTCCCCCGGTCCTCACCTGCAGCGCGCGGGAGTCGAGCGGTCTCGACACCCTGTGGGAGCGGCTGGAGCAGCACCGTACGCTCCTCGAATCCACCGGGCGGCTCGCGGACAAGCGCAGCGAGCAGCAGGTGGACTGGACCTGGACGATGGTCCGCGACGAGCTGCTGGACAGCCTGCGCGCCCACCCGGCGGTACGGGCGCTCGCCCCGGATCTCGAACGCCGGGTAAGAGAGGGCGAGTTGACGGCCACTCTCGCCGCCGAGCAGATTCTCGGCGCGTTCCGCCCGGCCTGACCGCGGACGGCGGGGTCACCCGGGCGAGGGTGTCCCGCCGCCGGCCCGTTCTTCTTTTCTTCCGCCTGCCCCTGTCCAGCTCTCGGGCATGAGTGATACAGTGCGAGTGGCATTTGTGTACGCCCCCTCTTGAGGGCGCCGGTGCCGATCCCTCTTTCTCACGCTGCGACACCTGTCCTCACCGACCGGCGATCCAGCTTTCTCGCACCATTCCTCTGTCCGGTCCGGGCGCTCCGTCGCCCGTGTACCCGGTGGTACCCCTTCGGTACCCCTGGTACGGGGCGTGATTCCGCCGCCCTCCTTCGCCGGACCTCCCCTGCGCCATGTCCGCGAAAGGCCCCCCTCTCATGACCACCACACTCGAACGCCCCGTAGCCCACGACGATGACCGGCCTCTGCGGACCGCCGGTCTCCTGGAGATCACGGACAACGGGCACGGCACGCTCCGCGTCAGCGGCGGCCACACCTCCCCCGGAGACGTCCAGGTGCCGCCCGCGCTGATCCGCCGGTACGGCCTGCGCAGGGGCGATGCCGTCGACGGCACCTGCGAGCGGCCCCGCGTCCTGGCCACGGTCGGCCTGGTCGACGGCCGTGATCCCCGGACCCTGCCCGGCCGTCCCCACTTCCGTGACCTCACCCCGCTCCATCCCCGCGACCGCCTGCGGCTGGAAACCCCGGCCGGCCCGGCGGCGATGCGCGTCATCGACCTGTTCGCCCCCGTCGGCAAGGGCCAGCGCGGGCTGATCGTCGCCCCGCCCAGGACGGGGAAGACGGTGCTGCTGCAGCAGCTCGCCGCGGCCGTCGCCGCCAATCATCCCGAGTGCCATCTCATGGTGGTACTTCTCGACGAACGCCCGGAGGAGGTCACGGACATGCGCCGCTCGGTACGGGGCGAGGTGTACGCCTCGACCTTCGACCGGCCGGCCCGGGAGCACGTCGCTCTCGCCGCTCTGGCCGTGGAGCGGGCCAAACGCCTCGTCGAGCAGGGCCGGGACGTCGTGATCCTGCTGGACTCCCTCACCCGGCTGTGCCGGGCGCACAACAACGCGGCGGGTGCGGGCGGCCGCACCCTGAGCGGGGGTGTCGACGCGGCGGCCCTGGGCGGCCCCAAGAAGCTGTTCGGCGCCGCGCGCCTGGCCGAGGAGGGCGGTTCGCTCACCATCCTGGCGACCGCGCTGGTCGAGACGGGTTCCCGGGCGGACGACTACTTCTTCGAGGAGCTCAAGGGCACCGGCAACATGGAGCTGCGCCTGGACCGTTCGCTCGCGGACAAGCGCGTCTTCCCCGCCGTGGACATCGCCCCCTCCGGCACCCGCCGGGACGAACTCCTGCTGCCCGCCGCCACGCTGACGGCCGTACGGGGACTGCGCCGCGCCCTCCACTCCAGGGGGGACGGGCAGGCCACCCTGGAGGTGCTGCTGGACAGGCTCCGCCGCACCCCGGACAACGCCACGTTCCTCCGTCAGGTGCACCGGACCGTGCCCGGCGCCTGAACGACGGGCACGGTCCGGTGGGCGGCACCCCTGGATCAGCCGGCGCCGCCCAGTGCGGCGGAGACCAGTGCCCGCGCCTCGTCCTGCACCCGGCTCAGATGACCGGGGCCCTGGAAGCTCTCCGCGTACACCTTGTAGACGTCCTCGGTGCCGGAGGGCCGGGCCGCGAACCAGGCGCTGTCCGTGCAGACCTTGAGTCCGCCGATGGCGGCGCCGTTGCCCGGGGCCTCGGTGAGGACCGCGGTGATGGGCTCCCCGGCCAGGGTGCCGGCCGTGACCTGGTCCGGGGAGAGCCGGGCCAGTACCGCCTTCTCCTCCCGTGTCGCGGGCGCGTCGACACGGGCGTAGGCCGGGTCGCCGAAGCGGGCCGTGAGCTCGCCGTAGTGCTGGGACGGGGTGGATCCGGTGACGGCGGTGATCTCGGAGGCCAGCAGGGCGAGCAGGATGCCGTCCTTGTCGGTCGTCCAGACCCGCCCGTCGCGGCGCAGGAACGAGGCGCCCGCGGACTCCTCGCCGCCGAAGCCCAGGGTTCCGTCGAAGAGCCCGTCGACGAACCACTTGAAGCCCACCGGGACCTCCACCAGCGGACGGCCCAGGTCGTGCGCGACCCGGTCGATCATGGAGGAGGAGACCAGTGTCTTGCCGATGCCCGTACCGGCGGGCCATCCGTCGCGGTGCGTGCAGAGATAGCGGATGGCAACGGCCAGATAGTGGTTGGGGTTCATCAGACCGCCGTCCGGGGTGACGATGCCGTGCCGGTCGGCGTCGGCGTCGTTCCCGGTGGAGATCGTGTAGGCGTCGCGCTGCGCGATCAGCGAGGCCATGGCGTGCGGCGACGAGCAGTCCATCCGGATCCTGCCGTCCCAGTCCAGCGTCATGAACTGCCAGGTCGGGTCGGCGAGCGGATTGACCACGGTGAGGTCGAGCCGGTGGCGTTCGGCGATCCGGCCCCAGTACGCGACCGAGGCGCCGCCGAGCGGGTCGGCGCCGATCCGGATCCCGGCGTCCCGTACGGCGTCCAGATCGAGTACGGACGGCAGGTCGTCGGTGTATCCGGTCAGGAAGTCGTGGCGCCCGGTGGTCCCCGCGGACAGCGCCCGCGCGTACGGGATGCGGCGGACCTCCTTGAGGCCGCCCTCGATCAGGGCGTTGGCGCGGTCCTGGATCCACGAGGTGGCGTCCGAGCCGGCCGGGCCGCCGTTCGGCGGGTTGTACTTGAAACCGCCGTCGGCGGGCGGGTTGTGCGACGGGGTGACCACGATGCCGTCGGCGAGACCACCGCTGCGGCCCCGGTTGTACGTCAGGATGGCGTGCGAGACGGCGGGGGTGGGCGTGTAGCCGTCACCGGAGTCGATCAGGGTGACCGCCCCGTTGGCGGCGAGCACTTCCAGCGCGGTGACCCGGGCGGGCTCGGACAGCGCGTGGGTGTCGGCGCCGAGGAAGAGCGGGCCGTCGGTGCCCCGCAGGGCCCGGTACTCGCAGATCGCCTGGGTGGTGGCGGCGATGTGGTCCTCGTTGAAGGCTGCCGCGAGGGAGGAGCCGCGGTGTCCCGAGGTGCCGAAGGCGACGCGCTGGGCCGGTTCCGCCGGGTCGGGGTGAAGGGCGTAATAGGCCGTCACCAGCCGTGCCACGTCGACCAGGTCTCCCGGCTGTGCCGGCTGCCCGGCCCGTTCGTGCACCATCGGTTCTCCTCGTTGTCGTCGGTCGGTCCGCACGGGTGTGCCATCACCCGGGTCGGACGGGCACCACGATATGTACCCGATCCGCTGCCCCGGCTCCGACGGACCCGGCCGCCACGACCGGTTCACGCCGTGGACCGACGGCGAGGAGCACGGCGCACCGGACGCGGCGGATGCCGTCCGGTGCGCCGGGTGGCTCAACGCCCTTGCAGGGACTTCACGTTGTCACCGAAGGTCCAGCCCCTCGAACCGTCCCAGTTGAGGGACCAGGTCATCAGGCCCTTCAGCGAGCCGTTGTAGCGGTTCCAGGCCTGGGAGACGAGGCCGGTCGGCATATGGCCGCCTCCGGCGCCCGGCTGCGCGGGCAGTCCGGGCACCTGCTTGTCGTAGGGCACCTTGATCGTGGTGCCCTGGATGACGAGCCCGGCGTTGAGGCAGTCCGTCTGGGCGGTGAAGCCCTGGACCGTTCCGGCGGAGTAGGAGTCACCGGAGCAGCCGTACATGCTGCCGTTGTAGTACTGCATGTTCAGCCACCAGAGGCGGCCGTTGTCCGCGTACTTCTTGATGATCGGCAGGTACGCGCCCCAGATCGAGCCGTAGACCACGCTGCCGCCGGTGACGTAGGCCGTTTCGGGAGCCATCGTCAGGCCGAAGTTCGACGGCATCCGCGCGAGCACGCCGTCGATGATCCGGATCAGGTTGGACTGCGAGGGCGACAGCTGTTTGATGTTTCCGGTGCCGACGAGACCCGTCTCGATGTCGATGTCGATGCCGTCGAAGTTGTACTTCTTCAGGATCGGCACCACCGTCTCGACGAAACGGTCGGCGACCGCGGTGGAACTGAGATCGATCCCGGCCGTCGCACCGCCGATCGACATGAGGGTGGTCAGGCCCGATGCCTTGGCCTGGCACATCTCCGCCGGGGTCGCCACCTTGACCGTCGAGTCCATCCCGTCCTCCCACAGGACGGTGCCGTCCGAGCGGATGACGGGGAAGGCGGCGTTGATGACGTTGTAACCGTGTGCCGTGATACGGGAGTCGGTGACCGGGATCCAGCCGAGCGGCGGGTGCACCCCGTTCGCCGCACCGTCCCAGTTCTCCCAGTAGCCCTGGAGCACCTTGCCCGCGGGCTTCGACTTCACCGCGCAGGTCTCCTCCTGCGGCGCGCTCGGCGGTGCCGCCGCGACCAGCATCTGCACGGCGAATGCCGTTGCCAGGCCGATGCCCAGCAGACGTGACGTCCGACCCATCATCCGTGTCCTCTCCAGCCAGGGCCTGCCGCCGCCCGGCGCGAAGGGTTCGCACCCGGCCCACCCATGTCGTGACCCTGCCAAACCGTAAAGTGGTCCAGACCTTCGGTCAATAGGTCTGGACCAAATACGGGTCAGGGAGTGGACACCGCACGGCGCCCGCGACGGGCATCGGAGAGGCCCCGCCAGCGCTCCGCGACGTCCGCGACGGCCGGGGGAAGGGGCAGTTGGTCGAGAATCCGCATGGCGATGTGGTCCACGAGGTCACCGATGCTGCCCGGAGCGCCGTAGAACGCCGGCATCGGCGGGACGATGCGGGCTCCCATGCGGGAGAGGGCGAGCATGCTCTCCAGATGGATCTCGCTCAGCGGAGTCTCCCGGGGCACGAGGACCAGCGGACGCCGCTCCTTGAGCATCACATCGGCCGCACGGGAGATGAGGTTGTCGGCGAGCCCGTGCCGGACCGAGGCGAGCGTCTTCATGCTGCACGGGACGATGACCATCCCCGCGGCCGGATACGAGCCGGAGGAGATCGTGGCGCCCTGATCGCCGAACTTGTGGGTCACGTCGGCGAGTTCGGCGATCTGGCGGCTCGTGCGCGATGTCTCCACCTCGATGGTCGAGCGGGCCCAGGTGCTCAGTACGAGATGGGTCTCCACCTCCGGTACCTCCCTCAGGATCTCCAACAGCCGGACGGCGAGCGGGGCCCCGGTGGCGCCGGTGACTCCGACGACGAGGCGGGTGGGAGGGGCAGTGATCACAACGGGCTCCTGATGCGGTGGGGCGAGTCAAGGTGAGGGGGCCGGACCGGCTGCGCCGGTTTCCGGGCAGGCCCGGGGAGATGGCCCGTACCGGCCGTTCTCCCCGGACCTCCCCGAGGTGCCGGGATTGCCGGGTGCGGGTACTGCGGGGCCGGCGCCCTACAGCGGCAGGAGGCCCTTCCAGCGCGCACGCAGTTCCTGGCGGGCCGGCTCGTCGAACCGGTTGGCCGCCGGATAGCGGTCCTTCCAGGCGAACGGCTTGGTCGCGTCGATCAGTACGATGCCCATCGCGAGGTCACCCGCGGCCCGCTTGCCGGGCGACAGCCTCGGGTCGATGTCGGTGGTGGGGGCGCGCAGCACCTGGAGGGACTCGGACGGATCGACCCGGGTGAACATCGCCCACAGGACGTGATGGATATCGGTGACATCGATGTCCTCGTCGACCACGACGAAGTACCGTTCCATGCCACCCGTGCGCCTGCGTCCGGCTGCCGCGAGCAGCGCGTGCATGGCGTCGCCCGCCCCGGTCTGCTTGATGGAGACGACCATCATCAGCTGGCGCGCGTAACCCCACACCCCCTGGACGTTCTGCACTCCGGAGGCTTCCAGGTGGTCCCAGGTCACCGAGGCCGAGTACAGCGGGACGGCCTGGTCCCCGGCGGGCACGGTCGGGAGCATCGGCGGGGCACCGAGGATGATCGGATCGTCCCGGTGCAGGATCCGTGTGACACGGACGACGGTCTCCTGGCCCGAGTGCGTGTAGTAACCGGTCCACTCCCCGAAGGGGCCCTCCAGCACGGACTCCTCGTCGGGCGACGGCAGTTCGCCCTCGATGACGATCTCCGCGTGCGCCGGGACCGGCAGTTCGCTGCCCTGCGGGTACAGGATCTCGACCCCCTGGCCGCGCAGCCCGCCGGCGAGGTCGTACTCCGACATTCCGGAGGGTGCGGCGATCGCCGCGGCGGTCGAGAGGATCGGGTCCTGGCCCACCACCACCGCGATCGGGCAGCTCCGGCCGCGCTCCCAGTACTTCTCCGCGATGGCCCTGGCGTGCCGGTTGCCGAGCATCCACAGGGAGAGCCGGTCCTTGCCCTGGACACAGGCCCGGTAGGTGCCGACGTTGACCCAGCCGCTGTCGGGATCGCGGGTGATGACCATGCAGGCGGTACCGATGTAGCGGCCGCCGTCCCCGTCGTGCCAGCGCGGCGCGGGGAAGATGCCGAGGTCCACGTCGTCGCCGGTCAGGATGTTCTCCAGGACCGGTCCCGTGGTGACGTCCACCGGCGGGACGGGCTCGATCCGCTTGCTCAGGTCCTTCCACGCCCGCACGATGTCGAGCTTGGGCGTGTCGGCGGGAAGGCCGAGGGCCACCGCCGTGCGGGCGGCCGTGCCCATGAAATTCGTGAAGACCCGGTACCCCGCCGGGAAGCCGGGAATGCTGTCGAACATCAGGGCGGGGCCTTCCTGCTCCGCCATCAGTTCGGTGATGCCTCCGATGTCCAGATCGCGGTCCGCGCCATCGATCCTGAGGACCTCGTCCTCCCCGAGTATTTCGGTCATGCGGTCGATGTAGTGCCGAAGATCCTTGAATGCGGTCATGTGCCGTCGGGAGCCGGGCAGTGCGCCTGTTGTCTCCCGTCCTCCTCTTCCCTCTTCCGTCTCTTGCGTGCAGTCGGCAGCCGCGCGTGGAGCGATGCCGCGGGGATGCGGCTCCGCGTGGATGGTGAGCGCGCGATGTGCCTGCACACCGAGAATCCCGGCGGACCACGACCACGCTCAACAAGTGCGGAGCGCCGTGCCGGATTCTGCGCGGACTAGAGTCGCGATCCATGGAAAGCCTCGATCTGCAGCTCATTCACGCACTGGAGATCGACGGGCGCGCGCCGCTGCGCCGGATCGCCTCGGCACTGGGCGTATCGGACCAGATGGTCGCCCGTCACTACGCCCGCCTGCACGAGACGGCCGGGCTGCGTGTCGTCGGCCGGCTCAATCCCCGGCCCGTCGGACAGTCCGTGTGGATCCTGCGGCTGATCTGTGTACCCAGTGCCTCGCTCGGCCTCGCGCGGGCGCTGGCCGAGCGGGCGGACACCCGGTGGGTCCAGCTCGCCTCCGGCGGAACGGAGATCATCAGCCATCTCGCGGTCCACAGCGACCAGGACCGGGACACGCTGCTGATGAACACGATTCCGGCGAGCCGCCGGGTCACCTCGGTCTCCGCGCACCGCATGCTGCGGCTCTTCAAGGGAGGTCCGACCGGCTGGGCCGGCCCGGCGTCCGTGCTGAGCCGGGAGGCGGCTGCGGCGCTCACTCCCCCGTATCCGTCGCCCGACACCCAGTCGCCGCCGGTCGTGCTCACCGCTCTGGACCACGTCCTGCTCGCCGCGCTGGCCCGGGACGGACGCACGCCGTACGCCGCGCTGGCGGCGGAGGCGCGCTGCCACGAGTCGACGGTACGCCGCCGTATCGCGCACCTGCGTGAGTCGGGGGCCCTCTTCTTCGCCCTGGACCTGGACGAACGCGCTCTCGGCAACCAGGTCCGCACGGCTCTGTGGATGTCGGTGCGGCCCTCGCGGCTGGCGGCCGTCGGAGCCGCCCTGGCGGACCATCCCGAGGTGGTGTACGCGGCGGCGACCACCGGGCGGACCAACCTTCTCGCCGCCCTCCTCTGCCCGGACGACGAGCACCTCTACAGCTATCTGACCGACCGCATCGGAACCCTCGACGGCGTCGACGCGGTGGAAAGCGCGCCCGTCATGCGTACCGTCAAACGCGTCGGCACCCTGGCCCGGACGGGGCCCGCCGGGCAGCGGTCGGAGCGCCCCGGGAGCTGAGCGCCCCCGGAGAGCGACGGGGCCTTCCCCGGTCCTGCCCCAAGGAGCGCCCCGGGCGCTTCCCTTGTCACCGGAAGCGGCCGGCCGACCTCTGCCACGGGAACGATCGGCACCGGTCGCGGCGTCGCAGCCCGACGCGCCTGTCCCCGAGCCCTCTTGGGCCTTCGTCCCCGCGCGTGCGTGTCCGGTGAGCGGATGTCTCAGGCGGGGGGTGTACGGGTGAGGGCCGCGTAGCCGTGCTGGTGGAGCCGGGCGGCGGAGGTGGGGACATAGCCGGGGCCGGCGGAGATCCCGAGCCCCTCGACCATGCGGTTCATGAAGTTGAACAGGGCGCCGACCATGACGGCGTCATGGAGGGCCCGCTCGTCCCAGCCCGCGGCGTAGACCGCTTCGGCGTGCTGCTGGGTGAGCCGGGACGGCTCGCGGGTGAGGGTTTCCAGATAACGGAGCACCGGTCTGAGCCGGCCATCGACGGGCGCGGTGTCGAGGTCGGTGAGGGCGGCCGTGAGAAGTCCGGCGGGCACACCGAACGCCTCCGCGGTCGCGGTGTGGATGCCGTGGCAGTAGGCGCAGTCGTTCAGGCCCGAGACATAGGCGGCCATCAGTTCCCGCTCGGCGATGGTGAAGGGGGAGGGCTCGCGCAGGATCTGTTCGTGCAGGTCGAGCAGCGGGCGCGCGGTGTGCGGATAGGCGCGGAAGACATCGAGCAGCGCGGCGTCCGCGGGCTGGGAGCGCAGATAGGACATCGGACGGTCAACTCCCTGCGGACGCCGGGCGGCGGGCGCACCGGTCGATCTCCTCCTGGCGGAGCCAGCAGGCGGCGAGGTGGGCGGTGGTGGCGGAGCCCGCGTCGCCGAGGTCGCAGTACGCGAGTATGCGCAGCGCCTCGTCCCAGGCCCTGCGGAGGGAGGCGGGTGCCGGTGGCCCCGAGCCGGCGGCGGCGAGGGCCACACGCGCGGAGCGCCAGCGGCGGACCCCGGTTTCGAGGAGGCCGTCGAAACCGGGGAAGGCGGCGGCACCGTGCCGGACGCGGTCGACGGCCAGGGCCACCTGGGCGGGATCGTCCGTGAGTGCGGCCATCCCGAGGCCCGCCAGGAGCCGTTCGGCGTCCAGGCCCATCAGCATGACGCCCGTCTCGGTGAGCGCGGGGTCATCGACCGAGGACAGGGAGAACCGGGGATCGTAGTCGTCCCCGTGGCTGTCGCGGCCGTCGCGGTGCTCGGCGTACTCGTGGGCGCCGCCACGGTGTTCGAGGCTGTCGCGGTCAGACACGGGCGACCACTCTGTCCCCGGTACGGCGCGGGCCCGCAGACGCCTCCAGGTGGGCGGCGACGGCGGTGGCCACCCGGGCGGTCGCGACACGGTGGCCGTCGATGTTGCGGGCGGCCGGGCCCAGCACCATTCCGGCCGCCGCGCCCACGGCGAACACCCGCGGCGCGTTGCGGTAGGCCAGGGTCTGCTCGTCCAGGTCGGGCCAGCCGTCGCGGGGCGAGGGAATTCCGCCGGGCAGGAGCTGTTCACCGTTGGAGACGGTGGTGCCGAGGGCCAGCACGACATGGTCGCCGATGACCTGTTCACCGCCGGTGAGCCGGACGACGGCGCGGCCGGCCCGTCCGGGTGCCACGGCGGTGACGGAACGGCCCCGGTGTACGGTCAACCGGCCGTCGGCCTCCGCGCGTTGCAGCAGGGGGCGGAACTCGAACATGACCGACGCCCGGCGCTGTCCGCCCATCAGGATCCGGCGGTCCTCCCAGCTCGTCCCGTCGAAGCGGGCCCGGCCCTCGGCACGGAAGAACGAGGCGTTGACGTCGGCGCATTGGTAGCGCTCCTCGGACGCGCGCAGAACCCAGTGCACGCGCTTGCCGTCATTGAGGGCGTTGGTGATGAGGTGGGCCGCGCTGAGGCCGGAACCGATGACGACCAGGCGCTGGGCGTCCCCGGGAACCGGCTCGTCCCAGTAGCTGACATTGCGGGGAGTGGCTTCGCCGTCCCACCAGTCGCAGGGCGCGGGGCGGCGCTCCTCACCGAGGCACAGGACGGTGTACGCGGCGGTGACCGCGAAACCGTCGCCGCGGACGGTGACGCTGTCCGCGGTGGGCCGGACTTCACGGACGGAGGCCCGCCAGGTGCGCTCGTCCACATGGTGCAGGGAGGCGACGTGCTCGCAGTAGGCCTCGAAGACATCGACGGGCACGACGGAGCGGTGCCCCGCCTGGGCCATACGGATCTCGCGGCGCTCGACGGGCGTGAGCCGCGACCAGTGGAGGCGGGCGAAGTCGAGCAGTTCGCAGTCGCGGTAGCCCTCGACTCCGGGGTGGTGCTCGTAGGGCGAGCGCAGGACCCGCTGCCCCAGGACGTCGACGCGGTCGAAGAAGCGGCCGCACGGCCGGCCTCCCCGGTCGAGAAGAGCGACATCGCGTACACCCAGGTGCCAGAGGGCGGAGGCGACGGCGAGTCCCGCGGGGCCGGCACCGACGATGACCACGTCCGCTTCGGCGGGTGGCGGGGCGGTGGGTGTGCTGTTCGGGGCGGGCGGCCAGTCGCGCCCACGGGGCGAGTCCAGCAGGTGGGACGCGGGGACGAAAGTGATCACCCGATGACCGTCACCGGGACGATGACCTCGATGACCGGGCGTTGGGGCATTCCCTCGGCGACCAGCTGCTCCAGCGTGCTGGCGCTCATCTCCGGGCTGTCCGTGGCGATCGGGCTGTACCGGGAGTACGCGTAGGTGGGCCGCCGGCCCGTGGTCTCCAGGGAGTACATCTTCACCACGGCTTCGCCGGGGCGCACTTCGCCGCCGTAGAACGTGAGCCGACGCTGGTCGGGGGTGATGAAGGACTTGGAGAACTGACGGGACATCACCAGGGTGTCGGCGTCGTCGACGAACACGGAGTCCTCGTCGGTGGCCGCCTGCATGGCCACCCACGTACGGTCCGTCAGGTTGGTCTCGGATTTGATGATCTGCCAGCGCCCCGGCTCGGGGAGATTCACACAGACGGAGACATCGTGGTCGACGGTGTCGATCGCACCGGAAATCATCAGCACATGACGGCGTATGTCTGCGACGCCCGCCATCTGAATGTCACGGGCCCGGACCCGCGAGGAAACGTCTATTCCGGACACTTCCAGTGGCGCCATCAAAATCTCCCCGATTTCTCGAAAAGGAAGCCAGGTGTCGCAAGTGCCCACGACATTTTCACAGGCCCTGCACCCTGTCAAGCACTGTTGTTCGGGCCGGTGTTGGGGGTTCGACACCGGCCCGCACGGGAAACGTTTCAAGCCGCCCGGAGGGTTCCTCCCTCCCTTCCAGGTGCCTCGCCCCCGGCACCGACATGGGTGATCTCGAAGGTGTCCAGGTCGCGAATGCGGATCTTGAGAACGAGCCCGTCCCGCACCAGGACGGAGAATTCCAGAGGCCGCCCGGGAACGTCGGCGGTCTCGTACGCCCGGAACACCGATCTGTCGGCAATGGCGAAGAGGGCCTTGTGCACCGCGTTCCGGTGGATCTGACAGGCCGTGTGCGACCAGCGCTCCAGCAGCTCCCATCCCGCGGTCAGCCGGAGCGGTCCGCGGCCGGGGGTGTCGTCGCCGGCCGGACGCCGCACCGGCGCCCGGCCGCCGGAAGGGTGGCCCCCATCCGGGGGGTGGCCGAGCATGGCGCGGGCAACCTGCAGTTTGGCCCGGCCGGCGGGGGTCGGGCGGTGCCGCTGGACCGTTCGCAGGATGCGCTCCGCGGTCCAGCCGTCCCCGGTGCCCAGGTAGGCGACCGCCTGGCGGTACAGGAAGTCCGCCTCCTGACCGCTCAGCCGGCCGGCCGAGGACGCGAGGAGCTCGATCTGCCGCTCGCGGGGGCTGGCGGCCGTGGGGATCAGATCCTCCGGCCCCGCGCCGGGGTCCGTCGGCCGGTGGAGGGTGATCATCCCCTCCCCCAGTTCATCGAGGATCGCGAAGAACAGCCGGCTCCCCTCGTCGAGCAGGTCCGCGTCGACCACATCGACATGGCAGGGGCCCATCTGGTCGAGCCACGCCAGCCCGATCTCCCGGAGGCTGTGGACCACCCGGTCCCGGTGCGGGAACCGTCTCGTCCCGTGGGGCCGGACCCCGTCGGCACGGCTCCCGTCGCCCTCGTTCGCGGCACACGCGGGGTCCTCGGGGGCGATCAGCCTCAGACCGGCGCGCGCCTGCCGGGGCCACGTGGCCGTGACACCCGTGTTGATCAGGGCTCGCACCGGCAAGAAGCCGACCGTTCCGCGCTCGGCCCGCACAGCGAATTGACGCATCCCTACCCCCAGAATCCATCGGCACGGTCACCACGCCGAGCGGTGGCAGGAAGGTCCGCCACCGTGCCTCGGTGACCTCGTGATACTCACCCCTGGCGATCTTCACATTTCATGCCGGAAGGCACTTCCTTCACTTTCCGTCACTTAGCAAAGTAGCTGCGTCCCGGGGGTGCGACATCTTCCAGAGTGCTGTTGTGCCAGGGGCGTTCCGGATGACCGGCCCACCTCGCCAAGTCCGTGTTGGACCCATCGGCGGATGGCGCGAGCATGTCCGCCCCCGCCCGGTCCCGCGAATGTTCACGAGGCTGTTCAGTCAGGGGAAACGACCACGGGCGCGGCGGTGGCGGAGCGGCACCGGGACACCTCTCGGAATCCTTGCCGCACCACCACCGCCGCGCCCGCTCGTCCGGACAGGAGACTCCTGTCCGGACGTGGATCGGACCGGCCGGCCGGGATCAGACCGCCGGGGCCGGGTAGGTCGGGTACTCCACTCCGGAGACGTGCTGGACGACCCGGATGACCTGGCAGGAGTAGCCGAACTCGTTGTCGTACCAGAGGTAGAGGATCGCGTTGTCGCCATCGACCTTGGTGGCGCCCGCGTCGACGATCGAGGCGTGGCGCGAGCCGATGAAGTCGCTCGAAACCGCGTCGGGGGCGCTGATGAAGTCGATCTGGCGCTTCAGCGGCGAGGTGAGCGAGACGTCGCGGAGGTGGTCGAGGACCTCCTCGCGGGTGGTCTCGCGTGCCAGCCGCAGGCTCAGGATCGCGATCGAGACATCCGGCACGGGCACGCGGATCGAACTGCCGGTGATCGGCGCCTTGAGCGCGGGCAGTGCCTTGGCCACGGCGGAGGCGGCACCGGTCTCGGTGATGACCATGTTGAGCGCCGCCGAGCGGCCGCGGCGGTCGCCCGAGTGGTAGTTGTCCAGCAGGTTCTGGTCGTTGGTGTACGAGTGGATGGTCTCCACATGGCCGCGCAGGACGCCGTACTCGTCCGCCATCGCCTTCAGCGGCGGCACGATCGCGTTGGTGGTGCACGAGGCGCAGGAGATGATCTGCTCGTCCGGCTTGATCGTGTCGTGGTTGACGCCGTGGACGATGTTGGGGACGTCGCCCTTGCCCGGCGCGGTCAGGACGACCTTGGCGATACCCGGGCGCAGGTGCTTCGACAGGCCCTCGCGGTCGCGCCACTTGCCGGTGTTGTCGATGAGGATGGCGTCCTTGATGCCGTACGCCGTGTAGTCGACCGCCGTCGGGTCGTCGGAGTAGATCACCTTGATCTCGTTGCCGTTGGCGACGATCGTGCTGGTCGCCTCGTCGACGGTGATCGTGCCGTGGAACTGGCCGTGGATGGAGTCGCGGCGCAGCAGCGAGGCGCGCTTGACGATGTCCTGGCCGACGCCCCTGCGGACGACGATGGCCCGCAGCCTCAGACCGTTGCCGGAGCCGGTCTTCTCGATGAGCAGACGGGCGAGAAGGCGCCCGATACGGCCGAATCCGTAGAGGACGACATCACGCGGCTCACGGCGGTCGATCTTGTTGTCACCCGTGGCGCCGGCGACGACCTCGGCGGTGAACTCCGCCACCGAGAGACCGCGTCCGTCGGTCCGGTACGTCGCGGCGAGCATGCCGATGTCGATCTGCGAAGGGCCGAGATCGAGCGTGGTGAGGGCCTGGAGGAACGGCAGCGTCTCGGTGACCGAGAGCTCCTCACCGGCGATCTGCCGGGCGAACCGGTGCGTCTTGAGGATGCTGACCACCGACTTGTTCACCAAGGAGCGGCTGTGGAGGAGGACGGTGACGTCCTGCTCCCGGTGCAGCTTCCCGATGATCGGGATCATCGACTCCGCGATCTCCTCGCGGGTCTTCCAGTTGGTGAACGAGTCGTCATTGACAGTCACAGGTTTATCTTTCGAGCTAGGCGGCGCTCATATGGTAACCCCATGCCACTTTGATCATTCAAGCGGTGCCGGGACGCGGCACGTGCTGGGGCGCACCGGGGCGGTCCGGGCACCCCGGGGACTGTCAGTCCTGGGTGCGACGATCACGGCATGGTGATGTGTGACTATTTCTCGGCCTCCGATGACGACGCGGCCGTCAGCGTTCTCGACGAACCAGGCGGACCGGATCCCTCGGTCTTCGACGTGGTGTCGCTGAAGGGCCTCGACCCGGTCGTGGTGATGCCGCGGCTTGAGTCGATCCTCACGGGCTGCACCTACGACGAGGCGGCCGGGCATCCTCGCTCCGGGAAGCTGCTCTCGTCCCCCGAGGCGGAAAGCGCGTTCATCATGAGCGTGTCCGACACCCTTCAGGAGGCGCTGGCCTCGGCCACGCACGACTCCCTGCGCGAAGCGGCCGGTCCCTGGGCCGGTACGGATGAGCTGCTCGCATCGGGCATAGCCTCCGAGACGGCGGCCCACGTGGCGGTGCAGCTGGCGGAACTGGCCGGTCGGGCGCGGCCGGCCGGTCACCGGCTGTACTGCTGGTGGGCCCTCTGAGGGGTGACGGCGCCGGAGTCAGGTTTCCGGCGGCCTGCAGGGTTTTCGTGGCCGTGCAGGGTTCCGTGGCCCTCGGGAGCACAAGACCCTGAGCTGCGGGCGCCGGCCGGGTCCGGCGGACACCCGGCCGGCGCCCGGACCGGCCGGGGGGGCCGGTCCGCCTCCCCGCCCCGGCCGCGTGGCGGTCAGGCCAGGTCCAGCAGCTGTTCGTAGAAGCCGCCGAATCCCCGCCGCCTGTCCACGAAGTGCAGCTCCAGAATCCAGTGGCGGACCCGCCCCGCGCGGTCGGTCCCCCGCAGCGGCCCCGTGTTGTCCGGGGTGATGTAGGACCGCGCCTTGGCACCGTCGTTCGTCTCGTGCGGGAACTCCCCCACGAGATGCCCGGTGTGCCAGATGCCGATCTCCCAGCCGGCCTCTTTCGCCAGCCCCTCGACCTCGGTGTACAGCTGCCGGCCGGTGATGTCCGGATCCCCCGTGAACACCGCGCGCCCCGCGTCGAACACGCGGGGCAGATCCACCAGCAGCCGGCGCTTGTCCGGATCGTCGCCGAAGACATAGGTGCGGCCGAAGTCCGCCTCGTACTCCTCGAAGATCGGGCCGAAGTCCGCGAAGGCCACGTCGTCCTCGCCGATGACACGGTCGGGCGGGTTGTCCCGGTAGGGGAGCAGCGTGTTCGGGCCGGAACGGATGATCCGCTTGTGCCAGTGCCTGGTGGTGCCGAACATGTCGTTGGCCAGGTCCCGGATACGGTCGCTCGCCTCCCGCTCCCCGGTACCGGGCGCGACCAGTCCGCGCGCCTCCACCTCGGCGAACAGCGCGACGGCCTTCTCCTGCGCCGCCACCAGTCCCGCGGCCCGCCCGGTCTCATCCGGCCCGGAAAGATCAGACGTCATGTCGTGGCCCCCTGCGTTCCTCGTGTCGTGGCGCCCATCCTAGGACGGGCGTCCCGCTGAGGGCGGCCGTCCCGCAGCCGGTCGCCGGAAGGCGCCTGGCGGGCGGAGTCCGGCGGTCCCGCCTCAGTAGGGGTGCTTCTCGGGCCTGTTCCGCCACGCGTCGTACGCGCTTCTGCCGAGCTCCGGGAAGCTCTGCACCATACGGATGCTCCGCTCGCCGATCGGCTTCTTGAAGTCCTCGTACTGGTACTCGTCGCTGAAGCCGATCTCCTCGGTGGCCTTCAGGTCACGGCTGAAGTAGACGGCGTCGAACCGTGACCAGTAGATGGCGCTCATGCACATCGGACACGGCTGGCCGCTGGTGTAGATCTCGCAGCCCTTGAGCATCCGGGCCCGCTTCGGCACCCGGTCGGGCGAATCGGGCTCACGGCGGATGAGCTTCAGCGTGCTCTTGTTCCGGTACTCCACCGCGATGGTCGGAGCCTCCGGGTTGAGCACCTGGATCGCCTTGCGGATGGCCTCCACCTCACCGTGCGCGGTGGGGTCACCGGTCAGCAGGACCCGGTTCTGGCCGCGGGCGATGATCTCACCGTTCCGGGTGATCACCGCGCCGAACGGCCCGCCCCAGCCGTTCACCACCGACTCCGTGGCCAGCCGTACCGCCTCCGCCATGAACTTCTTCTTCCCCATGCTGTTCCTCCGTCGCCGATGTCCCGCCTCCCCTCCGGCATGCGCACAGCGGGGAAGACACATGGATGCATTCGTCCCCTCTCACAAGACAGCCACGTTCTCGGTCCGGGCAACTCGGACCGCCCGCGCCGGACCACGTGAAGCCGCCCTGAGCACGCCCGCCACGGGCCGGGGCCCACGGCGGAAGGGGCGGGTCCGGCGGGCGGCCCGGTATCGGCCGGTCGTGTACCGCCCGCGTCAGCGGACGGCGTCCGTACACATCACCGCTCCTGAGGATGCTCATCGCCGTGTCCGGCTCCCGGCGGGTGCTCGTCCAGCCATGCGGCGGGCACCCGGCCCTCAGGGCTCAGCATCTGTGTCGCCAGCGCTCGCAGGGCCGCCGCGAAGACCTCCGGACGGCGCAGGAACTCCATGTGGATGCCGGGGAACTCCGCCCACGGCACACCGATCCGGCGGGCGATCTCGGCGGAGGGCCGCGCGTAATACGTACCCCGGTCGAAGGAGCCCGCGCCCAGCACCACCGGGAAGGGCGCGGCCCCGTCGGGGCGGAAGCCGGCGAAGCCGGGCCACTCCGTGCCGAACAGATGGTCCTGGTTCCCCAGGAACCGTTTCCAGAGGTCGTCGGGCCAGGGGTACGTCCCCTCCCCGCGCGTCGTCTCCGCGAACCGGCGTCCCGCCGCCGGGGCGCCGCCCTCGGCGTACAGCGCGGCCATGTCGCCGAAGAAACCGCGGTCGGGGTCGCCGTCGGCCAGGACGTTCACGGCCGGCGGCTCGTGCGCTATGAGACCGGTGAGCACCTGGGGGTGCAGCGCGGCCAGCGTGAGGCCGATGATCGCGCCTCCGCTGTTGCCGAAGACGAGAGCGTGTCCGCGCGCCACCGACTCGATCAGCCGGCGTGCGTCGTCCGCCTGCTGAGCGAGGTCCATCGGTTCGGCGGAACGGCCGGTGCTGCGGGAGTTGCCCCGCCGGTCGTAGGTGATCACGGTGAAGGCGTCGGCCAGCTCCTCGGCGACGCCCGAGTAGTACCCGGCGTCCCCTCCGGCCCCGCTGATCATCAGCAGGGCGGGCCCGCTGCCGCGCACCTCGTGGTACAGCCGCGCTCCGTCCGCCTCGAACATGTCACTGCGCACAGCGGGGTTCCGTCCCGTCCTGCGGCGAGGCGTCGTTCGCGTTTCCGGACCCGGCCCGTCCGTCGAACGGCCCCGCGCCTCGCACGGCATGACGGACACCCCCGGAGCCGTACGACCGCTCCGCGGTGTCAGACACGGGCAAGCCGCGGTACGAGGAGTTCGGCGTTGCCACGGTTGACGGCGTGAAGCTGCCCCGCTTCCCAGTGCGGATACTCGTCCAGCCCGCTGTCGAAGCCGGTGCCCCACTCCTCGGGAAGCATGGGGAAGTCGCTGCCGTACAGGACGTGTCCGGGTGCGGCGAAGGCGAGCAGTGAGGGCAGGGCGGCGATGGGGGACATGGCGGTGTCGAAGTAGAAGCGGCGGAGGTCGCCCAGCAGGCCCTCGGGGGTGGAGTCGGGGTGGAGATGGGCGGCGACGGCGAAGCGGTCGGCGGCGTACGGCAGGAGACCACCGGCGTGGGGCAGGATCATCTTGATCCGGGGGTAGCGCCTCGGCACACCGTTCAGAGCCATGTGGAGTGCCGTGCGGGCCGTGTCGTAGGGGAAGTCCACCAGGGGTCCGGGCAGGCCGGAAACGGGCGCGACCGGCGGCGCGGTGGGGTGGACGAGGACCACGGCGGCACGGGCGTCCAACTCGGCCCAGAGCGGCTCGAACGCCGGATCGCCGAGGTAACGGCCGTGCATGTTGGACAGGACCATCAGCCCGTCCGCGTTCAGCTCGTCCAGCGCATGGGCCGCCTCGGCGAGCGCGGCGTCCACGTCGGGCAGAGGGAGACCCGCGAAGTGGCCGAAGCGATCGGGCCGGTCCTTGACGACCTCGGCGGTGTATTCGTTCACGCTCCGGGTGCCGGTGCGGGCTCCGGCGAGGTCGTCCGGGGCCGCGACCGGGGCGGGGAACGACAGGAGGCCGGTGGCGATCGACCTGCGGTCCATCATCGCGATCGCACTCCGGACATCCCACGCGGGAGCCGGCCAGCCGAGGGCCGCGGCCCGCTCGGCCATCGGACCGCTGAAGGCCGGTGGGACCAGATGCTGGTGTACGTCGATGCGCTCGGGGTCCGACACGTCTGTCCGAGCCTCCTCGGGTGCGGGGTGCGGGGTGCGGGCGGAGACAGCCCGTATCCATGGGATACCCCCCGGGGGAAGCACGCCAGGCGGACGGGACGGTCCGGCCCCGAACAGCGGATGCGCCCGACCGGGGAATCACCTGAGCGGGGGAAGCCGTAAGTCCGCTGACAACGGCCCCCTTTTCGAACATCATCGGCCTGCGGCAGGGGGTCACGGGAGTGAGGTAGCGGGCGGCTCCGATGGGCAGGCGGGGGCGCGCGGGGGCGAGGTCCACAGTGACGCCGTACATGCCGCGGTGCCGGCCGGTTCGTCCGGGGACACGGATGACACGGGGCGGGCCGCTGGGCGAGGCGGTCGGACGGACGGGCACCCGCCATCGGGTGATGGCGGGTGCCCGCTGGGTCACTGATGTGCTGCTCGTATCACGTCGAGCGGCAGTAGCCCTTGTCCTGGCACGGCTTCGGCTTGCAGTGCTTGCCGTACGCGTCGCACGGTTCCGGCTTGCAGTGCTTGCCGTACGCGTCGCACGGTTCCGGCTTGCAGTGCTTGCCGTACGCGTCGCAGGGCTTCGGCTTGCAGTGCTTGCCGTGGCACGGCTTCTTCTTGACGGAGATGCTGGCCTGGTCCTGGTTGGACCGGACACCGCCGTCGGCCGTGGCGACCGCGGTGTTGGTGACGCTGCCGCGCGCGGCATCGGCCCGGGTGACCTGGTAGGTGCCGGTGCACGTGGTGCTGTCGCCGGGCTGTCCGGCCGGGGCGAGGGTGGTCGCCTCGCAGGTCACGTCGGTCACCCGGTTGTCGGTGACGTCGATGCCGGTCAGCGTCGTGCCACCGGTGTTGGTGACGGTGTACGTGTACGTCACCTCGTCGCCCACCCGGTAGGTGCGTGAATCGTCCACCGTCTTCTCCAAGGCCAGCCCCGACTCGACCCTGGCCCGCAGGGTGACGCTGTCGGGTTCCGAAACCACCTGCGTGGATCCGGACTGCCCCTGTGCGGCCGCCACGTTGATGACCGTCCCCCGTGCGGCGTCCGCCTGGGTGACGGTGTACGTGCCGGTGCATGTGGTGGAGGCAGCCGGGGCCAGCACCGAGGCCTGGCAGGTCACGTCCTCGACGAGACTGTCGGTGACGCCGATGCCGGTCAGCGTCGTGTCACCGGTGTTGGTGACGGTGTACGTGTACGTCACCTCGTCGCCCGCCTCGTACACCCGGGTGTCATCGGCCGACTTCTCCAGCCGCAGCCCCAGCTCGGAGGCGACAACCACGGTCACGTCGTCGGGCGGCGACTGCACCTGGACGGTTCCGGCCTGTCCCTGCGCGGTGGCGGTGTTCGTGACCGAACCCGCGACGGCGTCCTGCTCCGTGATGGTGTACGTGCCGGTGCACGTCGTACTGTCGCCGGACTGCCCGGTCGGGGCGAGGGTGGTCGCCTCGCAGGTCACGTCGGTCACCCGGTTGTCGGTGACGCCGATGCCCGTCAGCTGCTGGGGGCCGGTGTTGGTGACGGTGTACGTGTACGACACCTCGTCGCCGACCTCGTACACCTGCGTGTCGTCGGCCGACTTCTCCAGGCGGATCCCGGGCCCGGACTGGACCGGGAGGGTGACCTCGTCGGGCGGTGATTCGACCGTGGTGGTCCCGGCCCGTCCCTGCGCGGTGGCGGAATTGGTGACGGACCCGGCCGTGGCGTCCGCCTGCGTGACGGTGTAGCTGCCGGTACAGGTCATCGTCTCGCCGACCGCGAGGGTGGTCTGCGGACACGTGATGCCGGTGACCTTGTCATCGGTCACGGACACGTCCGTCAGCGGCACGGCCCCGCTGTTGGTCACCACGTACTCGTACGGAACCTCTGTGCCCGGCGTCAGCGGGGTCGGCAGCGGCGGGTCCTGGGAGACCTGCTTGACCAGATTGAGCTGGGGCAGCTCGGCCGCCGGGTGGACGGTGAGGTTCCGGAGCAGGTGTACATCGGTGAACAGTCCGGTCGACGCCGCGAAGCCGAACTTGTAGGTCGCGGGTACGGGCTGGGGCGCCGGGGTCGTCAGCACCTCCTGGGTGCCGTTGCCGTCGTGGAAGTCGATCGAGACCGTGAGCACCGGGGCGGGCGACGGTGAGATCTCGACGGTCACCGTGCGGCGCGACGGCTCCAGCAGCGCCTCGGCCTCCTCGGGCGTGGCGTCCGGCGGCACCGAAGTGGTCGGCCCCTGCAGTTGTCCCGGCAGCGTGGAGGGCCACGGTCCGGTGGTCGAGAAGTTGCTCGTGGTCGCGTCGAGGAAGCAGTAGCCCTCGGTGCCGTCGCCCGGCCCGCGCACCGTCACCATGTTCGCGCCCGGTGCCGGAACGCGGAAGCTCGTACCGGCCGGGGAGCGGGTGGCGCAGCCGTTGCCGCGGTGCTCCCAGTCGCCGAAGTAGTTGCCGAGCACGTCCAGCCCGACACCGATGTAGCCGCGGTTGACGCCCGGCAGGAAGGTCTCGTCCGGGTCGTCGTCGGGAAGCTTCTGTGCGTAGCCGAGGCTGCCGCCGAATGCGCCGGGCGCGGTGAGCGAGGCGGCGCCGTCGATGAGGAAGAACGAGATGCCGTCGGCCGGAGGGTTGGTCGTCCCTCCGTACTGCCACTGGTCGAACGTCGTGACCAGGCCCTGGTTCGCCGGGAGGGCGTGGTTGTAGAGGACGGCCGAGGACTGGTCGTTGGCGGCGTCGGTCAGCCGCAGGTACCCGTTGGGCGCGGCGTTGTTCGGCGGGACGGGGCCGACCGCTCCTTCCGGGCAGCCGGTCAGGGGATGGGTGCCGGGGCCGGGGGCCGGCCCCTCGGGCGCACCCGTCAGGCAGGCCGGTCCGAACGCCTCGAACCCCTCCACGGCGGTGGCCCCGGTGAATGTCTCGTCCACCAGAGGCACGCCCGCCGGTTGGGCGGTGGCGGTCTGCCCCGGCAGTCCCAGCGAGGCCGCGACCAGGCCCAGAACCCCGAGTCCTCCGGAGGCCCACCGCCCCAGCCGTTTCTGCCGGCGCCTGACAGCCGGGGAACGCAAGTGTTGTTGGCTCATATCACGCAACATAAAGATCCTTTTCAACACTTCGGCGCAACACGCCCCGCCCCCCTCGTCAGCCCTCCGTCCGGCTCATGCATCCGGATGGACGGGGGCCGGGGGCAGTGCCTTGCCCACCGCATCGGGGAGTGACTGTCCCCCCTCAGGCACCTCGCCGTGCGCACCCCCGAGGGCCCGGCCTCTCCCTCACCCTCCGTTTCCGCGCCCGCCGGCCGGCGCGCCGTGTCCGTCCTGCCGCGTTCGGTGCCTCTGGAGGGGCCGCCCGGGGCGCCCCGTGTCAGGGTGGAAGCGGTTCGCCCACGACCGGGACCGGTCGGGACAAGGGGGTGCACCGTGCGGGCCCGGGACAGGTTCGGGGGCGGGGACGGGTCGGGCCGGGAGGGCGCGGTGCGTGCGCCGGAAGGAGAGCGTGGTGAGCGAAGGCCGGCAGGGGGGCGACGAGGCGGTTCCCTTCGCCGACCTGCGCAAGCGCCTGGACTCCGAGATGGACCAGATCTCCCGGCAGCTGCAGGCACTCACCTCGGCCAGGGACCGGCTGGAGGGACTGCTCGACGCGGTGCTCGCCATCAGCGGCGAGCTGGAGCTCGGCGAGGTGCTCCAACGCATCGTCACCACCGCCACGCACCTGTGCAAAGCCCGCTACGGGGCTCTCGGGGTGCTCGACGAGGAGGGCGAGCACCTGGAGCAGTTCATCACCGTAGGACTGGACGACGCGGAGAGGCAGGCGCTGGCCGGTGTGGACTTCCCGCGCGGCGAGGGCGTCCTGGGCCTCCTCATCCAGAACCCCGAACCCTTGCGGCTGGACGACATCTCCGCCCATCCCGCCTCCGTCGGCTACCCGCCGGGCCACCCCCGCATACGGTCCCTCCTCGGCGTCGCCATCAGCGTCCGCGGCGAGATCTACGGCGACCTCTACCTGTCCGAACGCCTGGACGGCCGGCCCTTCGAACACGGCGACCAGGAAGTCCTCCTGGCACTGGCCAGCGCGGCCGGCATCGCCATCGAAAGCGCCCACCTGTTCAAACAGGTCCGCGACAGCGCCGAGAACTTCCAGCGCCTGCTGCTGCCCGTCCTGCCCGACCTCAGCCCCTACTCGGCCGCCACCATCTACCGCCCCGCCACCCGGCCCAACCACCTGGGCGGCGACTGGTACGACGCGATACGCCTGCCGGACGGCACGCTGGGCATCGTCATCGGCGACGTCTGCGGCCACGACCTGCCCGCCGCCGCCACCATGGCGCAGATGCGCAACATGCTCCGCGCCCTGTTCTACGACCGCCAGAGCCCGCCCAGCGACGTCCTGCACCAGCTCGACATCACACTGGATTCCACCTGCTCCGACTCCCCGGGAACCACCGTGCTGGCAGGCCGGGTCGAGCCCGCCGAGGAGGACTTCGTACTCGACTGGTGCACCGCGGGCCATCTCCCTCCCCTGGTGATCACACCGGACGGACAGGCCGCATACCTGCCCGACGAACCGGGCCTGCCGCTGGGCGTCGACGCGACACTGCCGCGCCCGGACCACCGCACGAGACTGCGCCCCGGCAGCACGGTCGTCTTCTTCACCGACGGCCTGGTCGAACACCCCGCCCGCTCGATCGACGAGGGCCTGGACTCCCTGGTCGAACTGGCCACCACCCACGCCGGACAGCCGGTCGGCGACCTGGTGCACGCCCTCGCCGACCACCACCCCAGCGACGGACACGACGACCTGGCCATCCTCGCGCTCCGGCTCCCCGCCCGGCCCTGAACAACAGCGGCACGGCGGACCGGCGGGAAGACCTGATGTGGCTGTCCGGCTCCCCGACGGCTGCACGCCTTTGTGCGCACCGCGCCGCGAACAGCTGTTGCTTCTCGCTGTGCAGGTTCCTGGCGGTGGATGGATCTCAGTGCCCACGAGGCGCCTGAAGACGCCTGAAGACGTTTCATGACGGACAATCCTTATGAGGGGCGGGCAGGTATCCACCGACCACAGGGGTCGCGATGACCGAGCTGCCGGAAGCCGGCACACTCACCCATGTCTTCCTCGTGGACGATCACGAGGTCGTCCGCCGGGGACTGCGCGATCTGATCGACGACGAGCCCGACATGCGGGTGGTCGGGGAGGCGTCGACGGCGGACCAGGCCCTCGCCAGGGGGCCGGCGCTCCGGCCCGACGTGGCTGTGCTCGACGTACGGCTTCCCGACGGCGACGGGATCTCCGTGTGTCGGGAGCTGCGCTCCCGCATGCCGGGCCTCGCGTGTCTGATGCTGACGTCGTTCGATGACGAGGACGCCCTCATCGACGCCATCATGGCGGGAGCGGCGGGATACGTGCTGAAGCAGATCCAGGGCTCCGATCTCGTGTCGGCGGTACGGACCGTGGCCACCGGGAAGTCGATGCTCGACCCGGCCACCACCGCCCGCCTGCTGCACTCGCTGCGCGGCTCGGAGGTGGCGAAGCCGCCGGAGGACGAGCGCCTCGCGGTGCTGTCCGAGCGGGAACGGTCCGTACTCGACCTGATCGGCGAGGGACTCACCAATCGGCAGATCGCCAAGCGGCTGTACCTGTCGGAGAAGACGGTGAAGAACCACATCTCACGGCTTCTGGGCAAGCTGGGCGTGGAGCGTCGTGTGCAGGCCGCGGTCATCGCCGCGCAGGTGCACGAGCACGACGCCGAGCAGAAGTAGCCCTCAGTCCTGTATGGCCGGCAGGGGGATCCGCCATTCGAGTACCGTTCCGCCCGTCGGCTCCGGTCGTGTGTGGACCGACAGGTCTCCGCCCAGGCGTTCGGCCCGTTCGGTGAGGTTCCGCAGACCGCTGCGGGCTCCGCCCGGGGGAATGCCGACGCCGTCGTCGCTCACCGTCACCGCCAGCACGCCGTCCTCGGCGATGACAGCCACCTCCGTGTGCCGGGCCGCCGCGTGCCGGGCCACGTTGGTGAGGGCTTCGCCGATGACCGCGATCACTTCCTCGGCCGCTTCGGCCGGCACGTCCGTGTCGAGCAGGCCCTCCATGCGCAGGGCGGGGGGGTGCCCGAGGGTCGAGGCGGCCGAGTCGACCGTCTTGACGATGCGGTTCCTGAGCTTCGGGGCAGCCTCCGGGCTGTCGTGTTCCCGCAGGCCGAAGATGGTCGACCGGATGATCTTGATTGTGGCGTCCAGGTCGTCGATCGCCCGGGTCAGCCGGTCCACCGCCTCCGGGTGCTCGACGAACCGACGGGCGCTCTGCAAGGTCATACCGGTGGCGAAGAGGCGCTGGATCGCGAGGTCGTGCAGGTCGCGGGCGATCCGGTCGCGGTCCTCCAGGAGACTCACCTGCTCGGCGTCACGGCGCCGGTCGGCCAGTTCGAGGGCCAGTGCCGCCTGCCCGGCGAATCCGGGGAGAGCGCCGATCTCGGCGCCCGCGAACGGCGTCCGCCCGCGGCGCCTCGTCAGGACCAGTACGCCGCTGAGCCGTTCCTTCGTGCCGACCGTGACCGCGACCGCCGGGCCGAAGCCCTGCCAGCGTTCGGGCTGTACGGTGACCCGCTCGTCGCTCTCGACGTCAGCCACCGTGACCAGACCGTCCCTCGCCAGGGCAGCCGCGGCAAGTGTTCCCTCGCTGCTCGGGAGCACGACGCCCCGGTGTGCGTCGGCCCCGTCGCCGCATGCCAGCGAGCCCCGCAGTTCACCGCCGGGCCCGACCAGGTAGAAGACCCCCATGCCGGCGCCCGCGATGTCGACCGCCTGCTCCAGCATCCCGCCCAGGACCTCGGACTCCTCGGCGCCGGACAGGAGGGCGCTGGTGAGGTCCGAGCTCGCCGCCAGCCAGCGCTGCCTGAGTCTGCCCTCCTCGTAGAGGCGGGCGTTCTCGATGGCGATGCCGGCCGCGACGGCCAGGGTCGTCACGACGGCCTCGTCCTCCGCGTCGAAGTCGGCGGCTCCGCGCTTCTCGGTGAGGTAGAGATTGCCGAAGACCTCGTCGCGGACTCGGATGGGGACGCCGAGGAACGTGCGCATCGGCGGGTGGTGCGGTGGGAAGCCGTACGAGGAGCAATGGTCCGACAGCTCGGGC
The DNA here is from genome assembly GCF_044542225.1 of Streptomyces sp. NPDC079020. Lineage (NCBI taxonomy): Bacteria > Bacillati > Actinomycetota > Actinomycetes > Kitasatosporales > Streptomycetaceae > Streptomyces > Streptomyces sp. NPDC079020. The sequence goes on from NZ_JBITUB010000005.1 coordinate 368,379, forward strand.
AGGCGCAGCGGCTCGGGGTTCCGGATCAGTTCGCCGAGGATGCCGTGGCCGGAGGGAAGGTCACCGATCCGTGCGCGCAGGTCGTCGTCGATGCCGATGGGCAGGAATTCGGAGAGCTTCTCGTCGTCGCCGATGACACCCAGGGCTCCGTACTCGGCGTCCACCAGGGTCACCGCCGCCTCGACAATGCCACGCAGCACCTGGGGCAGGTCGAGTTCCCTGCCCACGGACATCACGGCTTCGAGCAGGCCGTTGAGGCGGTCCCGGGTACCCCGCACCTCGTCGATGCGTACCTGGAGTTCCTCAAGCAGTTCGTCCAGTTTCAGCCGCGGAATCCTGGGGCCCGCGGATCCCGGGTTCTCCCGGCCGCCCATCGCACCCTCCGCCCGATCTCCCGGCACACGTGACACACGCACTTTCACGGTAGTCCGGGAACGGCCTGCGGTCCTGTCGTCAGGTCCTCGGGTGGCACGCGGTCCGTACGGAGCGAGCCTCCACGAAACCGGCCGGCGCACAGGCGAAAGCGCTACCCACACCTGCCACGCCCAGCGGCTCCGGCTCCGGCTCCGGCTCCGGGGCAGCACGCGGGAAGGCCGCGGTCGGCGCCTTCGCGCAGGACGCGCGCGTGCGGGGCGGTGAGGGCCGAGCGGACGGCGACGGCGTTGCCGGCCCGGATCCTCCTGCGCCATGCCGACGGTCGTGTTCACGAGGACGACCAGTGCGATGACGACCGCGTCGGGATACGGCCTCCGCCTCGGTGTGTCCGCCTCGGTGTGTCCCGTCGCGTCCCGCACCGGTGCGGGACGCGACGGGTGCCCGGTCGGCCGCTGACGCCGTCATGGCACGCTCACCTTGCGGGAACGGTGATCACCGGGCAGTGGGCGCGGTGCAGCAGCCCGTGGACGACGGAACCGACACGCATTCCGGTGTATCCGCCCCGGCCCCGGCGGCCGACGACGACGGCCAGAGCGTGTTCCGCGGCAGCGGCCAGCATCTCGACGGGCGAGCCGATGGGCACCTCGTGGGTGCGGTGGACATCGGGGTACTGCTCGGCCCATCCGGCTGTCGTCTCGGAGAGCAGTCGTCGCTCTGTGTGGAACAGGGTGTCACCGCTGTGCAGGGTGAAGACGGGCGGCTGCCAGACGGCAACGGCGCGCAGCGCGCAACGCCGGAGGTCCGCTTCCTCGTAGGCCCAGGCGAGGGCGGCGCGCGAGGCCTCGCTGCCGTCGATGCCGACCACGAGGTAGGGCCTCTCCTGCGTGACATGTTCCGCGTCGCCCACGACGGCCACCGGGCAGTGTGCCTTCGCGGTGACCGGGACGACGAGGGAGCCGGCGCTCAGGAACTCCTCGGTGCGGCTGAGGTGCCGGGAGCCGAGCACGACCATGCCCGCCTCGGCCGACAGGCCGGCCAGGACGCCCGCCGGGAACCCGTCGAGAAGGGCGGTGGTGGCCTCGACACCCGGCTGCCGGGTCCGCACCCACGCGAGTGCGGTACGCAACGCTTCCGCGCCGGCCCGCTGCTGTGCCAGGCGCCGAGGGGTGTCATCGACGTGCTGAGTGTCCTGTCGCCGTGGTACCGCGACCACCAGGCTCAGTCCCGATCCCCGCAGATGAGCCTCGTCCGCGGCCCACGAGAGGGCCAGGTGCCAGTTCCTGACCGGGTCGATGCCGACCACGATGGCGCGTCGGTCCGTGGTGGGTGTCATGACGTGCTCCCGTGTCCGGGCCCCTGCCGAGGGATGAACTCCACGGGGCAGTGGGCGTGCTCCAGCAGGCCGAGCGAGGTCCGGCCGATGGTGGAGCCGAGGTGTCCGGGCGCCCTCGGCCACCGATGACGACGGGATCGGCGTGGCGCGATGCCCCGACGAGGACTCCGGGCACGCTGTGGCCGGTCCGACCGTCGGCGTGCGCGGTCAGTTCCGGGAACTCCTCCCGAACCCGTTCTGCGATCTCCGCGAGTACGCCTGCGCGATCGCGGGCGGTCTCCTCGCCTTCGCCGCGCGGCGCGGTCCGACACCACGGATGTGCGGGAAGCCGCAGAGGCACTTTGCGCAGCAGGCCCCCTGGGCCGCGGTACGGGCACAGCCCATACCGGTCCCGTCCCGAACCGCTGCCAGGAAGCCCCCTTCCTCCGCAGACCCGGTGGGCCCGGCGCCGTCGCCGGGCCCGGTGCTGGTGCGGTCGAGCGGCTCCCGCCCTGCTCGCCCGCTCGCGGGTATCTCCACCTGGGAGAGGAACGGCAGCGGGGCGTCCGTGTTCGCCGCGTGGACGAGGCAGAGGATGGCGCCCCGCAGGGCCGCCTCTGCTGCCTCCCACATCGCCCGCCGTGTCGGCGGACGCCGATCCGTCGATGCCGACGACGGCCCTGGCCGGGCAGGGCCGGGCTGTGGGTTCGTCCATGGTTCCTCCTCACGGTCCGAAGGACTCTCTCCACCCTGGCACCCCGCCCCGGCGCGGCCGAGGGCCGCTCAGGCCAAGGACGGTGGACCATTCGGCCCTCGCCGCCCCCCACGCGCACGTCGGAGGGTAGTGACGCGGGAAGCACTCCTTCCTCACGCTCCGGTCCCTCGAAGGAGGCACGGCCATGAAGCACATGAAGATCGGCGGTCTCATGACGGACGACGTGGTCTCCGCCGTCCCCGCGACCTCGTTCAAGGAAGTGGCGAAGCTGCTCGCCGAACACGACATCAGCGGCGTCCCGGTGATGGACGAGGACGACCACGTCGTCGGAGTCGTCTCCGAGAGCGACCTCCTGGCCCGCGACGAGCTGACGGCACGGGACCTGATGACCAGGCCGGCCATCACGGTTCACGCCGAGGAGACAGTGGCGGACGCGGCACGGCTGATGGTGCGTCGCGGAGTCGAGCGCCTCCCGGTGGTCGACGAGGAGGAGCGCCTCGTGGGCATCGTGACCCGCCGCGATCTGCTCTGCGTTTATCTCCGCCCGGACGCGGAGATACGCGGCCACATCCGTGAGGACGTCCTCACGGACGCCATGAACCTGCCCGGGGACGCGGTGGACGTGCACGTCCTCGACGGCGTGGTGACGCTCGCCGGCCGTGTCCGGCGGCGAAGCCAGGCCCTGATGCTCGTCCAACTCGCCGAGAGCGTGGACGGCGTCGTCGCCGTCGTGGACCAGGTGGCCTTCCATGCGGACGACACGCCTCCCGCAGCCCCGGCCGGCACTCCGCACCCCGTCGCCCGGTGACCCCCCGCAGACAGGACGAGCCATGTCTACCACCGCTCTGACCCGACCGCTCGTGACGTCGCTGGTCGAAGACGCCATCACGGCTCCCTCGATGCACAACGCGCAGCCCTGGAAGTTCGTCCACAGGACGGGTACCGGCGTCATCGAGCTGCACGGCGACCCGCTTCGTCGCATGCCACAGGAGGACCCCGACCACCGCGCCCTCCACCTCGGCTGCGGCGCCGCCCTGTTCGGGCTGCGCGTCGCCGCCGCGCACAGGGACCTGCACGGAATGGTCCGACTACTGCCCCGCCCGGACGACCCGTGGCACTTCGCCGACGTGGAGCTCCGCGCACCCGACGACACCGACCCCGCTCTCGCCGCGCTCCACGCCGCCTTGTCACGACGCCACACCATCCGTTTCCCCTTCACCGAGGAGCGGGTCCCCTCCGAGGTACTGGACGGCCTGCGCGCCGCAGCTCTCCTTGAAGGCTGCCGGCTCGTTGTACCAGGGGCCTGGCACACCGACACCGTGCTCGGGATCGTCCACGACTCCGAGAGGTTCGAAGCCGCTGACGGGGCGGTTCGCGCGGAGATAGCCGCCTGGACGCGCATGGGTACCGCCGGCGAAGGCTCCGAGACCGAGGGCATCCCGTCGTACGCCTTCGGGCCGAGGCAGTACGACATCACCTCGCCGGTCCGCGACTTCGACTCACCCCGACGCGTCCCGGACCGCGCTACGGCACACTTCGAGAAGAATCCGCAGATCGCCCTCCTCGGCACGGCCGAAGACACTCCTCGGCAGTGGCTGACGGCCGGCCAGGGACTGCAGCGGGTCCTCCTCCAGGCCACCCTCGACGGACTGTCCACCTCGCTCGTGTCCCAGCCCCTGGAGTGGCCCGAACTCCGCTCCATCGCGCGCGATCCGGAGTCCACGACGGGCTTCGTCCACATGATCATCCGCGTCGGCTACGGCCCGAAGGGGCGGGCCACACCCCGCCGACCCGTCTCCGAGGTGCTCACCTTCGACTGAAGCGCCCTCTCAAGCACCTCCCGATCGCTCTCACAGACGGAACCTTGCTCTCGTGTGTTCGGGTGTTCTCCTCGATCAGGCTCGGCCGCCAACCCGCGGCCACGCATGTGCCGATCGGGCCGGAGGAGGGACCGATCGGGCCCTCGGGCACCAGCCGGTCCGGTGCGAGGGTGGAGACCGGATCAGTGGAGACCGGATCACACTCCGAAGGAGGGCAGGCCATGTCCGAGGCAGCCCCGAATCCCGCTCCCACCACCCCGCGACCTGCCCTGCTGAGCTTCCTGGGCGGCGTGGGGACGGTCACCGGCAGCAAGTTCCTCATCGAGAGCGACCATGCGCGGATCCTCCTCGACTGCGGTCTCTTCCAGGGCTTCGCGAAGCTGCGACACCGCAATTGGGAGCGGTTCGCCCGGGACGCCGCCGACATCCACGCGGTGGTCGTCACCCACGCCCATCTGGACCACTGCGGCTATCTGCCCCGGCTGGTCCGGCAGGGCTTCCGGGGGCCGATCCTGACCAGCGCGCACACCGCCCGGCTCGCCGGGATCGTGCTGCGCGACAGTGCGCGGCTCCAGATGGAGGCCGCCCGGCACGCCAATGAGCACGGCTGGTCGAAGCACCGCCCGGCCAAGCCGCTGTACGACGACTCGGATGTGGAGAAGACGCTGGCGTTCTTCGACACGGTCCCCGTGGGCGAGGACGTGCAGATCATGGCCGGCACCCGGTTGAGGCTCCACCACGGCGGGCACATCCTCGGGTCGGCATGGGCACACCTGACCCTGGAGGATGAGCACACCTTGGCCGCTTCCGGGGACCTGGGACGGCCGGGACACCCGCTGCTGCTGCCACCGGAGCCGTTTTCCGGTGCCGACGCACTGCTGATCGAGTCCACGTACGGCGACCGGCTGCACGACCAGGACTCCGCGCGATCCGAGTTCGCCGCCGTGATCGAGCGGACCGTCGCCCGGGACGGCACCGTCGTCATCCCCGCCTTCGCGATCGACCGCACCGAGGTCGTCCTGCACGAACTGACTCTGTTGCGCGAGAGTGGTGTCCTGCCCCGGCCGGTCCCCGTGTACGTGGACAGCCCCATGGCACTGGCTGCCCTCGACGTCTACCGGGACGCGGTGCACGAGCGCTCCGCCGAGCTGCGGCCCGAGATCCTGGCCCGGGGGGAGACCGCACTCAGCCCCGAGCCGTTCCAGGCGGCACGGACGGTCCGGGATTCCATCGGCATCAACAGCGCGCACGGGCCCGCCGTCATCGTCTCCTCGGCCGGCATGGCCACCGGCGGCCGCGTCCTGCACCACCTGCACCGGCTCCTGCCCGACCCGCGCAACGCCGTGGTCGTGGTCGGCTTCGCCGCGGCCGGTACCCGCGCGCGGGACCTGGTGGACGGGGCACGGGTGCTGAAGATGTTCGGCGAGTACGTGCCCGTACGGGCCGAGGTCGCCGACGTGCCCCACTTCTCGGCCCACGCCGACGCCGGCCAGATCGTCGACTGGCTGCGCGGCGCTCCTGCCCCGCACACCACCTACCTCGTCCACGGTGAGCCGGCCGCCTCCGAGGCCCTGCGCGACCGCATCGACCGCGAACTGGGCTGGACCGCCGTCGTGCCCCGCTCCGGAGAGGCCGTTCTGGTCCGCTGACCGAGGCCCTTCGGACCCTTCGGTGTGACCTGCGCGGCCCTGCCAGGACCCGCTACTCGCACGGGAGCCTGTGAGGGAAGGACTGGAAGACACCGTGAGCACCACGAGGACCCTGCTGAACGAACTCGCTCCCCAGAACCACGACCGGCTCCTGGAGCACTCGCGTCCGTCGCCCACGCCCGGTGAGGAGAGAGCCATGACCACCCAGCCGTTCACCGTCGCCGATGTGATGACCAAGAAGGTCGTCGCCGTGCGGCCCGGCGCGGAGTTCAAGGAGATCGTCGCCGCGATGGAGCGGTGGAAGGTGACGGCCGTACCGGTCGTCGGGGGCGAGGGCCGTGTCGTGGGAGTGGTCTCCGAGGCGGACCTGCTCCTCAAGGAGGAGTTCCACGACCACCGGCTGGGGCTCGTCGAACAGAAGCGGCGGCTCGGCGCCACGGCGAAGGCCGGCTCCCGGCGGGCGGCGGATCTGATGAGCTCGCCCGCGATCACCGTCGCCCCCGGCGCTTCCCTGCCGCAGGCCGCCCGCCTGATGGCCTCCCACGGCGTGAAACGGCTGCCGGTCATCGACGCGCGCGGCACGATCCAGGGGATCGTCAGCCGGTCCGACCTCCTGAAGGTGTTCCTGCGCCGGGACGAGGACCTCGCGGCCGAGGTCCGCCATGATGTCGTAGAGCCTCTGTTCCCCGTCTCTCGCCGCGGGGTCGACGTCCAGGTCGAGGACGGTGTCGTGACCCTGTCCGGCCGGGTCCGCGACAGCTCCCTCGTCCCCGTCGCGGCACGCCTGGCGCGAGCGGTCGAAGGCGTGGTGGACGTACGGTGCGGGCTCACCACCGACGCCGAGGTGTAGCCGTGTCACGCCGTCCCCGTGCGAGGCGCCGGCCGGCCGCGCATGCTCGAAGCATGTCCCAGGTGACCACCACCGACCTGTACGAGGTCACGATGGCGCTCTCGTACCTGCGGGAGGGCATGCGGGCTCCGGCCACCTTCAGCCTCTTCGTGCGTGACCTTCCACCGGGCCGTGGGTTCCTCGTCGCCGCCGGCCTCGAACCAGCTCTCGACTACCTCTCCCGCTTCCGCGCGGGCCGCTCCGACGTGCAGGAGTTCGCCGAGGCGCTGAAGCGGCCCGGCGAAGACCTCGCGCCGCTGCACGGCCTGTCCTTCGACGGACAGGTCCGCGCCGTGCCCGAAGGCCGGCTCGTCCTCTCCGGTGAACCGCTCCTGGAGGTCACCGCCCCTCCTCCAGGCGCAGCTGGTGGAGACGTACCTGCTGTCGCAGCTCTGCCATCAGACGGTCGTCGCTTCCCAGGCGGCCCGGTGTGTGCTCGCCGCTGGTGGACTTCTCGCTGCGCCGGACCCACGGGCCCGAGGCCGGCATGCAGGCCGCCCGCCTGTGCGCGCTGGTCGGTTTCGCCGGCACCGGCAACGTGGCCGCCGCGCACCGGTACGGCATCCCCGCCGCCGGCACGATGGCCCACCCGTACATCGAGGCCTTCGACTCGGAGGAACGGGCCTTCTATGCCTTCGCCCGCACCCACCCCAGCCCGGTGACCTTCCTTGTCGACACGTACGACACCGGCCGAGGCGTCTCGACGGCGGCGCGCGTCCTCAGGGACCTCCGGCTCGGGCCCGGCTGCGCGATCCGCCTGGACAGCGGTGACCCGGGTGCGCTGGCCCGCCGGGCCCGTACCGTGCTGGACGGGGCGGGGCTGCGGGACGTGCAGATCATCGCAAGCGGTGGTCTGTACGAGTACGGCATCGCCGCCCTCGTACGGGAGGGGCGCCGATCGACGCGTACGCCGTGAGGACGAAGGTCGGCACGGCCTCCGACGCCCCGTATCTGGACGCGGCCTACAAGCTCGTCGAGTACGACGGCCGGCCGGTCATGAAGCTCTCCTCGGCCAAGGTGACGGCGCCAGGCTCCAAACAGGTCTTCCGCGGCCTCGGCCTGCGGGACGGTCCGGTGGCTCCCCGCCCCACAGCGTCCACACGGCTCACGGCCCTGACGACCGCCGTACGGCACCGTCTCGAAGCGCGAACCGGCGCCGGGCGACGCCCCGGGGAGAAGGCGTCGGAATGACGCGGCTTCCCGTGCTCGCGGGAGCGGCTCTGGTCCTTCTCGTCCTCCTGAACATCTCCGCACGCTCCGGCACTCCGGCCCCGTGACAGCGGCGCACGGCCGACGCCACCTCGGAACGCGGTGGGTCGTACAGTCCGACAAGTCCCAGCAGGTTCAGCCCTGGCTCGGCGTCCTGGCGGCGGGCGGTGGTTTCGCGCTCCGCGAGCCTGCGGGCTCCACCCCGTTGCCGTTCGAGGAAGAGGCACCGGCCCCGCCGCGCCCCCGGCACCCGCCGTCGCCGTACCGCCCGCGAGTGAGGTCATGACGTCTCTCCCGGTGGGGCGCTGTCGCCTCGTTTCACCGGGATGGTCCGCGCGCGCTTGGTGTCCTCGTCGGGCATGGGGACGCGGACGGTGAGAATGCCGTCCGCGTACGAGGCGTCGACATCGTCTGCGGGGATCGTCGCCGGGAGGCGCACGGTCCTGCGGAACGATCCGTAGCGGAACTCCGAATGCTCCTTGTCCTCCTCGCTCTCGCCGCGCTCGGCGCTCACCGTGACGAGGTTGTCGTCGACCGTGATGGTGATGTCCTCCAGGTCCATCCCGGGCAGTTCGGCCCGCAGCACGCACACGCCGTCGCCGGTGGACACCTCCACCGGGATGGAGTGGGCGGCCGTGCCGGGCCGCCATCCTGGCAGCCCGGGGAACTCCCTGTTGAACAGGTCGTTGAAGTCGGGGAAGAGGCTGTGCCTGCGTTCCGCCTTGCCTCCGGTCATCGTTCTCTCCTGGTCCGTGGTCCTGGGACGTGTGTGGTCCCGCGGATCGTTTTCGGAGCCGGGTCCGACTCCATTGCCCACTCTTCCGCCGGTCCTTCGCACGGCGGAGTGCCGGACGGGGCCGCCCGGGTGGGCCGAACGGTCCGCGCGGGCAAGGGACCGGTCGGCCACGTACCGGGGGCCGTCGCTCCCTGCTGCTTCGGCAGGGGGACAGTGATCACCGGGCACGCCGACCGCGCGGGATCCCACGACGACGAGCGCGGCGTCCACCGTCCTCCCGCGCAACCGGGACCGACAGCTCGTGGCGGTCGACACCGACCAGTACGTCGTTCATGTCTCCTCGTCCCGCGTGACGAAGGCTGGTGGGACGATCTCCCACCGGGCAGTGGACGTGATGGATCAGGGTGTGCACGACGCGTCCGAGGGTCGGGCCGATGCCCAGTGGCTGACGGTGCTGACGGTGCTGACGGTGCTGACGGTGCTCCAGAGCAGCGCTCGCGGCGTCGGTCAGCAGGGGATGGTCGACCGGTTCGTGAGCCGGGCGTCGCCAGGCGCGTACAACGTCGAGTTCCGCGTGCCGCACGTCCGCCGCGCGGAAAGCGAACCGCACGGCCGACGAGTCCACATCGTGCTCACCGGCGCCGAGGAGGACGCGTCCGTGGCGGGCCTCCAGAGCGTGCCGGTCTCCTCGGACGACGACGACCGGGCAGGAGGACCGGGCGGCCACGACGAGACCGACGGATCCGAGCAGAAGGCCGGCGAGCTCCCCGCGCCCACGGGAACCGACCACCACAGCGGTGGCGCCCCCGCCCGCACTGAGCAGCGCGCTGGACGCGTCCTCCGCGAGGACGTCCGTAGTGACCTCGATGGCGGGCGCGCGCAGCCGGGCACGGCCGGCCGCGGTGGCGACGATGTTCTCGGCCAGCACCTGACCGGAGGGGCGAACCGTGGTCCCGGTCGGTACGGCTCCCTCATACCGCTCCCACAGCGAGGCGTGGACGATACGCAGAGGAAGTCCGTGCCGTACCGCTTCGTCGACAGCCCAGTCCACAGCCGCGAGGCTGGCATCGGACCCGTCGGCTCCTACCACCAGGGGCGAATCCATCGCGCCCACCGCCCTTCTGGGTCGTGAGGTGGTCTCCTCCCACGCTCACACCGGGCGGAAGGTCGGGGTAGGGCCGGTCGGTACCGGGCGCGGTCCGCCCGGTACCGACAGCGGCCCGGACACGGCGCCGGACGGGGGACATGACGAGAGCGGGGCCATCCGCTTCTCACGGATCCTGATCCCGCCGTGCGCGGTGCGAAGCCGCTTCTCCGCGTCCCTCCGGGAGGGCCCCTCCTCACCTTCAGGAAACCACCGGCTGACCACCCGCGCCAGGGCTGCCGGAGGCCCGGGAAGACCAGGGTGCTCCGTCCCGTGTCCGACCACCGCACGCACGACGTCCCAGCGGTCCCTGTCATCGACGAGGACCGACGCCTGCTCGGCGTGTCTCGGAGACCGGCCTGTTGCGGGCCACCACCGAACTCCCCGCCCTGGAGGGCCGATGGGCGGAACACACGGCTCGTCGTCGCCGACGAGGAGAACCGTTTGGCGGGCATCGTGAGTCTTGGCGATCTCCTGGGGGTCTTCCTCCGTGAGGACGAGGATCTCCGGCACGAGATCATCGACGTGCTCTTCGGCACGCTCCGCCCCGACCTTTCCGTCGTGATGGCCGAGGTACGCGACGGCCGGGTGGAACTCACCGGCAAGCTGCCGCTGCCGAGCATGCTTCCGACGGTCGAGCAACTGTGCGCGACGGTCGGCGGCGTGGTATCGGTCTCGACCACCCGTCTCGCATGGAACACCGACGACGCCCTTCCGAACGGTCGAGGCGGTGACCGGTCGTGACGCGGAGCATCGTGGCCGGCCTCGGCGGCATGGAACGGCGAACGCTGCGGCGGAATGGGCGGCGGACGAGGCTGCGCTACGCGGCACCGAGGTCGTCCTGGCGCACGTGAAGGAGCCGTCGCCCGACGCGCTCCTGCCATCCGTGTCCCGCGAGCCCGTGGAGGAGCGGGCGCAGGACCTGCTCGACCGCACCACTGCCCGTCTACGTGATCGCCGCCCGGACTGACCGTCAGCACTCGCCTGCTCCCGGCGGACCCGCTACCCAGTCTCGTCGCCGCGGCGGGCGACGGCGAGCTGCTGGTCCTCGGCTCGCGAGCGATGGGCGAAATCGTCGGCCGAGTCTGCACCGTACTCTGCGCCCGTTACAACAACTGGAGAGCTGGGGAAACAGAGAATGCCTGTCCCGAAGCACACTCCATCGAATGCCCCACCCCATGAGCAAGTGGCCCGCAACTCCTTCGCTTCGGCGGCTTGCCTGTTAATCACCCCAGGAGGAACCGTTGAGAATGCTCATCAACGTCCCGGAGACCGTGGTCGACGACGCGCTCCGGGGCATGGCCGCCGCGCACCCCGAGCTGACCGTCGATGTCGACAACCGGGTGGTCGTGCGTCGCGACGCACCCGTGGCCGGGAAGGTCGGGCTCGTGTCCGGCGGCGGGTCCGGGCACGAGCCGTTGCACGCCGGTTTCGTCGGGCCGGGCATGCTCTCCGCCGCTTGCCCCGGGGCGGTTTTCACCTCGCCCGTACCGGATCAGATGGTGCGGGCCGCCGCCGCGGTCGACAGCGGGGCCGGGGTCCTCTTCATCGTCAAGAACTACACCGGTGATGTGCTGAACTTCGAGATGGCCGCCGAACTCGCCGAGGACGAGGGCGTACGGGTCGCCCAGGTTCTCGTCGATGACGACGTGGCGGTGAGCGACAGTACGTTCACGGCCGGGCGGCGGGGTACGGGGGCGACGCTGTTCGTCGAGAAGATCGCCGGGGCCGCCGCCGACGAGGGCGCGTCGCTGGAGCGGGTGACGGAGGTGGCACGGCAGGTGAACGCGCGGTCCCGGAGCTTCGGGGTGGCGCTGAGTTCGGTCACCACTCCGGCGAAGGGCAGCCCCACGTTCGATCTCCCCCCGGGCGAGCTGGAGTTGGGCATCGGCATTCACGGCGAACCGGGCCGGGAACGGCGCCCCATGATGACCTCCGGGGAGATCGCCGACTTCGCGGTGCACGCGGTGCTGGACGACCTTCGGCCCACCGGACCGGTACTGGTGCTCGTGAACGGTATGGGGGCGACCGGGCTGCTGGAGCTGTACGGGTTCAATGCCGAGGTGCAGCGGGTGCTCTCCGAGCGCGGTGTACCCGCGGCTCGTACGCTCGTGGGGAACTACGTGACCTCGCTCGACATGGCGGGCTGCTCGGTGACGCTCTGCCAGGTCGACGAGGAGCTGCTGCGGCTCTGGGACGCACCCGTGCAGACTGCCGCGCTCCGCTGGGGCCGTTGAGCCCCGGCACCCCGCGTACCGGCCGTCCCGCTCCCGCCCGTACTGCCCGCCCTCGCCCGTCCGCGGCGCACACAGCGCCCGTATCCCCCGCGCCGGACCGGCCCGAGGAACAGGAGACCTTGTGCTCGACACCGAATTCTTCCGCCGCTGGATGGCCGCCATGGCGGCTGCCGTGGACCGTGAGGCCGACCGTCTGACCGAACTGGACTCGGCGATCGGCGACGCCGACCACGGCAGCAATCTCCAGCGCGGCTTCACCGCGGTGACGGCGGTCCTGGAGAAGGACGCCCCCGCGACACCCGGAGCCGTGCTGGCCCTCGCCGGACGACAGCTGATCTCCACCGTGGGCGGTGCGTCCGGGCCGCTGTACGGAACGCTGCTGCGGCGTACGGGCAAGGCCCTGGGCGAATCGGCCGAGGTGACGTCGGGGCAGCTGGCCGAGGCCTTCGCCGCGGGTGTCGCGGCTGTGGGGCAGCTCGGCGGGGCGCAGGCCGGGGACAAGACGATGCTCGACGCGCTGCTGCCCGCCGCCGACGCCCTGGGTTCGTCGTTCCGGGCGGCCCGGGACGCGGCGCGGGCCGGTGCGCTGGCGACGGTTCCCCTCCAGGCGCGCAAGGGGCGGGCCAGCTATCTCGGCGCGCGCAGCATCGGGCACGAGGATCCGGGGGCCGCCTCGTCCGCACTGCTGGTCGCCGCGCTGGTCGAGGCCGAAGAGCCGGCCGGGACCGGGGGGACCACCGGAACGGCCGGGGCCGGCGGGGCGGCGGACGGGAGCGGCGCATGAGTGCGCGCAAGCAGGTCGGGATCGTCCTGGTCTCGCACAGCGGGCCGGTGGCCGAGTCCGTCGCCGAGCTGGCACGGGGGCTCGCGGCGGGGGGTGCCACCGCGCCCGTCGCCGCGGCCGGGGGGCTGCCCGGCGGGGGGTTCGGGACGAGCGCCGAACTGATCGCCCGCGCGGCCGAGTCGGTCGACCGCGGGGCCGGGATCGCGGTACTGGTCGATCTCGGCAGCGCGGTGCTGACGGTGAAGTCGATGCTCGCCGAGGGCGACGAGCTGCCGGCCGGGGCACGTCTGGTCGACGCACCGTTCGTCGAGGGCGCCGTGGCCGCCCTGGTCACCGCGTCGGCGGGCGGGGATCTGGCGGCGGTGGAGGCCGCGGCCTCGGAGGCGTACGGATACCGCAAGGCCTGAGGCCGTGGTCCCGGGGCCTGAGGCCGTGGTCCCGGGGCCTGAGGCCGTGGTCCCGGGGCCTGATCCGAACAGAGCCTGATCCGCACGGTGGCCGGCCCCGGACCGGACCCGGAGCCGGCTGCTGGCCGGCCCCGGATACGACCCGGTCCCGTGTCCACCCGAGGGGGACACGGGACCGGGGCCGGCCGGCTGTCAGGCGGCCGGTACCGCTGCCACCGCCGCCGTCGCCGCCGTCGCCGCGATCTCGACGCGGGCCCGCTGCGTCGTGCCGTTGACCGTCACCGCGAGTGTGATGGTGCCGGGCCGCAACGCCGTGAGAATGCCGGTGACCGGGTCGAGGACGGCCGTGTGGCGCTTCCGGGCGTCGTCCGGGTCACCGATGTACACGTTGGGCGAACCCGTCCAGTCCGCGCTGAGCGGGAAGGCCACGGGTACGGAACGCGCCCTCTGGACGACGCTCGCGCCCACCTTCGTCCGCTCCCCCGGGCGGATCACGGCCGGTGCGTCGAGGACGAGGGAGTCGACATGTGCCCGGGTCTGGACGGAGACCCAGTCGGGCCCTCCCCGCCACGGACTGTTGCGGGCCGCCGCCTGTTCACCCGCCTGGACCCGGTCGGCGCCGATGAGGGACCAGCCGGTGAATCCGCCCTCGCCTGCGGGGCCCGCCGGGGCCTTGCCGGAGTTTCCGTTGATCAGGTACGGGACTCCGTCGACGTGCGAGGCGTGGAAGACGCCCACGTGGCTGCCGATGAAGGCCGCGCCCTTGCCCGTCGTACGGCGGAAGCCGGCGAGCCACTGCTCGACCAGGGCGGCTTCCTTGCGGTCGCCGAGCCTGCTGCCCTGCTGCGGGGTGGGGTCGCGCGGCGGTACGTGCTCGATCACCATGACCGAACCGATCCGGCGGTCCCGGGCGGCCGCGTCGAGCTGCTCCCGGAGCTTTCCGATCTGGGCGAAGCCTCCGCCGCGCAGGCTGAGGCTGGAGGTGTCGAGGGTGATGACCCGGGTGCCCTTGTGGTCGAACGTCCGCTGGGCGGGCCCGAATTCGGTCACGAAGTTGTCGATGCGGCCGCCCATCACCTCGTGATTGCCCGGTACGTAGTACCAGGGCACGGAATCGCCGAGTTCCTCGGTCAGGATCCGCCGTGCGAAGGCGAGGTCGGCGGGCGAGCCCTCGTCCACCAGGTCCCCGTTGACAACGAGGAAGTCGGGCCGCGCGGCCCTGATCTCGCGCAGTGTGCGGCGGGCCTGGGCGACGATCGCGCTGTCCGGGTCACGGGCGACGAACTGGGCGTCCGACATCACCGCGAACCGCCAGTCCCGGCGCTCGGCCGCCGCGGCCGGGCCGATCAGCGGGTCGGACGGTACCGGCTGTGCGGGCAGGTCGACGGTGGGCGGGACCTGGGCCGTCAGGCCGTCGATGACGATCTCGCCGGTGTACTGCTGGGCAGCCGCCGTCTCGGCCAGATAGAACCGGTGCACGCTCAGCGGCATCGCGGCACCCTGCGGAACGGCGAAGGTGATCTGCCGCCATCCGGTCCAGGTGATGTACGGGCCGCGCAGCAACTGGTCGGAGCCCGCCGCGTCCTTGAGGTGGAGGGTCGGCCAGGCGCCCTTGCCGTCGCCCTTGACCCACAGCCGGAACGACTGGGGCTGTCCGGGTACGGTGACCGGCGCGGGCGGGGTGGCGTAGGCGGCGCGGGTCGCGGTGGACCGGGTGAAGTCGTAGGTGAGCTTCAGTCCGGTGCCGGTGTGGCCCTCCGGTGTGGCGGCGAGCGAACCGTCGGCGCGCGCCTGGCTGAACTTCCAGGCCGCGGCGTCGTCGAAGGCGGCGACGGCCTGTTCGGTGAGGCCGACACCGACCGCGAGGACGGTGGTGACGCCCGCGACGGTCGCGGTGATCCGGCCGGCTCCGCCGCCGGTGCGGGAGCGGACGTCGAAGGATCCCTGGCCGTTGTCACGGATGTCGAACAGTGTCTGGTCGTAGTCGAGTTCGATGTCGCGCGGCTCGACGGCGGCACTGGTGCCGTGGGCGTCCAGCCCGACGAAGCCGAACGTTCCCGTGGCCTTCGCGTCCGCGAGACCGACGCGCCGTGTCGTCGGCTCGATGCGGGCGAGCTTGTCCAGGACGGTCAGCCGGATGCTGCCGTGCGCGGCTCCGCGCCGGGCCGTCACCTCGGTGCTGCCGCTGCGGCGGGCGGTGAAGAGACCGTGGCTGTCGACCCGGCCGGCCGCCGGGCCCGTGCCCCAGCGCGGTGCTCCCGCGGCGGGGCCGTACGTCTCGTCGTAACCGGCGGCGGTGAGGGAACGGGTCAGGCCGGGGAAGACCCGGTCCGGGTGGCCGCCCTTGACCGGATCGGTGCCCGGTGCGGCGCCGGCGGGGGTCCGGGTCTCCACCCAGAAGCCCTTCAGTCTCCCGCTGCCGTCGGGGGCGGTCAGGGCGAGGCCGTTGGGGACGGTGCGTTCACTGCCGTCGGACGGGCTGTTCTCCACCTGGAGCGAGTCGCTGCCGGGCTCGCGGGCGACGAGCGTCGAGGAGCCGCCGCCGTCCAGGTTGAGGGCGCTGTACGAACCGGCACGGCGCATCATCAGGCCGAGCTCGGTGAGGGTGACGCCACCGCTGTCCGCCTGCCGGCCGTCGACCGTGACGACCTGCATGGTGCGGCCGTCCTTGGAGAAGCCGACGGCGGTACGGGGCGCCGCGGTGTTGTTGCCCTCACCGTCGTGGTTCTGGGCGGTGCCGTCGACGACGAGGAGTTCCCGGCCGCCGACCGCCGTGCGCGGAACGGGCCCGCCGTCCGTGCGCGCCCGGTAGGCGAGGGCGACCGGGTCGCCCGGACGCAGCGCGGTCACGAGCGCCGCGCCCGCCTCCCGGCCGACCAGGACGGTGGTTCCGTCCGGGACGGGGCCCGTGCCGGGGGTGTCCGACACGGAGACGACCTTCCCCTCCCGTACGACGGCTTCCGCGACCGGGGCGGCGGCGTCGATGGTCAGCCGGCGGTCCGCGCTGCCCCAGGCCGAGGTGTAGGCGCCCACGCCCTGGGCGGGCACGTTCGCGGCGTTGAACGCGGCGAGCGGGTGCTCGCCGGACGGGAGGGTCAGCGTGCCCTCGAAGTACAGCTCCAGGACCCGGCCCGCGCTCTGCGGGCCGATGCCGACCGCCCGGTGGATGCCCGGTGCCGGGGAGTGGACGGCCCGGCCGTCCTTGATGCCGGGACCGAGCGGAGCACCGGTCTCGTTGATGTCGAAGAAGTCCGCGTTGATCGCGGCGACGGTACGCCGGCCGCGTCCCGGATCGTGCCGGGCGGCGAGCTCGGAGACCGGGCGCCGGTCGGCGACCTTGCCCGAGGAGAGGTAGTCGGCGCGCACCTCGTCACCGCCGAGGTCCACGGAGAGAGCGTCCACCCGCAGCCACTTGTCGGACTCCAGCCGGTCGTACGAGCTGAGGCGGACACCGGGGGCGATCGGCCGGGACGTACGGGCGGTCTCGATGCCGTCGCCGTCCACCACGGAGCGGACCGCGCCGGCCGCTCCGCTCGCGGCGGGCGGGGCGACGAGTCTGAGGACTTCGGCGGCGTCACGGGGGCGGGGGTCGGGGGTCGAATCGGCGGCCGCCGGGGCGATGGCCCCGGCGGTCATCGCGGTCGCCATCGCGAGCAGCACGAGCGGCCGCACAGCGGTACCGACTATGCCAAGGCCCACAAGTCCTCCTGGGAAGCAGCTGGTTGCACGGGCGGAAAGCACTGACGGCGGACAGCATGGCCGCACGGACGGGGAGGCACCAGGGGACGACGGGGACATCGCGGGGAACACCACGCGGCGGGCGGATGACGGTCATGATCACCCGGGTGCGCCGCGACGGCGTGGCGGCCCGCCGTCGGGGGCCGCACACTTGACGGCATGTCGACGCTCAAGCGCAGCGCGGGCCTTCTCCTCTACCGGGTGACGGAGACCGGGGACGGGCCGGAGTTCGAGGTACTGATCGGCCATATGGGCGGCCCGTTCTGGGCAGGCCGCGAGGCGGCCGCCTGGTCGGTCCCCAAGGGCGAGTACGGCCCCGAGGAGCAGCCCGCCGCGGCCGCCCGCCGGGAGTTCGAGGAGGAACTGGGGCTACCGGTTCCGCAGGGTGAGTGGGTACCGCTCGGCTCCGCGCGGCAGCCGAGCGGCAAGACGGTGACCGTATGGGCGCTGGAGGCCGGGCTGGATCCGGCGACGGCCGTACCGGGGACCTTCACGATGGAATGGCCGCGGGGGTCCGGCGTGCAGCAGGAGTTCCCGGAGATGGACCGGTTCGCCTGGTGCACGCCGGAGCAGGCCGCCGAGCGGCTGGTCACGGGCCAGCGGGTCTTCCTCGACCGCCTGCGCGGTCATGTCCGCGAGACGCGTGACTCCACGGGCGGATAGCCGGTCTCCCGCAGGTCCGCCGTCTCTCGTGCGTCCCGGGCCCGTCGCGTGCGCCGCGCCCCGCCGGCCTCCTGCGGGCCGCGGACCGGGCGGCCGGCCCGCAGTTCCAGCACGTCCCCGGTGAAGCGGTCGCGAAAGCCCCGGTCGTGCGAGACCACGACGACGGCCCCGCCGTACTGCGCGAGGGCTTCCTCCAACTCCTCCACCAGGCTCAGCGCGATGTGGTTCGTCGGCTCGTCCAGGACCAGCAGATCGGCCGGGCGGGTGACCAGCCGGGCCAGCGCCAGCCTGCGCTGCTGGCCGATGGAGAGCGCGGCGACGGGAACGGCCAGGTCCTCGGGCCGGAAGAGGCCGAGGCCGAGCAGTTCCCGCGCGTACTCGTCGGGGAAGCCGGGACGGCCCGCGGCGAAGGTCGCCAGCAGCGAACGCCGGGTCGGCCGGACCGGGAGTTCCTGCGGGAGGTAGCCGACCCCGGCCCGCCGCCGGACCGTTCCCGTGTCCGGGGTGAGATCCCCCGCGAGAACCCGCAGGAGGGTGGACTTCCCGGCGCCGTTGGGCCCGGTGACCAGGAGCCGTTGACCGGGTTCCACCCGCAGGGCGGGCAGGTGGAGCCGGTCTCCGACACCGACGGACTCCAGGGTGAGCAGCGGCTGCGGCCCGTGCCCGCCGGTGTCGGTGGCGAGGGCCGGCCCGGCGGTGAAGGCCAGCGGCGGGGGCGGGGCGGGCACGGGTGAGCGGCGCAGCGCTTCGAGGCGGGTCCGGGCGGCCCTGACCTGGCCGGACAGTTTGGCCTCGTGCGAGCGGCGGTGTTTGCCGTAGCCCTCCTTCGGATCCTTTCCGGTGGCCATGAGCCGCTGCCCGGCCGCGTTCACCAGTTCCTCGGTGCGGGCCAGTTCCGTCAAGTAGTCCTGGTGCTCCTGGACCCAGCGGCGCCGGGCCGCGGCCTTCGCCGTGCGATAGCCGTCCCAGCCGTCCCCGTACCGGGTGACGCCGCGCAGATCGCGGTCGACCTCCAGGATCACGGAGGTGACGCGCTCCAGGAAGGCCCGGTCGTGCGTGATGGCCACGACGGTCCCGCGGTGGGCACGCAGGTGCTCCTCCAGCCAGTGGACGGCCCGGACGTCCAGATGGTTGGTCGGCTCGTCGAGCAGCAGCAGTTCGGGGGCGGCGGCCAGCACACAGGCCAGCGCCAGCCGGGACTGCTCCCCGCCGGAGAGCGTGGAGACCGGGCGGTCGCGCGTGAGGTGTGCCAGCCCGAGACCGTGCAGGGCAGCGTCGGTGCGGGCGTCCGCCCGGTAGCCGTCGCGTTCCTCGTACGCGGTCAGGAGGTCGCCGTACGCGGCGAGTTCCTCGTCCGTGGGTTCCGGTGCGGTGGACAGCGCCTCCTCCGCCGCGCGGATGCGGCGTTCCAGGTGGCGCAGTTCGGCGAGCGCCGCGTCGACGGTGTCCTGGACGGTGTCGCCGGGGGCGCGCACGAGCGTCTGGGCGAGGTATCCGACGCCGCCGGGGAACCGGACGGTGATCTCGCCGCCGTCCGGTGTCTCCTCCCCCGCCATCAGCCGCAGCAGTGTGGATTTGCCGGAGCCGTTCTCGCCGATGATGCCGGTCTTCTCACCGGGGCGGACCGTGAGCGTCACCTGGTCGAGTACCGAGCGGTCACCGTAGGTCTTGGAGACGTCCTTCAATGTCAGCTGGGCGCGGTCGCGCTGGGGGTACATGGGTGCTTCTTCCCTGTGGACAAGCCCGCGAGGGCGCGCGGGAGCGCGCGGCGGTGCGTGGATGCCGGACGGCGGAAGGGGACTGCGGCACGCCTCGGTGCCCCTGCGGGTCACCCTGCGACGCTCAGCGTCGGGCGGCGGCGTCCTGGCCGGGAATCAGCGGAAGAAGTAGTACGAGTACAGACCCATGGAACCGAGTCTAGCGAGAGCCGGACGGACCCGCTCGGCAATAAACGAGGTCAGCCCGCCTTGGGGAGACGGATGACCGCCCGGCCGCCGGTCAGGTCGATGGTGGTCCTGTTCGGCGGGGCGCCGTCCTCCTCGTCGTCCTTGATCAGCAGTGCGCTCTGGCGCTCCTTCAGTTCGCTCTGCTTGCCGGGCGAGAAGCTCGCGTGCAGCTGTTCGAAGCCGGTCGCCGAGACCTGGCCCTGCCGGGCGCTGTTGCGCCAGGGCAGCACCCCGGCCCGCCCGGCACGCAGGAGCACCTGGTCGACGAAGGCGAGCACGGTCAGCCCGATCACCAGTCCGGGAAGGGTCATCAGTACGAGGAACTCCATGGGGCCAGTCTCGCCCATGTACGGGGCCGGTCGCACGGGAATCGGCACGGCGGCCGGACAGGAAGGACCGCGGCCGGACAGGAGAACGCGGGCCGTCGTTGTGCTGCGGCGGCCCGCGTGCCGGGTGGGCGGTGGGCGTGCTCGGGTCGTGGCCGGGCGGTGGGGGCCGGACCCGTGGTCGGGGCCGGACCCGTGGTCGGGGGCCGGACCCGTGGTCGGGGCCGGACCCGTCGTCGGGGGCCTGGGCTCAGCCGTTGGGGAGGATGACGGCCCGGCCGTTGATCCTGCCGGAGTGCAGACGCTCGTAGGCGAGGGGCGCCTCGTCGATGGAGTAGGTCTCCACATGGACATCGACCGACCCGGCGTGGGCGAGGTCGAGCACCTCGACGAACTCCTTGCGCGAGCCCCAGTACGGGGAGGTCACCGTCGTGCCGTAGGGCAGCGTGCCGAAGCCGACGGGCAGCGCGCCACCGCCGAGACCGAC
The DNA here is from genome assembly GCF_044542225.1 of Streptomyces sp. NPDC079020. Taxonomy (NCBI): domain Bacteria; kingdom Bacillati; phylum Actinomycetota; class Actinomycetes; order Kitasatosporales; family Streptomycetaceae; genus Streptomyces; species Streptomyces sp. NPDC079020. The sequence continues at coordinate 388,816 of NZ_JBITUB010000005.1, forward strand.
GATCGTGACGTCACCGTCGACGCGCGCGACCGCTCCGGCCGTCTTCACGGTGGGCGGGGCGCCGACGAAGTCGAGGACGACCTGAGCACCGAGGCCGCCGGTGAGTTCGAGCACCGTGGCCGCCGCGTTCCCGTCGGAGAGTACGGCTTCGTGGGCGCCGACCGCGCGGGCCAGGGCGAGCTTGTCCTCGGTGACGTCGAGCGCGATCACGCGCACCGCGGTCATGGCGCGCAGCAGCTGGATCGCGACGTGTCCGAGGCCGCCGGTGCCGATGACCACGGCGGTGGCACCGGGCACCAGCTTGGACAGGGAGCGCTTGATCGCGTGGTACGGGGTCAGCCCCGCGTCCGTGAGCGGCACCGTCTTCACGGGGTCGAGGCCACCGATCGGCACCAGGTGGCGCGGGTCGTCGACGATCATGTACTCGGCCATGGCGCCGGGGGCACCGAGTCCGGGCGGCATGATGCCGAGTTCCTTGGCGCGCAGGCAGTAGTTCTCCTTGCCCGCCGCGCAGTTCACACACGTACCGCAGCCCCAGGGGCCGTAGACGGCGACGGAATCGCCGGTCGCGAAGCCGGTGACACCGTCACCGAGTGCGGCGATCGTGCCGACGCCCTCGTGGCCGAGGGTGAGGGGAAGCGGGAAGGGGAGCTGGTCGGCGGGCCAGCTCATCACCGCGATGTCGGAGTGGCAGACGCCCGCGGCGGTGACCTTCAGCAGCACCTGCCCGGGGCCGGGCTCGGGGTCCGGGACGGTCACGACCTCGGGAGCGGAACCGACTGCACGGTACTGAACGGCTTTCATGGGATCTCCTCGGTCTTCCTTGTTCTCTTTCTCGCCCCCGTGCCCCCGGTCCGCCACTCGGGCGGTTCAGGAGGCTGAGTAGCCGCCGTCCACCAGGTGGTAGCTGCCGTGGATGAAGGAGGCCTTGTCGGAGAGGAGGAAGGCAGCGAGTTCGGCGACTTCCTCCGCCGTGCCGAGGCGGCCGGCCGGGTGCAGCGAGATCAGGTGGTCGCGGGCCGGGCCCTCGGTGTTGCGCAGCAGGGGGGTGTCGATGAAGCCGGGGCCGACGGCGTTGATCCGGACGTTCCGGGCGGCGTATTCGAGGGCGGCGGTCTTGGTGAGGCCGACGACGCCGTGCTTGGCCGCGACGTACGCGGGCGAACCGGCGAAGCCGTTGGTGCCGAGGATCGAGGACATGTTGACCACGGCGCCGCCGCCGGCGGCGACGATGGCGGGCAGTTCGTAGCGCATGGAGTAGAAGACACCGCTGAGGTTGGTGGCCACGACGCGGTTCCAGTCCTCGACGGCGTACTCACCGGTGGGGTTGCTGGGGCCGCCGATACCCGCGTTGTTGACGGCGAGGTGCAGTGCGCCGAACGTGTCGACGGTGAAGCGCACGGCCGCCTCGACCGAGGCCGGGTCGGTCACGTCCATCGCGACCGCGGCGGCCTTCGCGCCGGTGCTCTCCAGCTCGGCCGCAGCCCTGCGGGCGGCTTCCTCGTCGTAGTCGGCGACGACGACCGCGGCTCCGCTCGCGGCGAGCCGCCGGGCCAGGGCGAGGCCGATGCCGGACGCGCCGCCGGTGATGAGGGCCGTGCGGCCGGCGAACTCCGCGTCGGTGGGGGTGCTGTTGCTCATGATGCTGCCTTTCCTTCTGTGGTGCTGTGCGGCGCCGCCCCGGCCCCGCTGTGCGGCGCCGCCCCGGCCCGCTGCTGGGTGAGCAGGTCCGCGGTGAGGGCGTCGAATGCCTGGACGACCAGCTCGGGCAGGGCGTCCGGGCGGCCTCCTCGTACCCAGGCCGCCTGGGCCGCGAGCAGCGCGCCCGCCCCCGCGGCGACCGTGACGGCGGGGCGGATGTCCAGCCGGGGGTCGACGCCGAGCCGGTCCGCGAGGATGGTGACCGAGTCCTCCTGGGCGTCCACCCGGATGTGGTGGAAGGCCGCGTAGAGGGTCGGCTCCCGCTCGGCGACGACCATCAGCTCGAAGATCCGGGGGCGGCGGTGCCAGGGTTCCGCCACCGGGTCGCCGAGCCAGTCGAGCACGGCGCGCCGGTAGGCGGTGAGGGGTGACTCGGCGACGGGGCGGACCCGCAGGGCGTCGTTGATCCGGTCGCCGTCGCCCCGTACGGAGTCAAGGACGGCGTCCTCCTTGCTCGTGAAGTACCGGCTGAACGTGCGCCGGTCGACGTCCGCGGCTTCCGCGATCTCCTCGACCGTGACGTTCCGCAGTCCCCGGTCGAGCACCAGCTCGAACGCGGCCTGCGCCAGCGTGTCCCGGGTCCGGCGGGCCTTGCGGCTGCGCCTCTCCGGGGTCTTCCGTTCCGGATTCATAGTTGCACCGTACACCTGAAAATGTCCCCACGCGACAGTAGTCCCAGGAGGACATTGTGCGAGGGGTCGCGGAGGTGTGCCGCGGCCGCCGGGCGCGGCGTACCGGCCACGGAGCGGGGGCGCGTCGGCCACCGGGCGGGGCGCGTCGGCCGCGGGGGCGCGCGCCCGCCTGCTACCGGTCGCGCAGGGGCTCGGTGGCCCGGCGGGCGCCTTCGCGGACCCCCTCGGAGGGGCGCGGGCCGGGCCCACTGTCGGACGGGGCCCTGCGCAGGGCGAGTGCGGCGATGTCGTCGCGCCGGACACCGCCGGAGAACTTCTCCAGGTCGGTGTGGAGCGCGTCCAGGACCTCGCGCGGTCCCCGCCGCGCCCACGCGCCGAGCCGGTCGTCCAGCGGATAGAAGGCGCCGGAGGCGTCACGGGCCTCGGTCACGCCATCGGTCACGACCAGCAGGGTCGCGCCGGGCGGAAAGCCGAACCACTCCCCCGTACGCTCCTCCTCGCTGAGTTCGGCCATGCCGAGGGGGACGTGGGTGCGGCGGAGCGGAATCATCGAAGCCTCGCCGTTGAGCAGCAGGCGCGGCGGCAGATGGCCGCAGTTGACCGCCTGCACCCGGTCCCCGCCGTCGAAGCCGAGCACCAGCGCGGTCACGAACCGTTCGGTCTCGCCGGTCTGGGAGGAGAACTCGTTGTGCCGCACGACCGCGTCCTCCAGCGCGGCCACCACTCCGGTGAGCGTGGGTTCGCGGATGGCCGCCTCGCGGAAGGCGCCGAGCGCGGCGAATCCCGCGCCGATGGCGGGGAGCCCCTTGCCCTGGACATCGCCGATGATCACCCGGGTGCCGTACGGCGACTCGACGACCTCGTAGATGTCACCGCCGACGAACCGGTCCTCCTCGATCGGCTCGTAGAGCCCGTACGCGAAGATCTGGTCGGTCAGCACCGGCAGCGGGCGCAGTATCTGGCGCTGGAGCGCGACGGCCGCGGAGCGCAGCCGGGCGATCTGGGTGGCGTGCCGGATGCGCGCCGCACAGGAACCGACACCCAGGGCACAGGCGAGCACCGTGAACCCGATGCCGAGCACCAGGTCCCAGAAGGACCCGTCCGAGGCCAGCCGGGAGCCGACGACCACGACCATGATCCAGACGGCCACCCCCACGGTCTGCCGGACCGTGCAGAACACGGAGGCCAGCGCGGGGACGACCACGAGCAGCGGGGCGACCTCGAAGTCGTCGCCCGAGAAGACATGCAGGAGCACGATCGCCAGGGTCAGCAGTGCCAGCCCGCCGGCCAGTGGCCAGTTCCCGACACGGGGAGCGGCCGCCGCCGCCTCGCCGGCGTCCGCTCCCGACAGCTCTGACGTGCGCGTCGTCGCCGCTCGCTGCAGCCCCATGGCCACGGTGTGCCTCCTGCTCGGTCCTCGGTCCTGGTCGGCCGTCACCGAGGGCTCTCCCTGTGCTCCCTGACAGGACAGCCCTCAGGACGGTTCTTCATCCAGTGGACCGGGACCGGGGCGTCGGCACACGAGGCTTACGGCCCCGGGAGCGGGCCGAAGGTCCCGCTCGTGACCTTCGGCCCGGGACTTTCGGCCCTGGGTCCCGGGCCGAAGGTCCTCGTGTCCGCGCGGGGCCTACGGCCGGCCCGGGACCGCCACCGGCTCCCGGCCCGCGTCGGCGCCGAGGCCGGGTGCCGTCAGGGGTACGAGGGCCGACAGGAACTGCGTACGGCGGCGGAGCCGGAAACCGAGTGCCTCGTAGAGCCGGACGGCGTTGGTGTTGGAGGCGGCCGCGTGCAGGAACGGAGTCCCGCCCCGCTCCCTGATGCCGTGGGCGACGGCCCGGACGAGCCGGCCCGCCAGTCCCTGACCGCGCACGGACTCGTCGGTGCAGACTCCGCTGATCTCGGTCCAGCCCGGCGGGTGCAGCCGCTCCCCGGCCATCGCGACGAGGACGCCCTCGCGGCGGATGCCCAGGTAGGTGCCGAGTTCCACGGTGCGCGGCAGGAAGGGACCGGGCCGGGTGCGCGCCACCAGGTCCAGCATCTCGGGGACGTCCGCCGGTCCCAGGGCGACAGCCTCCGGGTCCGGTGCCGCGGCCACGGACTCGTCGACGAGCTGGACGCCCTCGGCGTGGAAGACGATCTCCCAGTCCGAGGGGGGCGGCTCACGGAACGCGGTCAGGGTGACCGCCGCGCCGGGGCCGGCGAGTGCCGCGACATCGGCCCAGTCCTGGTCGTCCGGGGCATCCGGGAGGGCGAGCCACGGGGTGACGTCGACGGGGTAGCGCAGGATGCGGCCTCGGCGCTCGGCGAAGTGGGCGTGCGGGCCGGTCAGCGAGGAGCGGACCGGATTGTCCAGAGGGTGGGGCGGATGGGGCTGGTGGGGCAGATGGCTGCCGGGGGAATGCACGGGCGGGAGCGCCTTTCCGGTCTCGGGTTCAGTGGCGGCGTGGGAGGGGGCGGGAGCGTGGCCGGGGACGGGGGCGGGCCGGCTCATCGGGCCACCTCGATCACGGTCTTTCCGCGTGCGTGGCCGCTCTCCACGGTACGCAGCGCCCGCGCCGCCTCGGCCAGCGGGAACGTGGCGGTCACCTGCGTGTCCAGGGCGCCGCCGACGACGAGGCGCGCCAGTTCGTCGAGCACGGCCGCGGTTCGGCTCCGGCGCACGGCGGCGCCACCGAGCGCCGCGGCCTCCTCGGGCGACCCGGCGCTGATCAGCCGCTTCCGGTCCGTCACGAGGCCCGCGGCGGCGGTCAGCGCCTCGCCGCCCGCCAGGTCGAAGGCAGCGTCGACGCCCTCGGGAGCCACCGCCCGTATCCGGTCGGCGGCTCCCGGTCCGTACGTCACATGGACGGCGCCCAGGGACTCGACGAGGGCCTTCTTCGCCTCGCTCGCGGTGCCGATGACCCGGATCCCGGAGTGCCGGGCGAGCTGCACCGCCGCCACCCCGACACCGCCGCCCGCCCCGGTGATCAGGAGCGTGGCCCCGGGAGCCGGGTCGAGCTGGCGCAGTCCGTCGTACGCGGTGGCCGCCGCCACCGGCAGGACCGCCGCGTCCGTGAACGACAGCCCGTCCGGCTTGTGGGCGGTGGCGGAGGCCGCCAGCAGCGCGTACTGCGCGTAGCCGCCGGTCAGCGGGGAGCCGAGGACGGCCTGCCCGGGGGCGAAGCCCTCGACGTCCGGTCCGACCGCCTCGACCGTCCCCGACACCTCGCTGCCGAACACACCCGGCAGTGGCGCCGGATCGCTCCCCGGCCTGCGATGGCCGGACCGTCGTTTCCAGTCGACGGGGTTGACCCCGGCCGCCCGGACGGCGACGAGCAGCTCGCCGGGGCCCGGGACGGGCACCGGCAGGTCGACGAAGGCTTCCGTCTCGGGTCCGCCGTAGCGGTGGAATATGTACGCCTTGGCCATGAGCTCCTCGTTCCGGTCCGTCCCGCCCGCCTTCCGGCGGCCCGCGGGCCGCCGACAGCAGCCAGAAGCCAGGGGGGCCGCCCGGTATTCCCGGGCCGGTGAACTGTTCACGCGCGCGCAATCAACGGTCCTTCCGGTCGCGCGCGCCGCCGGCGGCCGGTACGGGCTTCCTCGCCCTCGCCGGTTCCGCGGAACGGCGCGCCCGGCACACCGCGTCCCGGTGCCGGACCCGGAGGACGGCGCAGGCCCGGACCGCTGACCCGCGTGCCCCCGGACACCGGCACGCGTCCACCTGGACCGTTGACACGCGTACACGGAGCCGGGCAACCGTCGAAATCGACTCAACCACCGGTCAATACGCGCCGGTCGGTCCCCAACAGCCGCCCGGCTGTGGCACTCTGGTGCCGACCGCCCCACCGGGCTCCCCCGTACCGGTGGGGCGGTTCTGCGCGTCCGACGACGCCGCTTCCCGCCCGGCCGCCACGCCGCGTCACCTCTCAGCCTCACCCCCGCGCCCCTCGCCCTCGCCCTCGCCCTCGCCCCTACATGACGGCGACTCAGGACCTAACCCCTCACCTTTCGGCCAATTCCGCCTTTTTGACTGGCTCGACGCTCGTCGCGCGCATGGGAGAGAGGCCCCGGGGCAGGCGCTAACACCTCATGGCCTACGACCAGGGGAGCGTGACGAAATGACGGCGCACACCGCACGGACCACCGGTACCGGGGTCACCGGCACCGGGGTCACCGGCACCGCGGAACTGCCGGTCACGGCGCGACGGGCGGGCGCCCCGGGCCGGCTCCCGTGGATCGAGGACGCCGGGAGGATCGCCCCGAAGGACGCGCGCAAACTGTCGAGACTCTTCTTCGACCGGCTCCAGGTCCTGGAGGAGGGCACGCAGGAGCACCAGTACGCGCGCAACACGCTCATCGAGATGAATCTGTCCCTGGTCCGGTTCGCCGCGGGACGGTTCCGCAACCGGGGCAGCGGCGACATGGAGGACATCGTCCAGGTCGGCACCATCGGTCTGATCAAGGCGATCGACCGGTTCGACCTGTCCCGCGAAGTCGAGTTCACCTCGTTCGCCGTCCCGTACATCGTCGGTGAGATCAAACGATTCTTCCGGGACACCAGCTGGGCCGTTCATGTGCCCCGGCGCCTTCAGGAGCTGCGGGTCGATCTCGCCAAGTCGAAGGAATCCCTCGCGGGCGATCTCGACCGGGACCCCACCGTGCCCGAACTGGCCGAGCACCTGGGGATCGAGGAGACGGAGGTCACCGAGGGGATCGTCGCCTCCAACGGCTACACCGCGGGTTCGCTGGACATGCCGACCGACACCTCGCCGTCGGGACGCCACAACGCGGGCGGCCGCACCTTCGCCGATGTGCTGGGTGAGCCGGACCCCGCCATGGAGAACGTGGAGAATCTGCATACGCTCGCCCCGCTGCTCGGGGAGCTGGACGACCGTGAGCGGCGCATCATCGACATGCGTTTCGGTCAGGAGCTGACCCAGGCGCAGATCGGCGCGGAACTCGGTATCTCCCAGATGCATGTGTCGCGGCTGCTCAGCCGCATGCTGCACAAACTGCGCAGCGGGATGCTCACCCAGGAGTAGCCTCCGGCGCCCTTGTGTTGCCTGTGCATTGCAGGTTCATGGCCAAGCGGCCGACACGCTTCCCGGACCGCGCGAACGCCTCTACGGTCCGTAATCAGCCCGTCGCCAGCGCGTGCTTCTTGCCGATCAGCCACTGAACCAGCGTGCGAGGAAACACATGAGCCAGCCCCTCGACTCCGTCACCGCAGGGCACACCCCCGAGGACCAGGAGCGGCAGGACGCCGGGCCCGCCTGGTCGTTCGAGACCAAGCAGATCCACTCCGGTGCCTCCCCCGACCCGGCCACGGGTGCCCGTGCGGTGCCGATCTACCAGACGTCGTCGTTCGTCTTCCGCGACACCCAGCACGCGGCCGACCTGTTCTCGCTCGCCGAGCCCGGCAATATCTACACCCGGATCCACAACCCCACCCAGGACGTCCTGGAGCAGCGGATCGCCGCGCTGGAAGGCGGCGTCGCGGCCGTCGCGCTCGCTTCCGGGCAGGCGGCGGAGACCCTGGCGATCCTGACGCTGGCCGGGGCCGGGGACCATGTCGTCTCCTCCACCTCGCTCTACGGCGGCACCTACAACCTGTTCCGGCACACGCTCCCCCGGTTCGGTATCGAGGTGTCGTTCGTCGAGGACCCCGACGACACCGCGCAGTGGCAGGCCGCGATCCGGCCCAACACCAAGGCGCTGTTCGCGGAGACGCTCGGCAATCCGCGCGGTGACGTGCTGGACATCCGCGCCGTCGCGGACGTGGCACACGCCTCCGGGCTGCCGCTGATCGTCGACAACACCGTGCCCACGCCCTATCTGCTGCGGCCGATCGAGCACGGCGCGGACATCGTCGTCCACTCCGCGACCAAGTTCCTCGGCGGGCACGGCACCACCCTCGGCGGGGTGGTCGTGGACGGCGGCACCTTCGACTTCGGCACGTACTCCGAGCGCTTCCCCGACTTCCACACCCCGGACCCGAGCTACCACGGGCTGCGTTACTGGCCGGACCTCGGACCGAGCGCCTTCGCCGTGAAGCTGCGCGTCCAGTTGCTCCGCGACCTGGGGCCCGCGCTCTCGCCGCACTCGGCGTTCCTGCTGCTCCAGGGGGTGGAGACACTCAGCCTCCGGCTGGAGCGGCACACCTCCAACGCACTGGTGCTCGCCCGGTGGCTGGAGCAGCGCGACGAAGTGGCGGCCGTGCACTACGCCGGTCTGGAGTCGAACCGCTGGTACGGGGCGGGGCAGCGCTATCTGCCGCGCGGTGCCGGGGCGGTGCTGTCGTTCGAGCTGCGGGGCGGGGCCGAGGCGGGCAGGCGTTTCGTGGACGCGGTCGGACTGTTCAGCCACCTCGCCAACATCGGTGATGTACGGAGCCTGATCATCCACCCCGCGTCGACCACCCACAGCCAGCTGACCGAGGAGCAGCTCGCGGCCACCGGCGCCACCGCGGGTCTGGTGCGGCTGTCGGTCGGGCTGGAGAACGTGGAGGACCTCAAGGCCGATCTGGAGGCGGGGTTCCGGGCCGCGAAGGCTGCGTCCTGAACCCCGCGGCCACCCCCCGCACGCTTCTCCTCCCGCCGGCCGCCGGAGGCCGGCGGGAGGGGGATCCGCCCGGCCGCCGCTCCTGGGTGGTCCTGGACCGGCCGCTTCCGCTGGAATCGGGGGCCGCCCTGCCGGGCGTGCGCCTGGCGTACGAGACATGGGGGCGGCGGGCACCCGACGGGGCCAACGCGGTGCTGGTCCTGCACGCGCTGACCGGGGACAGCCATGTGGCCGGGCCCGCGGGCCCGGGGCATCCGACCGCCGGCTGGTGGGACGCGCTGGTCGGACCGGGCAGGGCCCTGGACACCGATCACTGGTTCGTCGTGGCGCCGAACGTGCTGGGCGGCTGCCAGGGCAGCACCGGCCCCTCGTCCCGGGGGCCGGACGGTGCCCGATGGGGCGGCGGTTTCCCGTATCTGACGGTCCGTGACCAGGTGGCGGCCGAGGCGGCGCTCGCCGACGCGCTCGGCATCGGGCGATGGGCGGCCGTCATCGGCGGGTCGATGGGCGGCATGCGTGCCCTCGAATGGGCGGTGAGCCGCCCGGAGCGCACCGGCTCCCTGCTCGTGCTGGCGGCCCCGGCAGCCGCGTCCGCCGAGCAGATCGCGTGGGGGTCGGTGCAGATCTCCGCGATCCGTACGGACCCGGGATGGCGGGGCGGGAACTACCACGACGCGCTCCCGGGCGAGGGCCCGCACCGGGGTCTCGGCCAGGCGAGGCGGATCGCCCATGTCACCTACCGCAGCGAACCCGAGCTGGATTCCCGGTTCGGCAGGGAGCCGCAGCCGGGTGAGCGGCCGGGCCGGGGCGGCCGCTACCGGGTGGAGTCGTATCTCGATCACCACGCGGCCAAGCTGGTGCGCCGGTTCGACGCGGGCAGCTATGTGGTGCTGACGGAGGCGATGAACGGCCATGACGTCGGCCGGGGCCGGGGCGGTGTCGCCGCGGCACTGCGCCGCGCGGGGATGCCCGCCCTGGTCGCGGGTGTCGATTCGGACCGGCTCTACCCGTTGGCGCAGCAGGCGGAACTGGCGGCGCTGCTGCCCGGAGCGGACCGGCCCAGGACCGTCGAATCACCGTACGGACATGACGGATTCCTCATCGAGACCGGCCAAGTGGGCATGATGGTGAGGGAGTTGCTTCCTCAGCCCCGCCCCTCCCACCTTCCTCAGGAGCGCCCATGAGTCCCGCACCCCTGTCCGGCCCGGGCAACAGCCCGGATCCCGGTACCAGCAGTGGCAACGGCACCGCATTAGACGCCGAGGAGCAGTACGACCGGATACGGCTTCGCCAGTGGGAGCGGGACGACGCGCGCTCCGCCGGTATCGACCGCAAGGACCTGCTGAAACTGGTCGCGGCGGCGTCGGTGGCGGGGCCGCTGGCCTCGGCCGCCTCCCCCGCGCGGGCGGCCGAGCCGGAGCCGGTGCCGGGAGTGGCGCCGGTGCCGGGAGTGGTGAAACCGCTGCCCCCCGAGCTGTTCACGGTGCGCGGCACCAACGCCGAGACGAACTTCGCGGCGCTGCGTTCCACGGGCCTGCTCACCCCGGCCGACCGTTTCTTCGTCCGCAACCACACCGCCACACCCCGTATCGATGTGTCCGGCTGGCGGCTGACCGTCTGGGGCAGCGGGCTGACGGGAGATCCGGTGGACTTCTCGTACGCCGATCTGCGCGCGCTGCCCGCCGTCACCCGCACGGCGTTCGTGGAGTGCGCGGGCAACGCCCGGAACTTCTATGCCTCGCAGCAGAACCAGCAGGTCAGCGGCACCGCGTGGACGCTGGGCGCGATCGGCACGGCGCGCTGGCGCGGGGTGCGGCTCGCCGATGTGCTGCGCCGGGCGGGGCTGGGCCGCAACGCGGTGGACGTCCTGCCGCGCGGTCTGGACGACGAGGTCATCAGCGACGGGGTCAATCTGGGCCGGGTGCGCAGGCCGCTGCCGGTGGACAAGGCCCTGGACGACGTACTGCTCGCCTATGAGATGAACGGTGAGCCGCTGCCGCCCGATCACGGGTTTCCGGTCCGTCTGATCGTCCCGTCGTGGGTGGGGATCGCGAACATCAAGTGGGTCGGCGACATCGAGGTGAGCGAGGAACCGCTGCTCACTCCGTGGAACACGGGGCTGTACCGGCTGTTCGGCCCCGGCTATCCGCCGGAGGGCAGCGCTCCGCTGACCCGCCAGAGCCTGAAGAGCGCCTTCGAACTGGAGCCGGGCGCCTCGTTCCCGGCGCACCGCCCGGTCCTGCTGACGGGCCGCTCCTGGTCGGGCGGGGCGCCCGTACGTTCGGTCGAGATCAGCACCGACGGCGGCACCCGCTGGCACCGCGCCCGGCTGCGGGACGAGCCGCGGGCCGGCAGCTGGGTCCGGTGGTCGGCCGACTGGGTACCCCGGGAACGGGGGGCCGGGGTGCTCCTCGCCCGCGCGACGGACCGCTCCGGACGTACGCAGCCCGAGACCGCGGTCCACAACACCCAGGGCTATCTGTTCGACGCGGTGGTCCGGCATCCGGTGACGGTCGTGTGACCGGGGAAACGCGTGTGCGAGCGAGGGCGCGCGGCTGGTAGAAACACGTCATGATTCCCGGAGCGCACCCACTCGACCCGCTGGAACAGCTGCTGGCCGAACGGGCCTGCGAACGGCTCGTCATCGAGTTCGTCCGCAGGCTCGACCTCGGCGATCCGCCCACCGTCGCCGAGCTGTTCACCCCGGACGGCCGGTGGGAATGGCCCGCGGGCGGGCGCCGCGTCGAGGGGCGGGAGGCGCTGCGGTCCTACTTCGGCTCCCGCCCCGCGGACCGCCGCTCCCGTCGGATGTGTACGAACATCCTGGTGACCGTCGACTCGCCCACCACGGCCTCGTCGACGACGTATTTCGCGACCTACCGGGTCGACGGCGCGACGGACGCCCTGCCCGCCCCGCGCCTGCCGGCCAACGTCGGTCACTACGAGGACACCTTCCGCAGGACCGATGGGGTCTGGCTGCTCGCCTCGCGCACTCTGGTGCTGGCGTTCGGCGGCGCGACGGAGCGGATCGCGGAGCCCCCGGCCTCCGCCTGACACTCAGGCGGAGTTCACCCGGGCCGGGTCCGGACCGTCGTCCCGGACCGGGCCCTCCCCCGCGGCCACGGGGCGATCCGGGCGCGAGCCGCCTTCGGCACGCGCTCCCGCCAGGACGGCGGCGTGCACCGCCCTGGCGATGCGGGACCCCCACGGCGAGCGTGGCCCCGCGAAGGGTTCACCGCCGCCGGGACCCGGCTCCGGGGCCGCGACGCACACGGCGTCGGTGGGTGTGCCCGAGCAGTCGAGGCCGGCGTCCAGGAGCGCCTGGACCTTGGCCTCGGTGGCGGTGGCGATCGCGTTGACCAGGGCGGCGTCGGAGAGGGCGACGGGAACGGTGACCACGATGTTGACGGTGCCGGGCCTCGGCACCGCGCCGGCGGTTCCGGCCGGTGCGGCCGCCCAGCCCCGGACACCGAGGCCGCAGGTGGCGGTCGCCGTGACCCCTTCGTCGGAGGCTTCCGCGCGGGCGGTGACATCGGCCGCCGTCATCAGCCCGGCGCCCGGTCCGGTGAGCCCTTCCGCGGCGGCGATCCCGGCCAGGTGCCGGTCGGGGTCCAGGCGCGGATAGCCGCCGGGCACCTGTGCGTTGAGGATCCACTCGCGGGTGCCGATCCCGCCGCCGAGTACGGCGCTGCTGCACACCCGTACGCCGGGTCCCAGCTGCCACACCAGATGGTGCAGGTCCTGTCCGTCCTCCCGCCGGGACAACAGCGCACCGCGCTGTCCGGGCAGACGTGTACTGGCGGAACGGATGGGGCACCCCCGGGTGGTACGTCAGGACAACGGCCGACAGCCGTCCGTCGATGATAGAAGCCGCGCGGAGCGCGTCACGCGGGGGACCCGTGACCGCGGCGGCCCGCCGCTCACCCGATCGGCCTAATCGGAGCCGTGGAACCGTATCGGTGTCGTACGGGCCCTGGACCCATCACCGGGGCCGCGGCCCCGTGGCCCCGTGAGCCGGGAGGTTGCAGCGTCCATCCGGGTGAGGCGCGATGGAAGCCGGAGGCGCCTCACCTGGTGGATCCACCCACAGGGCGTGTCCGGGCGAGGAGGAATCGGCCATGGGAGCCGCTGACGGTTTCACGGATTCCGGGGAGCTGGACGGTCTGACCGTCTATGACAACGAAGGGGAGAAGGTCGGCAGCGTGGGCCGGGTGTACGTCGACGACGACACCGGCAGGCCCGACTGGGTCACGGTCAAGACCGGCCTGTTCGGCATGAAGGAGAGCTTCGTCCCGCTCGCCGGAGCCCGGCGTGTGGCCTCGGACCTGCACATCTCGCATCCGAAGGACAGCGTCAAGGACGCCCCGAGGGTGGACGCGGACGCGCACCTGTCCGTCTCGGAGGAGGAGGAACTGTACCGGCACTACGGGCTGACCAGGAAGGCCGGCAATCTCGGCAACAAGGCCCGTACGGGCCCCGGCGCACCGACCGCCGCCGGAACCGGCGCGATGGGCGCGGCCGGAGCGGGCGCGGCCGGAGCGGCGGGCGCCGCGACCGGCCGGGCCACGACCACCGGAACGACTGCTTCCGGGGCGGCCGGCACAGGGATGGCGGGAGCCGGTACCCCGATGGGCAAGAACCCCGCCATGGACACCTCCGCGACGTCGCGGCCGCTCGCCGGTGCGGGGGCCGAACGGTCCGCCGCCGTCCCCGGCGGCAAGGAGGAGATGATCCGTTCCGAGGAACAGCTGCACGTCGGCACGGAGGAGTACGAGAGCGGGAAGGCGCGACTGCGCAAGTACGTCGTGACCGAGAACATCACCCGCACCGTGCCGGTCTACCACGAAGAGGTACGGGTGGTCCGCGAGCCGCTGCAGCCGGGTGAGAAGAGCACCGGGACGACCAGCATCGGTGAGCAGGACGTCGAGGTGACCCTGCACGCCGAACGGGCCACCGTCCGCAAGGAAGCCGTCCCGGTGGAGCGCGTCCGCCTGGAGACCAACAAGGTCACCGAGCAGAAGGAGGTCTCCGCCGAGATCCGCAAGGAGAAGATCGACTACGCGGACGGCAAGGACATGGGAACCGGCAAGGACATGGGCGGCGAGTTCGGCCAGGGACGCCGCCGCTGATTCCGCGCACCGCGGCCGGAGGCCGCTCCCACGTCCTCGGCAGCCGGACGGTCCGTGCTCACGGCCCGTCCGGCTGCGACGCCCGCGGGTGCCCGACCGGTGCGGTGGCCCGGAGCGGTCGCCGGTGTCCGGAGCCGGGTGAGCGCCCCGGCCGGCGAGTTGGCTTTTGCGCGGGAGCCCGGGCCGGCCGTCCCGCGCGTGGTCGCGGCTGGGAGGCGGTGTGACGCCGGTACGACTGCGGCCGGTGCGGCCGGGAGGTCGTCCCGGCCGCACCGGCCATGCGGCCTCTTCGGCCGCCCGCGCTGAGCCGTACAGCCCCTAGGGGCGTCGCAGGGCGATCACGGCGTTGTGGCCGCCGAAGCCGAAGGAGTGGCTGACGGCCCGCCGTACGGGCAGCCGCCGCGGGACCTTGGTGACGCAGTCGATGTCGAACCCGGGCGCGGGAGCGTCCAGGTTGGCGATCGGCGGTACGAGACCGTGCTGGAGCGTGAGGATGGTCAGCCCGGCCTCGATGGCACCGGCCGCCCCCATGCAGTGTCCCAGTACGCCCTTGGGGGCGGTGACGGGCGGCCGGTGCGGGTAGGCCCGGCCGATGAGTGCGGCCTCGGTGGCGTCGTTGAGCGGTGTGGACGTCCCGTGCGCGTTGACGTGGTCGACGTCTTCGGCCCGCCATCCGGCATCCCGCAGCGCCGCGTCGACGGCCGCGCGGGCGATGGTGCCCGAGGGGTGCGGGCTGGTGGGATGGTGGGCGTCGGTCGTGGCACCGGTGCCCGCGACCAGCGCCCGGAGGGTCGCGCCCCTGGTGTGGGCGTCCTGGGCCCGTTCCAGCACCATGATGGCGGCCCCCTCGCCCATCACGAGTCCGGCCCGGTCGGCGGCGAACGGCCGGCAGAGCCGGGACGGATCGCCGTCCCGGAGCGCCGCGGCTCCCGAGCGGGCGAGGCCGGTCATGGCGACCGGGAACACGATCGACTCGGTGGCTCCCGCGATCGCGATGTCGCACTGGCCGGTGGCCAGGAGGTCCCGGGCCACGGAGAGGGCGGTGACCCCGGACGAGCACGCCGTGCACGGCGCGAGGCTGGGGCCGGTCACCTTCATCTGGATGGCGATCTCCGCCGCGGGCATGTTCGGGATCGTGAGCAGGATGCCCGAGGGCGAGGTCGCCGCGGGGCCGCGCCGTTCCAGTGCGACGGCCTGCTCGGTCAGACCGGCGGAGCCTCCGCTGCTGGTGCCCACGACCACGGCGACCCGGCTCCCGTCCCAGCCGGCGGGGTCGAGTCCGGCGTCGGCGACCGCCTCCCGGGCGGCGAGTACGGCGAACTTGACGTATCTGCCCATCCGGAACGCCGTACGGCCTCCGACCGCGGCGTCCAGATCGATGCCCGAGACCGTGCAGGCGAAGTCGACCGCGCAGCCTTCGAGTTCCGGGACGGTGCGGGCCGGTGAGACCCCGGCGCAGACGCCGTCCCAGGTGGTGTCGGTGTCATTGCCGGCCGGGGTGATCATCCCCAGGCCGGTGACAGCGATGGCGGGCTTGTTCATCGCGCGTGGCTCACCGGCACCGCACCGGCGACGCCCTCGCGGATGAACTCCGAGATGTCGGTGAGCGTGGCGTCCTTGTAGAGCTTGTCCGAGTCGGCCTCGACGCCCAGCGTCTCCTTGATGATGACGGCGAATTCGGCGATGGCCAGGGAGTCCATCTCCAGGCTGTCCATCGTGGAGTCCGGGAGGATCTCGACAGCGGGTACCTTGAAGGTCCCGGTCAGCACCTCGGTGATCGTCGGGTGGATCACCCGTTCCCTCTCCATCGTATTCGCGGTATTCACGGTACTCGCGGTCTTCACGGTCTTCCTCTCATCGGCAGGTACCTCGGCGGTGGGCGGTAAACGCAGCGATCCACCAACGAAGTAACTGGATGCCTTTCTTCCGGTTACGCCTTCCGGCGAACCGATTCATCTACGCTCACCTGCGGCTTCTCCAACCAGCGGGAGAGCAGGGACGTCGTCCCCCAGTACGCCAGCAGAAGACCTCCGACACCGAGCGACGCCGCGGCTTCGCGCAGCGGCCGGCCACGGTCCCGCAGACGCCTGCGCACCGACCGGACCGGCTGCACCGGCCACGCCGGACTCGCCGCCCGCCCGCTCCCCGGCGCCCTTCCGCCCCGGGGCGCCCGGTCCCCGCCGCCGTGCCACGGACCCTCGGGATCGTCGTAGGCGTCCGCGTAGCCGGGCCCCGCGATCGGCCGGTCCGCGAGCAGCTCCTCCGGCACCGCGAAGGATTCGATCAGCGCGGGCGCGTGTTCGGCGACCGCCACGATCAGCTCCTCGATGGCATCCGGCAGCGCGTTCACCTGTTCGACGGTCAGGCGTCCCGCCGCGAGCAGGTCGCCGCTGTTGCGGGCCACCCACTGGAGGGCGAACAGCCGTTCCAGCTCGGACAGCCGGTTCCGCGCCTGCCCCGCCGGCAGCCCGGCCACGGCTTGGGCGTACGCCTCGGCCGCCTGCCGGTACGCGTACGCCTCCACACCACGCAGGGCGGAGCCGGACGCCGCGTTCCAGCGGCTGAGCAGGTCACCGTTGGGGGCTCCGCTCATCTGCTCCCCGGCCCGGGCGAACCAGATGTCCTCCACGGCCGCGAGCAGCCGGCCGAGGAACCGGGGGTCGCTCAGGTCGCCGGGCTCGGCGGGAGCGGCGGCCCCGTTCTGCCGCGCGGCGCCGAACAGCATCTCGGCGGCGGCCTTGGCGTGGACGGCGAGGTTGTCGCCCTCGGCGGTGATCACTCCCTCCACCCCCGTGAACACTTCGGTCATGCCGTTGTTCTCCAACAGCCCCTGCGCCCCGCACCGCTCCCGGCACTCGACGATGACACTGCGGGCCTGCCAGGTGATCCAGCCCTTGGCCACGGCGACCAGGCGCTCCGCGTCGTCCCGGTTCGCATCGGTGCGCTCCTCCCAGCACTGGAGCGCCCGGCGGTGCAGCAGACTCATCGCGAAGACCGTGGCCATCGCCCCGGCGAGCGGGCCGTGGTGGGTCCGGTGGGCGTACACGGGAACCCGCTGGGAGCCGCGTACGCCGGAGATGAAGCGGTGGCCGGCATAGCGGACGGCGATCGCCAGGATCATGCGGGCGGAGCCGACCGCGCAGGCGCTCATGGAGATCTTGCCGGGGGCCACCCGCCCGATGGAGGTGAGGAACCGGCGCCTGCGGTTGGCCAGTTCGCTGCTGAACTCCCCGCCCTCGCCGAGATGCCCGTGCGCTCCGGCGAGCAGGGCGTCGCGCCCCACGAAGAACCGGTCGAAGGAGGTCAGGCAGTGGTCGACCGGGCTGCCCATCCGGGCCGGCAGCCGCCGCACGCGTACGCCGGGCAGTGCGCGCGCCTCGTCGGTGAGCGGTGCGAGGAAGAGGAAGACGCCGTGGTCGGTGCCGTCGACCAGCAGCCGGGCGGCCACCACGCCGGACTTGGGGCCCCCGGCCGGGCTGGTGTTGGGCATGAACTTCTGTGCCCCGCAGTGCGGGGTGTCCAGGACGAAGCCGTCCCGTTCGCGGTCGTACGTCGCGGTGGTCTCGACGGCGGGCGCGTCATTGCCGTGCGCCACCTCCGTACACAGGAAGGTGCCGGTGCGCCGCAGCCGGATGAAGTCGGACAGGTCGCGGTCGACCGGGTCGTGGTCGAGCAGGCTGCCGAGGAAGAGGTTGTAGTGGATGCCGGCGACGGTGATCAGAGTCGCGTCGACCGGGCCGAGCCATTCGTGCAGGGCGGCGAGGGCGCGGGCGTCGGAGGCCAGCCGGGCGGGGTTGTCGAGCGAATCGTTGAGGATCCTCAGCCGGTCGTAGGAGAGGGCGAGGCGCTCTTCGGGGGTGCCGGTCGCGAGACGGCGGAACGGTTCTGTGGTGATCAGCCGACGCCAGAACCCGTGCTCCTGGCGGAAGTTGTCGCCGAAGAGCACCCGGGTCAGCAGATCCTTGGTGGACGGAGGGGCCACGCTGTTCATGGTTACGGTCACGGACGTAGAACGATCAAGGAACGGCGAGGACACCCCTCGCCGTTCCCGGACATGTGCACCTTTCAGACCCGTTGGAAAGCAAGTGCGACATTGTGGCCGCCGAATCCGAACGAGTGGCTCACCGCGGTCCCGACCGGTTGGTGGCGGGCTTCCTTGGTCACGCAGTCGAGCGGGAAGGCGTCCGGCAGGGAGTCCAGGTTGGCGATCGGCGGAATGAGCGACCGCTCCAGCGTCAGCACGGTGGCCACCGCCTCGATCGCGCCCGCCGCCGCCAGGGTGTGCCCGGTGACGCCCTTGGGCGCGGTGACCGGGGGGCGGTGCGGGAAGAGCCGGGAGATGAGGGTGGTCTCCATCGCGTCGTTGAGCGGGGTCGAGGTGCCGTGGGCATTGATGTGGTCGACATCGCCCGGCGTCCAGCCCGCCTGGTGCAGGGCCGCCTCCACCGCCCGCTGGGCACCCCGGCCGCCGGGTTCCGGCGCGGTGGGGTGGTGGGCGTCCGTGCTGGACCCGGCCCCGGTGAGCAGGGCGCGGGCGCGGGCGCCGCGGGCCCTGGCCCCGTCCGCGCGTTCCAGGACGAGCATGGCCGCGCCCTCACCGATCACGAAGCCGTCCCGGTCCGCGGCGAACGGGCGTGAGGCGCCCGCCGGATCGTCGTTCCGGGTGGACAGGGCGCCCATCCGCGCGAACGCGGTGACCACGAGCGGCGTCAGTACGGACTCGGCGCCGCCGGCCACCACCACGTCGCAGCTGCCGCCGAGCAGCAGATCGCGCGCCACCGCGATCGCGGTGGCGCCCGAGGCACACGCCGTGGCGGGCGCCAGGCTGGGGCCGTACGCCTTGAGCGCGATGGCGACCTCTCCGGCGGCCGCGTTGGGAATCATCATCGGGACCAGCAGCGGGGACACCGCGTCCGGCCCGCCGGATGCCAGTCTGGCGACGTTGTCGACGAGTACGGACACGCCGCCGACGCCGACGCCCAGCACCACACCGACCCGGGTACCGTCCCAGCGGGCCGGGTCGAACCCGGCGTCCGCGACCGCCTGCCGGGCGGCGACCACGGCCAGTTTCACGAACCGGGCCATCCGCCACACCGAGCGTCCGCCCACCGCCGCGTCCAGGTCCAGGCCGTCGACCGGGCAGGCGAAGTCGACCGGCAGCCCCGCCAGTTCCTCGCAGCGGCGGGCGGTGGAGTATCCGGAGCACAGCCCCTCCCAGAAGCTGTGCTCGTCCGCCCCCGCGGGAGTCACCACGCCCACTCCCGTCACCGCGACCGCGCTGCCGGCTCCGGTGTCCTTGTCAGCGGACTGCACCATTCCGTGTTCCTTTCATAGAAATCGTCTGCGGGGTGCCCGGCCAGCGAAGTGCCGCGGAACCCCAGGTCAATCCGCCCCCGAAGGCGGTGATCAGGATCCGGTCCCCGGCCCTGAGCCGGCCCCGTCCTTCGGCGTCCGCCAGGGCCAGAGGAATGGAGGCCGCACCGGTGTTGCCGACCCGCTCCAGATGGGTGACACAGCGCTGCGGCCCGATGCCGACGCGTTCGGCGACCGCGCGCAGGATCCGCGCGTTGGCCTGGTGCGGCACGAAGTGGTCGACCTCCGCGGCGTCCCAGCCCACCCTGGTGAGCAGTTCGCGGCACGATCCCGTCATCCGCTGAACGGCGTGCTGGTACACGGTGGGGCCCTGCATACGGAAGAACTCGTCGCCCGCCGCGGCGGGCCGGTCCGTCGACCGGGCGCGGGCGCCGCCGCCCGGTACGGTGATGAGGTCGTACCCGGTGCCGTCGCTGCCCAGGTCGAACGCGAGCAGCTCGCCCGGCGCCCCGGTCCGCCCGGCCGCCACGAGAGCCGCCCCCGCCCCGTCGCCGAAGACCACACCGGCCGAGCGGTCCGCCGGGTCCAGCCAGGCGGAGTAGACATCGGCGCCCACGAGCAGCACCCGCTCGTACAGCCCCGAGGCCACCAGCCCGTGGCAGACCGCCAGTCCGTAGACGAAGCCGCTGCACACCGCCGCGATGTCGAGCGCGGGGACGGTGCCGAGCCCCAGCCGTGCGGCCAGGGCGGGTGCCGTTCCCGGACAGAGGTGGTCGGGGGTCGCGGTGGCGAGGACCAGGGCGTCCACGGGTCCGGGTACCGGGTACCTGCCGAGCAGCCGGCCGGCCGCCTCGAACGCCACATCGCCGGTCGCGAGGCCCGGCCCCGCCCGGTGACGGCTGCCGATGCCCGTCCGGGAGCGCACCCAGGAGTCGTCCACCCCCCATGCCGCGGGCAGTTGGTCATTGCCGACCGGTTCCCCCGGCACTCACCCCGCCACGCTCTCCAGTACCGCCGTGCGTGTGCCGGTCCGTAGGACACCCCGTTGGGCACCCGGCCCCGTACCGCTGTCGACCGCGCCTCGTCTCGCCACCCACTGCCCCGATTCCCTTGCCGAACGTGCCAACCGGTTGACGAACGGTGAAGCGCTCGGCGGGGGTGCGTTCGATTGGGCCAAACGGGGGAATCGGCAAAAAATTATGCCCCATTCCACGCGACTTAAACCGAGTTGACCAACGCGGCTGCGGGGTCGTGTGTCACGTACGGGCAAGTGCCTCCGTCAGTTCCCCCCGGTCGGGCGGATTGGCGCCCGCGCGGGAGACCGTCACAGCGGCGGCGGCCACCGCGTGGCGCAGCACATCGGCGACGGTGTCCCGGTCCAGCGCGTACAGCCGTGCGCGGCCGTCGGCCCCGAGCAGCCCCCGCCGGGCGAGGGCGTCCAGGGTGCCCGACATGAACGCGTCGCCCGCGCCCACGGTGTCGACGACCTCGGTACGCGGCGCGGCCACCTCGGCCTCCGCGTCCGGGATCACGGCCAGGGCGCCGTCGCCGCCCCGGGTGACGAGGACCATGGCCGGACCGCGGCCCAGCCAGCGCCCGGCGACCGACCGCGGGTCCTCCCCCGGATACAGCCACGCCAGGTCCTCGTCGCTGGCCTTGACCACATCGCTGAGCGCGACGCACTGTTCGACGCGGCGCACCGCTTCCGCGTGATCGCCCATCAGTTCCGGCCGTACGTTGGGGTCGTAGCTGACGGTCGCGGTACTGCGCAGCGCACCGACGGCGTCCAGGACGGCGGCCGAGCCGGGTGCCATCACCGCGGCGATCGATCCGGTGTGCACATGACGGGGTGACCCTTCCGCCGCTGCCGGGCCCAGCGTCCAGGTGATCTCGAAGGTGTACGTGGCCCGGCCCGCGGCGTCCAGGGTCACGGCCGCGGACGGGGTGGGCGCGGCCGACGCGTCGGTCCGGACCGCGACTCCGGCGGATTCCAGGTGGCCGCGGATCAGCCGGCCGTTGGCGTCCGGGCCGAGCTGGGTGCGCAGGGTCACGCCGTGGCCGAGCCGGGACAGACCGTACGCGACGTTCGCCGGGCTGCCGCCGGGGTGCACCCGGTCGGCGGCGCCCGGCAGCCGGACGATGTCGGCCACGCTTTCGCCGATGACCAGCAGATCGGGTCCGTCGAGCTCGCGGGACATGGGGGCCTCCTGGAGTGCCGTGACGACGGTGTCCTGGCGGGCGGCGCGGCCCCGGACTTGGTGAGTCCGATCCTGCCGGGTGCGGGGCCCCGGCAAGAACGGGGGCCCCGGCGAGAACGGGGCCCCGGCGAGAACGGGGCCGCGGGGTGAGCGGAACGCTCACGCGTTGCGGACGGCCCCGACCGCTTCCGTCACCAGGCCGAGGAAACGGGCGTGCGCTCCCGGGCCGAACAGCGGCTCCGGGTTCCACGGCACGATGGGCGCGCTCCGGCGGAGCATCGACCAGTCGGCGACCCCCCGGAGCTCATCGAGCGGGGTGGCGTTGGACCGGGTGTCGGTGAGCACGACATCCGGGCGCAGCGACGCCACCGAGGCCCAGCCGAGCGTGGACCAGTTCGCACCGGGCCCCCCGGCCGGCTCCACGAGGTGTACGCCGAGCTCGGCCAGGACCCGCAGCTCGGGCCACATCCCGGGGCGGGCCACATGGGCCTCGGCCGGACCGGCCGGGGACAGGGCGAGTACCCGGACGGCGTCGGCGGGCCCTTCGCCCACGACGGCGCGCAGCCGTTGCCGGGCGGTCTCCAGCGCGCCGTCCGCCGCGGGCCGGGGCTCGGCACCGAGCGAGCGTGCCAGCTCGGCGAAGCGCTCACCGGTCCCGGCGAACGTGCGGGCCCGGCCCACATCGAGGACGACGACGGGGACCCGCTCCTCCAGCCGCGGCCCCGGGCGCCGGCGTGGGAGTTCCGTGAAAGCGATGTCGCGCGAACGGGCGCCGGCCTCCCCGCGCCGCACCCGGCAACGGGCACAGCAGGCAGGACCCGTCACCGGCTGTTAGAAATTACGCACTCCGTGTCATCGTCTGCCCAGCTGCTCCGGTTGGAGACAACTCCCCATGAGATCGACCCTGTTGAAGGCCGCCCTGGCCGTCTCCCTCGGCGCGTCGCTCTACGCGGCCCCGTCCTTCGACGCGGCGCCGCGGGCCACCCCCACCCGCCACACCGCGGCGCACTGCCCGGTTGTCGACGTCCTGGCGGTCTACACCCCCAAGGCCGCCGCGCGGGTGGGAGGAGTGCACCGGGTAGCGGCCTCCGCCCAGCAGATCGCCACCCGGATGAACCGCTCCCTCCGCGAGAGCGGGGTCTGCGGGGCCATCCGGATCATCCACCCGTACACCGCCACCGGGTACGACGGTCCGGAGCAGTTCCACGCGGCGTACCGCGGCCTCAAGGACCGCACCGGTTCCGCCCTGGGCCGGGAGGCCGACGCACGGCGCGACCGGTACGGGGCGGATCTGGTCACCCTCCTGGTGGACCCGCCCGAGCGCGGCGGCGGCACCGCGGACTACGCGGCGGCGCTCGACAGCACATCGGACGAGTACGCCTATTCGGTCGCCGATGTCGACGGCATCTCCCTGGACTCGGTGAGCCACGAGATCGGCCACAACCTCGGCCTCGCCCACGACCGCGTCACCATCGAGGAGAACGCGCACGGCTCGATGGACGTGAGCCACACCCGCCCGTACAACACCGGCTGGGTCACCGAGGACCGCAGGTACTACACGATCATGGCCTACCGCTCCTCGTGCGGCGGCGAGTGCAAGCGGATCAGCAGGTTCTCCAGCGCGGAGGGTGCCTGGCGGGGCCGGCGGCTGGGCGACACGGAGAACGACAGTGTCCGCGTGCTGCGGGCGACCCTGCCCATCGTCGCCGGATACCGCGGCGGGAGGTGACGGGCGCCCCGCTGCGTCTCATCCCGCACCCGCGGCATCGGCGCCACGCGGCCCGACCCCCAGGCCGGCCAGGAACGCCGCGGCGGCCGGCGTGGGGCGGAAGCGGCTCCAGACGAGCCGTTCCACCCGCCCCGGCGCGTTGCGCACCCGCAGCACCCGCACCCCCGGCACCTCGTCGGCGAACGCGGCGGGCAGAAGGGCCACCCCCAGCCCCTTGCGGACCAGGCGGGCGATGGAGTCGGCGCCGCTGACCTCGTACGCGACGTTCCGGGCGAGGCCCATCGCGGTGAACGCCTCCTCGGACTGCGCCCGTGCCGCCGTGCCGTCGGGGAAGTCGACGAACGTCTCGCGCGCGAGACTCACCAGGTCCACCTCGGTCTCGTCCGCGAGCGGATGGCCGACGGCCGTGATCGCGGCCAGCTCGCCCCGGGCCAGCTCGTGGTCGCTGACCCCTTTGGGCCGGTAGTCGGGCAGCACCCCGAGAAAGGCCAGGTCGAGCGCGCCCGAGCGGACGTCCTCGACCAGGTCCTTGCTCGCCCCGTCGCGCAGGACGATCCCCACCTTCGGATGACGGCGGTGGAACTCCTCCAGCGCGCCCGGGATGTCGACCGCGGTGACCGTGGGGATCGCCCCGATGGCCAGGCGCCCGCTGATCTCGCCGGCCGCCGCCGCCACCTCGGCGCGGGCCCGTTCCGCCGCGTCCAGTGCCTGCCGGGCGGCCGGCAGGAAGGCCTCCCCCGCCGCGGTCAGCCGCACATGACGGCTGGAGCGGTCGAAGAGCCGGGCTCCGAGCTCCTTCTCCAGCCGGGCGATCTGATGGCTGAGCGCCGACTGGACGACCAGGCACCGTTTCGCGGCCCGCGTGAAGTTCCTCGTCTCGGCGACCGCGAGGACGTAGCGCATCTGCTGCAGTTCCATCCGACCATCGTGAATCACGATGGCTGGAATGAAAAACATGTGTTGGACCGATCGCCGGGTGACACGGGACGCTGATGTCCATGTCCCCCTCCTCTCCCACCTCCCGCACCCCGCTCCGGAGCCCTCGGCCCCCTTCGCCCGCGAGAACGGCCACCGGCGGCGCTGCCGCCACCAGCGCCGCGAGCCCCTCCCTCGGGCGTGGTCTCATCCTGCTGATGGCGCTGGCGGCCGGACTGTCGGCGGCGGGCAACTACTTCGCGCAGCCGCTGCTGGACCTGATCACCCAGGATCTGCACATCGGCGTCACCATGGCCGGGCTGATCGTCTCGGCCGCCCAGGCCGGCTACGCGCTGGGCCTGATCCTGCTGGTGCCGCTCGGCGACATCACCGAGCGGCGCCGCCTGGCCGTGGGACTGTTCGCCGCGACGGCGCTGTTCCTGCTGCTGGCGGCCGCCGCCCCCTCCGGGCCGGTCCTCCTGGCCGGCACGGCGCTCGTCGCCCTCACCTCGGTCGGCGCCCAGGTCGTCGTCCCCTTCGCGGCCACGCTCGCCGCCCCGGAGGCCCGGGGCCGGATCGTCGGCATCGTCATGTCCGGAGTGCTGCTCGGCGGCCTGCTGGGGCGCACGGCGGCCGGCGCCCTGTCCGAGCTGGGCAGCTGGCGGACCGTCTACTGGGTGAACGCCCTTCTCATGATCGCCATGGCGGTGCTCCTCCACCTCAAGCTGCCCCGGCTGTCCCCGGCGGCCCGTACGGTGCCGGTGTCGTACGGCGGACTGATCCGCTCCACGCTCGCCCTGCTGCGCCAGGAACCCCTGCTGCGCTCACGGGCCGCGATCGGCGCCTTCTCCATGGCCTCGTACAGCGTGCAGCTGACCGCGCTGACCTTTCTGCTCACCCAGCGGCCCTACGGGTGGACAGCGGTCGGCATCGGCTTCTTCGGGCTGCTGGGAGTCATCGGCGTGGTGGGCATGAACTTCGCGGCGCGCCTCGGCGACCGGGGCCACGTCCAGGCGGTGTCCGGCGCCGCGGGCGTTCTCCTGACGCTGGCCTGGCTGCCGCTGCTCGCGGGCGGGACATCACTGTGGTGGCTCGCGACCGGCGTGATCGTGCTGAACATCGCCCAGCAGGCGGGGCTCAACAGCAGTCAGAACGTGATCTACACGCTCAACCCGGAGGCCCGGAACCGGATCAACTCCGCCTTCATGACGCTGTTCTTCGCCGGCGGTGCGGCGGGCGCTTCCCTGACCGCGGTGGTGTGGGCGCGTGCGGGCTGGCCGGGTGTCTGCGCCCTGGGAGCGGCCCTGGCCGCGGTGAGCGCGGCCCTGTGGGTACTGGAGCGGGTCCGGGAGCGGGCGCGGAACCGGTGAAACGCTCCGGGACGGTGGTCAGGCCCGGCGTTCCGGCCCGGCGTCCCGGCCCGGAGGATGTCCCGGCCCGGCGTCCCGGCCCGGTGGATGTCCCGGTCCCGCTCGCCCTTCCACGCGGCCGCCCCTCAGTCGGGGGCGGCCGTGCGGGAGGGCTCCCGTGCGGAGCGGGCCAGTTCCACGTTGAACTGTGCCCCGGCCAGCAGGGCGAGATTGGTGAACCAGACCCAGATCAGGAAGACGACCAGACCGGCGAGGGAACCGTAGAGCCGGCTGTAACTGGCGATGTGGGTCGCGTAGAACGCGAATCCCGCCGAGGCGACGAGCCAGAGGAAGGCTGCCAGGATGCCGCCGGGCAGCCCCTGGTTCATCCCCCGGGCCGAGCGCGGACCGGTACGGAACAGCACCAGGATCAGGCAGGCGACCAGGCAGAGCAGAACGGGCCATTTGAGGACCGCCCACAGCGCCTCGCCCGCGTGGGCCAGGCCCATCCGGTGCCCGAGCCAGCGGGCCAGCGGACCGGTGAGGACGAGAGCGAAGGCGCTGGCCATCAGCAGCACCAGCAGTCCGACGGCCGAGGCGACGATGATGTGGGCCTTGCGCGGCGCCGGCCGGGTGTCCTGGACATGGTGCATCGCGTGCAGCGCCCGGCGGAAGACGGCCAGATAGCTCGACGCCGACCACACCGCGCTCACGGTCCCGGTCGCGACGAGCAGCCAGACAGCGGTGCGCTCATGGGTGGCCGCCTCCAGTGACTGGCGGAGCGCCGCGCCGGATTCCGCGGGCGCGAACGAGGTGATGTCGGAGATCAGCGCACTCGTGGCCCCGGGGTTCGCCAGGCCGATCACCGAGACGGTGACGAGGAGGGCCGGCAGCAGGGCGAGTATGGCGTAGTACGTCAGAGCTGCGGCCCAGTCGGAGATGTCGTCGTTCCAGATCGCGACGGGTGTGCGGCGCAGGGCGCCGAACCAGCGGGCCGACACCCCCGTGTGCCCGGTGTGCCCGGTGGCGCGGGGCGTGCGTTCGGCGGCGGGTGTGACGGTCCGGCTGGGCAAGCTCGTACTCCGGGTCGTGGGAGATGCGGCGGGGCCGGGATCCTTCGTCCGCTGCTCGGACGCCCCCGGCTCCACCTTTCTCTCATGCCTCCTGCCCGGCGGCGCACACCGGTCCCTTCGGCCGCACCCCGCCGGTCGCGGTGGGGGTCAGTCGTTGACCGCCGTCAGCAGGACCACGGCGTCCGCGAGAGCCAGCAGTCCGTGGCGTTCCTGCGGGATCGGATACAGCGTCCCGGCGGTCAGTTCGACATCGCCGGAGCCCGCGGTCAGCCGGACCGAGCCGCGCAGGACCTGGAGGGAGGCGGCGCGCGGCGCGTTGTGCTCGTCCAGAGCCGTCCCCGAGGTCATCGCGATCACCGACTGGCGCAGGGGCGGCTGCTGGAGCAGGAGGTGGGCACTGCGTCCATGGGCGGATTCACGGGCCGCGGCCAGATGCTCGTCGGCGAGGGTGTTGAGGTCATCCATACGCCCCACTCTGCCGCAGCGCCCGCTCCCCCGCGATCCTGCCGTACGCCGCCCGGACCCGGTCCGGGCGGCGTAGGGGCGTTGTACGGGAGGACCCTCAGAGTCCGCCGGTGTACAGCAGCCGGTCCGGCGAACCCGGGCTCAGGGACGTCAGCACGCCCGGCGTCGCCTCGTCGGCCAGCCGCTTCGCCAGCGTCTCGGGACTCACCGCCGGGTCCGCCTCCTTCTGGAGTGCGGCGACTCCGGCGACGTGCGGGCTCGCCATGGAGGTGCCGTCGAGAGCGACGGAGCCACCGCCGAGCCTGGCCGAGACGATGCCCTGCCCCGGGGCGTACAGCTCCAGGCAGGTGCCCCAGTTGCTGAACGCGGTCTGCCGGTCCCGGTCGTCGGTCGCGCCCACGGTCACCGCACGGCCGGCGCCGGCCGGGGATACGTCGCAGGCGTCCGTGTTGTCGTTGCCCGCCGCGACGACGGGCAGAACACCCGCCTCCGCGACGGCGTCGATCGCGTCGTCGACCGTCTGCGAGGCGTCCCCGCCGAGCGAGGCGTTCAGTACGGCGGGACGCCCGGAGGCGGCGACGTCCTTGACCACCCAGTCGAGCCCCGCGAGGATCCCGGCCCAGGTGCCCTGGCCGTCGCAGTCGAGCACCCGCACGCTGACGAGCGAGACGGACGTGGCGACGCCGTACGTCGCTCCGCCGACCGTGCCCGCCACATGGGTGCCGTGGCCGTTGCAGTCCTGACCGTCCCGGCCGTCCGCGACGGCGTCGAACCCGCTGACCGCGCGGCCGCCGAACTCGCTGTGCCCGGTCTCGATCCCCGTGTCGACGACGTACGCCGTGACTCCCCGGCCCGTGGCGGCCGTGGTGAAGGTGTCGTCCAGCGGCAGCAGCCGCTGATCGATCCGGTCCTGGCCCCAGGTCGCGGCGGAGGTCCGCAGTCCGGCCGCCCCGGCGTCGGAGGCCGTGGGGACGACGGCGACCGCGCCGTTCTCCTCGACGGAACGGACGCCGGGAAAGGCGCGCACCGCACTGAGCTGGCCGGGGGTGAGCGTGGCGGCGAAGCCGCGGGCGATATCGCCGTACGTGAACATCGGGCGCAGCCCGAACTGCCGCAGGACGGTGTCCGTCGACAGTTCGGGCCCAAGAGTCACGATGTACTGACCGGGGACGGCGCCGGCGGACTGCCGCACCGGAACACCACCCGATCCGGTGTCCGCGGTGGCCTCGGTGGTGCCGATCAGGGGGACGATCAGCAGCAGAGCGGCTGGTGCCCAGCGGGCGCGCAGGCGCATGCGTTCTCCTCGGGGTGGGGAATCGTTCGGGAAAGGGAAGGGACGGTTCTGCGAAGCACGAACACCCGTTCCTTCGTCCCCACCTCAGGGGCGCCTTAGCCGTATCAGCCGGACAGCGCAACGCTCGGCGCGAGGTCCCGGTCCGTACGGTCGCCCTCCAGGGAGGTCTCCGTATGTCTGCCCCAGCGGCCGACCGCCACCTCTGCCGTGATGCCGGGGCCGAACCCGGCGATCAGCCCCTGGGCGGACTCCGCCGGACCGCCGTCCGCGAACAGCCGCCCGAGCGCGTCGAAGACGACCGAGCTGGCGATATTGCCCCGGTCGGTGAGGGTCGCCCTGCTGTAGCGGAACATCTCCGGCGGCAGGTTCAGGAAGTGGCAGAGGTCGTCGAGAATGCGCGGTCCGCCGGCGTGCACGATGAAGAAGTCCATGGCCGGGACCGTCCAGCCGTGCCGGTCGACGAGATCCAGCAGGACGGGCGCGAGCATCTCCATGGTGCCGGGCACCCGCTTGTCGAGCTGGAAGTGGAATCCCGTGTCACGTACCGCGTAGGAGATCCAGTCCTCGGTGTCGGGCACCAGATGGGAGCCGTTGCGCTCCAGGCGCATGCCGCTGCCGCCCTGTCCGCGGACCACGGCCGCCGAGACGGCGTCTCCGAACAGCCCGTTGGAGAGCAGCGAACCGACCCCGATATCGGTGGGCTGGTAGCACAGCGAGCAGAACTCGCAGGACACGATGAGGACGTTGGACCGCGGGTAGGCGAGGCAGAAGTCGTGTGCGCGGTTGATCGCCGCGCCGCCCGCGGCGCAGCCCAGCTGGGCGATGGGGAGCTGCCGGGTCTCGGAGCGGAAGCCCATCGAGTTGATCAGCCATGCCGTCAGGGAGGGCATCATGAAGCCCGTGCAGGACACATAGACGATCAGGTCGATCTCGGCGGGCTCCAGTTCGGCGTTGGCGAGGGCCCCCCGGACGACCTCGGGGACGCGGCGCTTCGCCTCCGCCTCGTAGAGCCTGTTGCGCACCTCGAATCCGGGGTGCCTCAGGGTCTCCTCGATCGGCTGGACGAGGTGGCGGGTCTGTACACCGGTGTTCTGGATGAGTCTCAGGACGAGGGCGCGCTGCGGGTGGTCGGCGTGCATCTCCCTCGCCAGGTCGAGGGTCTGCTGCATCGTGATGACGTGTTCGGGCACAGCGATGGCCGGCCGGCACAGAGTCGCCATGGGTTCTCCTCGTTCTGTGATGCGGAGGCTCTCGTCACCACGTGACGGGCAGGGCGAGCGGATAGCGCCAGATGGAGGTCGTGTTCCACTCGACTTCCTCGGGCGGTACGTCGAGGCTCAGGGCCGGGAATCGGGTCAGCAGCGATGAGAAGGCCACTTCCAGTTCCATCGTGGCGAGCGGCGCACCCAGGCAGTGGTGCGCGCCCCAGCCGAATGTCATGTGCGGGATGGACGGCCGGTCCGGGTCCAGGTCGTCGGGGCGTTCGAACTTCCTGCCGTCCCGGTTCGCGGTCAGGTAGGACACGTGGACCACATCACCGGCCCGGATGAGGACTCCGCTGAGCTCCACGTCCTCGGTGGCGATCCGCGGGATGCCGACCCCCTTGCGGAAGGGGATGTACCGCAGGAGCTCCTCCAGGGTGCGGGGCAGCAGTTCCGGAGCCGCCCGGAGCGACTCCAGGAGCGCGGGCCTGGTCAGCAGCGTGTAGGCGATATTGCCGAGTTGGTACGTCGTGGTGTCCTGCCCGGTGATGAGCAGCACCATGGCCATGACGGCCAGTTCGTTGTCGTCGAGCAGTTCGGCGCCGTCCCTGGCCGTGGCCAGCGTGCTGATGAGGTCCTCGCCGGGTGAGCGGCGCCGGTCGGCGGTCAGTTCGGCGAAGTACGCGCGCAGTTCGGCCTTGGCGCGTACCGCGTCGTCCTTCCCCGCGGCACCGGTGTTCATCATGGTCAGGGCGTGGGCGCGGAGCCACGGGCGGTCCGCCTCGGGGATGTCGAGCGCCTCGCAGATGGTGATCAGCGGCAGCGGTGCGGACACTCCGGCCACGAAGTCGGCAGGGGATCCGCTGTCCTCCATGTCCTGGAGGAGCTGGTCCACGATGCGCTGGGTCCGGTGGCGCATGTGGTCCACGCGGCGCGGGGTGAAGCTCTTGGCGACCAGGCTCCGCAGGCGGCTGCTGTCGGGCGGGTCCATCAGGTTGATGGACTCGGCCTGGACGATGGGTTCCGGGGTCATGCGCGGGAAGTCGCGGCCGAGGACCGCGCTGCGGCTGAAGCGCCGGTCGGTGGTGACCGTCCGGACGTCCTCGTAGCGGGTGACGAGCCAGGCCTCGCCCTCCCCGTATGCCATACGGATGCGGGACACCGGCGCTTCGGTCAGCAGCTCCCGGAGCTGGGGATCGAAATCCAGTTGCTGGGCATAGTCGAACGGACAGCTCCGTACGGATTCCATGTTCTCCACCGAGGTTCTCCCAATGACCGGTTCGGGGCATTCAGGGGGTGCCGGCTCCGGGTCCGGAAACAGACCCCCGCTACCTCCCCCATAACCCATTGGAACATGTCACCCACACTCAGTAATCAACCGATCAGAGGGGGATCTGACGGAGCGACAGGGCTGACAAGGGAGCTCGCCGCGCAGGCGAATGACATTGCGCGCCCCGCCTCAGGAGCCTCGCGAGCCGGCCGGGGCGCTTGCCGGGGCCGCTCCGGCCACCGGCCGGCAGGGGGGTGGAGTCGGGCGGTGCGGCGTCATCACCGCACCCAACAGCCCGTGCCCCAGGCCCGGTTGAATCCCGCGACGCGCGGGCGGGAGGAGTCGGGAGCGGCACGGACGAAGAGTGGCGCGGGTCGTCCCGGGCAGCCTCTCGGGCGCGGATTCGAGCTCCGGCAGGAGACCGGCGCTCGCCGCCGCCCGGCGCGCCCCCTCGGCGCCGGGCGCTACCACCCTCGGTGTGCGTTCAGCCGGTGAGCAGGTCCGGATTGCCGGCCAGCGCGGCCAGCCGCCCCTTCGGGTCGTCGACGAGCTTGCGGGCCGTCAGATCGAGCACGCCCGCCACTCCCGAGATCTCGGCGGCGACCGTGCCGTCCTCCTTGAGGATCTGCTGCTCCATGGTGAACGTCTTTCCGGTGCCGTAGTCGAAACGGCAGGTCACGCGGACTCGTTCACCGCCCCGCAGCTCCCGCAGATACTTCACCCGCACTTCGAGCTGTACCGGCCCCACGCCGCTCGCCAGCAGCTTCTCCTGCGGCAGTCCGGCGGCGCGCAGCAGTTCCCAGCGCGCGTGTTCCGCGTACTGCAGATACACGGCCTGGTTCAGGTGGCCCTGGGTGTCGAGCTCGTAGCCCCGGACGGCCACGTCAACAGAGAACGTCATGACGGTGGCAACACCGGCGCGCATCGCGCCATTCCTCGCTCCGGCCGCACACCGCCCCGCCGGAACCCTTTACGCCCATGGCATGCACCGGTACCTTCCCCCCGCAAGAGGTTGCAGAAAAGTTCTGACAGTCCTTGCTGTCGGAACGTACCGCTCGCCCGAACCCCGAGGCGCGTCAGGGTTCTCCGGCGGGGTCCACGCCGGTGCTCGTGGAGCACCGGCGCCGACGGCAGCCGCGGCCAACCACCCCCGGCCCCTCCCTGGAGACACACATGAAACGCACCCCACACCGGCTGCTGAGACGCCCCCTGGCCGCGGCCGTGGCCGTCGCCGGGCTCATCGGGCTCATCACCGCCGTGCCCGGTCCCCCGGCCCCGCGGCCGTCGCGCCCGTGGCCGCGGCGGAGAACACCGCGACGGTCTTCCACTACACCAAGACCAGGAACTGGTCCGCGTACAACCTGCATTACGCGCCGGACGGCGGCGCCTGGACCTCCGTACCCGGGATACGGATGGAGGCCGCCTGCACGGACTGGGTGAAACGGACGGTCGATCTCGGCTCGGCCGACGGGCTGACCGCGACGTTCACCGACGGTTCCGGGGTCTGGGACAACAACGCCGGGAAGAACTACGGACTGGGGACCGGGAACATCACCGTCAAGGACGGGGCGGTGGCCCACAGCGACCCGTGCGCGGGCACGGGTCCGGGCCCCACCCCCACGCCCACCCCGGGCGGCGGCTCCGGCACGGCCGAGGTCTTCTACTCGACCACCGCGGTCGGCTGGAGCACCACCAATCATGTTCCGCGGCGACTTCCGCGGGCTCGTCGACAAGCTCGACTACATCAAGGGCCTCGGGTTCTCCGCCGTCTGGATCACCCCGGTGGTCCTGAACCGGTCCGACTACGACTACCACGGCTACCACGGCTACGACTTCTACCGGGTCGACCCCCGGCTGGAGTCCGCGGGCGCCTCGTACCAGGACCTGATCAACGCGGCCCACGCCAAGGGCATGAAGATCTACCAGGACGTCGTCTACAACCACTCGTCGCGCTGGGGCGCCAAGGGACTGTTCACCCCGAAGACCTACGGGGTGCGGGACGATCAGTGGAGCTGGTACTACGACGAGCGCGACGAGGGATTCGAGTACGACGGCCTGACAGTCGAGCCGAAGTCGGGGAAGTCCTACTACAACGGCGATCTGTGGTCGACGGCCGAGCCGTCGGGCAACACCTGTCTCAACTGGGGCAAACCCACCGGCAGTTCCTCGCCGGAGGGGTACCGGATCTACAACTGCCAGTGGCCCTACCCCACTTCGGGAATGTTCCCCAAGGCCTACTACCACAACTGCTGGATCGGGAACTGGGAGGGCGAGGACTCGCGCAGCTGCTGGCTCCACGAGGACCTCGCCGACTTCAACACCGAGAGCGCGCCCGTCCAGAACTATCTGATCGGCGCCTACGACAGGTACATCGACATGGGGGTCGACGGCTTCCGGGTCGACACGGCCGTGCACATTCCCCGGACGACCTGGAACCGCCGCTTCCTGCCGGCGATCCAGGAACGGGTCACCGAGCGGTTCGGCGCCGGGGCCGCGAAGAACTTCTCCGTGTTCGGTGAGGTCGCCGCGTTCGTCAACGACAAGTGGAACCGCGGCTCGGTCAATCACTCGGCTCAGTTCTACACCTGGAAGGAACGCGCGGAGTACAGCGCGGACGACGGGAAGGCCGCCCTGGAGATGTACGACCACGAACAGCGGCAGGGCACCGGTTCGCAGCCGGTCTCCGACAACGCCTTCCTGAACGGCAACGCGTACCACACGCCGGATCACAGCAAGTTCTCCGGCATGAACGTCATCGACATGCGGATGCACATGAACTTCGGTGACGCGAACAACGCCTACAGCAACGGCAAGGACTCCGACGACAGCTACAACGACGCCACGTACAACGTCGTCTACGTCGACAGCCACGACTACGGACCGAACAAGAGCAGCGAGCGCTACTCGGGCGGCACCGACGCCTGGGCCGAGAACATATCCCTGATGTGGACGTTCCGCGGCATCCCGACCCTGTACTACGGATCGGAGATCGAATTCCAGGCGGGCAGGAAGATCGACTGCGGGCCCTCCTGCCCACTGGCGACCACCGGACGCGCCTACTCCGGCGACCATCTCGCCGGTGACATGGAGGTGTCCGGCTTCAGCAAGGTCACCTCCGCCACCGGAGCGGTCGCCGGCACCCTGGCCAGGCATGTCCAGCGGCTCAACGAGATCCGCCGGGCGGTGCCCGCGCTCCAGATGGGCCAGTACTCCACCGAGGGCATCACCGGGTCGATGGCGTACAAGCGCCGCTACACGGACGCCGCGAGCGGCACCGACAGCTTCGCCCTGGTGACGGTGTCCGGCGGCGCGACGTACACCGGCATCCCCGACGGCACCTACCGGGACGCCGTCACCGGTGACACCCGGGTCGTGACGGGCGGCACGCTCGCCGTCCCCGCACCGGGCAAGGGCAACCTGCGCGTGTACGTCCTCGACCTCGGCGGAAAGAACGCGGCCCCGGGGAAGATCGGGACGGCGGGCCCCTATCTCAAGTAACCCTTGAGGGACCGCGTTCGGGTGGTGCCGACCGGATGATCCGGCCGGCACTCTCTCATGTTCACAGGTCCCCGGCGGTTCCCCGCTTCCCAAGGGCGGCCGGTACCGCGGCCGTCCGGTCCGAGGCGGCGGCGTGCAGCGCGCGCAGGGCCAGCATCAGGAACCCGATGTCGTCGAGGTAGACGGGATCCGGCAGCAGGTCCACCGGGGACACCGTGTAGATCACCGCCGCCCAGACCAGCGCCTTGTCGCGCAGCGGGATCCCCGCGGCCAGCAGCAGCTTCCTGGCCCTGACGACCCGGACCAGGAGTACCGCCGCCACGCCCAGGGTGAGCAGCGCGACGGCAGCGCCGAGGAGAAGCCAAGCGGTGGTGTCCATGTCTTCATCGTGCACCCCGCAGAGCCCGTAACGCCCGGCGGACCCGCCACGCCCGGCGGGCAGGCGGCCGGCCCGGGTGCGGTGTCGCGGGTGCCTGTGCCGCGGGTGCCGGTGTGGCGGCGGTCAGCCGTTCTCCCTGGCGCGCCGGCGGGCGCGGCGCTTCAGCGCGCGCCTCTCGTCCTCGCCCAGGCCGCCCCAGACGCCGGAATCCTGGCCGTTCTCCAGAGCCCAGCGCAGGCACGGCTCCCGTACGGGGCAGTTCGCGCACACCGCCTTGGCGTCCGCCGTCTGCACGAGCGCCGGGCCGGTGCTCCCGATGGGGAAGAACAGATCGGGGTCCTCCTCGCGGCAGGCCGCGTCCATGCGCCAGTTGTCCATGTGACTCACTCCCGGGGTTCGGGTTTCGGTTCTGCTCGGTCCGTACCGGTGCGGGTGACCGGCAACGGGCACCTGAAACCAGGAACGGGGGCGGCACCCGTACGGGCGGCCCGGTCCCGGTCAGTGCCGGGGACGGTGCAGGGCGAGAAGTGCCTGGTCGTCCTGGGCGCGGCCGCCGGTGTGGCGTCCCACGTCCTCGATCAGGGCCTGCAGGATCTGCGCCGGGGTGGCCGGGTCGCCGACCAGCGCGCGATGCCGGACCAGGACCGGCAGGCGCTCTGCGGGTTCGTAGAACGTTCCGGCGCCGTCCCGGGCCTCGGTGACCCCGTCCGTGAAGCACACCAGGGTCGCGCCGGGCGGAAAGGGAAAGGTGTCGACGGGCGCCGTCCAGGCTCCCAGCGCGCCCATCCCCAGCGGAGGTGCCTCCTGCGACGGTTCCAGCACGGTGGCGGTCCCCCGTGCGTCCAGGAGCACGGGCGCCGGATGTCCGCGGTTGACGACGCGTACGAAGGTGAGGTCCGCGGCGAACTCCGCGATCAGGGCCGTGGTGAACCCCTCCTCCTGCTCCTGGCCGCCCCGCCGCCCGCCCTCGCGCAGCAGCGCCTGTTCCAGGGACCCCACCAGGCCGGGCAGGTCCTCCGCCTCGTCCGCGGCGAACCGGAAGGCTCCCAGGTCGGCGGTGACCGCGCTCACGGCGCCGAGTCCCTTGCCGCGTACGTCCCCGACCATGACACGGGTGCCGTACGGCGTGTCCTGGACGACGTAGAGGTCGCCGCCGATCATGGCCTCGTCCTCGGCGGGCACGTACCGCGCCGCGATCAGCAGGTCGCCCAGGCGCGACGGCGGCCTGGGCAGCACGGCGCTCTGGGCCACCGCGGCGACCTGACGGGCGCGCCGGGTCGTCGCGTGCTGGCCCTCCAGGGTGCGGTGGATGAAGACGGCGAGCACGGTTACGGCCAGCAGGGTGAGCTGGTTGGCCACACCGCGCTGCCAGTCGAACGTCCTGTCGACCTGGGCGAGTGCCGCGTGGACGGCCATGGACGCCACGCCCACGGCGATGATGCCCCGGATCCCCAGCAGCGGTGCGGCGGAGACGGGTGCCACCACGAGCAGCGGCGCGGAGGTCACTGCGGTCGGGGTCACCAGGTCGACCACCACGGCCAGCACGATGACCCCGACGGGGATCCACTGGGCTCTGCGCTGCTGCACCACTCCCCCACCCTGTCCGGCACCGGCCCGCACCGCCATCCCGGTCCAGCAGGGGTGTTACGGAGGCTCCGCGGGGGCGCGGGGAGGGCCACAGGGTGTGGCTCAGTTCCCGGGCAGCGGCATGCCGGGATGCGGGGCGGCCGCACACGCCGCGTCGAGCCGGATGCGGTGGTTCATCACGGTCTCCGGGTCGTCGACGATGTCCACCCGGACGCCGGGGGTCTCCAGCACGGCCTGGTCGCCGATCTCGGGGGCGGGCACCCGCAGCAGATGCAGGGGCGGTACGCCGGTCATGGCGTGCGGCGGATGGTCGAGCGGCACCACCTGCACGGTGAGGTGCGCCAGGCGCGCGGCCTGGGTCAGCTTCTCGCGCTGCTCCTCCATGACGGCGCGGCCGCCGACCGTGGTGTGCAGGGCGGCGGCGGGCATCAGCGCCCACAGCGCGGCGCCCCGCTCACGCAGACGGCGCTGGCGCTCCCGCAGCAACTCGACGCGACGGTCCAGCTGGGCGGGGGTGTCGCCGGGGTACTGCGTCCGGAACAGGGCGGCGGCGTACGCGGGCGTGCGCAGCAGTTCCGGTACGAGGGCGGGGTGCCAGGTCCGTACGAGGCTGGCGGAGGATTCCACGCCGATGACGTCCTGCTGCCAGGACTCCATCGCGTCCCGCCACCGGTGCCACCATCCGGGCAGGTTCGCCGCTCCGAGACCGGCCATGATCGGTTCGGCGACCGCGGCCGGGACCCCGTAGCAGTCCAGGAGTTCTCCGACCTGCCGGGCGTCCAGTCCGGTCTCGGCCCGTTCGATGCGCCGCACCGTGGCCGGGTGGGCGTCCAGCGCCTCTGCGGCGGTCTGCAGACTGACGCCTGCCCGCTCCCGCAGCAGCCGGAGCCGTACCGCCAGGACGCGGTGCTCCACGGTGGGACCGGATCGGGGTCGCATGCTCGTACCTTCCTCGCTGGGCCCCGATGTGGAGCGCGGTGCACATTCTGTCGCTTGCAAAGTATGCGCTTTGCACCGAGAGTACATACATGTCGGAAATAGTCAGTTGCGCGAAACGCGCTCCAGATGATTCGGGCGGCCCGAGGGCACACAGCTGGTGGGTCCCCCGCATCGCCAAAGGCGTTCCGGATGCCCGCCACCGCGTACAGGAGGCGATGCGGGCGTGGGGAGAACCCGCGGAACGCGTCGAGACCGCGGCGCTGATAGTGACCGAACTGGTCGCCAACGCCGTCCAGCACACCAGTACCCGGCGGATTCGCTGCCGACTGCTCCGCTCGGCGGACGGGGTGCGGATCTGCGTGTGGAACCGGGGGCGGGCTCATATCCCGGCTCCGGCCCCACCCGGGGACCTGGCAGCGGCATCACCGGGCGCTACGGACGCGACCGACGACTCCGGCCCAGCGGCCGGGATCGCCGCGCTGTCCGAGGGCGGCAGGGGCCTGCTGCTGGTGGACGCCCTGGCGGCGCGGTGGGGAACACGCGCCGCCCTGGCCGGCCGGCTCGTCTGGGCCGACATCTGATCCCGGGATCGGACCGCACCGCCCTCACTCCGCTGTGCGCCGCTGCCCGCCGGGTTCTCCCGGGCGCGCACCGGCCGGCCGGTACCGGCCGCACCCACGGGGCAGGACCCGTCCCGCCCTCCCGTACCGGTCAGCCCGCGGCGGTCCGGCACTCCGGGTGACCCCAGCCGTTCGGATTCTTCGCGATCATCTCCTTGGCCGCGTACGGCTTCCCGCAGTGGCACCGGCCCGCGAATCTGGCCCGGATCGTGCCGGTGGAACGCCCCGCGCGCGCGGCTCCCGCCGCCTCCCGCGCCGTTCCGCCGCCCGAGGCCTCCGACCGGCCCTTGACCGCCCTGGCCGGAGCGGGGACCGGCAGCTCCGCGGAACCGTGCGCCGTACCCGCCGCCCGCTGCGACACCGCGGCCTCGCTGGCGGCCTGGTCGGCCAGCGCGTTCAGCGGGTCCCCGTTCACCTGGTGGGCGGGCACATAGCGAAAGGTCACGCTCCGGCCGCTCAGCAGGTCATCGATGCGCGTGACCAGGTCCCGGTTGGCGACCGGCTTGCCGCCCGAGGTCTTCCAGCCGTTGCGCTTCCAGCCCGGCAGCCACTTCGTCACGGCGTTCATCGCGTACTGGGAATCCATCCGCACCTCGGCCGGTACCGAGGGATCGGTCGACTCCAGCAGCTCCCGCAGTGCGGTCAGCTCCGCGACGTTGTTGGTGGCGGTGCCCAGCGGGCCCGCCTCCCAGCGCTCCGGGCGCCCCTGTCCGTCGGCCACGACCCACGCCCAGGCGGCCGGCCCGGGATTACCCTTCGACGCCCCGTCACACGCGGCGATGATGCACTCGTCCATCCCTTGATCATGCCAGCACCGCATGACCGTTCCGGCCCGCCGATCCGGCCGTGCGCGGTCAGCCGCCGCTCACCGGGCCGGGCCGGTCCCCGGTGACGGCCCGCGGGCGCCGCCGGGCCCAGTCGAACAGGACGACGGAGCACACCGCCGCGAACGCGCACCACGTGGAGATGAACTCCAGCCGCCACAGCGCCGCGCAGACCGCGGCACCGATCGCGACGAGCACCCCCAGGAAGACCAGGCGACGGTCGCCCGACAGCAGCAGCGAGCCCACGGTGGCCAGGAGATAGCCCGCGATCAGCCACTGCGGGTGCGGCAGGTCGAGTACGTATCCGAGGGTGTGGCCCCGGACCTCGGCCGTCACCGGACGGGAGGCGAGGGCGTACCCGAGGAACACGGCGGTGACGGCTCCGGCCGCGAGCGGCACCAGCAGCCGGGTGCGGACCCGGTGCCGCGCCGCGCAGTACACGCCGAGGGGCACCCACACGGCCAGCAGCGGGAGCGCGATGACCGCCCAGGCGACCGTGGCCGGGCCGGTCCCTCCGTCGGAGCGCCAGACGGCCGACTCGATGATCTGGTGGGCCCCGAGCAGCAGGGGCAGTGCGGCCAGCGGCAGATCGCGGGCGCGTCGGGTGCTCGCGACGGCGGCGGCGCCGATCACCGCGATGCCCGTGCCCGCCACCAGGTCGGCGGTCGCACTCCAGCACATGGCGTCACCCCGGGCCCGGACTCACGCATCGGTCGCTTCCGGGCCACGCTACGGCGCCCCGGCCCCGGACGCCGCCCGCACGGCGCCCGGAGCCCCGCGCGCCCCTCGTGCTCCTCCGGCCCTCCCTCAGCGCGTCCGTGCCGCCAGGAGCTCACCGACCCGGTCCAGCGGGAGCGCGGGCACATGGTGGCCGTTACGGCCGGTCATCGCGCGGGCCCCGGTGAGCACATTGAGCACCGCCTCCTCCACCGACTCGACGACCGCCTCGTAGAACGGGTCCATCCGCCCCCACGGCACGAAGCGCAGGGACTCGTACGGCGCGCCCGCGGGCCCGTCCGCCTCGGGGAACGTGCTGGTCAGCGCTCCCCGGTTGGCCGTGGAGAAGGCCAGGAAGATGTCTCCGGAGAAGTGGCTGCCGGTGGTTCCCGTGCGGGCCAGGCCCAGCGGCACCCGCCGGGCCAGGGCCTTGCACTGGCCCGGCAGCAGCGGGGCGTCGGTCGCCACCACGACGATCACCGAGCCCGCCCCGGGCGGCACCGGACGCTCTCCGTCCGCCACCGCCCCGGCGGCGTCCGCCGCCTCGCCCGCAGGGTCGGTCAGCGCGCGCCCCACCGGCACCCCGGCCATCACCAGTTCCCGCCGCGCGCCGAAGTTCGCCTGGACGAACGCGCCGACCGTGTAGCGGTCCGCGCCGTACTCCACCACCCGGGACGCCGTGCCCGAGCCGCCCTTGAAGCCGTAGCAGCGCATCCCCGTGCCGCCGCCGACACAGCCCTCCTCGACCGGTCCCGTCACTGCCGCGTCGATCGCCGCCGCCGCGTGGCCGGGGCCCACCGCCGCACCGTGGATGTCGTTGAGGTGCCCGTCCCAGGTCTCGGTGACCACGGGAAGCAGCCATTCGGGCGCCATTCCGCGGCAGTTGGCGCGCACCCACTCGATGACCCCGCGGTGCGCCGGCCCGACCGCGTAGGTGTTGGTGATGACCACCGGCACGGCGAGCGAGCCGCTCTCCTCGATCCACGCGGTGCCGGTCATCTCGCCGTTGCCGTTGAAGGAGTGCCACCCGGCCGAGCAGGGCACGCCCACACCGTCCCGGCCGCGCGGCAGTACCGCGGTCACTCCGGTCCGTATGCCGTCGCCCTCGACCAGGGTCACATAGCCGACCTCCACGCCCGGCACATCGGTGATCGCGTTCCACGGCCCCGGCTCGCCGGTCAGATCGATGCCCAACTCACGTACCCGCATGCGGTGTTCCATCGTCATGCGCCCAGAGGGTACGGGACGGCCCTCCGCCGCGCGCCCGGTTGACCTCAACCTTGCCCGAGGTCCTAGCGTGCTGTCCGTACCCGAGGCCGTACGGTCGGCGGGATCCGCACGTCGGCCACCAGATTCCGGAGCGCCCCATGGACATGGAAGTCACAGCATGGACATCGATGCACAGTGCGATGAACGCCCAGCAGGACCGGCGGCCCTTCTCCCGGGCCGCCCTGGGGCGCATCATGGCCTTCGCCCGGCCGCACCGCGGCCGGCTGAACCGCTTCCTGCTGCTCAGCGTGGTGACCGCGCTGCTCGCGGTGGCCACACCGGTGCTCGCGGGGCAGGTGGTCGACGCGATCGTGGAGGGCCGGGACTCCGGTAGGGTCAGCCGGCTCGCGCTGCTGATCGCCGCCATCGCGGTGGCCGAGGCCGGGCTCGGCCTGCTCACCCGATGGCTGTCGGCCACGCTCGGCGAGGGTCTGATCCTCGATCTGCGCACCGCGGTCTTCGACCACGTCCAGCGGATGCCGGTCGCCTTCTTCACCAGGACCCGGACCGGTGCGCTCGTCAGCCGGCTCAACAATGACGTGATCGGCGCCCAGCGCGCCTTCAGCAACACGCTCTCCGGCGTCGTCTCCAATGTCGTCACCCTGCTGCTGACCCTCGTCGTGATGCTCACCATCTCCTGGCAGATCACCCTTCTCGCCCTGGTCCTGCTGCCGGTGTTCGTCGTGCCCGCCCGCCGGATGGGGGCCAGGATGGCGGCACTTCAGCGCGAGGCGGCCGATCACAACGCCACCATGGGCACACAGATGACCGAGCGGTTCTCCGCACCCGGCGCGACACTCGTCAAGCTGTTCGGACGCCCGGCCGACGAGTCCGCGGAATTCGCCGCACGGGCCGGCCGGGTGCGGGACATCGGCATCCGTACGGCCGTGGCCCAGTCCACGTTCATCACCGCCCTCACCCTGGTCTCCGCCCTGGCCCTCGCCCTGGTCTACGGGCTCGGCGGCTTCTACGCCCTGCGCGGCAGCCTGGAACCGGGCGCCGTCGTGGCCCTCGCCCTGCTGCTGACGCGGCTCTACGCCCCGCTGACCGCGCTGGCCGGTGCCCGGGTCGAGGTGATGAGCGCGCTGGTGAGCTTCGAGCGGGTCTTCGAGATCCTGGACCTCAAGCCCCTGATCGAGGAGAAGCCGGACGCCCGCCGGGTGCCGGAAGGGCCGGTCTCGGTGGAGTTCGACGGCGTCTCCTTCGGCTACCCCTCCGCCGAGAAGGTCTCCCTCGCCTCCCTCGAAGAGGTCGCCACGCTCGACAACCGCGGCGGCACCGAGGTCCTGCACGATGTCTCCTTCCGCGCCGAACCCGGGCGGATGATCGCCCTGGTCGGCTCCTCGGGGGCGGGCAAGTCCACGATCGCCCAGCTGCTGCCCCGGCTGTACGACGCGGACCGCGGTTCCGTACGGCTGAACGGCGTCGACGTACGCGATCTGAGCGCCGACTCGATCCGGGAGACGCTCGGCATGGTCACCCAGGACGGGCATCTCTTCCACGAGTCCGTACGCGCCAATCTGCTGCTGGCCCGCCCCGGGGCCACCGAGGACGACATCTGGGACGCGCTGCGCAGGTCACGGCTCGACGGGCTCGTGGCCTCCCTGCCCGAAGGCCTGGACACGGTGGTGGGCGAGCGCGGGTACCGGCTCTCGGGCGGCGAACGGCAGCGGCTGACCATCGCCCGGCTGCTGCTGGCCCGGCAGCGGGTGGTCATCCTCGACGAGGCGACCGCGCATCTCGACTCCACCTCGGAGGCGGCGGTTCAGGAAGCGCTGGCCGAGGCTCTGGCGGGCCGGACAGCCGTGGTGATCGCCCACCGGCTGTCGACCGTCCGGGCCGCCGATCTGATCCTGGTCATCGAGGAGGGCCGGGTCGTGGAACGCGGTACGCACGCCGAGCTGCTGGCCGCCCACGGCCGGTACGAGGAACTGCACCGCACCCAGTTCGAGCGCCCGGCCGCCGCCGAGGGACACCCCGTCGGCTGACTCCCCCGGCCGGGCGGGCCCCGCGGCTCAGCGCGCGCCGAACTGCTGCACGGCCGCCAGCGCGAGTGACAGCTCGACCACGCCGGCGGGGTCGGTGAGCGTCCGTCCGGTGAGCTGCTCCAGACGGCGCAGCCGGTTGGAGACCGTGTTGCGGTGGCAGTACAGCCGCTCGGCCGCGACGGTCGAGGAGCCCCCGGCCCCCAGCCAGACGCCGAGCGTGGTCAGCAGGGTGCCGCACTCCTCGGCGGGCAGTGCGAGCACCCGCCCCAGCACCACCGTACGCAGCCGTCCGGCCAGGTCCGACTGGGCCGCGATCAGGGCCTCGGGCAGGCGCTCGTCGAGCAGTACGGCCGGCGCCGCGCCGGGCCGCCAGGTCCGCAGGGCCAGTTCGGCCAGCCAGCGCGCCCGCCCGAGGTCGGCCAGCGAGCCCACGACCGGGCTGACCCCGGCCCGTACGTCGTACCCGGCCAGCACCGTGCGGAGGTCCTCCGGGCTGCGGCTCCCCAGCGGCACCAGACCGGTCTCGCCGTCCGCCCTGATCCGCCAGAGGACGCGCAGACCGGACAGCGGCTCGGCGGCGGGGTCGGACGAGGGCGGCAGCGCGCCGGGGGCCGTGCGCAGGACGATGACGGCGTAGCGGCCGCGCTCGGGGAGCCCCAGCCGGGCGGCGGCCTCGGAGGCCAGCCCGGCGGCCACCCCCGAGCCGTCCAGCAGGGCGTCGAGGAGTGAGTGGCGCCGCTCCTGGTCGCGCGCCGCGCGGGCCGCCTCGGCCTGCCGGTAGGACTCGGCGACCGCGCCGGTGATCTGTTCCAGTACGTCCCAGACGACCGCGGCGGCGGGCAGCAGGGTGGGCAGCGCGGTGGGGAAACGCTCGGCGACCACCTCGTACATCGTCTCCCAGAGCAGCCTGCCGCCCAGGCGGTAGCTCTGCAACAGCGAGGGGAGCGGCAGCCCCTGTTCGACGCGGCGGCTCCCGGTGCTCATGGCGTCGTGGAGGTCCACCGGCTGGTCCCGCGCCGCCTGGGCGATGCCGGACAGTGCCTGGCACAGGTTGCGATGGATCCGGTCGCCCAGCTCCTTGCGGCCGATCAGCCTGGCGTACGCGGGGTCCTCGGCGAGGATCCGCGCGGCCAGCCGGTCGGCCGCCGGCTCGAACCGGCTCCGCAGCTCGTCCCGTACCTCCTCGATGAGCAGAGGCACGCCGACGGGCGGTGCACCGGATGTGCGGGGTGACAGCGCCATCGGCTCCATGGCCGGTGAGGGTGGCACGACCCGGCCGGAAAAGGGAGACCCCCGACCACAATTGCTTCGCGCCACTGTGCACGGCGCACATCACGGCACCTGTCTGCTTGGTACCCGGCAACCGATCACGCGCCGGCCCTCGCGGTCGCGCCGCCGCGGTGCTGCCATATGCGCCGACCTACGGCCGGATGCCCAACATCCCGGTGCTGGCCGCGATCGCCCCGATGGAGGGGTCGGCCGCCGAGCTGAAGACCTTCGTCGACGGGGTGCTGGCCGCGACCGGCGCCTCCAGGGCCCGAACGTCCGCAACGTCTACACCCAGGACATGTGCTGGTACGACCTGGCCCAGCACGCCACGATGCAGATCGACTCCGAGGTGCTGCACGAGGTGATGAACGTCCTCGATCCGGCGAACGCCACCAGGACAGGCTGCCGCATCCTCCCGTAACACCGCACCATCCGCCCCGAAGCCGCTCTTCCCGTTCACCAGGAGACCCCTGTGCTCAGCACCATGCAGCGTCATCCCCTGACCGTGACCACCCTGCTGCGCCACGGCGCCACTGTGCACGGCCGCAGTGAGGCAGTCACCTGGACGGGTGGGGCGGCCCGGCGCGCCACCTATGCCGAGGTCGCCCGCCGTGCGACGAAACTGGCCGCGGCACTGCGCGGCCTCGGCATCACCGGCGACCAGCGGGTGGCCACCTTGATGT
The DNA here is from genome assembly GCF_044542225.1 of Streptomyces sp. NPDC079020. NCBI lineage: Bacteria > Bacillati > Actinomycetota > Actinomycetes > Kitasatosporales > Streptomycetaceae > Streptomyces > Streptomyces sp. NPDC079020. The sequence continues at coordinate 433,399 of NZ_JBITUB010000005.1, forward strand.
GGAACAACCAGGAGCACCTGGAGGCATATCTCGCCGTCCCGTCCATGGGCGCGGTGCTCCACACGCTCAATCTGCGGCTGCCCGCCGATCAGCTGAGTCACATCGCCCGTCACGCCGAGGACCGTGTCGTCCTCGCGGACGCGAGCCTGGTGCCGCTGATCGCCCCGCTGCTGCCCGGACTTCCCGATCTCGAACACGTCGTCGTCGTGGGCGAGGGGCCGCTGCCCGGCCTTCCCGGTGTGCGCGTCCACGGCTACGAGGAACTGCTCGCCGGGGCACCCGACGGTTTCGAGTGGCCGGACATCGACGAGGACTCGGCCGCGGCGATGTGCTACACCTCCGGAACCACCGGCGATCCCAAGGGAGTTGTCTACTCGCACCGTTCGGTCTACCTGCACTCGATGCAGGTGTGCATGCCGGAGACCCTCTGCCTGGACGACACGCGGCGCGCTCTCGCGGTCGTGCCGATGTTCCATGCCATGGCCTGGGGAATGCCGTACGCCGCCTTCATGGCCGGCTCCTCCCTCCTCCTTCCCGGTCCCCATCTCCAGGCCGAGCCCCTGGCCGAGTTCATCGCCACCGAGAAGCCGCACACCGCGGGCGCGGTACCGACCGTCTGGGCCGCGCTCCTGGCCCACCTCGACACGCACGGCGGTGATGTCTCCTCCCTGCGCGAGGTCCTGGTCGGCGGTGCTGCCTGCCCCCCCTCGCTGATGACCGGCTTCGAGGAGCGGCACGGGGTACGGGTCGTCGCCGCCTGGGGCATGACCGAGACCTCACCGCTCGGTACGGTCGCGAGGGCGCCGCACCATGTGCGTTCCCCGGAGGGCGCGATGCTCTACCGGTCCACGGCGGGCCGTCCCCCCGCGGGGGTCGAGCTGCGCCTCACGGGCGAGGACGGCACGGTTCTGCCGGACGACGGCGCGACGGTGGGGGAGGTCGAGGTCCGCGGTCCCTGGGTCACCGGCTCCTACCACCTGGTCGGGGCACCGGCCGACAAGTTCAACGACGGTTGGCTGCGCACCGGGGACCTGGGCACGCTCACGTCCGACGGCTATCTGCGCCTGACGGACCGGGCGAAGGACGTCATCAAGTCGGGCGGCGAGTGGATCTCCTCGGTCGAGCTGGAGAACCATCTGATGGCCCACCCGGCGGTCCGGGAGGCGGCGGTGATCGGCGTCCCGGACGACCGCTGGGACGAACGCCCGCTCGCCGTGGTGGTCTGGGCCGCGGACCCGGGCGGCCCGGGTGACTACACCGGTCTGCACGCCCACCTCGGTGCGCGCGTCGCCCGCTGGCAGCTCCCGGAGCGCTGGACGTCCCTGCCGGAGATCCCGAAGACCAGCGTCGGCAAGTTCGACAAGAAGGAGCTGCGCCGCCGGTACGCGGAGGGTGAACTCCCCGTCGCACGGCTGTCGCACTCGGCAGGGGTCTGACCCCGGGCGCACGCTACACGCGCTCGGCGGTCCTCCACCGCCGCAGCGCGTGCCTGCCGCAGGTGCGCCACTCCTTCGGTGACACACGGGCACGATGCCCGCCGTTGGTGACCAGCGCGTTGACCGAGGTCATGGGGTCCGCCGCCATCGTCCTGGCCAGCAGGACTCCGATCACGAGCGGCAGCAGCGTCACGGCCAGGGCGGATCCGGCGGTCGTGACGTGCTGGATACGAGGGTGCCGCCGCGGTCCGGGGTCGTTGTTCATGGCCTCATCCCAACAGCTGCCCGGCCCCGGTGGATCGGGCAAGGTACTCAGCCTCGCCTCGGCATGTACTCAGGCCGCGCCGCCGCCGCACAGGGGCCGGGGCCCGAAGTACGCCGCGTACACACCCTTTCGCGCCGGTCCGCGCCAGTCCCAGGTACGGCGATGGCAGTACCCGGGACTGCCTGCGTGCGCACGACGACGCGGCGCTCCCTTTCACGAAGGATTGCGGTACTCCCCCGGATCCGGTTCCGCCCCGCCCCGCGCGTGGCGGGAGCCCGGCCGTGGGTGAGTCACCGCATCGTCCCGTCGCACGATCCAGACTGGAGCGCTTCCTTCGTGGCTACCTTCCCCGGCGAGAACGGCCCGTTCCCCGAAGGCCGTTGAAGGCCACCGTGATCGGTGCGACGATCCCGGGGTATGCCGGACCGACGTAAGGATCGTCTTCATGGGTGAAGGTCACGAACTCTCGGCCGCAGCCGCGTTCGACGCGCTGGGAACCGAGTACGAGCGGGCCTTCGCCGGCTCACCGGCCCACCACGACTCGCTGCGCCGGCTGACGGAACAGCTCGCGCCCGGCAGCAGGATCCTGGACGTGGGAAGCGGTACGGGCCGGCCGACCGCGCAGACGCTGGCGGACGCGGGACACCGGGTGCTGGGCGTCGATGTCTCACCGGTCATGACGGGGATCGCGGCCCGGCAGGTGCCGAACGCGGTCTTCCGGTGCGCCGACATCCGTACGCTGCCGCTGGACGGGGCGGAGACGGATGCGGATGCGGGGACGGGGACGGATGCGGATGCGGGCGCGGGGACGGGGACGGATGCGGGCAGCACGGGAGCGGGGTTCGACGCGGTCTGTGCGTATTTCTCGCTGCTCCAGATGCCGCGCGCCTACCAGTCCCTGCTGCTGCACAGGTTCCACCAATCGCTGAAGCCCGGCGGGCGGCTGGTCGTGGCGACGGTGCCGCTGGACGTGGAGGACGTGAGCGGCGTGTTCATGGGGCAGCCGGTGCGTGTGACCAGTTTCGGCGCCGAGGAGTTCACCGCGCTGGTGAAGGAGGCCGGGTTCGCGGTCGAGTGGCAGCTGAGCACGCTGTTCACGCCCGACCACCCGGCGGGGGAACCCGAGCCGCACCTGTTCCTGCACTGCCGGCGGCTCTGAACCCGGACGCGGCGGGGCGCGCGGCTGAGGCCGGCACCGGCGCGCGAGCAGGAGGCAGGGGCAGGAAGGCAGGGGCAGGAGCGGGCGGGGTCAGGCCGGGCCGTCGTGGCCCGTCGGCGCCCCGCCGGACGGGCCCGGCGGTGCGGGTTCGCCGCGGCGGACCGCGCCCGGGGCACGTCCCGCCGGACGGTCGGCGTGGCGGGAGGAGTGCAGCTGCCACGGCACGCTGATGACCATCACCCCGGGGGTGAAGAGCAGACGGCTCTTCAGCCACAGTGCCGTCTGGTTGTGCAGCGCGTTCTCCCACCAGTGTCCGACGACGTACTCGGGGATGAAGACCGCCACGACATCGCGCGGACCGGCGCGCCGGATCGAGCGGACGTACCCCACCACCGGCCGGGTGATCTCGCGGTAGGGGGAGTCGAGGACCGTGAGCGGCACCTGGATGTCGTACTCCTGCCACTTGCCCCGGACCTCGGCCACCCCCTCCGGGTCGACCGCGACGGTCAGTGCCTCCAGCCGGTCCGGATGGAAGGCGCGGGCGTAGGCGAGGGCCCGCATCGTCGGCTTGTGCACGGTGGAGACGAGCACGATCGCGAACACCCTGGAGGGAGGGGCGAGTTCGCTGTGCGCGTCCGTGACGGCCAGTTCGGCGGCGACGCTGTCGTAGTGACGGCGTACGGCCCGCATCATCAGCCACAGCAGCGTCGCGGCGAGTACGGCCAGCCACGCGCCCTGGGTGAACTTGGTGGCCAGGACGATGACCAGGACCAGCCCCGTGACGACCGCTCCGGTGGCGTTGATGACCCGGGCGATCCGGTGGCCGCGCCGCACGGCTGCGCCGGTCTCGGTGCGCAGTTGACGGTTCCAGTGCCGGACCATGCCCGACTGGGAGAGCGTGAAGGAGGTGAAGACGCCGAGGATGTAGAGGTGGATCAGGCTGGTCACATTGGCCCCGAAGCCCCACAGCAGCAGACCGGCGGCGACGGCCAGTGCCAGGATGCCGTTGGAGAAGGCGAGCCGGTCGCCGCGGTTGTGCAGCTGCCGCGGCAGGTAGCGGTGCTGGGCGAGGATCGAGGTGAGCAGCGGGAAGCCGTTGTACGCGGTGTTCGCGGCCAGGATCAGGACCAGCGCGGTGGCCGCCTGGATGAAGTAGAAGCCGGCGCTGTCGCTGCCGAACACGGCGGAGGCGACCTGGGCGATGACCGTGCGCTGGGTGTGGCCCGCGCAGTCGCCGCCGAGGCCGGTGAGCCGGCAGGAGTCGTCGGTGATGTGCACCTTGGTGATCAGCGCGAGTGTGGTCACACCGACGAACATGGTGACCGCGATGACTCCCATGGCGGCCAGGGTGGTCGCGGCGTTCCTCGGCTTGGGACGGCGAAAGGCGGGGACTCCGTTGGAGATCGCCTCCACGCCCGTCAGGGCCGTACAGCCGCTGGAGAACGCCCGCAGGACCAGCATCACCAGGGCCAGTCCCATGAGATCGGCGTCCCCCGGCCGGGGCGTGACGCCGTACGCCGCGCTCTCCGACACCGGCGCGTCGCCCAGTGCGTAGCGCAACAGTCCGGTGGCGACCATGATCAGCACACCGCCGATGAACAGATAGGTGGGAGCGGCGAACGCGCGGCCGGACTCCCGCACTCCTCGCAGGTTCATCGCGCACAGCAGGGCGACGAAGACCAGCGCCATCGGCACCCGGTAGTCGGCCAGCCGGGGCACGGCCGAGATGATGTTGTCCACGCCCGACGCCACGGACACCGCCACCGTCATGACGTAATCGACCATCAGTGAGGCGGCCACCACCAGGCCGGCCGACGGCCCCAGGTTCGTCGAGGCCACCTCGTACGAGCCGCCGCCGCTCGGATAGGCGTGCACGACCTGACGGTAGGAGAGGACCACCACCGTCATCAGGGCCACGACGGCGGCCGCGATCCACGGTGTGAAGTGAAGGTACGCCAGCCCGCCGAGGGTCAGGACCAGCAGGATCTCCTGGGTCGCGTACGCCACCGAGGACAGCGGGTCGGAAGCGAAGATCGGCAGGGCGAGCCGCTTGGGGAGCAGCGTCCCGCCCAGTGCCTCGCTGCGCATCGCCCGGCCGATCAGCAGGCGCTTGAGGAGTTCCGGCACGTTGAGCACAGGGCCAACGTAAGGCGCACAGGGTGAGAATCCATGCGGAACTTGCGCATTCAGAGCAATTCGCCCGCGAGGCCCTCCGTGAGGCCCTGTCCGCACACGAGGCACGGGGACCCCCGCGGAGCAGTACGTTCCGCCCGTGGACCGCGAGGGGCGCGCGGTCGGGGAGCGGGCCGTGTCAGACATCCGTCAAGACGGGCGACCGCGGCGTCAAGGGCGCATCAGCCCCTTCCGGATCGCGGCGAGGCGTTCCTAGTGTCGCCTCATGCGACAACGCCCCGCACCCCGGCGCTTCCGGCCGCCCGATGGAGATCCCGCGGAACCCGGCACGGTCCACGACGTCCGCTGGCCGGGTGAGTTCCGGGCGGCGTGCGGCTGTGCCGCGCTCTTCCTGGGACTGCTGCTGACCGTCGACGGGGGCGACGGCACACTGACCGCGCCCCGCGTGGTCCTCTGGACCGGGCTGGCGCTGCTGCTGTTCGTGATCCTGCTGCCTCCCCGGGTGAGCGCGGGGCACGGCTGGCTGGAGTCGCGCGGGCCGTTGCGCACGCGGCGGGTGCGGACCGACCTGCTCGTCTCGGCCCGGTGGTCCGGTGGCGTCGTCCGTCGGCTCGTCATCCGCGATGCCGTCGGAGGCCTGGCCGAGCTGGACCCACGGATGCTGGCCGCGAACCCCGCGCTCTGGCATCGGGTGGACGCGGCGGCCCGTTCGTCGCAGGCGCACGGGCATCTGCGGTACGGGGAGCCGGCGCTCTCGGAGCTGTCGCGCCACATCGACGGGGCCACCGCCCGCACGGTCTTCAGCATCTCGATGCTCGACGAACAGCCGCCCGGCCGGGTGCCTCCGCGGGCCGGGCGCGGTGAGCCGGGAACCGGCCGGGCCGACCGGGTGCCGCCGCCCGCGTAGGTCGTGAGTATGAGATCGGCGAACGGGACCTGCGACTGATGCCGCGACGACCGGCGTCTTTTAGCGTCGTTCCTGTGAAACCCGATCTGCTCGAACCACCCCGGACGGCGGCCATGGCGCGCGACACACCCAGCGGTACGAAGAGTGCCGCGGGCGGCGGCCCTTCCCCTGCCCTCGCCGCACTGCGCGGCGACCTCTTCCGTCACGCGTTCGCCGTCCGCCCCCTCCCCCCGCTGAGCGATTCGCCCGCGCTGATCCGCGCCCGCTCGGCACTGCCGGCCGCACTGCGCGACGCCACCCGCTGGGTACCGCACCTCGCGGTCGTCGCGCTCGCGCTGCTGGCGGCGGTGGCCTCGTTCCGGGTCTCGGGCTTCGCCCACGGACTCCCCGTCCTCCTGCTGACCGGCGCACCTGTGCTGCTGACGCTGGTCATGCCGGTGGGGGCCTGGTGGCTGACGATGCTCGCGATCCTCGTCGGGTCGGCCGACCTGGCGGGGCTCGGCGGCATGGGGTTGTCACTCCTGCTTCTCACGTGCCCGCTGGTGCTCGTGGTCGCCTCGATGCGGCTGGGGTCGTGGGCCGCCTTCTGGATGTGGCTGATCACCGGGGCATTCGTGCTCGGAGGCGGTGGAGTCCTCGGCATCGGTACGCCGTTGTCGTTCCAGGTTCTCGCTCTCGCACTCGCCGGATTCGTCGCGGTGCTGATGGGCGGCTGGCAGCGCGCGGGGAAGCGCGCGGCCGAGCAGACGTCGGCCGCCGAGGACGAGCGCAACCGGCGTGCCGGGCTGGAGGAGCGCACCGCCATCGCCCGGGAGCTCCACGATGTCGTCGCCCATCACATGTCGGTGGTCGCGATTCAGGCGGAGGCGGCTCAGTACCGGGTGGAGAACCCCCCTCCCGAGCTGACGGAGACCTTTGCCACCCTCCGTGAGAACGCCGTGCTCGCACTCGCCGAGATGCGCCGGATCCTGGGCGTCATCCGGGCGGACACGGAGCCGGGGACGGGTCCCGGGAACCGGGCTCCACAGCCCACCCTCGCCCGCCTCGGCCCGGTGATCGCCGGGGTGCGCGCCTCGGGGGCGGAGGTGACGAAGACGGTGACCGGCAAGGTGCGCGTGCTGGCCCCGGGGGTGGAGCTGTCCGCCTACCGGATCGTGCAGGAAGCGCTCAGCAATGTCCTGCGGCACGCGCCCGGCGCGGCGGTGGCCGTCGAACTCTCCTATGTGACGACGGGGCTCGGGCTGCGGGTGGTCAACGGTCCCGCGCAGCGTCCGGCAAGCGACTCGCCGGGCGCCGGCCACGGTCTCATCGGGATGCGCGAGCGGATCACCATGCTCGAAGGGCGGCTGACGACCCGGCCGACCGCCGAGGGCGGGTTCGAGGTCACCGCGTTCCTGCCCGATGCGACGCAGACCCGCGAAGAGGACGCCGAGCATGCCTGAGGAGCCCCCCGTGAGAGTCCTGATCGCGGACGACCAGGCGATGGTGCGTGAGGGTTTCGCCGTACTCCTGGCGTCGCAGCCCGGCATCGAGATCGCCGGTACCGCGGCGGACGGCGTCGAAGCCCTCGCCAAGGTCGCCGAGCTGTGCCCGGACGTCGTCCTCATGGACGTACGGATGCCGGAGATGGACGGGCTGGAGGCGACCGCGCGGATCGTCGCGAGCACCCCGGACACCAAGGTCCTCATCCTCACGACCTATGACCTGGACGAGTACGTCTATCAGGCGCTGTGCGCCGGGGCGAGCGGCTTCCTGCTCAAGGACGCCTCGGCGCGCCAGCTGGCGGAAGGTGTACGGGTGGTCGCCGCGGGCGACTCCCTGCTGTCCCCCTCCTCCACCCGGCGGCTGATCACCGAGTTCACCCGCCTCGCCGGAACCGGGGCCGGAGGCGGGACCGGTGCCGGAAACGGGGGCAGCGCCCACGCGGGACCGCTGCCCCCGGCACGGACCGGCATTCCCGGACTGACCGAACGCGAGACGGCCGTGCTGGCACTGATCGCGCAGGGCCTGTCCAACACCGAGATCGGTGACCATCTCTTCGTCACCGAGTCCACCGTCAAGACACATGTCAGCAAGGTGCTCGTGAAGCTGGGTCTGCGCGACCGCACCCAGGCGGCCATCTACGCCTACGAGCACGGAGTGGTGGTCATCGGCGGCAGGGACTGAACCGGCGCGTCCGCGCGCCGCGCACTCCCCTCCCTCGTTGTCTCCGCTCCCCTCCCCTCCCTGCCCCCCCTCTCCTCCCCCTGCGCCTCACGGCGCCAACTCCCTACCCCCGCATGCCCATTTCACCTGAGGAAAGCCGCACCATGCCGAAAAAGACGCCCGCATCCCTGGCTGCCAACCGTTCCGCCCTGTCCCACCGCGTGTCCTATGCCCTGCGCAACCCCGGGCGCATCGCTCCCTATGTACGCCGTTCCGTCCGCGACACCTGGCTCAGCGCCAAGCACCGCGACCACGTCGCCTACTACCGGGCGGTGATGGCTTCGGACACCAGCCGCAACCCCGAGGCGGCCGTCGGAAGCCGGACGCACGAGCGCTGGCTCGCGCTCGGTGCGATGCAGTTCGACTATCTGACGGAGCACGGGCTGAAGCCCGGTCACCGGATGCTCGACATCGGCTGCGGCAACCTGCGCGCCGGCTGGCGCTTCATCGACTATCTCGATTCCGGGAACTACTACGGAATCGACATCTCGCCGGACATCCTCATCTCCGCCAAGCGAACGGTCAGCACGTACCACCTGCAGGACAAGCTCCCTCATCTCACGATCACGCATGATCTGACCCTCGACTTCCTTCCTCAGGGCCATTTCGATGTGGTGCACGCGCACAGCGTGTTCTCGCACTCGCCGATCGAGGTCATCGCCGAGTGCCTGGCGCACGTCGAACGGATCCTCGCTCCCGGGGGCTTCTTCGACTTCACCTTCGACCGCACCGACGGCGTCGAGCACGCGGTACTGCGGGAGGACTTCTACTACCGCACCGAGACGCTGATCGCCCTCGCCGCCGAGCACGGTCTCGAAGCCCGGTTCATGGACGACTGGGAGGAGCGGCCGCACGGCCAGTCGAAGATCCGGGTGTACGCACCCGACCGAGGCACCGAGAACGGCTGAAGACCGCCGCCCAGCCCGTGGGGCACGGCTCGAAACCCGAGGTCAGGTGGTTTTTCCGGCCGTTGCCCCAAGGGCTTGAAACCCACCTGTCCCCGCCTTCCCGGTCGCCTATCGTCAACGTGATTCCCGGCGCTTGCCTCGGCTCCGCCGGGGCAGGAACCACGACGTGGAGGATGATTGTGCGCTACCGCGAGCTGGGAAGCAGCGGTCTGTCCGTGTCCGAGATCGGGTACGGCGCGTGGGGCATCGGTGAGTCGGGCTGGGTGGGCGCCTCGGAGGACGAGTCCGTACGCGCCCTGCACCGCGCCATCGACCTCGGTGTGAACTTCATCGACACCGCCCGCGGCTACGGCGAGAGCGAGCGGATCGTCGGCCGCGTCGTCCGCGAGCGGACCGGTGACCAGGTGCGTGTCGCGACCAAGGTTCCGCCGAAGAACGGCATGTGGCCGGCGCCGGACGGCCTGGACCCCTCGGAGACCTTCCCCGGCGCACACATCCGCGAGAGCCTGGAGACCAGCCTGCTCGCGGCCGGCCTGGACCACTTCGACGTGCTTCAGTTCCACGTCTGGAACGACGACTGGGTCGGCCGCGGCGACTGGCTGGAGACGATCGCCGAGCTGAAGCAGGAAGGGAAGATCGGCCTGTTCGGCGTCTCGGTGAACGATCACCGGCCCGACAGCGCACTCGAACTCGTCCGCAGCGGCAGCGTGGACAGTGTGCAGGTCATCTACAACATCTTCGACCAGAGCCCCGCCGACGCACTGCTTCCGGCCTGCGAGGAGCACGGCGTCGGCGTCATCGTCCGGGTGGCACTGGACGAGGGCGGCCTCACCGGCCGGATCACCGCCGGCACGACGTTCCCCGAAGGCGACTGGCGCAACCGCTACTTCCGCGACGACCGCCCGGCGCAGGTCGAGAAGCGGGTCGCCTCGATCGTCGCCGACCTCGGGATCGCCCCCGACGAGATCGCGGAGAACGCGCTGCGGTTCGTGCTGAGCTCCCCGGCGGTCTCCACCGTCATCCCCGGGATGCGGACTCTGCGCAATGTCGAGCGCAACACGGCCCTGAGCGACGGACGCCCGCTGTCCGCCGACCGGCTCGCCGTCCTGGCCAGGCACCGTTGGGAGCGCAACTTCTACAGCTGACCGGCGCACACCCCGGCCCGGCGTACCGACCGGCCCCACCGCGGACAGCGCGGTGGGGCCGGTGGCGTATCGGCGGGACGGCGGATCCGCCGGGGCGAGGGAGCTGCCGCCTGCCGCTTCCTTCTCGTTGAGTACCGTGTACCCGGAACGCGCCGGAAAGAGTTCCCGCAAAGAGTCAAAGATCCAAAGAGTCCGTCATGATACGGGGGTTGGCAATCCAAGCACCATCGCTCGACACATCACAACCCTGCCCGCCCCCGGCAGCTTCCGTAAAGGGGCGCCTCGACAGCGCCGCTTCGGCCGTGATCCTCTTCGCGGCGACCAAGATTCTCGGTCTCGTCGTCCTGATCATCTGGTCCGCTTCCCGCGGGAAGAGCGCCCATACGCTGCTGAGCGGGCGCTGGGATTCACTCTGGTACACGCGTATCGCCGAGAGCGGCTATGCGTTTTCGCTTCAGGCTCCCGATGGGCGAAACCTCTCCAGCATGGCCTTTTTCCCCCTCCTCCCCTGGCTGGAGCAGGCGGGAGCCCGCCTCACCTCCTGGAGTACGGGCGATATCGGTCTCGCGATCAGCGCGGTTTCCTCGCTTGTTGCCGCCCTGGGGCTCTTCCGGCTCGGCGAGCGGGTGCACAGCGCGCGGGCCGGAGTGATCCTGGCCGTTCTGTGGGGGGCCCTTCCGGTCGGCATCGTCCAGTCGATGGCGTACAGCGAATCGCTCTTCGTCGCGCTGGCGGTCTGGGCCCTCCTCGCCCTGCTGCGCGACCGGTGGATGACGGCGAGCCTTCTCGCGGTTCTCGCCGGACTGGCCCGGCCCGTCGGGGTGGCGATCAGCGCGGCCATCGTCGTGTCCGCGGTCGTGGTGCTCGTGACCAGGAGGTCCGAGCTCAGCGGGAACGAACGGATCCGCATCGTCGCGAGCAGTCTCATTTCCCCGCTCGGTGCCGTCGGTTTCATTCTGTGGGTCGGGCATCGCCGGCAGAAGTTCCTGGGTTATCTGGACGTGCAGGCGGAATGGGGGAACGGATTCGACGGCGGCATCGCTTTCGCGAAATTCCTTGCCGTACCCGTGCTGGAGTCCGGAATATTCGCAGCGGGCATTCTGGCCGCCCTCGTTCTCCTCTGCGCGTGGCCGCACTGGGTCGCGTGGAAGCAGCGGCAGCCGATCGCGCTGATCGTCTACTCCGCGATCATCACCGTGATGGCGGTTGGAGCTTCCGGGTATTTCGGATCGAAACCACGTCTCCTCATACCCGCCTTTCCCATTCTGCTGGCATTGGCCATCCGGATGGCACGTGCCCGCCCGGCCCTCGCCCGGGCGGTGATGGCGGCGATGGCTGTCATCAGCTCGGTGTACGGAGCGTTCTGGCTGAACGGCTCCGGCCCTCCGTGACGGCCGGCCCGGGCATCCACGGGCACCGGCGGCCCGGGGCGTCCGTGGCACCGGCCCCTGCTGGCCCGACCGCCCACCGCCCCGAGGCGCGCTCCATCGGCTGAGGGCCGGGGCCGGCCGGCGTCGTTCCCGCCGTGCGGTGTCCGCAGCGGGGACGACGCCGGCCGGGCTCAGCGCAGCAGCCCGCCGAAGCTCCCTCTCGCCGTCGAGACGAGTTCCTCCACCGTCGCGAGTTTGACGCGCGGCCGGCCGTCGCGGTGACCGCGCGAGACCTCGGCCCGTTCGATGGCGGCCAGCCCCCGGGCATCGACGACATGTCCGTTGCGGCGCCGGACCAGTCGCCGAAAGGCCTTCGCCGTACGGGTCGGCGCGGGCAGGGCGCCGGCCACCGCGTCCGCCAGGAGGGAGGAGACGGTCTCGGCGGCGCAGGTCCGGTTGGCGCCGATGCCGCCGGTGGGTCCGCGCTTGATCCAGCCCACGACGTAGCTCCCCGGCTGTCCGGTCACCCGGCCGCCCTCGTGGGGAACGACTCCGGCACTCTCGTCGAACGGCAGCCCGGCGACCGGCACCCCGCGGTAGCCGATCGCGCGCATCAGGAGACCCGCACGGATGGTGCGCTCCCCCGCCGCGCTCTCCACCCGTACGGCTTCGACACGGTCCCCGCCCATGATCTCGACGGGCGTCGAACGGAAGCGCAGGACGATGCGGCGGCCCGGTGCGGGCGGCCCGTCCAGGTCCGGCCGGCCGGTCGCCACGTCCCGCAGCACCGCGGCCCTGTCGTTCGGATCGGCCTCGGCGACGGCCCTGGCGATCCGGGGATCGTGGTCGTCGACGATCAGCTCGACGCCCGGCACATGGCGCAGCGCCAGCAGCTCGGAGCGGGTGCAGGCGGCGTCCTCGGGGCCCCGGCGCCCGAGCAGCACCACCTCGCGCACCTTGCTCCCGCGCAGTGCCCGCAGCGCGTGATCGGCGATGTCCGTACGGGCGAGGGCCCCGGGGTCGGCGAGCAGGATCCTGGCCACGTCCAGGGCGACGTTGCCGTTGCCGACGACGACCACGCGTTCGCACGACAGGTCGGCCGGCTCCCGTGCCGCGTCCGGGTGGGCGTTGTACCAGGCGACGAACGCACGCGCCGAGACGCTGCCGGCCAGTTCCTCGCCCGGGACGGCGAGCCGGCGGTCGGCCGGCGCCCCCACCGCGTACACGACCGCGTCGTGGTGCGCGGCGAGTTCCTCAGGGGTGATATCGGTGCCGACGTCGATTCCCAGGTGCATCCTGACGCGCGGATGCGTGTGGAAGCGCGCGAAGGTGTCGCCGGCCTTCCTGGTCGCGGGATGATCGGGCGCCACGCCGTAGCGCACCAGGCCGCCGGCGACCGGGAGCCGGTCGATCAGGGTCACCTCGGCGTTCGTGTGCAGCAGCAGGTCCTCCGCGGCGTACATGCCGGCCGGCCCGGTGCCCACCACGGCCACCTTGAGCGGCGCGAAGTCCGAGGGCAGGATCCGGGAGAAGGACGGCTCGCCCCAGGCGTGGAAGGTGGGACCGTCCGGGGGCGGTACGGGAGCCGCCTCCTCGTAGTACGCCGCGTTGATCGCGACGTACTCCTGCTGCGAGGGGGGCAGGCTGTCCACGGGGAGGATCGCGTCGACCGGGCAGGCATCGGCACAGGCCCCGCAGTCGATACAGGTCTTCGGGTCGATGTGCAGCATCTCCGTGCTGCCGAACGCCCGCTCCTCGGGGGTCGGGTGGATGCAGTTGACCGGGCACACGGATACGCAGGTGGCGTCGTTGCAGCAGGTCTGGGTGATGGCATAGGTCATGGCGTCGGCTCGACTCGGTTCCGCTCGGCTCGGCTCAGATCAGGTGGGCGCGCTTGTAGAAGGCGAGGGCGGGCCCGGTGAGCAGGCCGGCCGAGGCCAGGAACTCCATCAGGCCCGAACAGCTCGACCTCATCATGGACTTGTGGTGCTCGTTGGCCTTCGCCTCGGCCAGGGCGCGCTTCTCGTCGAGTCCCGCGTTCTCGTAGACCCTTCGGTTCACCATGCTGGTGACGATGCAGTACGACGCGACCGCGACCACGAAGGCATTGATCTGGCGGCGCATCCGTCCCGCGCCCCTGAGCCGTTTGCGCGTCTGCTCGCGGGCGAACTTCATGTGCCGCGATTCCTCGACCACATGGATGTTGTTGATGGTGCGGACGAACGGCACCACGCGTTCGTCGCGCATCCAGTCACGCTGCATGACGTCGAGAACCTCTTCGGCCACGAGGATCGCGGCGTACGCCGCCTCGCCGAACGCCAGGGTCTTGAAGGCCCTGCCGAGTTCCATCACCGGCCGGGACGGCCGGTAGGAGGGGGCGCCGAGCTTCCGGGCGCCCCTGGCGAACATGATCGAGTGCCGGCATTCGTCCGCGATCTCGGTGAGCGCCCACTGGACCTCGTCGCCGGCGGGGTCCTTCGTATACACGTCACGCAGCACCATCTGCTGCAGGATCATCTCGAACCAGATGCCCGTGCTGGCCACCGACGCGGCTTCCTGCCTGGTCAGCGCCTTGCGCTGGGCCTCGGTCAACTCCGCCCAGTAGGCGGTGCCATAGAGCGTGCTCCACTCCGGGCTCGCTCCGTGGCAGTCCAGGTCCAGCGGAGTGTCCCAGTCGACCTCGGTGGCCGGGTCGTACGACAGCACGGCTGCCGAGTCGAGCAACCTGCGGGACACACCGTCGCCTTGAGCGTCGTCCTGTGTGACCGGCCGAACAGTGCTGCCTGCCATGCTGCGGCTCCTTGGCTCGGATGCGTGCGTTCCTCTTCGCTTCCGCCCGCTCGTACGCACTGCTCGCGCACTGGCCGGCTGCTGCCCGCCGGGGTCCGGGCAAGAGGGTCGGGCGGGGGCACGCCGGGCCCGCCACGACCCTCTTGTTAGACAGAAGGTATAACAAGAGGAGCGGCTCGCCTACCCCCCAGTAAGTAACAGTCGCGCCGGTCCGGGAACAGCCGAGGCGGAAGCCAACCCGCCCATGATTCCGGTCCGTTGACCACCGCGGAGGGGCGGGAGGCCGGGAGGTACCGGCACCGCGCCCGGCGGCCGTCCCCGGAAAGGGTGACGAGCGCGGAGAACATCGTCCGCCCGCTTCCGGGATCCCTATCGTGCTGGAGGAGGAGCGATCCGATTCCTCGAACCCCACTCCACGGAAGGGCACCTACTTGTCCTACTTCGAGAAACTGCCGGAGGTCCTGACACGGTCGGACTTCGCGTCCATCGCGGGCCGCGGAGGGCGCAGCCTTGAGCTGATGGCGGCCCGCGGGCTCCTCGCGGACGCGACCCACCGCAACCGCGGCAGGTCCGTCTGGGAGGAGGAGCCCGCGGTGGGCTGGTTCCGCACACTGCACGACCATGCGGTGATCGTGCCGGCCAACCGCCTGGCACAGGATGAACTCGCCACGCACAGCGCGTACTTGTGCCCGCTCAGCAGCAGCCACGTCGGGCTCGCGCGCCCCCGGATGCTGGTGACGTACCGGCCGGGAGGCCGGGGCACGGTCTTCGATGTCACGGCGGTGGAGACGGTCAATCAGGAGGTCCCGGGGACCCGCGGCACGACCGCGAAGACCCGCGGGATCATCCGTGACGGACAGACGCTGGAGGCCTCACGGATGCCGTGGACCGTCTTCCACCTCAGCGAAGCGGGCACGATCGGCAGTGTCCGGCCGGTGATCCAGCAGGGGCGGTATCTGCGGGTGGACGGCGTCCGGCAGGCGCTGGCCTCCGGGCTGCTCACCGTGCCCACGCTCGACCAGGCCTTCCCCGCCCGCACATGACCGCCCGCGCCGGCTCACGCGGAGGAGAGGGCCCCGCACCGTCCGGTTCCCCCGCTCCCCCGAGGCCCGCCGTCTGAGGACCGTCGGGCTCCGCCGGGGACCCGGGCCCGCCGCCGAGCCCCCGGCCGCCCGGAGCCGGGATCCGTCCGGCCCGGCCGGGCGTCCGGCCCCTCAGCCGGCGGCGGGGGGAAAGCCGTTCCGGCGGGCGAGTGCGGCCGTCAGGACGGACACCGCGAGCAGCGCTGCCGCCACCCAGGGCAGTGCCGAGGCGCCGGCACCGGTGAGGACCGCACCCCCGAGCAGCGATCCACCGGCCATGCCGATGTTCCAGCCGGTGACCCACAGGGAGTTGGCGGTGTCGGGATCGTGGGCGGCCGCTCGTACGCCCGCGGTCTGCATCAGCGTGGGGATGCCGCCGTGCGTCGCGCCCCAGAGCAGAGCGCCGAGAAGGACGGCCACCACGCTGCCGCCGAACAGGCCGAAGGACACCAGGCACACGGTCGCCAGGGTCAGCAGGGCGAGTGTCGCCGTGCGCAGCCGGCGGTCGGCGGTGACTCCGGCGAACCAGACGCCGCCCATGGAACCCAGGCCGAAGACGAAGAGCACGGTGCCGGTAGCGACACCGAGGTCCGACCGCTCCACGAAGGGGGCGATGTAGGTGTACAGCACGTAGAAGCCGAGGACGGTCGCGATCGAGGCGGTGTTGATCGCGGCGATCCCGGGGGTTCTGATCGTGGACAGCAGACCTCCGCCCCGCCGCGCCCGTTCTCCGGACAGCTGGGGAAGGTGCCGGAGCGCCGCCGCGGCCAGGGCGAGGGCCAGCAGGGTGAGAAGTCCGAACGTCCATCGCCAGCCGATGAGCCCGCCGAGTGCGGTCCCGGCGGGTATGCCGAGCGAGAGCCCGACGGTCATACCGGCGAGCGCGGTGGCGATCGCCTTGCCGCTGCGCTCCGGGGCGAGCCGCGCCGCGTATGCGGGGACCATGGCCCACAGCAGTCCGGCGAACACCCCCGAGACGATGCGGGCGGCGAGCGTGAGCGCGAATTCGGCGGACACCGCCGTCACGGCGTTGGTGGCGGCGAAGCCCAGGAGCAGCACCATCAGCAGAGTGCGGCGCGGCACGATCAGCGTCCAGGCCGTCACGGGGATGGCGGTGAGGGCCGCGGCCAGGGCGTAGACGGTGACGAGAAGCCCGGCGCGGGCCTCGGTCACGTGCAGGTCCGCGCTCATCACGGGCAGCACACCGGCCGGCAGGGCCTCGGTCAGGATGGTCACGAACGCGGCGCCGGCCAGCACCAGCAGCCCGCCGAGCGGCCATCGGGCGGTGCCGGACGGGGCGTCCTGGGCAGGGGGGAACTCAGTGGTCGAGGTCATGCCCGGACACTAAAACCCTCACGTTTGCGTGAGGGTCAAATGCCCGCCGACGCCACGACCGCCGGCCCGTCCCCGGCCACCCGGCACTGCCCGGCGAGTCCGCGCGTCACCGGGCCGACCGGGGTCCGGTCAGGGGGTCGCGGGCTCCGGGGAACGGCCCTCCTTCCGGAGCCCCCCGGCCTCCGAGGCCGCGGTCCGCGCGGCCCTCAAGTAGGCGTCGATGGCCTTCCGGTTGCGGGTGAGACACCGGATCCGGCGGTCGAGCTGTTCCCGTTCCGCCGCCACCTGGTCGAGCATCCGCGGGCAGGGCACCTGGGGCAGCAGGTCGGCCGGACCGTCCAGGAACGGAAGGATGTCGCGGATGATCCGGGTCGGCAGTCCGCATTCGATCAGCCCGCGGATCTGCCGGACCATCTCGTCCGCACCGTCGCAGTAGTCGCGGTAGCCGTTGCCGCCGCGCGCGGGCAGGATCAGCCCCTCCTCCTCGTAATAGCGCAGCGCCCGCACACTCACCCCGGTCAGCCGGGACAGTTCCCCGATCTTCATGTGGCCCACCTCACGGATGCTCCGATTGACCCTCACGCCAACGTCAGGGTTCTACGTTACTCCGGCAACGTCACCCCGAGGGAAGGCGCTCACATGTCCGAGCCCAGCATCACCCGCCGTATCGACCCCCAGGTCCACCAAGGCCTCAACGCCCTCCACGAGCTGACCGGCCCCCGCGGCCTGGTCGGCTTCACCATTCCGCGCCAGCGGGAGCTGTACGAGGAGATGAACCGGGCGGCCCTGGCGGCGCTGCCGCCCAACGACCGCGTCGAGTTCGAAGACCTCACCGTGCCCGGCCCGGCCGGCGCACCGGATGTGGCCGTACGGGTCTACCGGCCCACCGGCACCAGGGGTACCGGCCCGCTCCCCGGCATCCTCTACATCCACGGCGGCGGCATGATCACCGGCAGCATCGCGACGGACCACCGCCAGGTGCTCCCCCTGGTCGAGGCCATCGGCGCCGTCGTCGTCTCCGTCGAATACCGGCTGGCTCCCGAGCACCCCCACCCGGCGCCGGTCGAGGACTGCTACGCGGCTCTGCTCTGGATGTCCGGCGAGGCCTCCGCTCTCGGTATCGACCCCGGCAGGCTGGCCCTGTACGGAGGCAGCGCCGGCGGCGGTCTGGCCGCCGGGGTGGCCCTGCTGGCGCGTGACCGCGGCACTCCGCCGCTCGCGTTCCAGATGCTTCCGTACCCGATGCTCGACGACCGCAACACCACCCCGTCCAGCCACGAGATCACCGGCATCGGGATATGGGACCGCGCGGCCAACCTCCAGGGGTGGCAGTCGCTGCTGGGCGAGCGGGCCGGCACCGACGAGGTCGACGCGTACGCCGCGCCCGCCCGCGCCGAGGACCTGAGCGGCCTTCCGCCCACGTTTCTCGACGTGGGCGAACTCGATCTGTTCCGTGACGAGAACATCACCTTCGCCAACCGGCTCATGCAGGCAGGCGTTCCGGTCGAGCTCCACGTCTACCCCGGCGGCATCCACGCCGGCGAACTGCTCGCCCCCGACGCCGAACTCAGTGCGCGCATCGTCGGCTACCGCACGGACGCCCTGGCCCGCGCCCTGAACACCCCGCCCGGCACACGCCGGTAGCCCCACCGGCCGGTACGCCGGACCCATGGACCGGCCGGGCGCCTCACGGACGCCCGGCCGGGGCCGGGCCGCCGAGCGGGTCCGCGGCGGTGAGTTCCTCGATCATCACGGCTACGGCGGCCCCGGTCATCCGGTGCCCTTCGGCCGTCTCCACGATGGCGCCCCGGGTGACACGGACGCCTCGACCAGTCCCTCGATGAACGCCTCGAAGGTCTCCGCGACCGGGGTGACGGCGAAATCGCCTTCCTGGTCGACGTGCACCACCGACGGCTCGCCGTCCTTGCCGCAGGCGCGGTAGTCGAGGGCGAGCATGTCGTGACCGGCCGAGGGTGTGTCGGCGAAATAGACGCCGATGTCAGGGTACTCCCACATGTCGATCCAGAAACGGCTGCCGAACTCGCCGCCGAGCGAGTTCGGCTTCGTGCTCCCGATGCCCATGATCCCGTTGATGGCGATGTGGTCCTCGTCCCAGGACGTCGGCTCGGTCATGGGAAAGCAGTCGCGGGACGGGATACCGCCGTTGTGCGCGCGCATCAGGGCGATGTAGGAGGCGGGCAGACGGTAGCCGCCGATGTCCTTCTCCAGGGCGGCGACCTGTTCCGGCGACGGCGGGCCCTCGACGTAGTGGTCCAGCGCGTACGCCGAGTCCTCCCAGAAGCCGGTGCTGTCGAAGCCCTCGAAGTACCCCACCACGTTCTCCTTCGCGTATGCGCCCGCAATCGTACGAGGCCCTGCGACCTGCCCGTGCGGCCGGGGCGCACCGCGGCCTACCGCCGTACCGCGGGGCCGGCCGGGCCTGGCGTCAAGAAAACCGTCAGGGCCGTATCGAACACGTATGGGGCCTGTCCACGAGGTGAAGCATGCAGCAACCATTGATCACGGCACCGGATTTCGGGGCCGCAATCGATGACCGGGCACCGGCCGACGGCCGGCGCCCGGCGACGCCCGGATCCACCGGGAACAAGGAGAGTTCATGAACGTCCGCCAGGATGCCGCCGCACCGCAGCCGACCAAGCGCGCTCGGCTGACCAAGCGCGCCGCGCTCTCCGTGGCCGCGGCCGCCGTCATAGGCGGTGCCGCCTTCGCGCCGTCCGCGGTCGCGAACACGGGGCCGTCGTCGTCGGAACAGCGGACCACCGCGGGCTGCGGCGACTGCTACCCGGACGTCATCTGACCTTCCGGCACGACCCCGTGGGCCCACCGGCGACCGGAGCGGTGGGCCCACCCCAGCGAGAGGCGGGCCATGAACTGGTTCGAACGATGCGTACCGGACACCGGGACGTTCCTGCACACTCACTGGCGTACGGCCCCGGTGGTCCTCCGGCCCGCCGAGCCGCCGCTCGAACTGCTGACCGGCGCGGGGCTCGACGCGATCCTGGACGGCGGCCTGCTGCGCACCCCGTACGCGGGCCTCTACACGGCGGACGGGCAGATTCCCGACGAACGGTTCTGCCCGCCCCGCCTCGTCACCGGACGTGCCGTGGAGGGCTATGTGGACGGACAGGCCGTCCGCGACCTCATCCGCGACGAACGCGCCACGCTGCAACTGCGATACGTCGACCAGTGGTACCCACCGGTACGCGCGCTCGCGGCCGGCATCGGCGAACAGCTCGGGCGGCTGGTCGAAGCGTTCTACTTCTTCTCCCAGCCCGGCCGCCACGGGCCGGTGCACCGCGACGACGGCGATCTGCTGGCGATCCAGCTCGGCGGCGCCAAACGGTGGCAGGTGCACGCCGGGCCCGCCGACGGGAACTGGGAGCCGGTCCGGGCGGACGAACCGGGGCCGCCGCTCCTCGACACCGTCGTACGCACCGGTGAAATCCTTTACGTACCCAGGGGTTTCGCACACACGGCGGCGGCGGTGGGGGACGGTCCCTCGGCCCATCTCACGGTGGTGATCCGCGAGGCGGGCACCGGCCATCTGCGGAACGCCCTGCTGTCCCGGATCTCCGGGGGAATCACCCTCCCGGGCCGCCCCCTGGACGACGACGGCCTGCTCAATGCCGCGGCCTCCCTGATCGGACACCTCCGGGAGCGGCTGGCCGACGTGACACCCGAGGACCTCGTGGCCCGGGCCCGGCCGCACGCCTTCAGCAGCCGCCCGACCGCCTGACACCGTCCCGGCGGCAGCACCCCTCCCCCGCACCGCCGGTGCCATCGCGCGCCACCACGGCGTGAAAGGAAGAACAACGACCATGGACTGGCTGACCCGGTGCGTACCGGAGCCCGAGACGTTCCTCGCCGAGCACTGGCGGAAGGAGCCCGTCGTACTGCGCCCTGAAAATCCTCCCGTGGATGTGCTGACGGTCGCCGAGGTGGACCGTCTCCTGGACGCCGGGGCCCTGGCGACCCCCTATGCCCAACTCGTCCACGAGGAGGGCGTGGTGGCGCCGGAACGCTTCTGCCTTCCACGCGTGGTCCTCGGCGAGATCGTGGAGCGGTACGTGGACGCCGGGTCGGTCCGCCGGATCGTCGCGCAGGAGCGGGCCACCCTGCTCCTCCGCTACGTCGACCAGTGGCACGCGGGCGTACGCGAACTGGCGGACGGGCTCGCCGAGCGGTTCGGGCGGCAGGTCGAGGCGTTCTACTTCCTCACCCCGCCCGGCACGCAGGGCCGCCCCGTGCACCGCGACGACGCCGACATCCTCGCGGTCCAGATCCACGGAGCGAAGCGCTGGCGGGTGTACGGCGGACCGGCCGACGGGGAATGGCAGCCCGAACGGGCGGAGGGCGACCTGGGCGAGCCGCGCCTGGACACGGTGCTGGAGGAGGGGGAAGTCCTCTATGTGCCGCGGGCGTTCGCGCATGCCGCCGCGGCAGTGGGCGACACCCCGTCGGCGCACCTGTCGCTGACCGTACGGGAGGCTGGCACCGCCCAGCTCTACGCGCTGGCACGGGCCCTGCTGCTGACCGGCGACGAGATCGCGCCACGCCCCAACGACGACGCCTCCCTGCACACGGCGGCGTCCGGCCTCATCGCGCACTTCCGGACCACACTCGCCGGACTCACCCCCGGGGAACTGGTGGAGCTCGCGCGGGAAACCATGCGCACGGAGCGCCCTTCGCCGGGACGCCCGCTGAGCGACCTGATCGGTACGGGGCCGGCGCACGGCGCCTGACGTGCGGCAGGAGCGGAGCGCCGCAGGAACGGCCGCCCCGTACCGCAGGACGCCATTGATCATTCAACATCTACCGTTGCGCCCGGGTTCATGTGTCATACACAAGACGCCTCGACACTTTGTCCCGGCCCGTGTCGAATCGTGACCGGGCCATGGATACAGGGCACCTACTGGAGGTCATGGATGGTCAGGCGTCGCGAACTGCTCGGAATGGTCGGCGCGACCGTCGGAGCGGGAGTTCTGGCAATGGGCACGGCCGAGGCCGCCCCACAGGGTGCGCGGAACCACCGTCGTCCCCCGCAGCGAACGCTCAGGGTCATGCAGTTCAACATCTGGCTCGGCGGCAGCCGCGTTCCGGGCGGCCGGGCGGGCATCGCCGACACCATCGCCGCGGTCGAGCCGGACGTGGTGATGCTCAGCGAGTCGAACCCCGAGCGGGTGTCCGCCCTCCTGGCCGATCTCGCCGAGCGCGGACTGACCTACTTCGACAACGAGAACCCTGCCGATCCCGCGGTGATCTCGCGCTACCCGATCATCGAGCACGCGTCGTTCCCGTCATGGTCGAAGGCGGTCGTCTCGGTCGACGGCACCGAGGTCGCGGCCTACTCCGGGCACCTGGAATACCGCTACTACGTCAACTATCTGCCGCGCGGCTACGGCGGCGGCACACCGCCGCCCCTGGAGACCTCCGAGTACGGCTGGGGCGAGATCCCGGCCGGCCCGATCACCGATGTCGGCCTGATGACGCGGCTCAACGCGGCCTCGGGGCGCACGGAGGTGACGAGGACCGTGCTCGCCGACGCCGCGAAGGAGCGGGCCAAGGGGCGGCTCACGCTGCTGGCCGGTGACTTCAACGAGCCCTCGCACCGGGACTGGACGCACCGGACCCGGAACCTGTTCGACCACAACGGCACCGTCATCAAGTGGTCGACGACCAAGGCGATCGAGGACGCCGGTTTCCGCGACAGCTACCGCGTGATCCACCCGGACCCCGTCCGCAGGCCGGGCTTCACCTGGCCGAGCGACAACCCGGGCTCCGATGTCGGACAGCTCACCTGGGCGCCGAAGGCCGACGAGCGGGACCGGATCGACTTCGTCTTCTACCACCCGGACCGGCGGATCCGCCTGCTCGACAGCGTGATCGTCGGGCCGTCCGGTTCCATCGTGCGCAACGAGAGGGTGGAGGAGTCGGGCGGGGACAGGTTCTGGGAGCCCACCTGGACCTGGCCGACCGACCACAAGGCCGTACTCAGCACGTTCCGGGTGATCACGCGCTGAGCCGATCCGTGTGAGGGGGGATCATGCCCGGGGGCGGCCGCCGCCCCCGGGACATGGCCGCACCCGGTTCCGGCAACACGGGGCTCGGCTCGCCGGACGGCACACTCACGGATCGCGGCCTCGGAGAAGTACCTTTCGGAACCGGCCCCCACGCCTGCCCCGGCCGTGCGCACACCTTCGCGCCCACGGCCGGCCCGATCGAAC
Organism: Streptomyces sp. NPDC079020; assembly: GCF_044542225.1. NCBI lineage: Bacteria > Bacillati > Actinomycetota > Actinomycetes > Kitasatosporales > Streptomycetaceae > Streptomyces > Streptomyces sp. NPDC079020. Next base: position 456,379 of record NZ_JBITUB010000005.1, read on the forward strand.
CGAGGACGACCCGTTGAACACCGTATTCCACGCACTGCATCACGCGGACCGGCCCCTGCTGCTGCCCAACGCCTGGGACTTCGCTTCGGCCGCCGCGCTGGCCGCCGCCGGGTTCGACGCCGTCGGCACCACCAGCCTCGGTGTGGCCGCGGCCAACGGCCTGCCCGACGCCGAGGGGCTGGCCCGCGAGGAAACCGTCGCGCTGGCGAGGATGCTGGCCCGGTTGCCGTGCCCCGTCACCGTGGACATCGAGGCGGGCTTCAGCCCCGACGCACAGCAAGTCGGTGACCTGGTGGCGCGGTTGGCCGGCCTCGGGGTCGCCGGGATCAACCTGGAGGACGGGCGTGGCGACCGGCTGGCCGACCCCACGGCGCAGGCGGCGTTGCTCCGCGAGGTGGGACGCCGGGCACCCGGCGTCTTCCTCAACGCCCGCGTGGACACCTACTGGCTGGGGGTGGACGCCACGGTGCCCGCGACGCTGGACCGCGCGCGACGGTACGTGGACGCGGGCGCCGACGGGATCTTCGTACCGGGCCTGGCCAGGGAGGAGGACATCGCCGCCGTGACCGCCGCCGTGCCGGTGCCGGTCAATGTGCTGCACCTGCCCGCGCTCGGCCTCGACCGGTTGGCGGAGTTGGGCGTACGGCGGGTCAGCACCGGCTCCCTCCTCTTCCGCGCGGCCCTGCACGCCACGGTCACCACGGCCCTCGCGGTCCGGGAGGGCGGGCCGCTGCCCACCGGTATCCCCGGCTATGCGGAGGTCGACGCGCTCAGTCGCTGAACGGGTTCCGGGCGGCCGGTCAGCGATCGCGGGGCGGGGAGGGGCACAGACAGCCCTCAGAACGCCGTAAGGGCCAGCCAGCGGTCCAGCAATGCCCTGTCGCCCGTCACCGTCACCCGGCCGCCCTCCGGCGGCAGGCGGCGGGAGAACACCAGCATGAGGTCGGCCACCGCCCCCGACACCACCACGTCGGCCACGACCGGCCCGCGTTCCCAGCGCGGTGCCCCGGGCGCTCCCGTGATCACCCAGCCCTCCCCGGAACCCGGCCGGAATCCGATCCGCTCGCCCCGGCCGCGCGGTCCGGTGACCTCCGGCCGGGCCGACGCGAAGGCGGGTGTCGACAGCAGGTCCAGGTTCTCGCTGATCACCTCTGCCGCGAGGTCGTCCGCGATCCCGAACGCGGCGTCCAGCGCGAACGCCGCGTCGTAGTGGTGGACGCAGATGTCGCTCAGCATCCTGCGCAGACAGAACACCGGCGGCCGCGGGCCCAGGAAGGTATGCGTCCGGGCGTCCGCGCCGGCCTCCCGGACCGCGAGGACCAGTTCCTCCGCACCCTCGCGCAGCCACTCGGCCCACCCGTCCGGCGCGCCGGGGTCGGCCTGCCGCGGGTCGGGTACGGGCAGCCGCTCGCCCGTGCGCACGAGTCCGGCCGCCCAGCGGAGCTCCTGGCCGACATGCCCGACCAGGGTGCGCAGCCGCCATTCCGGGCAGGTGGGCACCCGAATCTCCGGGTCCTTTCCGGCGACCACGCGGGCGAGTTCTCCGGTCTGCTCCCGCAGGCCCTCCACGAGCCGGGCCATTCCCAGTGTCTTCGTCATCACGAAAGCTCCTCTCAAGGGGTACGCCGGTACGCTAGGAACTCCAGTCCAGTGGAGATTCAAGTGCCTTTGCTCGACGAGACGTTCGGGATCGGCGACCTGGCCCGGCTGACGGGCGTGCCCGTGCGCACCATTCGCTTCTACTGCGACGAGGGCCTCATCGACTCCGTACGCAGCACGGGTGGGCACCGCAGGTTCGGCCGGCTCGCCGTGGAGCGGCTGAGCCTGGTCAGACGGCTGCGCGGGCTGGGGATCGGGCTCCCCTCGGTCAGGCTGGTGCTCGCCGGTGAACGGTCCGTGGCCGAGGCCGCCACGGCCGAACGGGCCGCGCTCGATCTGCGGATCGCGGACCTGGCGTGGCAGCGGGCGTCGCTGCGCGCGATCGAGGAGGCCGGACCGGCCGAGCGGGCGGCGAGACTGGAGCTGCTGGCCGCCGTGGAGAACGGGAACGCCGCCCGCGACGCGCTGACCGGCTTCTGGAGGCGGGCGATGGTGGTCCCCGTGTCCGAGGTGATGTTCTCGGCGTTCGTGACCATGGCGGTCCCCGGGCCGCCCGACGACCCGACCCCGCCGCAGGTGGTCGCGTACGCCGAGCTGTTCGCGCTGGCCGGTGACCGCGAACTGACGCGCGGCCTGCTCGCCATGGCCCGGGACAACGCCGAACTGGTCGCCGACGAGCAGGAGTTGCTGACGGGCATCGAGGAGGCGTGCGTGCTGGCGGAGCCACTGGTGCGGGCCGGTGCCCCGCCCCGCGCGGGCCACGCGCTCGACCGGTTCGTGGCGGCGCACGCCTCGGTGCGCGGAGGCGACGACACCCCGCGGTTCAGAAGCCGGCTGCTGAGCCACGTGGCCGCCGACCGCGTCCCGCGGATGCGCCGCTACTGGCATCTCGTGGCCGAGGCGGGCGGCGGCACTGCCACACCCGGGGTGTCGCACCTGTGGCTGACCGACGCCCTGGAACACTCCGTGCGTTCCGATGGGTGCCGCTGAGGGCGGGGGCCCGCTGAGGCGGCGAGGAGAGCTGATGCCGGACGGGAGCTACCGGTGCCTGACAGGGGTTGCTGGTGCCCTGACAGGGGCACTGGTGCCTGACAGGGCCTCAGCGCCGTGCGTGGCGGATCTTCAGCCGTCCGAACCCCATGGTCCCGGAGATCCGGATCCTCGGCCCGTCCGAGTGGGAGTGCCGCCGGTTCCTGTAGACCGAGTCCTTCCACCCGGTGCGCAGATCCTCGAAGTCGACGGTCGCGTCGCGCGGCACCGTGATCTTGGCCCTGCCGGTGCCGAGCTGCAGCTCGATGTCGACCGCCGCGTGCTCGATGACCGCCCGGGAAAGGTCCAGGTGCACCCGTCCGAAGGCGGACTCGACCTTGAGGAAGCGGGGTACCCGCCATACGCCGCGCCGCTGGATCCGTCCTCCGGCGACGGCGATCGTGGACGTGGTGCCCGCGCTCCGCGCGGGGAGCGAGTCCAGAGCCGATGCGAGAGCGCCGTGTGTCCCGGCGATGAGCACCTGATGGAGCCGTTCGTCCAACTCCTCGTGGGAGACGTGCCCTTCGGCGTACGCGTCCTGCAGACGCTGTACAGCCGTGTCACGGTCGTCTTCTCTGATCAGCCGCTTCGGGTCTTCCGGCAGAGAGGTCACGGATTCACTCTAGAGCCTCAGATGATACGAACGCGCGCCCACGGTACGGGAGTCCGGCGGAAAGGCCGCCCATGCGGGCTGAGGCCCCCGGTCCCCCATCTCAGGTGCCGTCGGCCGGCCACGGCACGACTTGCCTATTCTTGTGGCCATGACCGCCAAGCCTCCGGAGCCCTCTCCGCGCCCCGCTCCCCCCGGTGCTCTCCGCGCCTCTCATGACGACCGCGAAGCGGTGGTGGAGCAGCTGCGCGACGCCGCGGCCGAGGGACGAATAGATCTTGACGAGCTGGATACGCGCCTGGAACAGGCGCTGACGTCCAGGACCTACGCGGAGCTGGCCGAGCTGACCTCCGACCTGCCCAGGGTGAGTTCTCCCGAGAGCCTGCCGCCGCTGGTGCTCAAGGGCGGCCTGCACGGTGTGTCCCGGGGCCCTGGGGCCTGGGATGTTCCTGGGCACGTGGTCGCTCGCGGAGGCATGGGCGGCGTCAAGCTCGACTTCACCCGGACTCGGTGCCGCCTCGCCGAGGTCGCGGTGGAGGCGCACGGGGAGATGGCCGGAGTCACCATCGTCATTCCCGACTCCTGGGCCGCGGACACCACCGGCATGGATCCCGGCGTCGGCGGTCTGAAGGACAGGACCACTCCCGACCGGCTCCCCGGGACTCCGCTGATCCGGCTCACCGGGTCCGGCGGCATGGCGGGCGTCGTCATCCGCCACCCCGGCCGCTGGGAACGGCGCAAGCTGCGCGGCAACCCGGCCTGACGGATCGCCCCTCGAAGCCGGCAGCGCATCGGTGACGGCTCCTCCGGGCACGCGTCCGTGCGGGTGCCCCCGTGCACCGGTCACCGGTCACCGCCCCGATGCCGGTCATGGACCCCGGCGAACCGGAGCTGCACCGGGACCGTATGACGGGAAGCAACGTCCGTGCGGGACGGGCGGCGGCGGTCTCAGGTCCGGTTCGTGGGCTGGAACCAGGTGGGTCCGTCCGCGATGGCCTGCTTGATCCGGAAGAGATGGAGCTCGGAGAGCGGGGGGAGCGCGTCGGCCGCGAACCAGCCCACCTCCAGCGACTCCTCGTCATTGACCGTCGCCTCGCCGCCCGTCGCCCGGCAGCGGAAGGTGATGTCGAGGAACTGGCACCGGTCGCCGTTGGCGTACTGCACCGGCTTCAGTGCCTTGGTGAGCACCACGCGCTCGGCCACACAGTGCACGGCGGTCTCCTCGAACACCTCGCGCTCGGCGGTCTCCGCGGGCTCCTCGCCCGGTTCGCAGATTCCGCCGACGAGCGCCCACTTGCCCGTGTCCGCGCGCCGCCCCAGCAGCAGCCTGCCCTCGTCGTCGAAGACCACCGCGGTGACCCCCGGCAGCAGAAGGAGCTGGTGGCCGGAGGTGGCACGGATGTCGCGGATGAAGTCGGGGGTAGTCATGCGGCGAGCCTACGCGGCCGCTCCCGGGCCCTGCGACGGTGTGTTCCCGTGTGTTCCCCGCCGGGTGCGCGCCGCACGGACGGCCACCCAGCCGAGGCCGGCCACGGCGAGCAGGGCGATGATGCCCTCGGGCAGCGGTCCCATCCGGGTCGCGGGTGTCAGTGAGGACCGCAGCGGCACCTCGTCGACGAGAGCGTCCGGCGTGAACATCTCGGTTCTCTCGACGATCGTCCCGTCCGGCCTGATCACCGCACTGACCCCGCTGGTCACCGGGACGACCACGGAGCGCCCGTGCTCGACGGCCCGCACCTGGGACATCGCCAGCTGCTGGTAGGTCATCTCGCTCCGGCCGAACGTCGCGTTGTTGCTCGGTACGGCGATCAGCTGCCCGCCGTGCTTCACCGTGTCGCGTACGGCGTCGTCGAACGCGGCCTCGTAACAGGTGACCAGGCCGACCTTCGTACCGGCCAGATCGAAGACTCCGACCTTCTTCCCCGGTCCGAAGTCCCGCTGGACCCGGTCGACGTCCTTGCTGAAAATACGGACGAAGGACCGCATCGGCATGTACTCGCCGAACGGCTGGATGTGCCGCTTGTCGTACGTGTCGACGGGACCCTTGTCCGGTTCCCACTCGATGAGGGTGTTGCGGAGGTTGCCCGATTCCGATGCGGGCTCGACGACCGCGCCGATGACCGTGGGGACGCCGATCGCCTTCACCGCTTCGTCGATCACCATGCGGGCGTCGGCGTTGCGGTAGGGGTCGAGATCGGAGGAGTTCTCCGGCCAGAGCACGAAGTCGGGCCGCGGCACCTTGCCCGCCTTCACCTCACGGGCGAGCTGCTCCGTGCGCTTGGCGTGATTGTCCAGTACCGCGCGGCGCTGGGAGTTGAAGTCGAGGCCGAGGCGCGGCACATTGCCCTGGATCGCCGCGACGGTGGCGGTCCCGTCCTGTGCCGAGTCGTCGACCAGCGGCAGCGCGGCGAGCGCGGCGGCCACGGGCGCCAGTACGGTCGCCGCCGCCGCCACGGCCGCGGCGCGGGACACCCCTCCGGTGGTGCGGTGGATACGGAACCGGCGTACCGCTTCGAAGATCCCGAAGCCGCACAGCACCACCGCGAAGGAGAGCAGCGGGGTGCCGCCCAGCGCGGCGAGCGGCAGGAACAGGCTGTCCGCCTGGCCGAAGGCGATCTTGCCCCAGGGGAAGCCGCCGAAGGGCACCCGGGCCCGGAGCGCCTCGTCCAGCGTCCAGACCGCGGCCGCCCAGAGGGGCCAGTACGCGAGCCGGGACACCGCGGCGATCCCGACGCAGCCCACCGCGATGAACAGCGCTTCGGCGACGGCGAGCGCCAGCCACGGAACCGGGCCGACCTCCTCACCCGTCCAGTGCAGCAACGGGAGCATGAAGCCGAGTCCCGCGAGGAGTCCGAGGCCCAGGGCCGCGCGCAGCCGGCGTCCGTGCAGCACCCAGCCGAGCAGGGCGAAACCGGGAAGCACCAGCCACCACAGCGGCCTCGGCGGGAAGCTCGCGTAGAGCAGCAGGCCGGAGAGTACGGCGGCGGACGGCCTGACGAGCCCCGGCAGCAGCCTGCGGCCGGAGGGCGTGACGGCGGGCGACGGGTCGTCGACGGTGGTGATGGTGGCGCTCACCCGGCGGAGTCTACGGTGGGCGCCTGTGCGGGGCGGCGCGGGCCGGTTCCGTGCGGCCCGGCGCGCGGCGCGGTGCGGCCTGATCCGGTGGGCCGTGAACGGGCCCGCACCAGCCCGCCGTGAACGGGCCCGTGCGCCCGGCCTGGTACGACGTCTCCGGCCACAACGTCTCTGCGCCATTCCTTCACATCTGTGGCCTCCGGCCGTTACGGTGTGCGCCAGTCCCCCGCGGACCGGCCGGTCCGGCCGTCGTGGGCGGGACGGTCACAGGTCGGGGGTCGACGGGATGACTGCACCGGCGGGCCGGGTCCGCACCAGGGAACGCGGCAGTGCTTCCGACGCGGCGGGAGCCGTGATCCTGGCCGCCTGCGCGGTCTGGTCGCTGGTCAGCGCCGCCGGGCGGGACACCCGGCCGGAAGGCGTGCTCCTCGCGCTGCTGGCCGTCGCGGCGGGCTTCACCTGCGGCAGGATCTGCGGAACGCTGCTGCCGGTCGCGGCGGCCACCGCGGTCGCCGTCGCCGCACTGGTCATGGCCCTCGTGTCGCGTCACGGCATGCCGGGCGCCACGGCGGCGGCGGACATCGCCCCCGGTCACACCGGGGCGGCCGCGGCCCTGCTGGTGCTGGCGGCGGGCGCCGCCTGCTGTGCTTCCGCGGCGGCGGGGAAGGCCTCGCTGCGGGTCGCCCTGCGGCTGCCGGCCCTCGGCTCCGCCTGTGCCGCTCTGACACTCGGCTCGGCCGTCGGATTCGCCGCGGCCGTGGGGGTGCTGCTCTGCTCGCTGGCCACGGTCCGGACGCGGCACCGGCTGGCAGGTCTGGCGGGCCTCGCCCTGATCGCCGGTCTCATGGCCGGGGTTTCCTGGGCGGTGGCCGAGGACGCCCTGCCACGGGGTCTGTCGGTCTCCCTGGAAGGTCAGCTCACCCGGAACCGGGTGCTGCTCTGGCGCGACGCGGCGGAGCTGGCGCGGGAGCATCCGCTGCTGGGAGTGGGGCCCGACCGGTTCGGTGAACTGAGCTCCACCGCGCAGGAGACGCTGGGCTCCGACGGGAAGCCGCACTCCGCCCCCTTGCAGCAGGCCGCCGAGCAGGGCGTGGTGGGTGTGGGGCTGCTGGGGGCCGCGTTCGGCTGGCTGCTGTACGTCCTGTGGCGTTCGCCCCGCACGACGGCGGTGGTCCTGGCGGCCGGCGCCGCGTTGACCGCGCTGGCGGCCCTGGCCGTCGTCGGCAACGCGCTGAGCTTCACCCCGGTGACGGCGGGCGCCGGGCTGCTCGCCGGTCTCGCCTCCGCGCGGTACCCGGTGGGCGGGAGCCCGGCGGGGCGGAAGCCCGCGACCGCCGCGCCACCGGCCTGAGCGGCGACGGCGGGCAGGTCAGACAGGTCAGGGGCGGATCGGGCGGGGCGGAACGCGGGCCCTGGCGGCCGGGCCGGGCGCGGCACCGGGACGGCGCCCTGGAGGTCAGGCTCCGGCGCGCGTTCCTGTGCCCTGGAGGTGCAGGCGGTCCCGGATGAACCGTACGGCCGCCTCCGCGTCGTCCACCGTGACGGTGAAGGTCCGGCCGTCGCCGAGTCTGAGCACCAGGCCCTCGCCCTTGCGCACCACCACGGCGGTGCCCTGGTCGGGCCGCCAGCGGTAGCCCCAGCCGCCCCACTGGCGTGGGGTGACCGTGGGCGCGAACTCCGCGCCGACCACATGGGTGAGCAGGATCCGGCGGCGCGGCAGACCCGCGTGGCCGCAGCGCACCTCCAGCGCGTCCCCGTCGACCTTGACGGCCACATGGACGAAGGCGAGCGTTCCGAACAGCATGAGCAGTCCCGCGGCGACGCAGCCGATCACGGACATCAGCAGCGGGGCGATGCCGGAGGTCCAGGTGGAGCCCACGGCCAGCTGGATGCCCAGGGCCATGCATCCCGCGCCCACGGCGGCGAGCAGCCACTGCACACGATTGGTGGCCCGGCCGGTCCATACGCTGGACGGTGCCTGGCTCGAACCGTGCCCCGCACTGTCGTCGTGGTGCGTCATGTCAAGCAGCGTACTCACGTCGCGCGCCGCCGGGAGGGCGGCGAGCCGCCGCGACCGGCGGTCGCAGCGGCTCAGAACGCGGGGCTGACCGCCTTCAGGAGGCGCCCCTCGGCGTAGGCCATTGCGGGCTCGGGCAGGGCGGCGGCCCGTCCGCTGAGAATGACGTCGAGCGCCCCGGCCGGTCCGTCCGACGGCGCGGGCACGGCACCGATCCGGCGCAGCGCCTGGGCGGCGACAGCTCCCGCGGAACCGTGCAGGGCGAGCGGCGGCCGGCCGGGCCGTTGCACGGCGGCCCGGATGCGTTCGGCGACCAGCTCGTAGTGGGTGCAGCCGAGGACGACGGCCTTCACATCGGGCGGGGTGAGGGCGGCGGCCGCGGCGACGGCACGGCCGATGGCCGCCTCGTCGGCGTTCTGCACGGCGTCGGCCAGACCGGGGCACGGGACCTCGGTGACCGCCACGGAGTCGGCGAACCGCTGGATCAGCCCCCGCTGGTACGGGCTGCCGGTGGTCGCCGGGGTCGCCCAGATGGCGACGGGTCCGCCGCCCGCGGCGGCGGGCTTGATGGCGGGGACCGTGCCGATGACGGGCAGGGCGGGTTCCAGGGCGGCGCGGAGGGCCGGCAGGGCGTGCACGGACGCGGTGTTGCAGGCGACGATCAGTGCGTCCGGCCGGTGCGCGGCGGCGGCGTGCGCCACGGCCAGCGCGTGGGCGGTCACATCCTGCGGCGTACGGGGCCCCCAGGGCATCCCGTCCGGGTCGGAGGAGAGCACGAGATCCGCGTCGGGCCGCAGTCGGCGTACCGCGGCGGCCGCCGGGAGCAGGCCGATTCCGGAGTCCATGAGCGCGATCTTCACCCAGTCACCATAGTCGACAGCCCTTGCGGCCCGCCCGAAGTGGGGCAGACTTCGGCGGATGAGCGCCGTTGCCTGGATCGCCGTGGGTTCGCTGATCGCGTGGGTGTGGCTGCTGCTGGGCCAGGGGTTCTACTGGCGCACCGACCAGCGGCTGCCCCGGCAGGCCGAACCCGCGCGCTGGCCGTCCGTCACCGTTGTCGTGCCCGCGCGCGACGAGGCGGAGATGCTGCCGGTGAGTCTGCCCTCGCTGCTGGCCCAGGACTATCCGGGGGACGCGGAGGTCATCCTCGTCGACGACTGCAGTACGGACGGTACGGGGCGGCTGGCCGCGGCCCTGTCGGTGCGGTACGGCGGGCTGCCGCTGACCGTGGTCTCGCCCGGGGAGCCGGAGCCGGGGTGGACGGGCAAGCTCTGGGCCGTACGGCACGGGATCGCGCTGGCCCGGCAGCGGAAGCCCGAGTTCCTGCTGCTCACGGACGCCGATATCGCCCATGAGCCGGACAGCCTGCGGGATCTGGTGGCGGCGGCCGGCAGCGGCGGTGCCGACGGATTCGACCTGGTGTCCCAGATGGCGCGGCTGCGGGTGGTGAGCGCCTGGGAGCGTCTGGTGGTGCCCGCGTTCGTGTACTTCTTCGGGCAGCTGTATCCGTTCCGGCGGGTGAACCGGGCGGGTGCCCGGACCGCGGCCGCGGCGGGCGGCTGTGTGCTGCTGCGCACGGAGGCCGCCGAGCGGGCCGGGATCCCGGAGTCCATCCGGCAGGCGGTGATCGACGATGTGTCGCTGGCCCGTGCGGTGCAGCGCAGCGGCGGGCGGATCTGGCTGGGGCTCGCGGAGCGGGTGGACAGCGTGCGGCCGTATCCGCGGCTCGGGGACCTGTGGCAGATGGTCTCGCGCAGTGCGTACGCGCAGCTGCGGCACAGCCCTCTGCTGCTCGCCGGTACCGTACCGGGGCTGGCGCTCGTCTATCTCGCGCCGCCCGTCACGCTGGTGGCCGGGCTGCTGACGGGGGATCCGGCGGCGGCCTGGGCGGGCGGTGCGGCGTGGGCGGTGATGACGGGGACGTATCTGCCGATGCTGGCGTACTACCGGCAGTCGCTGTGGCTCGCGCCGCTGCTGCCGTTCACCGCGGTGCTGTACCTCCTGATGACCGTGGACTCGGCGGTGCGGCACTACCGGGGCCGGGGGGCGGCCTGGAAGGGGCGTACCTATTCCCGCCCCGAGGCCACCCCCGACCTGTGACCCGGTCCCTGCCCCGGCCGGCTACTTCCGGCCCGGGGTCCAGTTCATGCCCCATCCGTAGGCGGCGTCGATGGTGCGCTGCGGGCTCACTCCGCGCTCCGGTACGAGATAGCGGGCCTCGCGCCGCACGGTGAGGTCTCCCCCGTCGTTGCTGATCAGGGCGAGGGCGCAGACGGTGGAGGGAACGGTGCATTCGTCGAGCGAGAAGTCGATCGGCGCGCCGTTCTGCGGCCGCAGGGTGACGGTGGCGTGGAGATCGGCGAAACTCCGGGCGCCTTCATAGATGGTGACGAAGATCAGAACACGGCGGATCCGGTCCTTGTGGTCGAGGTTGACGGTGAGGTTCTCACCGGCGGAGACGGCTCCGGTGCGGTCGTCCCCGTCCAGATGGATATAGGGCGGCTGCCGGAGTGAGCCGAAGGCGTTTCCGAGTGCCTGAACAACTCCCTTGCTGCCATCTGTGAGTTCGTAGAGGGCGCAGAGATCGAGATCGAGGTCGGCGTGCATGGCGATGGCCCTGCCGAGTTTGGCGCCCCAGCCCTTGAACTGTTTGCGCACTTCCCAGTTGAGATTGACGCGAAGTGCTCCGGAGGAACCGCCCTGTTTGGCGAGAGAGACGGAAGGGGCTTCCTTCGTCAGGGTGACCTTGGTCAGCCTGACCGGCTGCGGGGCGGGCGGCGTAGGAGGGGCGGGCGGTGCCGGTGGGGCCGCGGGGACGGACCGGGTGGGTGAGGGCTGAGCAGCGGGCGACGACGGGCGCGGACGTGACCCCTGGGACTGGTGGGGTCGCGGCTGCTGGGGCTGTGCCGGCTGCCGCGGTGGTTCGTCGACGGAGATGCCGAAGTCCGTCGCGAGGCCTTCGAGCCCGGTGCTGTACCCCTGGCCGACGGCACGGAACTTCCAGGCGCCCTGACGAAGATACAGCTCCCCCAGGATGAAGGCGGTCTCGACCGTGGCGTCCGAGCTCTCGAAGCGGGCGATCTCGGCGCCGTCCGCCGCGTCCACGACCCGTACATACAGACCGCTCACCCGTCCGAAACTGCCGCCGTCCGCCGACGCCGTGACGACGACGCGGTCGATCGCGGGTTCGATCCGTGCGAAGTCGACGGTGAGGGTGTCGGTGACACCGCCGTCACCGGTCGTCCTGCCTTCGTGACGGACGGCGCCGGAGGCGTGCGCGGGCTGGTTGTAAAAGACGAAGTCCGCGTCGTCGCGGACCTTTCCCGACACCAGAAGGAGTGCCGAGGCATCGACATCCGGCGCCCCCGGAGAGGCCCGCCAACCCAATTCGACCCGCACGGCCCGAGCCGGCACCGGAACATTGGTTCCTTTTAGCATGGTCATGCTCGCCCCCATCGCGAGTCCGGCTGCCCAAAAGCTTTTCCCGTCAAACCTAATCCCCCGGCCGCCCCCGCAGACCCCGGCGGGTGCGGGGACCCGCGCGGCGATCGCCGGTAACCTGCCGTGAACTCGCCCTTTACACGATCACTACGCCACCAGGCGCCCTTTTTTGCCAAGTTCGCTCGCATTGGGGATCGTGGTTCACTCACAACACGTAAAACAACCCTCTTATCGGGCTCCCCAACCAGCTCATCGTGGGCTTAACTTAGGTGCCATGACCTCCCCTCGCTCCACCTACGGCGGCGGCTACTACGCCGCACCGTCGTTCGCCGACACTCCGATCTACGACTCCCTGGTCGCGGAGCGGGGCACCCCTCAGATCGCTCCGATCCGAGTGCCTGCCGCCTATGACACCGGCAACAGCTATCTGCCCGCGCTGCCTTCGGCACTGCCGGCCCTTCCGGCCGCCCCCTCGCAGCCGGGCCCGTCGTACGGCTACCAGCAGCCGATGGCCCCTCAGTACCAGCAGGCCCCGGTGCAGCACGCCCCGATGCAGCCCGCTCATCTGCAGCACGCCCCGGCGCCGTACATCCCCCAGCAGCCGGCCCCGGCACGCGGCTATCAGCCCCAGCCGCAGCCGCAGCGGCCCGCCCCCGGGACCGGGTACGAATCGATGCGGCCGGCCTCCCCCCGGCCCGCACCGGCGCCGTCCCCCTACGAGGACCCGTACAACCGCCCGTACCAGGGCCGGGGGTACTGACAGCCGGACGACAAGGCGCAGCGGGTCCGCGGCGGCACACGACCGTGGCGCAGGCCCGGTCGCGGACGGCCGTGCGCGCCGAGGGGACCGGCGGGGTGGACGCACGGCCGCTCCTGGACGCCGGCGTGTGTGCCGCACGGCCGGCCCGCCGGCCACAGGTGCCACCGGTGAAGCCGTCGAGCCATGGGGACTCGACGGCGACCGCCTCCGGATACCGGCCGGCCGTGCGGGCGAGGCCGTCACGCCATGTCAGCAGCCGTGCATGACGCGGGTGTCAGCCGTACCCCGGAAACAGACCGCCATCGGCGGGCTCTCCTCCCGGACGACCGGGCCGCGCGGGCGTGGCGTGATCACCGCAGCCGGGAAGAACCTTCTCTTCGGCCGGAATCGGACCCCCGGGCGGACCGCGGCGGACCGGGTCGGGGATCCTGTCCGTATCACCGGCAGACCGCCCGTTCCCGGTATCGGCTGCGGGTCGGCCCTGGAGCGACCGGCCCCCGGCCCGGACGGACAGCCTTCAGGGGGAGGCGGGAATCCGCCCGGCCCGGGAACCGGGAACTCGCCCGGACAGGCCGGACGTTGGAGCAGTGGGGCTGCTCTCTCCTCGCTTCCTGGGCAGGCGATCCGTGCCATACCGGGGTATCACGGATTCGGTGGGCCACGGATACGGAAGGGGGTGCGCGGTGATGCGAGCCGTCTCGGGAGTCTGGCGTTGGCGCCACAATCCCCTGCGCCGTGCCACCGACCGGTGCGAAGCCTGGCTGGCGCTGGCCGCCCTGCTGCTGGTGGTGCTGGTGGCGCCGGTGCTCGGCTGGGTGTGCGGCGCGCTCACCGACGACTCCCTCCAGGAGTCGGTCCGGGCCCAGCGGGCCCAGCACCATCTCACGACCGCCGTCGTGGTGCGCCGGGCGGCGGGACCGCCGCGTTTCGCCGGCGAGCAGGAAGGCTCCTCCGGACGGGCCGCACACACATCTGTGGTCGCCAAGTGGCGGGCCCCCGACGGCAGACCCCGCAAGGGCACGGTGTCCACGACCTCCAAGGTCGGGGGCCCCGGATCCCGGGTCCGGATCTGGACCGACGCCGCGGGGCACCCGGCGATGCGCCCCATGGACGTGCCCACGGCCCACACCCACGCGGTGCTGGCCGGAGTCGGCGTGTTCCTGCTCGCCACCGGATTCATCGAAGTGTGCAGGCGGCTGATCGTCTGGCGCATGGCGCACCGGCGTTACGCACAGCTGGACCGGGCCTGGGCCAGGGCCGGTCCGGACTGGGGCAGAACGGGGACCGGCACCTGACCGCGCCTCCCCGCACGCGGCTCCCGCCCCCGGTGGCGTCCCATCCCGCCGGACACGTCCGTGACCAGCGGGCCACGGACCGTCACACGGGGCCGCCCATCGGGCTGATCAGCGGCAGACCCGTCAACTCCCGCGCCTCGCGCGCGCTACGGTGGACCGGCCGCCCGCCCCCTCGGCAGGCGGACCCGGAGCTGTCGCCGTCCCCCGGACGGCGGCACCGGCGCATCGCCCGCCGCACGCGGACGTACCCGGGGGATCGCACACAGCACGAGGTGGGGGCACAGCAGCGCCATGGCACAGGGAACCGTCCAGGTGACGCACACCGGCACATCTCGATGGCGGCGCCGCACGGGCGAATACGCCTCCCTCTCCGCGGCTCTGGAAGCGGCGGCCGACGGTGACGTCCTCACCGTCGCGCCCGGGACCTACCGGGAGAATCTCGTCGTCCACCGCGCGGTGACGCTGCGCGGCCCCGAGGGCTCGGTCGGCTCGGTGCGCATCGCGCCGGTGGACGGCGTGCCGCTGACCGTGCGGGCCTCCGCGATCGTCCAGGACCTGCATGTGGAGGGCCAGGACTCCGCGGCTCCCGCCCTGCTCGTCGAGGACGGGGCACCCGAGTTCACGGATCTGCGGATCGTGACGCGGTCGGCCGCCGGAATCGAGGTACGCGGCGCCGCCCGGCCCACCGTGCGGCGTTGCACCGTGGACAATCCGGCCGGCGTCGGCATCGCCGTACTGGACGGTGCGGGAGGGGTCTTCGAGGAGTGCGAGGTCGTCTCCGCCGGGCAGTCCGGTGTCGCCGTGCGCGACGGCGGGCATCCCCGCCTGGACCGGTGCCGGATCCACCACTCCTCGGGTTCGGGCCTCAGCATCACCGGCGAGGGCAGCGGCCTGGAGGCCGTGGGCTGCGAGGTGTACGAGATCAAGGGCAGCGGGGTGCAGGTCACCGCGCGGGCCTCCGCGCATCTCACCGACTGCACCGTGCACCGCACGTCCGCGGACGGCGTCACGCTGGACACCGACGCGGTGCTGACGCTCGCCGACTGCGACATCCATGACATTCCCGAGAACGCGGTGGATCTGCGGTCCCGTTCCGTGCTGACCCTGACCCGCTCCACGGTGCGCCGTTTCGGCCGCAACGGCCTCTCGGTCTGGGACCCCGGCACCAGGGTCGACGCCAACCAGTGCGAGATCCACGACAGCACGGGCGACTATCCGGCGGTCTGGGTGAGCGACGGGGCGACGGTGATACTCGACGCGTGCCGTGTCCACGACGTGCCCGACGCGCTGTTCGTCCTCGACCGGGGTTCGCGCGCCGATGTCGTGGACAGCGATCTCTCCCAGATCCGCAACACCGCGGTCTCCGTGAGCGACGGAGCCACCGCCCAGCTGGACGACTGCCGGATCCGGGAGGCGTCCACGGGCGCCTGGTTCCGCGACCACGGCAGCGGCGGCACGCTGAACAACTGCACCATCGACGCCGCCCAGACCGGAGTCATCGTCACCAAGGGGGCCGACCCGACCATCGAGCGCTGCACGGTCACCTCACCCGCCGAGGCGGGGTTCTACGTCTCCGCGGAGGGCCGCGGCACCTTCCACGGCTGCCGCGTCACGGGCAGCGACGGCTACGGCTTCCACGTGATGGACGGCTGCCGCACCACCCTCACCCGCTGCCGCACCGAGCGGTGCGCACGGGGCGGCTACGAGTTCGCGGAGGGCGGCTTCCCGGGCGGCGACGGGAGCGGGACGGGCCCCGTGGTGGAGGACTGCACGAGCGACGAGAGCGGGCTGCGCGGAGCGGCCGCTCCCCCGGCGCCCGCGGTCCTGACGGCGGCCCAGTCGACCCCCGGGCTGCTGGGGGCGATGCCGGGGCAGCGTACGGCCGCGCAGAGCGTCCCGGTCCCGGAACCCGCGGCGGCCGGGGCCGCACGCGATTCGGCGGCCGTCCTGGGCGAGCTGGACGCGCTGGTGGGCCTGGACAGCGTCAAGCGCGAGGTGCGGGCGCTCACCGACATGATCGAGGTCGGCAGGCGCCGCCGGGAGGCCGGGCTCAAGGCCGCCTCGGTGCGCCGCCATCTCGTCTTCACCGGCTCCCCCGGTACCGGCAAGACGACGGTGGCCCGGCTGTACGGGGAGATCCTGGCCTCCCTCGGAGTCCTGGAACGCGGCCATCTCGTCGAGGTGTCCCGGGTCGACCTGGTCGGCGAGCACATCGGCTCGACCGCCATCCGGACCCAGGAGGCGTTCGACCGGGCGCGCGGCGGGGTGCTGTTCGTCGACGAGGCGTACGCGCTCTCGCCCGAGGACTCGGGCCGGGACTTCGGCCGGGAGGCCATCGACACGCTGGTGAAGCTGATGGAGGACCACCGGGACGCGGTCGTCGTGATCGTCGCCGGATACACCCACGAGATGGAGCGGTTCCTCACCGTCAATCCCGGTGTGGCGTCCCGTTTCTCCCGGACCATCACCTTCAGTGACTATCTGCCCGAGGAACTGCTGCGGATCGTCGAGCAGCAGGCCGAGGAGCAGGAGTACAGCCTCGCGGACGGGACCGGGAAGGCCCTGCTCACGTACTTCTCGGAGCTGCCCAAGGGCCCCGCCTTCGGTAATGGCCGCACGGCCCGCCAGACCTTCGAATCGATGGTGGAGCGGCATGCGGGCCGGGTCGCCCAGCTCGTCGAGACGAGCACGGACGACCTCACCCTCCTCTACCCGGAGGACCTCCCGGAGCCGGTCTGAGCCGCCCCGCCGGCCTGCCTCGGCAGGAGCGGCCCGAGCTGTTCGAGCAGCGCGGCCCGTTCCTGCGCGAAGACCGGGTCGGCCTGGTAGTCGGAGTGCCCCAGGATCGGTTCGGGCAGCGGGAGTTCGGGGGTACGCCCGTAGGCCAGCGGGTCCTTCAGCGGCCCCCGGTCGACCTCGGTGCGCCGGCCCTCGTCGAGACGGACGGGGCCCCCTATCGGGTCGGTGGCCCGCCACAGATTGCGCCAGCAGTGCACGGAGCGGTGCAGCCCGTGCAGGGGTACGGGACCGAAGTAGGCCGGGAACCAACGCCCGTACAGCCGCTCGATCGGCGAACCGTAGGTGAGCAGGGCGACCCGGCGGCGGGTCGCGTCGGGCAGCTGCCACACCGCGGACGCCGCGAGGACGCTGCCCTGGGAGTGGCCCGAGATGACGAGCCGGCCGCGGGTGTTCGCGCCGGTCCAGGCGGACATCCGGGAGGCCAGGTCGGGGACGGCCCGCTCGGCGTAGCAGGGCGGGGCGAAGGGGTGGGCGGCACGCGGCCAGAACGTCCCCACGTCCCAGAGGATGCCGATGGTGCGCCGGGCGGAGGCGTCGCGGTAGGCGCGGCGCCCGCAGGCGACGAACAGGACGAACCCGAAGCCGACCAGCCAGGAGCCGGTCGACTGGGCGGTCTCGGCGAGCGATTCGACGAAGGGACTGGATCCCTCCATCGCCAGTCCCGGCACCTGTCCGCTCAGCCAGGCCCCGGCCACCGCACCGGCTCCCAGCAGCAGGGAGGCGCCGGAGACCACGCCGACGATCCAGGGCGCGGAGTCGGTGAGCGCGGCCAGTGCCCGGGTCCGCGCGATCCGCCGGGTGCGGCCGGGCTCGGGCCGCTCGGCCCCGTACTCCGCCTCGATGCCGGGGCCCGCGCGGCGGGCCTCGCGGGCGGTGCGGGCGACCAGCGCGATCACCGGGACGAGCAGGAGCAGGAGAAGGACCGGGATGACCGAGGCCTGCCAGCTGAGCAGCACGGGCGGGCCCGCGATGGCGGCGTCGCGGCCCATGCCCGGTGTGCCGGGCCCGTCGAGCCAGTCGGCCACGCGCTGGGCGACCCCGCCGGTCATGACGCCGCCGAGCGCGCAGGCGAGCATCGCGACGGCGGGCCCGCCCAGTCCGTACATGGTGGTGCGGGGTTCCGGGGCGCGGCGGTACAGGGTGCGGGCCACGACGCCGAGCACGACGACGAGCGCGCCCTGGCCGAGGGCGAGGGCGCGGAAGGCCGTCTCGCCGGGCAGGGAGCCCGTGGACTCCCAGGCCGGACGTGACCAGGCGGCGTATCCGGCGGCGAGAACGAGCAGGGCCAGCGCGGTGCCGGGCAGGAAGGTGATGAGGGCGCTGTCGAGCCGCTGGTCCAGGCGCCGCTCACTGCGGCCCCGGCGGCACACGACCCAGACCGCCACCAGCGCGCACGCCCCGACGGCCGCCGCGATCAGGCCGCCGAGAACCTCCGGGACGGGGCCGTCCGCGGCCCGGTCGTGGCGGACCGCGGCACCCGCGACGCAGGAGGCGACGGTGAGGAACCCGGCCGCGGTGTGGGCGGCGCGGAGCCGGGCGACGATCCTGCGCCCGTACCAGAATCCGGGCCGGCCGAGCGCGGGCCGGACATGACCGGCCGCCGGCGGCGGGTCCGCGGGGGTGTGAGTGGCATCGGGGGTGTCGGACGTGTCGGGAGTGCGGGATGTGTCGGGGGTGTCCTCGTCCGGTTCCGCCCCGTCCAGCGGGCGCTGCGATTCGTACGCGCTCCAGGTGCGGTTGGACAGGTACCACAGCAGCCCCACCAGCGAGGCGGGCACGAGGGCCGCGACCGCCAGGCGGCGTCCCGGCTGGGACCACCAGCCACCCTGCTCGGTCGACAGGAAGCCCAGCCAGGACCGCCGGCCGGAGCAGCCGGACGTGCCCGCGCACTGCCAGGCCACCAGATCCAGGGCCACTTCGCAGGCCGCGGCCGTCAGCAGGACGGTCAGGCTGAGCGCGAGGAGCCGCACCAGTACGCCGTACAGCCGGACGGCGCGGGTGCGGCCGGAGGCGGTGGGCCGCATCCAGTGGGCGAGGTTGACCACCATGAACGGGAGCAGGAGCAGCCACAGGGCGCGGGAAGCGTTGCCGGAGGTGAGGTTGGACCAGCAGTACGCCTCCGCGACGGGTTCCGCCCGGTAGCGCTCCGGATGGCGCTCGCCGTCGATGTCCTCGGGACGCCGGTACACGGCTGCCGTCGCGTCACCGGTGACCCGGACCGCCCGGGGATCGTCGAGCATCTCCTGCGGTGTGGTGCCGCCGACACCGTGGACCAGCAGTTCGAGCGCTGCCCCGGAGCTCTGCGGGGCCTGGGTGGCAGGGGGCAATGGGGTGACTCGCTCTCTGGGCCGTTCGGCCTCACGGCCGGGGGGGGTGGAAGGAAGGAAAGGAGCAGGATGGACCGGGAGAACCGGAAAGGCGAGGACGCGGGAAGCCGGACAAGGAGGAGTGGCGCGACAGGGGTTGGGGCGGCGCGCGGGGACACGAGCCGAAGCGCGGTCACCAGAATCCCGGACCCGGGCCGGATACGGCAGTTGTCTCACCGAATCTCCCCAGTGACGCGGCCAACATTCCTGCGTGGCAGGATGAACCACGTTCTGTGGCCCGATGCGGAACCGCAAGGCCACAAGAAGGCCACAAGGAAGGACCGGACCCGGCGTTGAGCGAGAATCAGAACCTGCTCGCGGAGCAGCGGCGCGCCCTGATCCTCGACGAGGTGCGCAGGCGCGGCGGGGTCCGGGTCAATGAGCTGACCCGCAAGCTGAGCGTCTCCGACATGACCATCCGCCGGGATCTGGACGCGCTCGCGCGCCAGGGCGTCATCGAGAAGGTGCACGGCGGCGCGGTGCCGGTGGTCGAGGCGAGCACCCATGAACCGGGGTTCGAGGCGAAGTCGACGCTCGAACTGAGCGCCAAGGAGGACATCGCGCGGGCTGCCGCGGCGATGGCGGTGCCGGGCAGCGCCATCGCCCTGTCCGGCGGGACCACCACGTACGCGCTGGCCCAGCATCTGCTGGACGTACCGGATCTGACGGTGGTGACCAACTCGGTGCGGGTCGCCGATGTGTTCCACGGCGCGCAGCGCCCCGCGGCGGGCGGCGCCCCGCGGGCGGGGGCGGCGACGGTGGTACTGACGGGCGGTGTACGCACTCCGTCGGACTCCCTGGTGGGTCCCGTCGCCGACCGGGCCATCGGATCACTCCACTTCGACGTGCTGTTCCTCGGCGTGCACGGGATCTCGGTCGAGGCCGGTCTGTCGACACCGAATCTCGCGGAGGCGGAGACCAACCGCCGTTTCGTGCGGGCGGCGCGGCGCGTCGTGGTGGTGGCCGATCACACCAAGTGGGGCACGGTCGGGCTGAGTTCCTTCGCAACGCTGGACGAGGTGGCCGTCTTCGTCACGGACTCGGGCCTCTCGGCCGGTGCGCGCGAGGAGATCGAGGAGCATCTGCCGGGTCTCGTGGTGGCGGGCGAGACGTGTGACGAGGCGGCCCCGGAGGGCTGACCCGGGGCGCGGTTCCGACTTTGTGCCGGCCGATGCCCCTTGCACCGGCCGATGTCCCCGCTGCGGCCGGTACGCCTGCGCCGACAGGTGCCCCGTGCGTCAGCAGGTGCCCCGTGCGCCGGCGTGCGCCCGTACCGGGCCTTGGGCCGCTGCCGGGATTCCGCTCGGCTCGCCATATGACCCGGGCGTCCTAGAATTCACTTGTGGCCGTCTTCCGGATCGAGCGCTTCACTCCCCTTCCCGCCGCCGAGTCCTGGCGGCGGGTGACCGACTGGGAACGGCACGGCGCGCATGTCCCGCTCACCTCGGTGACCGTCCCGACCGGCCTGCCGACCGCGATGGGCACCCTGTTCGTGGCCCGGACGGGCATGGGCCCGTTGGGCTTCGACGATCCGATGGAAGTGGTGCGGTGGACTCCGCCGGCCGTCGGGCGCGCCGGGGTCTGCCGACTGGAGAAACGGGGGTCGGTGGTGCTGGGCCGGGCCTCGATCGATGTGCTGCCGACCAGTTCCGGATCCCATGTGGTGTGGGTGGAGGAGCTGCACGTCCGGCTGCTGCCGGGCTGGGGAGACCCCTTGCTCGCCTCGTGCGGGCGACGGGTGTTCGGCGGGGTCCTCGACCGTCTGCTGGACGAGCCGGTCCGGCGGGACCGCTGAGGGACCTGCCGGCTCCTCCGTACCGCACCATCCGTCCCGGATCCGCCCGCCGCGGCGGGCACCGCACACGTCCCGTCCGGGACGGGAGATACAGCACGGGACGGGAGTGACGATGTCCGGCAGGTGATACGAACCGATCGGTCTATTGGTACAGACATCTGATTGCCGGGCGGCTATGGTATGCCCCGCCCGTCCGCCGCCGATCGCCCGGGAGGTGCGTTCATGGCACGCCGACTCCGTACCGTGGGACTGGACTTCACCGAGTCCGCGCCGCTGCGCCTGGTCTTCGCCGCCCAGGTGGCCGCACCCCCCGACGCCGTGTACCGGGCCCTGGCCGACGACGTGGAGTCCTGGCCCCGCTGGTTCACTGCGGTGACCAGCGCGGCGTCCACCGATGCGGGGGCGGGCCGGGAAGTACGGCTCAAGGGCGGCGCGATGCTGCGCGAGACGATCGTCGCTGCGGAACCCGACGAGCGGTACGCCTACCGGGTCGACGACGCCAACACACCTGGCCTCACCGCCCTGTTGGAGGAGTGGCGGCTCACCCCCTCCGGAACCGGTACGCATGTCCAGTGGACGTTCGCCGCCGATGGGAGTGCCCTGTTCCGGTTCGCTCTCGGGCTGGGGCGGGCCGGAGTGGGCCGCTCGTTCCGCGACGCCGTGCGCCGGCTCGACAAACGGCTGGCGGGGGCACCGGCCTGAGACCGACGCGGCACCCCGGCGTACCCGTGCCCGGGACGGTCAGCCGGACCAGCTTCCCGTATCGAGGAACCGGTCGATGGTCGCGGTGTACGGGGCGATGTCCAGGCCCTGTTCCGTCAGCCAGCTGTCGGAGTAGTACTTGTCGAGGTAACGGTCGCCCGGGTCGCAGAGCAGCGTGACGATGCTGCCGGTGCGCCCTTGCTCCACCATCTCGGCGACCAGCTTGAACGCGCTCCACAGGCCGGTGCCCGTCGAGCCGCCCGCCTTTCGTCCGATGGCACGCTCCAGCGCGCGTACGGCGGCGACGCTGGCGGCGTCGGGCACCTTCATCATCCGGTCGATGGCGCCCGGCACGAAGCTCGGCTCCATACGGGGCCTGCCGATGCCCTCGATCCGGGAGCCGCAGTCACTGGTGGCCAGCGGGTTGTGCTGGGTCCAGCCGTCGAAGAAACAGGAGTTCTCCGGGTCGGGCACACAGATCCGGGTGTCGTGCTGCATGTAGTGGACGTAGCGGGCGATGGTCGCCGAGGTGCCGCCGGTCCCGGCCGTGGCGACGATCCAGGCGGGCTCCGGATACCGCTCCAGCCGCAGCTGCTGGTAGATCGACTCCGCGATGTTGTTGTTGCCGCGCCAGTCGGTGGCCCGCTCCGCGTAGGTGAACTGGTCCATGTAATGCCCACCGGTCTCGGCGGCGAGGGCGGCGGACTCCTCGTAGATCTTCCACGAAGCGTCGACGAAGTGGCACTGTCCGCCGTGGAATTCGATCAGGCGACACTTCTCCGGGCTGGTGGTGCGCGGCATCACGGCGATGAACGGTACGCCGATCAGCTTCGCGAAGTACGCCTCCGAGACGGCGGTCGAACCGCTGGACGCCTCGATGACCGGCTTGCCCCGGCGGATCCAGCCGTTGCAGAGCCCGTAGAGGAACAGCGAACGGGCCAGCCGGTGCTTGAGACTGCCCGTGGGGTGGGTGGACTCGTCCTTGAGGTAGAGGTCGATGCCCCACTGCTCGGGCAGCGGGAAGCGCAGCAGATGGGTGTCGGCCGAGCGGTTCGCGTCGGCCTGGACCTTGCGTACGGCTTCCTTGAGCCAGGCCCGGTACTCCGGGTCGCTGCGGTCGATGTCCAGGGTCGCCGTGGCCCCACTGTCACGCCCGTGCTCACTGGTGTCCATCAGCGCGTGCCTCCTCATGTCATCGGTGTTGCCCACCCACCAACGATATTCCCCCCACCTGCGCAAACATTGACTTTGATGGTCCATAGCACTGCCTTGGTGTTGACCGGTGGGGCGGTTGTGGCGCGCGGCGCCGCCGGAGCGCGATTCGGTCCGGATGCCACCTGGCGGATCCGGCTCGGTTTGGGCAGACTGCCCAAGCAGGAGTCGGTACGAAGGGGGGCGAAGCCACAATGGCGGACGTCGAGTTCAGTGCGACCGGGGTCAGGATCGAGCGATGGACCAGGTCGCTCACCCATGCAGGACAGGTGATCGTCAAGGACGGCCGGGTGGCTCTTCTGACGAGCAATGGGCGCGAGATCGACAGCGCCCCGCTGGGGACGGTGAGTGCGGGCAAACGCTGGTTCGCGGCCGCCGATTCGACCATCGCGCGGGTCAACGGGGTGCGGTACAGGCTGACGATGGGCCAGCGCAGCCACCTGCGGGACGGCGCGGCTCCGGTGAGCCGGTTCCTGGAGGTGCTGCGCAGCACGGGTGGCCGACGCGACTGAGCGAGGCCCGGCGAAGGCCGGAGAAGGGGAAGGGCGGCCGACGGGGATCCGTCGGCCGGGCACCGCGAGTTGCGGGGCGGTAACCCCTGGTCCACTCTGGACATACGTCACTGATGGTGTACCGGCGGTGACACTGCGATCCAGTCCGCCGGTCGGCAGCAATCAGGAGACGCGGCAGTCCCAGCAGTCCCAGCAATAAAGCAGACCAGAAACAGCAGCCAGCCACATGCTGGATCCGTTCCTTCGTCTTCTTCCGGACCTATTTCGGGGAGTCGCAGCCGTGATCAGCGAGCCAAGCAGGCACTGCACGGTGGAGCTCCAGGCCCTGCCGTCGCGGATCGGTCAGGTCCGCAGAATCATCTCGGCGCAACTGCGCTACTGGCATCTCGATCCTCTGATCGACCAGGCAGCACTGGGCGTCACCGAACTGCTGACCAATGTCCACCGGCACGCACAGCCGGACAAGTCATGCACCGTCGAGATCGAGCTGCTGCTCGACCGGCTGACGGTCTCTGTCCACGACCACGACCCACGGCTGCCCACCGTGAACGAGGCGGACTCCTTCGCCACCTCGGGCCGGGGCCTGGCCCTTATCGCCGCGGTCAGCGAGAGCTGGGGCGTACGGCCCAGCGGCCGGTCCGGCAAAGCCGTCTGGTTCACCCTGCCGGCGCCGTGCGGCACCTCCACCCTGCCACCGCTCCCGGTGTACGGGTCGATGACCGACGGGCCGTTCGGCGCCGAGCGCGCCGGCCCCGCGGGGGCAGCCGCGGTCGCCGTACGGCCCGCCGTCGTCGGCTGACCGCAGCGGCCGGAGCGGCCCGCCGTCGGGCGGGCCGCTCCGGCCGCTACACGCGGTCCGTCATACCGCACCGCCCTTGGAGCCGGGGCCGAACTGCTCGTCCAGGACGGAGAGCCGGCGCCAGTACTCGTCCTCGTCGATCTCGCCCGTCGCGAAGCGGCGGCCCAGCAGGGCTATCGGCGAGGGCTCGCCGGGAGCGGTGTGCGGGGGCCGGGCGGCGGCCTGCCAGGGGCCGCGCCGGCCGCGCCACACGGTGCGCCGCAGCAGGGTGACGACGCCGACGACGACCGCCGCCCAGATGATCGGGAAGAGGAGGATCCAGGGTCCGGGTCCGCCGTTGTACGCCAGGGTGTTCATCTTCGGTCAGCTCCCTCGTTCAGGGGGTGTTGTCGTGCTTTCCTGACGCTTACGAGACTGTCCCCGGCGAGGGGTCCGGCGCGTCGTACGGCCGGCGGCAGTGTGTGTACCCCCTCGGGAGCAGCCGGCGCGCTCCCGGCTGCTCCCACATCACCCGCGACGGTCAGGCGAGGGCGGCGAGCGGGTCGTCCAGCACCGGCTGCCAGGCCAGTTCGGCGGCGCCCACCAGGCTGTTGTGGGAAAGCGTGCAGGGCAGGATCGGCACACTGCCGCTGCGCCCCCAGAGGCTGCGGTCGGCGACGACGGCGCGCAGCCGCTCCGGGTCGGCTTCGAGCAGGTCCCGGTGCAGCCCGCCGAGGATGATGCGGTCCGGGTTGAGGATGTTGACCAGCCCGGCGAGGCCGAGACCGAGGCGGTCGATCAGCTCCTCGGCGGCGTTGCGCACGGCGGCGTCCTCGTACTCCGTACGCAGCAGATCACCGGCCTGCTTCAGCAGCGACTCCTCCGGCCCCGGCTCCCGGCGGGCGGCGGTGAGAAAGGCCAGCGGATCCGTTTCGACGTCGAGGCAGCCACGTCCGCCGCAGTGGCAGGGGCGCCCCTCCGGATTCACCGTGAGATGCCCCACTTCCAGGGCGAGCCCCGAACTCCCGCTGTGCAGGCGGCCGTCGAGCACCAGAGCGCCGCCGACACCGCGGTGGCCGGTGGCGACGCAGAGCAGATGCTGCGCCCCGCGCCCCGCGCCGTGCCGGTGCTCCGCCAGCGCGGTGAGGTTGACGTCGTTGCCGGTGAACGCCGGGGCGGTGATGCCCGCTTCGCGAACGCACGAGGCGAAGATCTCGCGGACCGGCGATCCCGCGGGCCAGGCGATGTGGAGCGGGTTGAGGGCCGTGCCCTCGGGTTCGGCCACGGCCGAGGGCACGGCGAGCCCCGCGCCGACGCAGCGCAGCCCGCTCTCGCGCAGCAGCCGGGCCCCCTCCGCGACGACCTCCCCGAGCACCTGCGCGGGGTCGGCCATCACGGCGACGCAGCCCGGTGCGGTGGAGACGATCCGGCCGCCGAGCCCGACGAGCGCGGCACGGAAGCCGTCCGCGTGCACCTGGGCGGCAAGGGCGACCGGTCCGGTCTCGCGGACGGCCAGCCGGTGCGAGGGGCGGCCCTGCGAACCGGCCGCGGAACCGGGGCTGGAGTCGACCCGGATGAGCCCGAGCGCTTCCAGTTCCGCGGCGACCGCGCCGGCGGTGGCACGGGTGACGCCGAGCTCCGAGGTGAGCACGGCGCGGGTGGGCGCGCGTCCGGTGTGGACCAGTTCCAGTGCGGGCCCGAGCGCGCTGCGGCCCCTCTCCAACTTCGTCCGAGTGGTGGTCACCTTGCCGTTCATGGGGGCGAGTCTCCCATGATCCGGAGGCGTTGCCGACGCCCCCGGGACCGGTGACCACAGCTCTCCCGCCGTCCGTCCCCGCATCGCCGGGCGCCCCTGCCGGTCGTCTTGCGTCCCTCGGCCGCGCGCCCCTATGCTGAGTTTGTGCCGCAACTAAACAAACTGCGGACGGCCCTACCGGGGGGACTTGGCGGAGACACCGCCCCACCCCCGTCGGCCCGCCTCCGTACCGCGCTGACCGTGTTCTTCGCCCTCGACGGTTTTCTCTTCGCCGGCTGGGTGGTCCGTATCCCGGCCATCAAGCAGCAGACCGGCGCCTCCGCCTCCACCCTGGGACTCGCCCTGCTGGGCGTCTCCGCGGGTGCGGTGATCACCATGATGCTCACCGGCCGGCTCTGCCGCCGCTACGGCAGCCATGCGGTCACGGTGGTCTGCGGAGTCCTCCTCTCCCTGAGCATCGCGCTTCCCGCGCAGACCCATTCGGCGACCTCGCTCGGTCTGGTGCTGCTGGTCTTCGGCGCCGCCTACGGCGGCATGAACGTGGCGATGAACAGCGCCGCGGTCGATCTGGTCGCCGCCCTGCGCCGGCCGGTGATGCCGAGCTTCCACGCCGCGTTCAGCCTCGGCGGAATGATCGGCGCCGGGCTCGGCGGACTGGTCGCGGGCGGGCTCTCCCCCGCCACGCACCTCTTCGTCCTCACCGGCGTCGGGCTGGCCGTCACCGCCGCGGTGGGGCCGGCCCTGCTGCGCCACCCCTCGCGATCCGCGGCGCCCGCCGCCTCGCGCACCCCCTCGGCCGCGAAGCGGCGGCTGGACGGGCGGGCCCGCCGGGTCGTGCTGCTCTTCGGGGTGATCGCCCTGTGCACCGCGTACGGCGAGGGCGCGCTCGCCGACTGGGGCGCGCTGCACCTGGAACAGGACCTCCACACCCATCCCGGTCCGGCCGCCGCCGGATACTCGCTCTTCGCCCTGACCATGACCATCGGCAGACTCAGCGGCACCATGCTGCTCGAACGGCTCGGCCAGACCCGGACGCTCGTCATGGGCGGCGCGACGGCCGCGGCCGGAATGCTGCTCGGCGCGCTCGCGCCGAGCGCCTGGCTCGCCCTCGTCGGCTTCGCCGTCACGGGCCTGGGCCTCGCCAATATCTTCCCCGTCGCGGTGAGCCGGGCCGGGGAGCTGGCAGGGCCGAGCGGGGTCGCCGCCGCCTCGACGCTCGGCTACGGCGGAATGCTGCTGGGCCCGCCCGCGATCGGCTTCCTGGCCGACTGGTCCTCCCTGCCGGTGGCGCTGACGACCGTGGCCCTGCTGGCCGCCGCGGCAGCCGCGCTGGGGTACGGCGCCCGGAACGCGACGCACACCTGAGCGTACGTACACGTGAGCGATTGAGTAGGTGTACTCAGGCCTGACCGGCCGTCCCGGCGCACGATGGACGTCTCGACCATTCACCCGGGAGCCGACAGTGAAGAACCAGCTCATCAACCATCCGCACCTGCGCGCACTGCTCCGGCTGACCTTCGGCAACGCCGTCTCGCTGTGCTACCTCGCCCTGGTGCTCGCGGCAGCGGTCTTCGTGACCGTGGACACTCTGTTCGTCACGCACGAAGACGCCTCGTTCGCCGGGGTCTGGCTGTTCCTGCTGGCCGCGCCCACCGTGTTCGCCTTCTTCGTCGGAAGCTCCCTGGCGGGCGCGGAATCGGGCGGGCCCGCCTGGTTCATGTATCTCGCCCTCGTGGTGTCGGTACTGGCGCAGTCACTGGCGCTCGGCTGGTTCGCGCGGCTGCTGCGCCGGGGCGGCGGGGCCCGGTCCGCACACCTGCGGGGCGTCTGAAAACCTGCGCCCCCGAGCCGTCGGGCCCCTGGCACAATCGGCCTCATGGCGATCTCGGAGAACATCACGGCCCTGGCCGCGGAGGGCCGTCTGCTCGCGGCGGCGGCAAAAGCGGCGGGTCCGGGCGCCTCGGTCCCGACCTGCCCCGGCTGGCAGGTACGTCATCTGCTGCGGCACACCGGCATGGTGCACCGCTGGGCGGCGGATCTGGTGGCCGAGGGGCACAGGAAGTACCGGCCCGGCGGCGGTGAGCCGGATCTCGACGGGGACGAGCTGCTCGACTGGTTCCGCGCGGGCCATCGTCATCTGGTCGAAGCCCTGGAGGCCGCACCCGCCGACCTCGACTGCTGGACCTTCCTGCCCGCCCCCTCACCGCTGGCGTTCTGGGCGCGCCGTCAGCTGCACGAGACCACGGTGCACCGGGTCGACGCCGAGTCGGCGCTCGGCGGGCCGCTCACGCCGGTGGCCGCGGAGCACGCGCTGGACGGCATCGATGAGTTGCTGACCGGGTTCCACGCCCGCACCGCGAGCAAGGTGCGCACCGGCACTCCGCGCACCCTGCGGCTGCGGGCCACGGACGCGGCCGAGGGAGCCGGGGCGCGGACGGAGGCGGTGTGGACCGTACAGCTGTCGGCCGAGCCGCCAAAGGCGGTACGGGAGCACGGGAGCGGCCATCCGCCGTCCGCCGACTGCGAGTTGAGCGGGACGGCCGAGGGAATCTATCTGACGCTGTGGAACCGGCTGCCGCTCTCCGCCGTCACCCTGACCGGCGACCGCGCGGTGGCACGGCTGTGGGCGGACAACTCCGCGGTCACCTGGAGCTGACGCGCCACGGGGAACCCGGTGTGCCGCGCGGCACGCCGGGTTCCCTTGCCGCCGCCCGGCACCCCTGTGAGAATCCGGGCATGGGGCGACGCACGCAGGCAGAACGGGACGCCATCACCATCGAGATCGGTTACGCGGTGGTGAGCGGTGTCGTGGTCGCCGCGCTCACCTGCGCGGGCATCTACCTGCCGGCCGTGTTCCTCGGTCTCACACGCACCGGCGGACAGCCGCTGTTCACGATCGCCATGGGGTTCGCCGCTCTGGTGTTCCTCGCCCGGGTCGTCCATGTGCTCCGGCGTTTCCCCCGTCCGGACGAGGGCCTCAGGGTGCCCGACGTTCAGCCCAGCCAACCGGGCCGTACGAGCCCCGACTCGTAGGCGAGCACGACGAGCTGGGCCCGGTCGCGGGCCCCCAGCTTGACCATGGTGCGGCTGACATGGGTCTTGGCCGTGAGCGGGCTGACCACGAGCCTGCGGGCGATCTCCTCGTTCGACAGCCCGATACCGACCAGCGCCATCACCTCCCGCTCCCGTTCCGTGAGCCGGCCGAGG
Source organism: Streptomyces sp. NPDC079020 (assembly GCF_044542225.1). Classification (NCBI taxonomy): domain Bacteria; kingdom Bacillati; phylum Actinomycetota; class Actinomycetes; order Kitasatosporales; family Streptomycetaceae; genus Streptomyces; species Streptomyces sp. NPDC079020. The sequence continues at coordinate 485,332 of NZ_JBITUB010000005.1, forward strand.
GCGGTGACCGCCGCGGGTTCCTTGGACCGGGCGGCGAACTCCGCGATCAGCCGGCGGGTCACTCCGGGCGACAGCAGGGCGTCCCCGTGCACCACCGCCCGTACCGCGCGCAGCAGTTCCTCGGGCTCGGTGTCCTTGACGAGGAATCCGGAGGCACCGGACCGGATCGCCTCGAAGACGTACTCGTCCAGTTCGAAGGTGGTGAGCATGACCACCTTCACGTCGCCGAGCCCGGGATCCCCGGTGATCCGCCGGGTGGCGGCCAGGCCGTCCAGGCGGGGCATCCGGATGTCCATCAGTACGGTGTCGGGCCGCAGCTCGCGCACCAGCCGGACCGCTTCCTCCCCGTCGGCGGCCTCCCCGGCCACCTCGATGTCCGGCTGGGCGTCCAGCAGCGCCCGGAAGCCGGCCCGGACCAGCAGCTGGTCATCGGCGAGCAGTACTCGGATCACGGGGTCTCCTCCGGGTGTGCCCCGGGGTCCCGGGGCGGGGCCTCACGGTCCGGCGCGGTGGCCGGCAGCGGAAGTCCCGCCCGTACCCGGAAGCCGCCGCCGGGCCGGGGGCCCGCCTCGATCGTGCCACCGAGCGCCGCCGCCCGCTCCCGCATGCCCACGAGTCCGCTGCCGCTGCCGCCCGCGTCGCCGCCGGTCGCCGGTCCTTCGTCGTCGATCCGGAGCCCGAGGCGCCCGGTGCCGTATCCGATCCGGACCAGTGCGGTACGGGAACCCGAGTGCCGTACGACATTGGTCAGGGCCTCCTGCACGATCCGGAAGGCCGCCAGATCGGTGCCGGGCGGAACGGGGGCGGGCACGCCCTCGGTCTCGACGGTGACGGTGAGACCGGCGCCCGCCGCCTGCTCCACGAGTTCGGGCAGGTGGCCCAGTCCCGGGGCCGGGGCACGGGGGGCGTCGCCGGGCGTACGGAGGCCGGCCAGGACCTGGCGCACCTCGCCGAGCGCCTCCTTGCTGGCCCCCTTGATGGTGATGAGCGCGGTGCGGGCCTGCTCGGGATCGGAGTCGAGCAGCGCGAGCCCGACACCGGCCTGCACATTGATGACGGAGATGCTGTGGGCGAGCACATCGTGCAGTTCGCGGGCCATGCGCAGCCGTTCCTCGTCGGCCCGCCGCCGCTCCGCGGCCTCCCGTTCCGCCCTGGCCGCCGCCCACTGTTCGCGGCGTACCCGCAGCAGTTCGGCGGCGGCGACGATGGCGAGCACCCAGGCGGTGATGAACGCCTCCTGTCCCCAGGGGGCGGCGCCGTCCCCTGCGGGCGGCAGCCACCGGTAGAGCCAGTGGCCCACCAGCACGTGGCCGGCCCACAGTCCGCCGAGCGACCACCAGGCGGCCTTGCGGTGCCCGGACACGATGGCGCTGAAGCAGCCCACGGCGACGGCGACGAAGACCGGTCCGTACGGATAGCCCGCCCCCATGTAGAGCAGGGTCACGGCGGAGGTCGTGGCGACGGCCACCACGGGGTGCCGGTGGCGCACCAGCAGCACCGCGACCGCGGCGAACAGCAGCAGCCGCGCGAAGAGGTCCAACGGCTGCCGGTCCTGGCTGTGCGCCGCGAAGCCCGTGCCGACCATGACGAACACCAGCAGCGCGACGGTCGAGGGCCAGGGCAGCCCGGCGGCGGACCGCTCCCCCAGGGCCGACAGCCAGTGCGGTGCGTTCCCGTGTCCCCGGAGGCCGCCGCGCCCCCGGAGGCCGCCGCGCCCCCGGAGGCCGCCGCGCCCCCGGGGGGAGGCACCGCCCGTGCGTGCCGGCTGCTGTTCGTCCATGACGGCAACGCTAGACGGGCCACCGCCGCGCCGGCGTCAGCCGGGCGTGGTGGTCGCCCGTACTCCCCGGGGAGTACGTCGTCCGGGCGGGGCGGCCGGACGCCCCGCCCACGCCCTGCGGAAGCGCCTCTACCGGTCCATCGCGCTCAGCGCGCGCTGCGCCAGCGGGTGCGTCCGGACGAGCTCGGCCAGGGACGTGGTGCCCCGGGTGATTCCGGCGAACGCGTTCCAGGCGGGCCGGAAGCCGGTCAGCACCGCGTGCAGCAGTCCGGGGCGGCGCTCGAACAGCCTCAGCATGCGCCGCCCGACGCCCATCTCCACGCCCAGCCCCGCCTTGATGGCGAAGGCGTAGTTGAGGGCCTGCCTGCGGGCGTCCACCGCGTCGTGGGACTCGGCGATCCGCACCGCCCACTCACCGGCGAGCCGTCCGGAGCGCAGCGCGAAGGAGATGCCCTCGCGCGTCCACGGCTCCAGCAGCCCCGCCGCGTCGCCGCACACCACGACCCGGCCGCGCGAGAGCGGGGAGTCGTCGCTGCGGCAGCGGGTCAGATGGCCGGAGGAGATCTTCGGCTCGAACCCGGCGAGACCGAGCCGGGCGATGAAGTCCTCCAGATACCGCTTGGTCCCCGCACCGTCACCGCGCGCCGAGATCACCCCGACGGTCAGGGTGTCGCCCTTGGGGAACACCCAGCCGTAACTCCCGGGCAGCGGGCCCCAGTCGATGAGCACCCGCCCCGCCCAGTCCTCCGCCACCGTCGCCGGGACGGGGATCTCCGCCTCCAGCCCGAGGTCCACCTGGTCGAGCTTGACCCCGACATGAGCTCCTATCCGGCCCGCGCTGCCGTCCGCGCCGACGACGGCCCGCGCGAGAACGGTCTCGCCCCCGGAGAGCACCACGGCGACGGTGCGCCGGTCGGGGACGGCGGGACCGTGCTGCTCCACCCGCGCCACCGCGACTCCGGTGCGCAGTTCGGCGCCGGCCTTCTGCGCCTCCTCGACCAGACCCGCGTCGAACTCGGAGCGGTTGATGAGCCCGAAGAGCATGCGCTTGGACCGACGTGTACGTGACAGCTTCCCGTTGAGCGAGAACGTCACCGCGTGGATGCGGTCCCTGAGGGGCAGTTCGAAGCCCGGGGGCAGCGAATCGCGGGAGTACCCGATGATTCCGCCGCCGCACGTCTTGTAGCGGGGCAGTTCCGCCTTCTCCAGCAGCAGCACCCGTCGGCCCGCGACAGCGGCCGCGTATGCCGCCGATGCTCCGGCCGGACCCGCGCCGACCACGACGACGTCCCACACGGACGACTCCTCCGGAACGGACGATTCCTCCGAAATGGACGGCTCTTCCGACTCACGTCCGGCGTCTGCGTTCTCGCTGCTCACGATGTGCTTCTGCTCCCGATCAACCAGTGGCCCCAAGCTGCTCACGGCATCCTACGGCGCGATTCGGCCAAGCCCCTCTGTGGGAGGATCGGCCATGATTTCGTCGTACGAACAACGCCGGACAAAAGGCGTCGCCCACGGTCGCGTACACAACGCGCCGTCTTCATAACGTCGCACCCACGAGGAGCGTGCCCATGACCGCCCGTCCGATTTCCGAGACCGTCGCCTCGCTGATGCCCCGCGCCAGGGCGGAGCTGGCCGAGCTGGTGGCGTTCCGGTCGGTGGCGGACCCCGCCCAGTTCCCGAAGAGCGAGTGCGAAGGGGCGGCCGAATGGGTCGCCTCGGCACTGCGCGCCGAGGACTTCCAGGACGTCGCCCTGCTCGACACCCCCGACGGAACCCAGTCCGTCTACGGCTTCCTGCCCGGCCCGGCCGGTGCGCCGACCGTGCTGCTCTACGCGCACTACGACGTGCAGCCGCCGCTGGACGAGTCCGCCTGGCTCTCCCCGCCGTTCGAGCTGACGGAGCGCGACGGCCGCTGGTTCGGCCGGGGCGCGGCCGACTGCAAGGGCGGGTTCATCATGCACCTGCTCGCGCTGCGTGCGCTGAAGGCCAACGGCGGCGTGCCGGTCTCCGTGAAGGTGATCGCCGAGGGTTCGGAGGAGCAGGGCACCGGCGGCCTGGAGCGGTACGCGGAGGCGCACCCCGAACTGCTGGCCGCCGACACGATCGTCATCGGCGACACCGGTAACTTCCGTGTCGGGCTGCCGACCGTCACCGCGACGCTGCGCGGGATGACGATGCTGCGGGTGACGCTCGACACGCTCGAAGGGAACCTGCACTCGGGGCAGTTCGGCGGGGCGGCCCCGGACGCGCTGGCGGCCATGATCCAGCTGCTGGCCTCGCTGCGCGCCGAGGACGGCACGACGACGGTCGACGGTCTCACCACGGACACGGAGTGGGAGGGGCTGCAGTACCCGGAGGCGGAGTTCCGCAAGGACGCGAAGGTCCTGGACGGTGTGGAACTGATCGGTACGGGGAGTGTCGCGGACCGGATCTGGGCGCGTCCCGCCGTCACGGTCATCGGCATCGACTGCCCGCCGGTGGTCGGTGCCACGCCGTCCCTGCAGGCGAGCGCCCGCGCGCAGGTGAGCCTGCGGGTGCCGCCCGGCCAGGACGCCGCCGAGGCGACGAAGCTGCTGACCGCCCATCTGGAGTCCCACGCCCCCTGGGGAGCGAGGGTCTCGGTGGAGCGGGTGGGCCAGGGCCAGCCGTTCCGCGCCGACATCACGAGCCCGGCGTACACCTCGATGGCCGATGCCATGCGGGTCGCGTACCCGGGCGAGGAGATGCAGTCATCCGGCATGGGCGGCTCGATCCCGCTGTGCAACACGCTCGCGGGCCTGTACCCGGAGGCGGAGATCCTGCTGATCGGTCTCAGTGAGCCCGAGGCCCAGATCCACGCGGTGAACGAGAGTGTGTCGCCGGAGGAACTGGAACGCCTCTCGGTGGCCGAGGCGCTGTTCCTGCGCAACTACGCGGAGTCCAAGAAGAGTTAGGGCCCTTCGTGTCCGGCCGAGGGGCCGGGGTGCGCTCACCGCGCCCCGGCCCCTCGGCCCACCGGCCCCTCAGCCCACCGGCACGCCGGCCTCCAGATTGAGCACGACCGACCGTTCGCGCGCCCGCAGCGCCCAGCGCAGCCGCTCGTAGCGGGTGGGCGGCAGCATCGTCGCCGCCTCCGCCTCGGTGACGAACCGCCAGCCTCGCAGCTCCGACCCCGGAAGCAGCAGATGCTCGGCGTCCTCACCGCGCAGCAGGCCGCCGTCGAAGAGGAAGCGCAGCCCCCCGTAGCCGGGCGGCTTCGGCGACTCCCAGTCGACCACCAGGAGCTTCGGCACCCGGTCCAGCCGGATCCCTATCTCCTCCGCGACCTCCCGCATCCCCGCCCGCGCCGGAGCCTCCCCCGCCTCCACCACTCCGCCGGGGAACTCCCAGCCCGGCTTGTAGGTGGGATCGACGAGCAGGACACGGTCCTGTTCGTCGAAGAGCAGGACTCCGGACGCGACGGTCTCCGCGGTCGGATCGGGGGTCTGGACGATCTCGCACGCCCCGGCCGCCCCGGTGCGTACCGCCTCGGCGATCCGCTCGGCCGTCTCGTACGGGGTGAGCGCGCTGGTGTCGATCGCGTGGGCGTCCGCCGCGATCCAGTCGAGGGCCGCCAGATAGGGATCGATGTGCTCGTACGCCCACCGTCGGACGCGTTCGCTGTGCTCGGGGTCGGCCGGCACCACCTCCCGGTCCGCGATCCGGCTTCGCAGGATCGTTTCCTCAGGTGAGAGCAGTACATGGCACACGGGAATGCGCCGGGAGGCGAACCCGCCGAAGATCTCGTCGCGGTACTCCTGACGCAGGAGCGTCATCGGCACCACGAGCACCCCTGGCACCTCGGCGAGCAACGCGGCCGCCGTGTCCACCACCAGCCGCCGCCAGATCGGCAGGTCCTGGAAGTCGCTCACCTCGGCCAGCTTCTTCTGGGGCAGCAGGCCGCGCAGCCCGGCGCCGGTCAGCTCGGGGTCGTACAACGTGCTGTTCGGGATCAGATCGATCAGTTCGCACGCGGCGCTCGTCTTGCCCGCACTGAACGCACCGTTGACCCAGACGATCACGGTTCCCCCTCTTCCGTAGCCCCCTGTGGCTTGCCCGCAACACCCTGCTGCGGAAACCCCGATGTGGCGATGCCGTTGCCGGGACCTGGCGGCCGGATGCCCGTCGCCGGGCATACCACTGTACGAGGCCCGGCTCCCCGGGCGCCGTAGCGGCGGGCGGCCGGGCGCCGTCGGGGCCCGTGGCCATGGGCGGAAGACCGGGGCCGGCGCCGGGGACGGGCCCCGCCGGAGACGACCCGCCGGCCGCCCGCGGTGCCGCCGGGAATCGTCCAGGGGGTGTCCGGCCTGACGAACCGGGCACCCCCTGGAAGTCAGGGGGCCGTCGGCCGCCGCGCCGCCGTCGCGGCGGCGGCCGCCGCTCCCACCAGCCCCGCGTCCGTACCCATCACGGCGGGCGCCACCACGAGCTGACGGACGAACGAGAGGGTGGCGTAGTCGCGCAGGGACCGGCGCAGCGGTGCGAAGAGCACGTCTCCCGCACCGGCCACGCCTCCGCCGATCACCGCGATCCCGATCTCGACGAGCGTGGCGGTCGCGGCGATCCCGGCGGCCAGCGCCTGGGCCGCCCGTTCGTACGAGGCGATGGCGACCGGGTCCCCGGCACGGGCGGCAGCGGCCACGGCGGCGGCCGTGGCATCACCGTCCGGTCCCGGGCTCCAGCCGCTCTCCAGGGCCCGGCGGGCGATGTTCGGCCCGCTGGCGAGGCGTTCGACGCAGCCGCGGGAGCCGCACGGGCACGGGTCGCCGTCCAGGTCCACGCTGAGGTGACCGATGTGACCGGCGTTGCCGGTGGGGCCCGGGTGCAGTCTGCCGCCGAGGACCAGACCACCGCCGACGCCTGTGGACACGACGAGGCAGAGCGCGTTGTCGTAGCCGCGCGCCGCACCGAGCCAGTGCTCGGCCGCCGTCATCGCCACCCCGTCGCCCACGAGTGTGACGGCCAGTCCCCCCGTCGCCCTGTGCACCCGCTCCACCAGCGGAAAGTCCCGCCAGCACGGGACGTTGACCGGGCTCACCGTACCGGCCGAGGCATCCACGGGACCCGCGCTGCCGATGCCGACGGAGGCCGCCCTGCTCCACAGCGGCGACGCCATCAGTTCGGACAGCACCTCGCCGACGGCATCCATCACCGTCCCGGCGTCCTGCCGGGCGGGCGTCGGCCGTTGCGCCCGTACGAGAAGGGTTCCGCCGCCGTCCACCAGCGCACCGGCGATCTTGGTGCCTCCGATGTCGAGCGCGGCGACGAGGTCGGTATGCATCGGTGTGGGCTCTCCGGGTGAAGTGAAGGGGCGGGACCTGCGGGTTCAGTCGATGGTCCGCACAGTCTCCATTCTTCTGACAACGTTGTCCAGGGCCTATGCTCGACGCCACAGCCTTCCGGCTCTTCCCGGCACCGTTCACGGGACCGCCCGGACCCGCCGGACCCGACCTCATCGACGACAGGACAGCGCACGTGGCCGAGACCACCCGTCACTCCGAGCCCCGCTACGGCAACCGGCCGACCATGAAGGACGTGGCGGCCCGCGCCGGAGTGGGCCTCAAGACGGTCTCGCGGGTGGTGAACAGTGAGCCGGGTGTCACCCCCGACACCGAACGCCGGGTCCAGGAGGCGATCGACGCCCTCGGCTTCCGCCGCAACGACAGCGCGCGCGTGCTGCGCAAGGGACGCACCGCCTCCATCGGCCTGGTCCTGGAAGACCTCGCCGACCCCTTCTACGGCCCGCTGAGCCGCGCGGTGGAGGAGGTGGCCCGCGCACACGGCGCGCTCCTGATCAACGGTTCGAGCGCCGAGGACCCCGAGCGCGAGCAGGAACTCGTCCTCGCGCTGTGCGCCCGCCGGGTGGACGGACTGATCGTGATCCCCGCGGGCGATGACCACCGCTATCTGGAGCCGGAGATGAAGGCGGGCATCGCCACGGTCTTCGTGGACCGCCCGGCGGGCCGGATCAACGCCGACATGGTCCTCTCGGACAGCTTCGGCGGCTCCCGCGAAGGCGTCGCCCATCTGATCGCGCACGGCCACCGGAGGATCGGCTTCATCGGCGACCAGCCCCGTATCCACACGGCCACCGAGCGGCTGCGCGGTTACCACGCGGCGATGGCGGACGCGGGCATCGAGGTCGGGGACGGCTGGGTCTCGCTCGGCTCCACCGACCCCGGGCGGGTCCGGGCGGCGGCCGAGAGGATGCTCGCCGGACCGGAACCGGTCACCGCGCTGTTCGCGGGCAACAACCGGGTGACGGTGACCGCGGTACGCGTCCTGGCGGAGCGGGAACGCCCCGTGGCCCTGGTCGGCTTCGACGACATCGAGCTGGCCGATCTGCTCGGCATCACCGTCATCTCGCAGGACGCGGCGGCGGTGGGCCGCACCGCCGCCGAGCATCTGTTCCGCCGTCTGGACGGCGTCGACCACGCCCCGGTCCGGGTGGAGCTCCCGACGACGCTCATCGCCCGCGGCTCCGGCGAACTCCCGCCCGCCTGAGGCCGCCCGGCACCACCGGCCGCCGCCCGGCGCCGTCCGGCACCCTTCCGGAAGACGCCTGCGGGACAGCCCTCAGGGCGCGGTGACCGTCAGCCCGCCCCGGCGCGGCGAGGCGAAGGCGTCGAGGTCCGCGCGGGCGAGACCGGTGAGCCGGGTGACCTCGGCGGTGTCCAGGGCGCCGCAGTCGATGCCGCGCAGCAGGTAGCCGCTGAGCGCCTTGGCGGTGGCCGGTTCGTCCATGACGTCACCGCCCGCCCTGGCGACGTACGCGGCGAGACGGGCCGCCGCCTGTTCCAGGCCCTCGCGGTAGAAGGTGTAGACGGCCGCGTAACGGGTGGGCAGATGCCCCGGGTGCATGTCCCAGCCCTGGTAGTAGGCGCGGGCCAGGGCGCGGCGGGTGAGTCCGTAGTGGAGCCGCCAGGCGTCGTGGACCTGAGAGGTGGGCCCGACGGGCAAAACGTTGGTGGAGCCGTCGCAGACGCGCACACCGGTGCCCGCGGCGGCGACCTGCATGACGGCCTTGGCGTGGTCGGCGGCCGGGTGGTCACTGGCCTGGTACGCGGCGCTGACGCCGACGCAGGCGCTGTAGTCGAAGGTGCCGTAGTGCAGACCGGTCGCCCGGCCCTGAGCGGCGTCGATCATGCGGGCCACGGCCGCCGTGCCGTCGGAGGCGAGGATCGACTGACTGGTCTCGATCTGGATCTCGAACCCGAGCCGGCCGGCGTCGAGGCCATGGGCCTCCTCGAAGGCTTCGAGGAGGTGGACGAACGCGGTGACCTGTTCCGGGTACGTCACCTTCGGCAGCGTCAGCACGAGCCCGTCGGGGAGCCCGCCGGCCCGCATCAGTCCGGTGAGGAACACGTCCGTGGTACGGATTCCGCGGTCCCGTACGGCGGCCTCCATGCACTTCATCCGGATGCCCGTGTACGGGGCCGCGGTGCCGTCCGCGTACGCCTGCGAGACGAGCTGTGCGGCGCGGGCCGCGGCCTCGTCCTCCTCGGCGTCGGAGCGCGGACCGTAGCCGTCCTCGAAGTCGATGCGCAGGTCCTCCACGGGCTCGCGCTCCAGCTTGGCGCGTACGCGGTCGTGGACGGGCCCGGCCAGTTCCTCGGGAATGCCGAGGACGGCGGCGAAGGAGGGGGCGTCGGGAGCGTGGGTGTCGAGGGCCGCCAGCGCCCGGCCGCCCCAGGAGCGGATGGTGCCCGCGGTGAACACGTCGGCGGGGACGTAGACGGTGTGCACGGGCTGGCGGGTACCGGGGTCCCCCGGATAGCGGCGGGCGAGTTCCGCGTCCACCGCCGTGAGGGAGGCGCTGATGGCCTCGCTGACCGTACCGGCGAGGCTCGTTGCCACCTGCTCCTGCTGACCCATTCCCGTACCCTCCACACTCTCGCATCTTCCGCTTCACGGAATCAAGAATCCGCATAGTGAAGTTATAAGGCCGTAGAACCTGCGTCAATGGTGTCGGGAATGGGTCGGGGCCGCGCGGTGGGTGTCACCGTGCGGCCCCGGCCGGGGTGGTGCTGTGGGTGGTGCTGTTGTGGTGCTGTGTGTGGTGCC